>PAAY01000018.1 GCA_002698985.1 Saprospirales bacterium | reverse complement strand
TGAAGTAACGGATTATCCGATTTCGCCGGTTGACAATGTAATTCCCATTCCGGGCAATCCCACAATCCGTGAAAATCCGTGATTCAGACAATTTCAGAAAGCCAGAGCAATTTTTGCCCAACCTAATTATTCGACCCCTCTTTCTTTTTGGCCAGCTCTTCTTCCAGCTTTTTGATCTGGGCCTGAAGCTCGGCGACACGGCTGGTCATTTCAGCTACTTTGAGGCGTTCTTCTTCCAGCTTTTTGCGCTCCTCGGCAATTTGCGCAGCGACGTCCTCTTTCACTTTTGTGATCTGAGCGGTGGCCGCCTGCCGGGCTTCGTAGATGGCATCGTTGGCGTCGGCTTTGGCCTTGTTGATCTCTTCCAAAGACTGTTTGCGTGCGTCTTCCGCTTCAGCTTGGTATTGAAGTTTTTTCTGGTTGGTTTCCTCCCTGATTTTGGCGATTTCCTCGGCGGCAGCTTTGCGGGCAGCGGCTATGGCTTCTCTGGATTCCGTTTCTGCATCGGCGGTTTGTTTGGCATATTGCTCCAGCAAAGCATTGGCCTGCTGCTGAGCCTGCAATATCCGCTCTTTGGCAGCGGCCTCTTCCGACGCTACTTCAGCAGCTATTTCCGACAAACGCTTTTGTTTTTCCTCTTCAGCTTTCCGGATGGCTTCCTGCGCTTGTTTTTGAGCAGCTGCCACTTCCCGGGCGGCTGTTTCCTTGGCAAGGGCAATTTCTTCAGCGGCTTTTTTCCTGGCTTCCAGCACTTCCAGCGCAGCTTGTTCCTTCTGCCGTGCGGCGTCTTCTCTGGCTGCTTTCACTTCTGCGGCTGCCATTTCACGGGCGGTGGTCACTTCTTTGGCGGCCTGCTCCCTGGCTGCTGCCACCTGTGCGGCCAGTTCCTGCCGTTCTTTTGCAGCCTTTTCCCTGGCCTGCCTGACGGCTTCAGCCTCTTCCTGCCGGATGGCGGCTATGGCTTCTGCGGCCTGCCTCTTTGCTTCCGAAACTTCGTTGGCAGATTGTTGCTTGGCCAGTGCAGCCGCTTTTTTAGCCTCGGCAATTTCATTGGCGGCCTGTTCTCGGGCAGCAGCAATTTCACGGGCAGCATTTTCCCTGGCCTTCACCACTTCTTCTGCTGTGGCCGTCTTTTTCTGCGCTTCTTTTTGTTTTGCTTCGGCAATGGCACGGGCTGCTTCCTCCTGAATCTGTTTGATGCGCTCATCAGCGGTCTGCTGGGCTTTGGCCACTTCGGTGGCGTATTCTTTCTTCGCCTCTTCTGATTTGGCTACGGCTTCCTGTACTTTGCTGGCAGCACTGCCGGCAGCTGCCTTGATCTCCTCTTCTGCCCGCTTTCGGGCAGCGGCCACCTCTTCGGCAGCTTTGCGTTTGATCTCTTCTTCCTGTTTTTTTGCTTCGGCAATGGCCCTGTTCACCTCCTCCTGAATGCGGGCAAGTTCTTCCTCGGCCCGTTTTCTGGCGGCAGCCACTTCTTCGGCAATTTTCTTTTGCTCTTCCTCGGCCCGGGCACGGGCATCAGCCACTTTCTCAGCTTCTTCCTTGTTGATATTGGCAATTTCAGCGGCTGCCCTTTCTTTAGCAGCTTTTACTTCGGCAGCTGATTTGGCCTTTTCAGCTTCAGCAGCTTTTCTCGCTTCGGCAATTTCTTTGGCAGATTGTTCCCTGATGCGGGCGATCTCCTGCTCGGCAAGCGACCTTTCTTCCGCAACTTGCTTTTGAATTCTGGCTATCTCTTCACTGGCCTTCTTCCGGGCCTCAGCAACTTCCAGGGCATAGGCCTCTTTTTCCCTTGCCAGTTTTTCATTCATTTCGGCAATGGCGGCAGCATTTTGCTGAGAGATGTTCGACAATTCCTGGGTGGCTTTCCGGCGGGCTTCAGCCACCTCAAATGCCAGCTTCTCCTTTTCCAGAACCACCTCTTCACGGGCCTTGGCAATCTCCGCAGCTGCCCGCTCCTTGGCTTTCAGTATTTCCTGGGCGGCATTTTCACGGGTCACCACCACTTCCTCAACGGTTCTGTCCTGTTCGGTTTTTGCCTGGATTCTGGCCTGCTCGATGAGCCTGGTACTTTCCTCCCGGATGTCAGCAATTTGCGCTGCCGAGTTTTCCCGGGCACTGGCGATCTCATCGGCGTATTGCAGCTTTGCCAGCTCCATGTTCTCCCGGATTTTGGCAATTTCGGAGGCAGCCTTTTCACGGGCATCTTTCACCTGTTGGGCAGCCTCCAACTTGGCCTTTTGGATTTCGGCATCGGCTTTCTGACGAGCCTCAGCTACGCTCAGATTTATTTTTTCTATCTCAGTGGAAGCCCTTTCCCGGGCAGCTTTAACGGCTTCGGCACTCTCCCGCTGGGCTTCTGCTATTTCGGCCTGTGATCGTTTGCGTGCATCCAGCACTTCCTGCGCAAACTTCGTTTTTTCCTCCTGCGCCTTTGCCCTGACGGCGTTCAGTTCTTCTTCGATTTGGCTTCTGAAAACCTGGAGTTTGTCCTTTTCCGCTTCAATTTCAGCCCGCACCCTTTCTTTGGTTCTCCGCAATTCTTCGTACAACTGCTTCAGTTCTTCGTCGTTCAGCTGGCTGATGTCAGCTACCCTGACAGTTCCCTGTTTTTCACCACTGGTTCCCTTGCTCGGATCTGTTTTGGAAACAGGGCCACCGGGTGTCATCGTTCCTGTGTTGCCTTCTATGGGTGTGTCGTTGACCAGGTCTTTATGCAACCTGCTATAAAAGCACTTCGCCAGATTTTGAAACTCACTTTGGCGGTTTGAATTCACCGTGAATTTCAGCATCTGGTTCTTCACGTTGTTTTTGATGAAAATGGTCTGGATATAGTTTTCCGACATCCACTTCAATGCAGCCAGGTCCAGCTTCAAGGTATTCTGGTGCACAGGGGCTCCACCATCCCGGATCATCTCCCCCATTTCGATAAAGCGGTATGTTTTGCGAACGTTGTTTTTGTCAACAAAGATCAGCTCGTCGTTGAGGTTGAAGACCTCACCGGTGCCTTTGGAATACATCCTGGCCAGAATGCCCTGCTCGTCGTTGCGGAAGTCAATGCTGTAGCTATAGGTGCCACGCACAACCAGAACTTGCGGATTGGTTTTCAGGACGTGGAAGCCACCAATGACCTTGTCTTCGGCAATGAAGTGGTTGCAATCCTGACCGTAAACACTTTGGACAAAACACAGGAACAGCAATGGTGCAATGAGGGTATCAGTCAATTTTCTCATACATGGAAATTTGCTCCAAAATAGTTGTTTTTGCCCTTCGGGCAAATCATCCAGATAAGTTTAACCAGTTATGTGTAGTACTGGCGGAAAAGGGGAGCGTTTGGAAGTGCAATCCAAAAAGGTGATTTGGAAGGAAATTGTTTGGAACTGCCTTCGGAAAACGATCTGCCATTACCTATGGCAAAGGAGCGCAAGTCTCAAGACCTGCGGGCAGCCAGCAGGTACAATACCGCCATTCTGACGGCCACGCCATTCTCCACCTGTTGCAGGATGATGGAGTGTTCGGAATCGGCAACGTCGCTGGTGAGTTCCACTCCCCGGTTGATGGGGCCCGGGTGCATGACCACGATCTCCTTGTCCAGGCTGTCGAGCAAGGCCCTGTTGATGCCGAAATATTGTGAATACTCCCGCAACGACGGGAAGTTTTTGACATCCTGCCGTTCCAGCTGAATGCGCAGCACATTGGCTGCATCGCACCATTGCAGGGTCTTTTTCACATCGTGCTCCACCCCTACCCCCAGGGCCGGCAGAAATTTGGGAATGAGCGTTGGCGGTCCGCATACCTTGACCTCTGCGCCCAGTTTGCGAAGACAATAAATGTTGCTGAGGGCCACCCTGGAGTGGGTAATATCCCCGAAGATGGCCACCTTTTTACCGGCCAGTTCACCGAATTTTTCCCGAAGGGAGAAAGCATCCAGCAGGGCCTGGGTGGGGTGCTCATGGGTGCCGTCACCGGCATTGATGATGTTGGCCTGGATGTGGCGAGCCAAAAACTGTGGGGCGCCGGGCGCCGGATGTCGCATCACCACCATGTCCACCTTCATGGACAGCACATTGTTGACGGTATCGAGCAGGGTCTCTCCTTTTGAGACGGAAGAGGCGGAAGCCGAAAAGTTGACCACATCTGCGGAGAGGCGCTTTTCGGCCAGCTCAAAGGAAATGCGGGTGCGGGTGGAGTTTTCGAAGAACATATTGGCAACGGTGATATCCCGCAGGGAAGGTACCTTCTTGATGGGGCGGTTGATTACCTCCTTGAATTCATCGGCGGTCTCGAAGATGAGTTCGATGTCCTCTCTGGTGAGGTACTTGATGCCCAAAAGGTGTTTGGTACTCAGTTGCTCAGTCATGCGCTATGGTGGTCTTCCCGGCATTGCTCCGGGCTTGTTTTATTTCCTTCGGTAAACGCAAGGGCTGCCAGCCATTTACACTTCTGCCTTGTGCGGAAACAGCAGCACCTGGTTGTGATCATCCGCTCCCCAGTCAACCCGCACATACGCTTCATCCAGGGCATCCACCCTGATGCCGGTGTAATCCGACTTGATGGGCAACTCCCGGTTGAAGCGCCGGTCAACCAGCACCAGCAGCTCCACCTTTTCCGGGCGGCCAAAATCCAGCAATGCCGACATGGCCGCATGGATGGTCCGCCCTGTGTACAGGACATCATCGATCAGAATGACCTTTTTGCCTTCCACCAGAAAGTCGATTTCCGTGGTGCTGGCACGCAGGGGCTTTTCCCGGTGGCGAAAATCGTCGCGGTAGAAAGTGATATCGAGTTTGCCGTAGGCGATGGATGGAAGGCCGGTGATGGTGGTGAGCTTGGCATGGATGCGGTCGGCCAGCAAAGTTCCCCTGGGTTGAACACCAATGATACAAGCCCCCTCAAAATCATCGTAGTTCTCGATGAGCTGGTGGCAGAGGCGGTCCAGGGTAAGACCGAAGCGTTCAGCGGGCAATATGTTGCGTCCTTCAATCATGGAGCGCAAAGGTAGCAGGCCCTTATCAGTTGACAAGGGCATGCTACTTATTTTTCATCGGCGAGATGCCAGGTAGGCGGATGAATCAATTCTGGCCGTTCACTGCGGGCACGTTGGCATACCTCTTCACAAAAGCTTCCATTTCATCCACCATTTCCGGAGATCCGATGGCAATGGTGGTGCGCTGGTGCAGTTCCCGGGGCTCCAGTTCGAGGATGCGTTCCAGGTTGCAGGTGATGGCCTTTCCACCGGTTTGTTCAACCACGAAAGCAAGCGGGTTGCACTCATAGAGCAGGCGCAGCTTACCCTGCGGGTACTTCCGGGTGTTGGGATAAAGGAAGATGCCTCCCTGGAAGAGGATGCGATGGATGTCGGAAACCATCGAGCCGATGTAGCGCAGACCGTAGTTTTCGTCGGAACAATGGTCGATGTACCGGCGCATCTCCACATCAAACTTCAGGTAATAGCCCTGGTTGACGGAGTAAAAATTGCCACGTTTTGGAATCTTGATGTTCTGGTGTGAAAGGCAGAACTCACCAATGGTCGGGTCCAGGGTGAAGGCATTGACGCCCCTGCCGGTGGTATAAACGAGAATGGTAGAGGTGCCATAGAGCACATAGCCGGCGGCCACCAGATCAGTGCCTTTCTGAAGAAAATCTTCAAGTTGAACAGGGCCTGAAGGATCGCTCACCCTTCGGTAAATACCGAAAATGGTTCCGACGGAAACATTCACGTCGATGTTGGAGGAACCATCCAGGGGATCAACCACCACCACGTACTTGCTTTCCTTGCCCTCAACAGCGGGGATGGGAATGAAGTCCTCGCTCTCTTCAGAGGCAATGCCGGCACATTCACCGGAATTGCGGAGGCATTCGATCAGCTTTTCGTTGGCGTAGAGGTCGAGCTTTTGAACGGAATCACCGGTTTTGTTCTCCTTCCCGGCAGCACCGAGAATGTTGAGCAATCCGGCCTTGTTCACCTCCCGGTTGACGATTTTGGCGGCCACGCCAATGTCGCGCAGCAGGCCTGTGAGTTCTCCAGTGGCAAACGGGTGCTCTTTCTGGCGATGGATAATGAATTCATCGAGGGTTACAATTCGGTTTTCCATTGGTTGGACTTTAATTTGGTTATATCTGGTGTGAGGAATCGAGCCCCGAAAGCTTTCGGGGGAGGATTTGAGGATTTGATAGGGCTAGCATCTTCAGTTCCTCAGTTCTTCAAATCTTCAAATCCTCTCCCAATGAATGTCGGGATCAAAACTTCGCTCCAATCACATACGGCAACATGGCCCTCCATGTTGGCCAGTCATGCGGCATATCTGGTCCCCAGATGTCCAGGTCGTGCGGGATGCCTTTTGCACTGAGCACCCTGGACAAATTTCTGGAGGCTTCAGGGTCTTCGTAGCTGCCCGAACCCGTCAGGATGTGGATGTGTTGAGCCCTTCTGAGCATGGGCAGGTAGTAGTCGTCATCGAGGTTGGAAAGATACGCAACCGGAGAATTAAAATAGACATCTTCGTCATAATATCCATCGGTGTACACCTGCAGGTCGTAAACGCCGCTCATGGCAATGGTACCATCCAGGAGGTCGGGTCTTTTGAAATAGAGGTTGGCGGCATGCAGCGCACCCAAAGAAGCGCCTGTGGTGATGATGGGCGTCTCGGGGCTGGTTCTGCTTTTGATGAAAGGCAGCACTTCTTTGTAAACGTAACTGTTGAACTGGGTATGCCGGATCGCCTTGTGGCGGGGGTGCATGTTGCGATTCAGCCAGCTTTCACTGTTGATGCTGTTGATGGAGTAAACCTTTATCTTGCCTGCATCGATGTGTGGTGCCAGTGCATCGATCATCAAAAACCGCTCGTATTCAAGGTAATCGGCAGCCGCTGTGGGCAGCATGAGCAGGGCGAAGCCGAAGTGACCCCACTCCGCTACTTCCATGTGTTTGTTCAGCGAAGGACTGTACCAGTGGTGAATTTCTCTGTGCATGTGGTGCGGATTGAATTATGTGAGTTTGATTTCGGCGGGCTGAAGTGAGCGGCTAAGCCGCTAAAAAATGAAGCGCAAAGATATTTACCTAATTTCGCCCGCCAAAGCTGAACCGGCTCGTGTTTGGGCTGTTTGGGAAAAATGTTTTCTGTCCGTTCACTTTTTTCAACCATCAGGCGTCAAACCTCGTTCATAGCCTCGTGAAACACCTTTTCGTACTCAACAAGCTAATTTACAAATACCGCTGGCGGTTTCTGCTGGGCATCCTTTTCGTGTTCACGTCCAACTTTTTCAACGCCCTTCAGCCACAGATGATCCGCCAGGCACTGGACCTGGTCATTGACAACATTGACCTGTTCAAAATGTACACCGGGTTTGAGCTTCAGGGTGAATTGTACGGGATCTTCGGGCGCATTCTCCTGTTGTTTGGCTTATTGGTGCTGGGGCTTGCCCTGCTCATGGGCACCTTCCTGTTTTTGGTGCGGCAGACCATCATCGTCATGTCTCGCCTCATCGAGTATGACATCCGGGAAGAACTCTTCAAACATTACGAAGAACTGGATACCGCTTTTTACAAGCGCAACCGCACGGGTGACCTCATGTCCCGCATCATGGAGGATGTCTCCAAAGTCCGGATGTATCTCGGCCCTGCCCTGCTTTACGGCATCAACCTCATTTCACTGTTCGTACTGGTGATCTACAACATGGTAAGAGTGAGCTGGGAGTTGACGCTCTACTGCCTGGCCCCCTTGCCCATACTTTCCATTTCGATCTACTACGTCAGCCACCTAATCAATGTGCGCAGTGAACGGATACAGCGGCAACTCTCCAAACTGACCAGCATAGCCCAGGAGGTCTTTTCCGGCATCCGGGTGGTGAAGTCTTACGTCCAGGAAAAGCCCATGGGTAATTACTTTGCCGGTCAGAGCCAGGTTTACATGGACAAATCCCTGGCCCTGGCCCGTGTCGATGCATTCTTTCACCCGACGATGCTGATGCTGATCGGACTGAGCATGGTCATCACCGTGTACTTTGGGGGCATACAAGTGGTGAAAGGTTCTATATCAACAGGCAACATCGCCGAATTCATCATCTACGTCAACATGCTCACCTGGCCGGTCACGGCGCTGGGGTGGATCAGTTCCATCATTCAGCAGGCCGCCGCTTCGCAAAAGCGCATCAACGAATTCCTGGACACCAAACCGACCATCGTCAACCCTGTCGAAGATCCCACTCCGCTGAAAGGCCATATCGTATTTGAAAACGTAAGTTTCGTTTATCCCGACACCGGCATCAAAGCCCTGGACGGCGTCAGCTTCGAACTGCTGCCAGGCCAGAAACTTGCCATAACCGGCCGCACGGGTTCCGGCAAAACGACCATTGCAGAGCTGATCCTGAGAATGTACGACGTTACCGAAGGAAGAATATTGGTGGACGGAAAAGATGTGCGTGAACACGACCTGTTCAAGCTGCGCAAATGCATTGGCTATGTGCCGCAGGATGTATTCCTCTTCTCCGATACCGTCGCAAACAACATACGGTTTGGAAAACCCGACGCCAGCGACGAAGAAGTCAAACGCTTCGCGGCTCACGCCGCAATTCACGATGAGATCGAAGAACTGCCCCATGGTTACGAATCGCTGGTAGGCGAAAGAGGCGTAACCCTCTCCGGTGGCCAAAAACAGCGGATCTCCATTGCAAGGGCATTGATCAAAAACCCCGACATCGTCATCCTCGACGACTGCCTCAGCGCCGTTGATACCAAAACGGAAAAGAAAATACTCACCTACCTCCGCGATGATCTGGCCAATAAAACGGCCATCCTCATCACCCACAGGATCTTCACGCTGCTCAATTTCGACAAGATCATCGTCCTCGAAAATGGCCGCATTGCAGAACAGGGCACCCATGAGGAACTCCTCGCCAACAAGGGCTACTATTTTGAACAGTTCCAGAAGCAACAGTTGGAAGAAGTACCCGAGTAAGACCAGCAAAGCGGCATATTCAACATTTGTCAGCCAGCTTACAATAATGACCCAACATTAAAATTGCGAAGCGAGTAAGCCAGGCAAGCGTTGCCAAAGGCGAAGGGAAAAAGAGGAGAGGTTTCGAGTAATTACTCGATGGCGGAAATTCTGCAATGCCCAATAGTCAATGGCCTGTTTACCAGTTCTGCACCAATTTATAAGTGAATCCTGGCTCCACCCCTGACAAACAGGCCGTTTGCCAATTACCAATCCAGCCAGGGTTAACCCAATGAGCAGCAAAGGGTTTCAGCCAATTCTTCTCATTTTGATAATTTCATTCATTCCCTATTTTTGTCTTCTAACTCACTACCGCAAATACTCACAATCAAAAACCTGGCAAAGTGAAAAGAAACAACAGAGATGACAGTGTCTTTTCCAGGAAGATACGTGCAGGTAACAGAAGAACCTACTTTATCGACGTAAGACCGACTAGGGGAAGAGACTACTACATTACGCTGACCGAAAGCACCCGTAAGTTGAATGGTGAGCGGATTGAACGTCAACGGATTTTTCTTTACCGGGAAGATTTCAACCGCTTTCTGGAAGGGCTGCAAGATTGCATCAATCATGTGAAAGAAGAACTGCTGCCGGACTATGATTTCGAAAAGTTTGACCGGCGGCAGGAAGAATGGGAAGCCAACCGGGAAGGCTACGAAAACAAGGGGTTCCCATCAAAATGAAAGGACCAGAAAGACTGAATCCGATTCGGAAGATGCCCCAGCACCTGATGACGACGACATGAGTTGGTAGTTTTCCAAAACGCCCGTTTTCAAGCTCCAAGAATTTTAAATCCACCAACGTCATAGTCACCTGAGCCCCGCCACACCCTTAACCGGTGAGCGCTCCTCTTTTCCCCAATTCGATGACCTCGAGTTGGCCCACAACGCCATTGTCTATGACAAACCTGACGGCTGTTCGGATTTGATGGAAGCCTTCTTTTCCACAGGCACCGGGGTTGATGTGCAGGAGGCCTAATTTCGGATCGGGCATCACCTTCAGAATGTGGGAATGTCCGCAGATGTAAAGGCCCGGGCGGTGCTTTTGCAGCAGGCCTTTCACCCGGGCGGTGTAGCGCCCCGGATAGCCTCCGATGTGGGTCATGAGCACCTTGAGACCTTCTACCTCAAAAATTTGATTCTCAGGATAGCGGATGCGGATGGGCTGGCCATCGATGTTGCCGTACACGGCCCTGAAGGGTTTGAAAGCTTCCAAAGCATTGGCCACCGCCACGTTGCCGATGTCACCGGCATGCCAAACCTCGTCGCAGGCCTCGAAGTGCTTTAGCAGTGTGGGATCCAGAAAACTGTGGGTATCTGACAGCAGTCCGATTCGTTTCATTTACTCCTCCAGTTCTTCAAACAGTTTGGGACCCGATTTGTACTTCGGCCCCAACACCTGTTTCATGCTGTCAATTTCGGTGGTATAGCGGTACGGGAAGATGATACCTACCCGCTGAAGCCCGTTCCACAGGCGCTTCTCTGCCCTGTAACCAGCTTCTGACAACACATTGTAAAAGTTGTTGGCGTTGCGAGGGTTTTTGAAAGAATGCACCACGATGAAAGCCTCCTTCACCTCCGGTTCGGCAGGCGGGGCCGGTTTTTCCGCTTCGGCAACGGAGCTTTCTCCACCCGCTGCTGCATTGTTGTTTTCATCCATGGCCCCAATATTATCTTCGGCAACGGCATCATCATCAGCCGGAGGCTGGTTTTCCGTGCTGCTTTTAGGACTTACATTGAGGCGATCTTTGTCCGGCGCCTTTGGCGATGAATCACCTCCGGAAAAGACAATGAACAACACCACTGCCGTCAGTACAGCGCCCAGGCCGACCAGCCAGGGCAAGTTTCTTTTGACGAAGGAAGGAGCCGCTTCGGCAGGTCCAGGAGGTGGCGAGCCTGCAGCACCGGCGGTGGCGGCTGCTGCTCCGGCCCCAACTGCAGCTCCCTCATCCCGCTCTCTAACGACGGGCTTGAAGTTCACCGGCGGCAAGCCAAAGCTGTCAACGGCAAAATTGGTTTTATCGGGCATGAAGCGGATCTGCTGCTGATAGTCGAGGTAAATGCGTCCAACCTCGGGTATCTCCACAATCTCCCTGCGTTCGAGTGCTTCTCTTGCTTCGTTAACGAAATCGGTAATGGCCTCCACTGCTTCCCGGAAACTCACGGTGTACTGTTCTTCGATAAACCGGGCCAGCACTCCGTCGTTGATGACGAGATTTTCATTGAATTCCAGCTTCCGGGAGGGTGGTTCCACACTTCCCTGCACATAATCAACCGAGGCCGGCACGGGTGTGGCAATCAGCCCTCCCAGGCCTGGAATGATCACAGAATCGGACTTATAGAGCAGTTCTTTAATCGCTTGCGCAACGTCAATTTGCATAAAGATCAGTTCGTTTTGGAAGGAATCCTGTTCTTTTGACTGCCATCCCGGCAGGCATCATTCCTCATTATCATCACAATGAACTCCAGCTGACAGGCTAATTTCCTATTTTGCAGCCGCAGCCGAAGGGCTCAAAATTAGCGAAAATTACTATGTATTGTCTTCGGCCTCCGGCCAATGCTGTTTCACTCCATGCAAACCGTAAACCAAACCCAGACCATGTTGCGCAGCTTACTGGTTCTCGCTTCCCTGATTTTTTTCTTTGGAAACCTCTCCGCCCAAAAGGATTTTTACCAGGACTATATTTTTTCGCAGGCAGATTCGCTCCGGGGCCAGTTGCGCCCCGAAAGAACCTGCTTCGATGTAACTTATTACGAATTGAACATCGGCATCGATGTTTCCAAACAGTTCATCAAAGGCTACGTGGACATCTATTTCGACGTGCTGGAAAACACCCGCACCATCCAGCTCGACCTCTTCGAAAACATGACCATCAACGAAATATCCTGGTACGACCAGCCGGTCACCTACACACGGGTGCACAACGCCGTGTTCGTTCACTTTCCCGATGAAATGGAAAAGGGATTCAGTTCAACACTGCGGGTGGCTTATGAAGGTTATCCGGTGAAAGCCCCCAATGCCCCCTGGGACGGTGGCTTCGCCTGGAAACAGGATGCGGAGGGCAACCCCTGGGTAGGCGTTGCCTGCGAAGGCGATGGCGCCAGCCTCTGGTGGCCCTGCAAAGATCACCTCAGCGACGAACCCGACTCCATGCTCATCAATGTGGCCGTGCCCGTCGGGCTGGTTTGCATTTCCAATGGAAACCTCCGGAAAACAAACCGCCTCAACGACGGCTACAATGTGTTCTCCTGGTTCGTCTCCTACCCCATCAACTCTTACAACGTCACCGTCAACATCGGCAAATACGTCCATTTTTCTGACACATATATTGCCATGGATGGCGACTCCCTGCAATGCGATTATTACGTGCTGCCCTACAACCTGGAAAAGGCCAAAAAGCATTTCAAACAGGTGCACGATGTGCTGCGCTGTTATGAGCATTATTTCGGAAAATATCCGTTCTGGAACGATGGCTATGCACTGGTGGAAACACCTTACCTCGGCATGGAACACCAAAGCTGCATCGCCTACGGCAACAATTACAAAAGAGGCTACCTGGGCGGCATGATCCCGCGGGATATGGACTGGGACTATATCATCGTTCATGAAACCGGCCACGAATATTTCGGCAACGCCGTGAGTGTGCGAGACCACGCCGAAATGTGGATTCACGAAAGCTTCACCACCTACATGGAAGCGCTCTTCGTGGAATATACCATGAGTTATGACGATGCCGTTCGCTACCTCGAAAGCCAGCGGCATTTCATCCGCAACCTGGAACCCATTCTCGGCCCCATGGATGTCAACTTCGACCGCTGGCGGGCATCAGACCATTATTTCAAAGGTGCATGGATTCTTCATACCCTCCGCAATGCCATCGGCGATGATGAATTGTTTTTTAGTATTCTCCGCAATTTTTACGACCGCTATAAATACAAGACCTGCACCACCAAAGATTTCATCGACATTGTCAACGAAAAAACCGGAATGGACTGGACGCCATTTTTCCAACAATACCTGACCTACCCGGGTGTACCCCGCCTGCTTTACGATGTTCAGGAATCCGGAAAAGACCTGGTGGTGAAATTCAAATGGGAAGCAGATGTACCCGGATTTGACATGCCCGTTCTCGTCGGCAAAAAAGGTAATTATACACGAATAATGCCGGTGACAACGGAGGTAAGAGAAGTGGGGGTACCTAACCTGAGCAAAGATGATTTTGAAGTTGCCGACAAACTGTTCTTAATCAGACGAAAACGCAGCTCATTTTGAAGATGGAGAACCGGTTCACAGCCCACCGGTTTTTATATTTTCAAAAAATAAACGAACATGAAATCCCCATCCCTCAACAGAGCAATGGTTATATCAGGAGGAGGCTGCAAAGGTGCGTTCGGCGGGGGTGTTGCCGAATACCTGATCCGTCATTGTCAAAACGATTACGACCTTTTCATCGGCACCTCGGCAGGAAGCTTGTTGGTGCCACTGCTGGCGCTGGGTGAGGTGGAGCGAATCAAAAAAGTTTATACTTCCATCCGGCAAAAAGACATTTTCAATATTTGCCCGTTTATCATCAAAAAACACAACCGGCACTTCACCTATAAAATCAACCACTTCAACACCCTTCGGATGTTCCTGAAAGGGAAAAAAACTTTCGGTGAAAGCCTCAGCCTCCGCAAACTGATCCGCCGCACATTTACCGAGGACGACTATCATCGCCTGCGGCAAAGCGGTGTGGAGGTGATGGTCACCGTATCCAACCTGAGCTGCAATTACGTGGAATACCAAAGCGTCCACAACAACAGATATGAAGATTTCTGCGACTGGATGTGGGCCTCAGCCAATGTAGTGCCTTTCATGAGTCTGCACTACAAAGACGGCATGGAGTACGCCGACGGCGGCTTCGGCAACTACCTGCCCCTGCAGGAAGCTCTCCGCCGGGGTGCCAAAGAAGTGGATGCCATCATCCTGCAACCCAAAGAACGAGACCTAAAATGCCAACTCCCCGTCAGCAATCCCTTTGCCTTGCTGCTGCGTACCTATGACTTCATGCTGGAACAGATCAGCATCGATGACCTCGACCTCGGCAGACTCGAAAGCCTCCACAGACAGGCACAGGTCAACTGCTACCACACCCCCCGCCTGCTCACGGAAAATTCCTTCATCTTCGACCCGGAACAGATGACCGCCTGGTGGCAGGAAGGCTACGAGTACGCCCTGGCCAATGCCCCAAATTGCGTTCTGATTGCAGGAGGAGGATGAGGGAGGGTTTAGAGATGCTATGTACAAAAGCAAGCAAGTTCTTTGAAAAGTTTATAGATTGGCCCTACCAAAGGAGGCTGTGTTTTTTGCACGGTCATCCAGTGTAGGCAGGCTAAGTGCCCTGCCTACTTCTTTTACCGATTTTCTGGTTTTGAAGTAGTTGCGGTCATAGGCTGTTCCATTTTTATACAGAGTGTAAATCAGCACCAGCAACTTTCTTTGGACTGCCACATATCCCTTCATTTTGACTTTCGTTCGTTCATAGACTCTTTCATACAGGTCCCTGAACTCTTCATGGTGTTTTACCGCTGTGATGGCAGGGAAATGAAGAGCTCGTCGGATATGGCGGTTCCCCTTTTTAGAGATTCTGGTTTTACCATTGATGCTGCTACCGCTCTGCCTTTCTACCACATCATAACCGGCATAGGAAACCAACTGGGACTTGTTTTTGATTTGACTGAAGCCATCCGTTTCAGCGATAACTGCCAAAACAGATTGGATGCCCAGACCCTTGACCGTCGTAATGTGATCCACAGCTTGTTTCAGTTTCTCATCTTCTGAGCAAATTTGGACCATTTCGCTCTTCACCTGATTGATTTGTTTTTCAATCAGGCGCTGTTGCTGACGAAGCCGTTTAACGGTATCCTTGTTGGATTCATGCTCAGCCAGCTCAGCATGTAAACGATTGTTGACCAAGGTGTTAAGCTCAGTTAGCGCAGTGCATTCCCTGTTGAGACCTTTCAGTTTGCGCAGTACGGGACTTGGTGGTTCCCACAAGGGCAACTGCTGTATCAATCCCAATTCAGCAAGGGCCTTTGCTTCAAGTTTGTCCGTCTTGCTTTTCAGGTTGAGGAACTTCATGTAGTGCTTCACTTTGTTGGGCAACAATACATGCACTTTGTAGCCAAAATCATAAAGATGATAAGCAAGTGATTCATAATAAACCCCTGTGGCCTCCATGGTGGCATAGACCGGGTTTTCATCAGAACACTTCTTACGCAACCAGGAGTCGAGTTCCCGAAATCCTTTCGGATTGTTTTGAAATTTTCGGCTGCCTTTGATTTTAACTTCGCCATTTTCCTGACGAATTTTAAGGCACACACGGAAATCTTTTGCGGCTACGTCGATTCCTACATTTTGTACTTTCATGATAATGGCTTTTAAGTGATACAATGAAAATGCGGTTCTTTTACCGTCTTTTCTCGTAGCTTACTCTGGCTCACCCGACATGGCAAGTGTCCTTAAATGCTATTCAGACTCTGAAAGAACCTCCCCCAGGGCAGGCTTATCTCTAAATCTGCATATCTCAATGGATTGCTTCGGGGTTGATAGTCTCTGCCCTGAGCGTCAGTGCCAATCTAGATTTTTCAATGAACTTTTGTACTTACGCAAACGTACGAGG
>PAAY01000017.1 GCA_002698985.1 Saprospirales bacterium | reverse complement strand
TACCCAACGCGAAGTGGTTTGAGAAAATCCAGGCTCTTCATTCCAGAGAAGATGGGGAGTTTGGTTGGCGTACGCCAACCAAACCACTTCGTTTTGAGTTTAGTCGCTTCGCAAATATCGCGGCAATCAGTTGGGGCGTCAAACCTTATGCACTGAAGTGTCGCCGGTATTAGGTAGCCGCACGGACATTTTGTGAACAGTTTTCCTGAAAATGGTGATGTGATCGCCCACCCAAAAACCTCAAAAACCCTCTCTCAAAAACCTCAAAAACCTCCCAAAAACCTTCCAAATCCTCCCAACGGCTTACCTTGTGGCAAAATCAAGCACCGATGAAACTACCTTCCCCCCGTTTTTTGATAGATGCTTTGGCCACGGCTTTCCGCAGATTTCCGATGGTTATGCTTGCAGCCATCCTTGGTACTGCCTGTATGATGTGGATCGTCGAGTATGATTCCTCAGACCTGAACGTGGTAATCAGGCTATTGCTGACGGCGGCCATTGGCGTGCCGCTGCTGCTGGCCGGCCGCCTGATGCGCGGCGATGGCACAGGAATGATGTGGAACACACGGCTGCCGGAGATTGTAGCAATTCTTATTCTCGTTGGGCTGTTTTTCACCTTCAGGGTGGGGGAGTACAACTCGCTATCACTGCAAAGTGCCTTGTTGTTTGCGCTGGTCAATCTGTCGGCGCACCTGTTGGTGGCTGTCGGGCCTTTCCTCAACCGCTCTTCCGACGCTGATTTCTGGGAGTACAACAAAACCCTCTTTTCCAATTTCGTCATCGGGGCGGTGTACTCGGCCATACTTTATGCGGGACTCTCCATCGCCATTTTGGCGGTTGACAACCTCTTTGAACTCCGCATCGACGGTAAGATATACGCACATCTGTTCTTCTTTTTGGCCGGGGTCTTCAACACTGCCTATTTCCTGTTCCATTTTCCGGCAGAACTCAGGCTGGCAAAGGACCAGCGGCCGGAATACCACATTGCGCTGCGCAACCTCGTCAAGTACATTTTAATTCCCATCGTCACCATCTATTTTGTCATTTTGTATGCCTATTCGCTGAAGATACTGGTGCAGTGGGAACTGCCGCGTGGCTGGGTGGGTTCGCTGGTGTTGGGCTTTTCCGTGGCCGGCATTTTCACCTGGCTGCTCAACTACTTCCTCCCTGAAAGCGACGACAGCGCCCTGGTGGCTGCCTACCGGAAGTGGTTTTTCCCGGTGCTGTTGCCCATGACCCTTTTGCTTTTCGTCGCAATAGGCCGGCGCATTGGCGACTACGGGGTCACCGAGCCCCGCATGCTGGTGGCCACCACGGGGGTCTGGCTGCTGGTCATGTGCCTTTATTTCATCATTGCGAAGCGACCCAGCATAAAAGCCATTCCCGCCAGCTTGATTTTGTTTGCCCTCGCTTGCGCAATCGGGCCACTCAGCGCCGGCAAGGTCTCTGCCCGTTCTCAGGCGCACCGCCTGCAGCATGAGCTGGAGCAGGCCGGTATGTGGCAGGATGGCAAAATGGTGCCTGCCCGGGACTCCCTGGATGAAGAAATTGCCGGTGAAATCAGCTCCATCCTTACATACATGAATGAATGGGAGCACCTGGACATGCTCAAAGGCTGGACTGACAAATTTTCCGGAACGGAGAAACTGTCCTGGTCAGAACTGGAGCAGGTAAAGGAGGAGCTCGGGTTGAAGAAGTTCAAAGCCAGGAAGCATTTGGCTTTCAGCTTCGAACAGCCGGCCGGTGTGTCGGTGGTAGATTATCAGCACCTTTGGGTCATCGACGCCGTTGCCAGTGGCAGGGGGGCCAATTCGATCACCGACAACGTACTCACCCTTGAAACACCTGACGGCGGCGAACTTGAACTCGATATGACGCCGCTGCTGCAACACCTGAAGGAAAAATTCGGGGAAAATAACTCAGCGAAACCGGCAGAGGAAGGAGCCTATGAATTTCAGGAAGGTGACTGGGAATTCCGGTTCTATGTCCGGACTTTGTATCCCGACATCAATGACGGGGATGAGATCAACCAGCTTGCTGGTGTGTTGCTGGGCAAAAGGTCAGGTTCTGCTCCGCAGTGACGGAGGCAGCAACCAAAGAAAAGTAAAGCAGCGGGAGAAAATCAACAGTATCCGATGTCGCTGTAACCATCCCAGAAGAGTTCTTGAGCGGGTGGCTGCTGTTGTTCTGTTTTTTTCCGGTCTTTCCCGGCAGAACGGTCCGCGGCAGCTTTCATTTCAACATCAGATTTGGGGTCTTTTCTTGCTTTTTCACGTTTTGGATTACCAAAGAGCTTGATCATGGGATAAAAAGGATTTGGAGTCAAAAAATACGGGAACTCATTCCCGAACAGTCGTTTTGGATATTGCGGTTCAAACTTAACAAGACCAACATAGATTCGGCACCTATGTTCGGACGAATTTCAAATATTTTCTGCTTTTTTGCAGGCATCAGCCCAGCCACGTAAATCCAGCCGAAATTCAAGCCGGAAAATGAAGATAGCACTGATTGCGCACGACGGCAAAAAGCCAGAGATGGTTGCTTTTGCCATGCAGAACAAAGACCTGTTTTTGAAAGCAGACCTCTATGCCACCGGAACCACCGGATCGCACATCGAGCAGGCGGGCATTCCAGTACACAAATTGCTGTCAGGACCAAAGGGGGGAGATGCACAAATAGCAGCCATGGTAGCCACCGATGAAATGGATCTGGTGATCTTTTTCCGGGACCCGCTGGAGAAGCACCCCCACGAACCGGATGTCCAGATGCTGATGCGCCTTTGCGATGTACACAACATTCCGCTGGCTACCAATCCCGCCGCTGCAAATTTGATGCTAAAGGGCATTGCAGCCCAGCTCAAGGAAGGGTGATTTGAGGGGTGAGGGAAGAGGGAAGAGGGATGAGGGATGAGGGATGAATGGTGCTAGCACCCCCCGAACCCTACACCCTAAACCCTACAACAAGAAATTACACAGAGAAGCACGGAGTTTTTGCACTGAGTTCCACGGAGATGGGAGTGCTAGAGCCCACAAACCCTACACTCTAAACTCTACACCCTAAACTCTACACCCTTCAATGCCATAATTGCTGCTTGCGCTGCCCGGAGCTGACAGTCTGTCGAAAAATTGCTGATGGAATGAATTGTGTAGAGGCTGCGCTGAAACAGGTAGGCGGCCTTCTTGCTATCTTTGCCCACCTTTTTTAAACCCATTTGGAAGTAGTTTGGGGAATTCCCAGCTTTAAACTTCAGCAGGGATCGGGATCACCGACCAAACCACTTCGTTTTGAGTGTAAAAGCCTTTGCCCGCCGTTTTCCGAAGGAAAAGAACTGACAGCCATTTGAAAGAAATGCGTTCTCAGTTGTTGGTAAAAGGTTCGAAGGGTGACATACCCCTGCCCTCATTTTCAGAAACTAAAAAAATCAGCAAATAATGCTTGGAGTACTCAAAGGTCTGTTCAAATCCAAAAGTGAAAGGGACTATTCGAAATACGGCCCTCTGGTAGAACAGGTAAATGAAGAGTTTGAAAAACTCAAAAACCTCAGTCATGATGAGCTTCGCAACATGACGCTGAAGTTCAAAGAGCGCATCGCCGAATACCTCTCCGACATCGATCAGGAAATGGCCAGCCTCCGAAAGCAGGCCAACGAAACCGAGGATATCCACCAAAAAGAGGAGCTTTTCAAGGAGTTGGACGAGCTGCAAAAGGAGCGTGACAACCACCTGGAAGAAGTGCTGAACGAGTTGTTGCCACAGGCCTTTGCCGTGGTGAAAGAAACTGCCCGCCGCTTCAAAGAGAACGACACCATCGTCGTAACGGCCACCCAGCACGACCGTGAACTGGCCGCCAATCCCGACAAGACCTATGTGAAGATAGAAGGCGACAAAGCCATCTGGAAAAACACCTGGAACGCCGCCGGTGCCGAGATCAAGTGGAACATGGTGCACTACGATGTACAGCTCATCGGTGGGATGGTTTTGCATGAAGGTAAAATTGCCGAGATGGCTACCGGTGAGGGTAAAACCCTGGTGGCTACGCTGCCGGCGTACCTCAACGGCCTTTCCGGCCAGGGCGTGCATGTGGTGACTGTGAACGACTACCTGGCCCGCCGTGACAGTGAGTGGATAGGACCCATCTTCGAATTCCTCCTGCTCACCATCGACTGCATCGACAAATACCGGCCGCACTCACAGGACCGCCGTGATGCCTACAACTGCGACATCACCTACGGTACCAACAACGAATACGGCTTCGACTACCTGCGCGACAACATGGTGCGCTCTTTGGACGAAATGGTGCAGCGCAAGCACCACTTTGCCATGATCGATGAGGTGGACAGCGTACTCATCGACGATGCCCGTACACCGCTGATCATCTCCGGACCGGTGGGTGCCGGGGAGGAAGAGCAAGAGTACAAAGCCCTCAAACCGGATGTTGAGCGCCTCCTCGCTGCGCAAAAACGCCTCGCTTCGCAATACCTTGCCGAAGCCAAAAAATTGTTTGCCGAAGGAAAAACAGGCTACGACGAAGGGGAAGCCGGCCTGGCCCTGCTGCGTGCCTACCGTGCACTGCCCAAGAGCCGACCCCTCATCAAGTTTCTGAGTGAGGAAGGCGTGAAAGTGGTACTGCAGAAGGCCGAGAACTTCTACATGCAGGAGAACTCCAAAAACATGTACCTGGTGGATGAGCCCCTGCTGTTCACCATCGATGAGAAAAACCGCTCGGTGGAATTGACCGACAACGGTGCGGAGTTTCTGGCCAGAGGCAAAGACGACCCCGAGTTCTTTGTGATGCCCGACATCGCTGCCCGGATGGTGGAAATTGACAACGATGAAGAGATGACCGCTGAAGAGAAGGAGGCGGCCAAACTCAAATTGTCTCAGGATTTTGCCGTAAAGAGTCAGCGTCTGCACGCCGTTTACCAGTTGCTGAAAGCATACACCCTCTTTGAGCGCGACGAGGAATACATCGTCATCAACGGAGAAGTGAAGATCGTGGATGAGCAGACCGGCCGTCTGATGGAAGGCCGCCGCTATTCCGATGGTTTGCACCAGGCGCTGGAAGCCAAGGAAAACGTCAAGGTGGGCGAGGCCACCCAGACTTATGCCACCGTTACCCTCCAGAACTACTTCAGGATGTACCACAAGCTGGCCGGTATGACCGGTACGGCCGAAACTGAAGCCAAAGAGCTCTGGGATATTTACAAACTGGACGTTTCGGTCATCCCCACCAACCTGCCGGTTATCCGGAAGGATTACGAGGATGAAGTTTACAAGACCGCAAGGGAGAAATTCAACGCCGTTGCGCAGCGAATAGAAACCCTCAGCAAAGCAGGCCGCCCTGTGCTGGTGGGTACCACCTCTGTGGATGTCTCCGAAAAACTGAGCCGCCTGCTCAACATGCGGGGTATCAAACACGAAGTGCTGAACGCCAAACAGCACCAGCGGGAGGCCTTTATCGTAGCCCGTGCCGGGCAACTCGATGAAAACGGCCACGGTAACGTCACCATCGCCACCAACATGGCCGGCCGTGGTACTGACATCAAACTGGCCCCGGAAACCCTGTGGGATGTTGTGAAAGTGGAAAAATCTTCTTCGGCAAAAGGAGGGTATTTCTACACCATCAAACAGCGGGGCACCGGCAAAGAACTCACCCTGGACGAAAGCCACGAATTTTTCAGGGCTTTCCAACTGGAGCCCGACGCTAAGATCGTAGGTGGTTTGGCCATCATCGGTACCGAGCGCCACGACAGCCGCCGGGTGGACCGCCAGTTGAGAGGCCGTGCCGGCCGTCAGGGTGACCCCGGTTCTTCCCAGTTTTACGTCTCGCTGGAGGACAACCTCATGCGCCTGTTCCAGAGTGAGCGCATCGCCAGCCTGATGGACCGCATGGGCCACAAAGAGGGCGATGTGATCCAGCATTCCATGGTCACGAAGAGCATCGAACGGGCCCAGAAAAAGGTGGAGGAAAACAACTTCGGAATACGGAAGCGACTGCTGGAATACGACGACGTGATGAACATCCAGCGCGAGGCCATTTACAAAAAGCGTTACAACGCCCTCAGCGGTGAACGCCTTCAGGTGGATCTCGACTCCATGTTCCGTTCCATTACCGAGTCGCTCGTCAGTATGCACAAGAACGGCGGTGACTTCCAGAGCTTCCGCCGCGACAGCATGAGTGAACTGGGTATCGATCCGAAAATTTCCGAAGCTGATTTCGATTCGCTGGATGAAAGCGAATTGATACGCCGCTACCAGGAGCAGTTCTTTGAGTTTTACCACCGCAAGGAGCAGCAACTCATCGACATTCTTCTGCCCACCATCAAGAACGTTTACGAGAGGGAAGGCCAGCGTTATCGCCGGATAGCCATTCCGTTTACAGATGGACGCAGCAGGATGCTGCCCATCGCCGCTGAACTGGAAGAGGCCGTCAAGACCAACGGAAAGTCCATCATGCGCGACATCGAGAAGGCCGTTACCCTGGCCATTATCGATGAACGCTGGAAAGAGCACCTGCGGGACATGGACGAACTCAAAGACCAGGTGCAGAGCGCCAGTTTTGAGCAGAAAGACCCGCTGGTAATCTACAAGATGGAGGCCTACAACCTCTTCGAAAACCTGATCTACCGCATCAATGAAGAAGTAACCTCTTATCTCACCAAAGGCACCCTCGCCATGCCCGAAAACCGGCAGGTGCAGGAAGCCCGTGAGCGCCCGAAAACGGACCTCAGCAAGCTGAGAACCAGCCGCAGCGAAGTGCCGCAATCCGAAGAAGCAGCACGTGCCAAAGCCGCTGCTGAAGGTGTTTCACAGCGCCAGCAGGTCACCGTGAAAAGGCAGGAGGCCAAGGTGGGCAGAAACGACCCATGCCCTTGTGGCAGCGGTAAGAAGTACAAACACTGCCACGGAAGGTGATGTGGGGTTTAGAGAGGTTTAGAGAGGTTTAGAGAGGTTGCCATAATCCTCCATAATCCTCCATAATCCTCATAATCCCCATAATCCTCATAATCCCCACCAACACACAAACTGACAAACCAACTTTAACGAACTTAAACCTGAAACGAAATCATGAAGAACGCACTGCTCATCCTGAATATACTGTTGTTGCTGGCCGTTGGATATTTGTTCATGGACAAATTCGGAAGCTCATCCGAAACGCCGGCCCAGGACGAACAAAATGCTGTTGAAACTGCATCTGCCATCAAAATTGCCTTCGTAAACATTGACACCCTGCAGGCTAAAAGCACTGACTTCCAGGCCAAACGGGCAGAGCTGGAAAAACGCCAGGCAGACGCTGAAAAGGCGCTCGAAACCCGTGGCAAATCTTTCCAGCGTGAGCTGGCAGCCTACCAGAAAAAGATCCAAAGCGGCAACATCACTCCAAAAGAGGCACAGGAAACCGAAGCCCGCCTTGCCCGCAAGGAGCAGGAATTCAACGCCGAGCAGGAGCGCCTATCAAGGGAGCTTTTGCAGGAAACCGATGCCTTCAATGCCGCTTTCACCAAAAGGGTCAAAGAGCACCTGGAAAACCTCAAAGCAGAACTCGGTTACGATGCCATCATCATGACCGGTCTCGGCAGCCCGGTTCTGGTTTATTCTCCCGAGTTTGACATTACGGACAAGGTTTTGGATTTGGTGAACAAGGAAGAAAAGTAAAAGCCAGTTTGCCAAAAATGAAAAAGCCGGAAGTGGGATAACCTCTTCCGGCTTTTTCGTGTGCGATTGGCAGTGTCCGATCCTAGTTAATCCCTGTGGTTGTTATTGATGAGTCCTCCTCAACAGATCAACAATCCAGAAAGTCACCCCCCTGACCCCCCTCGAGGGGGGATTTCGCCAGTTGCTTGAGGCTGAGCCTGTTAGCACTGTTTCAACAGATCAACACTTCAACAGATCAACAATCCAGAAAGTCACCCCCCTGACCCCCTCGAGGGGGGATTTCGCCAGTCGCTTGAGGCTGAGCCTGTTAGCACTGTTTCAACAGTTCAACAGATCAACTCCCGAAAGCTTTCGGGATCAACAATCAATACAACGCCATGCTGAACTGCCTGCGATACTTCCGGGTCAGCTCATTGTCCTCACCCCAGGTGTGGAATAAGGCGATGGCTGCCCGGCGAGGCAGATCATTGTGGTAAGACTTGTCGGCGATGATGGCGGCGATGATCTTCTGAATGGCGGTTTCATTGTTGCCGGCTTTAAGAGCTGCCTGGGCTTCACTGAGGTGTTGCATCGCCGGAGCGCCGTTTTCGGGTTTCAGGGTCATTAGCTCGGCCAGGGTTCGCACGTCTTCGGCATCTTCGTATTGCGGATCGCCCAGGTGGATATTTTCCACCAATGCAAGCGCTTCTTCCGGTTCCGCAATGGCGAGCAGCTTTGCCAGTGCCATTTCGGCTTCCTTGTGACCCGGGTTTGCAGCCACAAATTTGCGAAGCGAGGCAACAGCCTGATCGGGAGTCATGGATTGCAAAGAGGCGAGCAGGTTTTTCAGCTCATCACTTACGGGGTCGGGCAGGTGTTCATCCAGCCAGCGCTCGATTTGCGTCTTTGGCAATGCACCTGCAAACTCAGCCACCACGGCTCCGTTGTGAAACAATTTCACATTGGGGATGCTCATGATCTTGTATGCCTGGGCTATGTCTGGCTGTTCTTCGGTGTTGATTTTGACCAGTTCCCAGCGGTCTTTTTGCTCTTCGGCCAATTGGTCGAGCACCGGACTCAGCATCCGGCAGGGGCCACACCACTGGGCCCAGAAATCAACCAGTACCGGCTTAATGAAGCTCCGCTCTATTACTTGTTTTTTGAAGTCAATCATGGTCTCAGTGTTTTTTGTTGGTGGTTTTTCAGTGTGCAAAATTGATGGCTACCCTTCCTTAAATAAGTGTTGTGAGTCACTTTGTGGGTAGGTTCCAATTATGTTCTGCATGTTGTCTTTCAGCAGAGTTAGCTGAGTATAAAACAGGGTACCCCGGAGCTATTCTGCTCCGCGATACCCTGTTTTCACTCTTAGCTATACCCAACGCAAAGTGGTTTGAGAAAATCCAAGCTTTTCATTTCAGAGAAGATGGGGAGTTTGGTCCCGAAAGCTTTCGGGATCGCCAACCAAACCACTTCGTTTTGAGTATATTATTAAGAAGGACCGTCACAGCTTCACTGTTTATCCAACCTCCTCAGCAACTACTTCCTCAACGGGTTCTTCGCCTTTGCGGGGTGCCCTGAAGACGATGGTGTCTTCAAAGGCATCCAGAACGTAGTGGTGCTTCGGTTGAACCTTGCCAAGCAGTATCTGCTTCGACAATTCGTTGAGCACCCGTTTCTGGATAACCCGCTTGACGGGCCGGGCTCCAAACTCCGGATGGAATCCTTCTTCGGCGATGAAATCCACCGCAGCTTTTGTCCAGGTGATCTGGATGTCCTGTTTGGCAGCCAGAGCGGCCACGTGCTGAAGTTGCAGTTCCACAATGGCGTGGATGTCGTCTTTGGACAGCGGCTGGAACATGATGATTTCATCGATCCTGTTCAGGAATTCCGGCCGTACGGATTTCTTCAGCAATTCAAATACCTGGTTGCGGGTGCGTTCTACCACCTCCTCCCGGTTGGCATCGGTGATGTTTTCGAAGTTCTCACGGATGATGTCAGAACCCATGTTGGAGGTCATGATGATGATGGTGTTCTTGAAGTTGGCCACACGACCTTTGTTGTCGGTCAGTCGGCCATCTTCCAGCACCTGCAGCAGGATGTTGAACACATCCGGGTGTGCTTTTTCTATCTCGTCCAGCAGGATCACCGAGTAAGGTTTGCGCCGAACGGCTTCGGTGAGCTGGCCGCCTTCGTCATAACCTACATAGCCCGGGGGCGCACCTACCAGCCGGCTCACGCTGTGCCGCTCCTGGTATTCGCTCATGTCAATCCGGGTCATCAGGTTTTCGTCGTTGAACAGGTACTCAGCCAGCGCCTTTGCCAGCTCGGTTTTACCCACACCGGTTGTTCCGAGGAAGAGGAACGAGCCAATGGGGCGTTTCTCATTGGCCAGTCCGGTACGGCTGCGCCGGATGGCGTCGCTGACGGCCTGAACGGCTTCTTCCTGACCAACCACACGGCGGTGGAGTTCTTCTTCCAGGTGCAGCAGTTTTTCACGTTCGCTTTGCAACATCCGTTTCACCGGGATGCCGGTCCAGCGGCTTACGATTTCAGCAACGTCCTCGGCATCCACCTCATCTTTTACGAGGAGTTTGCCGTCTTTCTGCATTGCCTGGAGTTGTTGGTTGAGTTCCTGAAGTTGATTTTCCAGCTCCGGAATTCTGCCGTAGCGGATCTCGGCCACAGCACTGAAGTTGCCTTCACGCTCCAGTTGGTTGGCCTGGAGTTTCAGCTGTTCGATTTCCTCTTTGGTCTTCTGAATGCCGGTTACCACTTCGCGCTCGGCCTCCCACTGAGCTTTCAGTTCCTTGCGGCGCTCTTCGAGGTTGGCCAGGTCTTCGTTGATCTTTTTGATCTTGTCCTCATCTTTTTCCCGCTTCATGGCCTCGCGCTCGATCTCCAACTGGCGGATCTTGCGTTCCACCTCATCCAGTTCTTCCGGCATGGAGTTCATTTCCAGGCGGAGCCTTGCAGCGGCCTCATCGATGAGGTCGATGGCCTTGTCCGGCAGGAATCGATCGGTGATGTAGCGGGTGGAGAGCTGCACGGCGGCTACCACAGCTTCGTCTTTGATATTGACTTTGTGATAGGTTTCGTAGCGCTCTTTCAGGCCCCGAAGGATGGAGATGGCATCCTCCTCACTCGGCTCATCCACCATCACCATCTGGAAACGGCGCTCGAGGGCTTTGTCCGTTTCGAAATACTTCTGGTATTCGTTGAGCGTCGTTGCGCCGATGGCGCGAAGGTCACCCCTTGCCAGTGCCGGCTTCAGGATGTTGGCAGCGTCCATGGCTCCCTGGGTTTTGCCGGCACCCACCAGTGTGTGTATCTCGTCGATGAACAGGAAGATGCGGCCTTCGGAGCTCACCACTTCGTTGACGACGCTCTTCAGCCGTTCCTCGAATTCACCCTGGTACTTGGCACCGGCGATGAGGGCGCCCATGTCCAGTGCCCAGATGTCTTTGTCACGGAGGTCTTCGGGCACATCACCGTTCACGATCCGGTGTGCCAAACCTTCCACAATGGCGGTTTTACCCACACCGGGTTCACCCACCAGAATGGGGTTGTTTTTGGTCCGGCGCGCAAGGATGTGCAGCACCCTGCGAATCTCCTCATCACGGCCGATCACAGGGTCGAGTTTGCCTTCCCGAGCACGCTCGTTCAGGTTGATGGCGTATTTCGACAGTGCGTTGTACGCATCTTCGGCGCTGGCGGTGGTCACCCGCTTGCCTTTGCGAAGATCGTTGATGGCGTCGCGCATGCCCTTTTCGGTTACGCCGGCATCTTTCAGCATTTGAGAAACATTGCTGCGCACCGCCAGGATGGCCAGCAACAGGTGCTCGATGGCGACGTACTCATCGCCAAATTCTTTCAGCAGGCTGGTGGCCTTCTGAATTACCTCATTGGCCTCCCGGCTGAGGTATTGTCCGGCATTTCCTCCGCTGATTTTCGGATAGCTGCTGACAATGCTGTCGAGGGTTCTTTTGAGTGTTTCGTAATCAACACCCAGCTTTTTAAATACGTGTGGAGCCACGCTCTCATCGCCTTCCAGAATGGCTTTGAGAATGTGCCCCGGTTCGATCTGCTGGTTGCCCAATTCCATGGCGAGCTGCTGAGCCCGCTGGATAGCCTCCTGCGATTTTATGGTGAAGTTGTTCAGGTTCATATCTCTAAATTTTAATAATGAATAGTTTATCGGGTAGGTGGTTTCAAACCGGCCCCAAGCTGTTGCTTGCCGGTGTTGAAACACACCCTCCCTGGTCAATGCCCGTGCCATGCGGCTTTTCAGGTCATTTTGTCTTTTTTCTTCGCAAAAGCCGTGACATATTGTCGTAAGTAGTTGGTTTTCAGGTGACAGGGTGGCGGGACGGGGGAGTAGGCAGGATGTGGTTCAGCCTGTTATCAATGTGTAATCCTCACCAGTTTTATGGTTTGAGTCCAACTGCGCTCTGATGCTTCAGAGGAGATTTTAAGGAACAGCAAGCCCTGGTAATGCTTTGGTAAAAAGCTCAATCTGAACTCCTTCGGTTGGTCGGCAGGCACATGGAGTACGCTTTTTCGACCCAATGAATTGCCGAGGGCGTCAAACAGGTTGAAGGTCAGGTCTGAAGGTTCAGAAAGTGTCACCCTTACATTCACCTCCTCCCCAAACGGATTCGGATATACGACGACTTTTGGTTCTTCGGGCTTTACCCCGGCAGTGTTGTTTATGATGGGGGCACAGTCGGTTTGGTGGATGCCTTTTTCCAACACAGTTTCAGCCAGCAGCCGGTGACCGGCATCGTTGAGGTGTACGCCGTCCCCGGAATTGTATTGCGACAGGATGAAACCGTTGCTGTCGGCAATGGGCGTCCAGAAATCGAGGGCGTGATCTGAGTAGATGCTCAGAATGGAATCCCGCACTTCCTTTTGAATGGCCACCTGAGCCGGATTGCTGAAGTTCCTCGGCTGGGTGGTGCAGATGTACAGCTCGATTCCGGCGGAATCAGCAGCGGCCTGCATGGCAGCAAAATTGGTCAGTTGGTCAGCGGCGGGAAAAAGGTTGGCCGCATCGTTAGAGGGCAGGTTGACGATGACGGCGTAGGGTTCCAGTGAAAGGGCTTTGCTGATGTTTCGTTCTTCATCGATGGTGATGGAGATTCCCGGGGGGATGGGCGTGCCAGTCGGTAAAAGGTGGTAGGTGGTGTAGCCGCCTTTGGCCAGGTTGGCCACCTCGACCCGGGTATTGTTTTGGAAGACCTGTGTCCAGTACCGGTTTACCCAGGCGCTGTCAGGCACCGAGGCGCCGGCGCCGGCGGCGGTTGACGAGCCTATGACCACGATGCGGCAGGTGCTTGTGTCTTCGGCAATTTCGAAAAAATCCTTGCTGACGACGGCAATCGTATCCGCTGTGAGGCGCACCAGGCATTGCTGGGATGGGGTAGGGGGCACCTGCCAGGCATAGCTTTGTTGCGCAGCGAAGACAGTGTCTATCACCTGCCACACCTGTCCGCCATCGTATGTGTATTCGATGGTCATCGATCCTACATTCTGGCTTTTCCAGGCGATTAGAGGAGATTTTCCCACCTGCCAGTATTCCCCGCCATTTGGCCTTAGGAGGCTGAGCTGGGGTGTCTGGGTGGAGGGTTCTGCTTCGTAAATCACCTTCATCACCCCCAGGTAAAAAAAGCCGTAGCTGTTGTTGTTTTCCGGTCCGGGGGAGGCCGTTATGGAGATGGTGCCATCAGCTTCGGGTTTCAGCTGTGTGGCCACAATAGAATCGGTATTGGAGGCGACCTGAAGCAAGAGGGTGTCGGCGCTGCTGCCTGATACCACGTACCTTGTCTGCCGGCTGTCGGAGGCTATTCTTGAAGAAAAAATTTCGATCCGGTAGGATTTTGAGGTGTCGAGGTTGATCAATCGAACTCCGCCGGTGGGTTGGATTTGATTTCCGAAGAGTACTGTGTTTCCGAAGAAACTGTCCCCGGAGGCCGTCGCCGGAATGCCCAGCGCCGGTGCCGCAGCAGTTGTGCCGCTGTTGTTGATGCCGTTGAAGGCGTCGAAAACCTCGATGCCGATTCCGGAGTGGAAACCACTGTCGTTGACCAGATCGGCAACAGACCCATTGGATGGGCTGGTTACGTTGTTCCAGGGGAAAGGTGAAATTTCATTGCCGAAATCGACGAGGAGGGTATCCATCCCGGTTTGGCCGAAGCCATTGATTGCGACGAAGAAAAAAAGGGAGGGGGCAAAGATTTTAAAGGTGGTGATCATGACGAGATTGTTGAGCCAATAACTATGGTAATGTGCAGGGCTGTGCGGCCTGTCGGGAGCATTTATGCTCAAGAACAGAAAAAACTTTGACTGTTCGAAACGATCCGATTTACATTTGCCCTCCAATTGAAGAAAATGAAGAAGAACAATCGAAAAAGACGGTTTCTGTTTGTTTCAAGGTGGGGTGATTTGCTCGACATCGTCCTTGCTGTTCAACAAGAAGGAAATGAGGTAAAACTCTGCATCGAGCATCGTGGCTGCAGAGAAGTGGGTGACGGGTTCGTTCCCAAAGTGCGAAAGTGGCAGAGCCACGTTGATTGGGCAGACGTAATCGTTTTTGATTATACGGGGTACGGAAAAATTGCCAGTGAATTACGTGAGGCGGGGAAATTGGTTTTCGGAGGTTCAGTGTACACTGATAAACTTGAACTGGACAGAAGTTTTGGTCAAAATGAATTAAAAAAGCACAAAATCAATATCCTCAAATACAAGGAATTTTCCTCGTTCAAAGATGCGATCAATTATGTGGAGGCCAATCCGAAATGTTATGTAATAAAACCAAGCGGAGAAACCCAGGAATTCAAGCAACTTTTGTTTGTAGGGCAGGAAGATGATGGCAGCGATGTGATCCGGATGCTAAAAGCTTATGAAAAAAGCTGGGGCGAAATGGCCTCCTTTCAGTTGCAACGAAAGGTTAAAGGTGTGGAGGTGAGTTGTGCAGCTTTTTTCAATGGCAAAGAATTCATTCGGCCAGTCAATATTACTTTTGAACACAAAAAACTCTTCCCTAAAGAACTTGGTGTGTCAACCGGTGAAATGGGAACCAGCATGTTTTGGGTTGATGAAAGCCCGATTTTTGATGAGACATTGAAACTATTGGAAAAGAGGCTCGCCGAAGAAGGATTTTGCGGACACATCGATATCAATTGTATCGTAAACGGCAAAGGAATCTATCCACTCGAGTTTACCTCGCGTTTCGGTTTCCCGCAGTTGTATATCCAACGGGCAGGTATAATCGAGCCTTATGGCGAAATGCTGTATAAAATAGCAAGCGGTGAATCATTCAAAATCAAAACCAGACCGGGGTTCCAGGTGGGTGTTTACATAGTGGTGCCTCCGTTCCCTTACAATGATCCCAAGACTTTCGAATTGTTTTCGAAAGATGCAGTGGTCATATTCAAGGAAAATAAGATGAATGGGGTTCATCCTGTCCATGTGAAACTCGTCAATGGGGAGTGGCTGATAACGGGCGATTCGGGAATGCCGGTTTTGATAACAGGAACCGGAATAACCATGCGGGAAGCCCAGAAGATAGCCTACACAAGGATTTCCAATGTTCTGATCAACAATGCCTATTATAGAATTGACATCGGCGACAGATGGCTGGAGGATTCCGACAAGCTTTGGTCCTGGGGATACCTGTGATTATTGCGGCCAAAGTGGGTGTTTTATTTGATATATTTTTTGCGAATCAGGGCAGCAAAATTCAGGGTTTAAATGGAATTCATTGAGCTAACAGCAACACCGGATTTGTTTTTTGATATTCTTCCTTCTGATTGGCGGAGTGGACTTGAACCACATTGGGATGAATACAAGGAAAGCTCTAAAATTTATGGCTTATTCGATGAGGGAGAACTCGTTTGCGGAGGTGTCGTATTTTCAAAGGTAACTGAGGATACCATATTTTATGAAGAAATTGCAGAAAAGTGGCTAAAAAGGGGCTTCCTTTATATTGGATATTTGTATGTCGTTGAGTCCAGGAGGGGGAGGGGCTATGGGAGTCGCTGGCTTAATGAGTTGTTTAAAATAGATCCAGGGCAATCCTATTGGTTGTCCATTGAAGAATACGAGTTAAAAGATTTTTATTTGAGAAATGGATTTCAATTGGTAGAAGGAGTCGAAATGAAATTCTTCGAACAAATCGCTGGTGAAATTTGGAAGGAGTGGATCTTGGTCAGAGATGCCAGCCAAAGCTGAAGGCCGGGCATTTGATCGGGGACTCAGGCCTAATTGGCCACCCACTGAAAAAGCATTCCTGCCACCAGGTTGGCGTAGTTTCCAATGACATTGCTGAGTACGCCGAGCAGTACCCCTAGTGAAACGAGGCTGGGGTGAAAGGCCGATGCCACCACTGAAGCGGATGCCGGCCCTCCGATGTTTGCCTGACTGCCAATGGCGGCAAAATGCCAGGGTGCCCTGAACAGCCGAACAGCCGCCAGCAGCAGCACCAGGTGGAACAGCAGCCAAATCACTCCGATCACCAGAAAAGAAAGCTGGAAGTTGACTTCCTGGAGGTCCAGTTGCAAGCCGATGGACGCGATGACGAAGAAGAGCAGCAGGTTGCCCAGGCCGGTCCAGAACCTGAGGTGGTGCTGAAACAGTCCGGTGAGGCTCAGGGCCAGTCCAAAGGTGGTGGACAACAGGACCAGCCAGAGCGATTTTTTGCCGAGAAAGCTCCAGTTTTCCGAAGGGTCATCACCGGTGATGGCCGAGAAGGCATGGGCGATGAGCGGGGAAAGTACCAGCACCAGGACCATCGTTCCGGCAATCAGCAGCCAGGGCCTCAAACCGGGGTATTGCAAGGGCTGTTTTTCTTCAGTTTCCAGCTCCTCGTCATCGACGAGGTTGGTGTCCACACTCGTTTTTCCGAGGAAAACCTTGTTGATGCTGTTTTGAAACCTGACGGAATAAAGCAGGAAAATCAGCCAGGCATTCTGAAGCAAAATGTCGGCGGCCAGTGCGGTGAGAAAAATCTCTTCGCTGGCGCCATAGACTTCCTTCATGCTGAGCTGGCCCGGAGTGCCGTTGATCCACCCGCCGGTTATGCAGATGAGCCCCTTCCAAACGCTGTCAGGGCCCTGGTTGGCCAACACCTCCGGCAGAAAGATGCCCACAATAGCCAGCGCTATTGGACCACCCATCACGATACCGGCCGTGCCGGCAAAAAAGGCCAGGAGTCCGGGCCGGCTGATCTTGAGCAGCTCGGGGATGTTGACGATGGCCGTCAGAATGATGAGGCAGAGGGGCAGGGCAGTGTCCATGGCCAACAGCCTGACCGATGCACCGGGCGTAACCATGCCCACATTGACGGCAACGGCCGGCAGCAGGTAAAGCAGCAGAATGGATGGCACCCATTTGTACAGCTTCGCAAAGAAGCCGCTTTCCCGCCGGGAAGTCCAGGCTACGAAAATTGTAATGAAGATGGTGAATAAAAGCGATGCCAGTGGCGTGTTCATACCGGGCCTTTAAATGAGGCTCCAAGAAATGGCATTTTCCGAAGAAAAGGAAAGGTCAGTTATCCGAAGGCAGGCTGAAGGCGAAAGTTGTGCCGACACCAACTTCAGATTCCACCCAGATCTCACCCCCCAGGTTTTCGATGATCTTTTTGCAGGTGGCCAGGCCGATGCCCGTGCCTTCGTACTCCTGGCGGCCGTGGAGGCGCTCGAAGATGTTGAACACACGCTCTTTCTGGTCGGCGGGGATGCCGATGCCGTTGTCCTTGAAATAAAAGCGGTGGTAGCCCTGGCGGTTTTCGTACTGAATTTCCACCACCGGCTTTTCATCTTGTTTGCGGAATTTGATAGAGTTGGAGATGAGGTTCTGGAACAGTTGCATCATAAGCATGGATGGCACCTTGATGACGGGCAGTTCATTGGCGCAGATCTCTGCGTCGTTTTCCTTCATGCGGCTCATCAGGTTGTTCACCACCACGAAGAGGGTTTCGTTGAGGTTGGTGTCTTTGGCCATATCAGTTTTGCGGCCCACCCGTGAGTACTCCAGCAGGTCGGTGAGCAGGCGGTCCATGCGGGTTACGCCATCGGTTACGAAGTGCATGTACTGACGGGATGATTCATCCAACCGGTCGTTGAGCTTCCGTTCGATGAGCTGCACATAGGTGCCAATCATCCGCAGGGGTTCTTTCAGGTCGTGAGAGGCCGCATAGGCAAACTGCTCCAGTTCTTTGTTGGAGGCCTTCAGCTTGGCCTGTGCTTCGCGCAACCACCGGGCCTGCCGGCTGATCTCTTCGTTTTTCTTTTCAAGCTCGGCTTTCTTTTCATTGAGGGCTTTTACGATGAGGTTTTGTCCTTCGGCAAATATCAGTACGATGCCCACCACGATGATGAACAGGCCCGACCAGGTGATGAGGTAATAGGCCGCATCGAGTTCTTTGGTTTGCTCACGGTAAGAGACAGCCGCATTCACCTCTTCGTAATACATGTACCCGGTATAGCCCAACAGGACCACCAGCCAGGCGATGCCAGACCGCACATTGGCAAAAAGCAATGCCAGCAAAGGCGCTGCCATCATCCAGATCAGGTTGTCAGAATAGATTCCACAGCTGGTTGGTACGGCCTGCATTTGAACCAGGAAAAAGAGCAAGGCCAGCAGGTTGCCACTGAGGGTGAAATTCCCTTTCCACTTGAACAGCACACTCAGCCCCACAATGATGAGCATTGCAGGTATTAGTGAAGGATTCTCGGCATCCGGATAAAAAAGGGTATTGGAAATGTGAAAGCTGAAGGAAATCAGGAATAGAAAAAGATGTAGGAATACCAGTACCCGCCCTTTGCGAAGCAAAATCGGCGAGTCCATACAGCTTTCGTGTATCAGCCAGCGGTCAATGAAATTGAGCGCCTTGGTTAATGGAGAGAGAATCTGCATAGTTGGGTTTAGGACAAAATCAACCTTCTCTATTCAAGATGTTTGCCAAACAGGTCTTTTCCCGCCTGCTACGGTTTATTTCACTTTGTTTCAGGTAATTATCTTTCGCCATTCCTGACTGCCAAAATTCACCCTGGTCTGTGACCATTGTTGCAAATAGCGGCCAGGTTCCGGGGTGAAATTAGCCTTCGGAAAACGGAGATATTTCCTTTGAACCATCACCAAAATCACAATAACTATGGTACCCGAATTCTTGATAGAAATCAAAGACTTCATCAGTCAACCATGGCCGTGGTGGGTCGCAGGGCCCATGATCGTAGTGGTCATGTTCATCTTGCTTTACTTCGGAAAAGAGTTTGGCATCTCAGCCAATTTCAGGGTCATGTGCGCCGCTGACGGTGCCGATGAGATGGCGGAATTTTTCCAGTTCGACTGGCAATCGCAGGGGTGGAACCTGCTGGTGGCACTTGGAGCCATGTTTGGCGGCTATCTGGCAGCCCACTATTTCGTTTCGCCGGACGGCAATGTGGCCCATGTTTCAGAGGCCACAGTTGAAAGCCTGAAAGCCCTGAATTTCAATTACGAGTACGGGAAGGTGCCGCTGGTTCCTGAGTTTTACGACTGGGTCTATCTGTTCACCTGGAGGGGCCTGCTGATCATCGTTGGCGGAGGCTTTCTCATTGGCTTCGGAGCCCGTTACGCCGGGGGTTGCACCTCGGGCCACGCCATCAGCGGATTGTCTGCCCTGCAGCTCGGATCGCTGTATGCCGTTATCGGTTTTTTTGCCGGTGGTCTGTTCATGACCTATGTGCTCTTCCCAATCATTTTCGGTTAACCTAAAAACTATTCAGCCATGATGCGCATGTCAAGATATATTCTCGTCGGAATCATCTTCGGAATCACCATGTACAAGTCCGAGGCGGTTTCCTGGTTCCGCATTTTTGAAATGTTCCACTTCCAGTCCTTTCACATGTACTGAATCATTGGTTCTGCCGTGGCCCTGGGCATTGTTGTGGTGCAGTGGATCAAAAAGCAGCACCTGAAATCAGTGGAAGGCAGGGAGATCGTAATTCCTGAAAAAGACAAGAGCTGGAAGCGCTACATTTTCGGCGGCTTCATCTTCGGGTTGGGCTGGGCGCTGGCCGGTGTCTGCCCTGGCCCCATGTTCGTGCTCATGGGTGCCGGTTACACGGTATTCGTTGTATTCCTGCTTTCAGCCATTACCGGCACATTTGTATATGGCAAGCTCCGGAGCAAATTGCCTCACTGAGCGCAGTGGTGGTTAATAACATGATCGCACTGCATAAATTGAGCTCAGGGGGTGAGAAGTGAGCAAATTTTGTCCCGACAATTCGCAGGGAATATGGGTATTCTCGATGGCTGTTGAGAAAAAATTGTCCGCTTGCAGCCAGCTGAGCGGGGGCAAACAGCCTCTGGTCTCATTGTGGAGTTGAGATGAAACTCATGATGACAGAAGAACGGGGTAGCAGGCAATGAGATTGAATCAGCCATGTTTGAAGTTGCCAATCACGTAAAGCTGGTCCAGCGAGGGTTCGGGGCGACCACCGGCCGGTTCGAGGGTAATTGCAAACGCATCGGGATTTTCGACGAAAGGCACGGGCTGGAGCAGATCTCCAGAGGGTGTGATTTCCAGAACTCCCATGTCCATGGGTTGCCCTCCGACGATGGCCCATAGTTGGTATTGTTTGCCCTGAGGAGGGGGCGGCAGGCCAAGTGCATCGAGGAAAGCGGTCTTCCGCTCTGGATTGTAGTACACCATGGCGTAGGCTGTGGATGCAATTTTGGTACCCGACAGCGGCACGTGCATTGTGGACTGGTCACGCAAAGCAATGAGCTGTTCCTTGAGGATGGCGGAGTTCTTCTCTTTGGTTTCACAATCTTCCTTGAGCTGTTCGAGGGCCGCTTTCGTTGAGCGCAGCTCATCCCGTGCTTCTTTTCCTTCTTCGTAAAAATGCCAGGCAATGGCAGCACTGGCAAGGAAAAGCAATGCCAGCATGAAGGTCGTCATGACCGTCCAGTTGATTTTGCCGGGTTCAGTTATGGCAGGTTCATCGTCGGGGTTGCGCTGGGTGGTTCGCGGTGCTTCGGCTTTGCTCAGCATTCGTTCCTTCAAGCCTGGCGGCGGCGTCACACTGTGTGCTTCGGCGTATTTGTCGAGGGCATTCCGGATGGCCGCAATTTCCCTGGCGATTTCAGGGTGATCCTTCATGAGGCGTTCAACCTCGCGGGCTTCCTCCTCCGAGGCCATGCCCAGGACGTACAACTCTAAAATGCCCGATGTTTTGAATGCCTTGATGTCCATTTATACGAGGTTGCTGACTATGGTCTATCTATTGATACAATTTTCCTCAGCTCTTTGAGTGCCTTGCGCATCCTGGTCTTGACCGTGCCGAGAGGCAGGTCGAGGTGTTGTTCGATTTCGGTTTGCGTCATGCCTTTGAAATAAGCCAGTTCGAGGATTGTCCTGCTTTTGGTGTCGAGTCGTTCGACGATTTCTTTCAGGCCAATGGCATCGACGGCCATTTCTTCCGAGGGGTGTGTGGTATTTGATACGCTGAAATCGACCGGATCAGTTTTCCCTTCTTTGCGAAAACTTCCTTTTCGGGTGTAATCGATGGCCGTATTGCGTGCTATTTGCAGAAGCCAGGTGAGCAATTTCCCCCGTTCGGCGTCGAACTGATCCCATTTGTTCCACAGCTTGAGGAATACGTCCTGGGTCACCTCTTCAGCGAGCTGCTGATTTCCGACGATGCGCAACACCACGCCATAAACCGCTGCTCCGTATTGATCGAAAGCAGCGGCAAGTGCGTTTTGGTCGCCACGGCGAAGTCCTGCCAGTATTTCGGGTTGGCTCATCGAAATGTGAGGGTGTTTGAGACGATGAATTTTCGTGCGCCAAAATACGACTTCGTTTTTTTAAGGCCATTTGGCAACATGGAAAAAGCAAAAATAACTTACCACACACCGGACGAGTATGGTGTGTGCGCTGCGGTGGCACAAAAGGGGGCCAGAACATTTTTTTTCAAAATCGTGTTGGAAGTACAAGAGTGATACAAAAAAAAAATCCTTTTCGGAAATCCGAACTCAGCACAATCCTCGTATCACCAATCAGTCAGCACTTTCCAAAAGTGATCCCGGCCGGAATTCCTGCAAACCATATGAGGATGGGATACTCCCTTCCCCGGGATAGACATTAACCACATCAAAAACTTCAGAGATGAGACTAGCCAAAACACTTTTTTTCCTTGCACTTGCCACCTTGTTTGGCAGCTTGCAAGCCCAGACCGTTTACAAAGCACAACTCACCGGGCGCCATGAAGTACTGCCAGTAGCTTCTGCTGGTTCAGGAGAGATTACCGCCACCCTTACCGGCAACGCACTGGTCGTGACGGGCTTTTTCGAAAACCTGTCGGCTGCCTACGACGCCACAGTGGCCGGGGGAGCCCATTTGCACATCGGTTATGCCGGCCAGACGGGGGGCATCCTCTTCACCCTCACACCGGCACTCGACGCCGATCTCAAAGGGGGAACCTTCGCTGCTGCACTAAACACCTTCACCCTGACGGCAGAGCAGATGGCCTGGCTTCAGCAACGACGCATTTACGTCAACATCCACACCACGGCTCATGCCTCCGGTGAATTGCGCGGCCAGTTGCTGCCCGAAGCGGATACCTACATGGTTTGCAACTTGTTTGGAACCAACCACCTGCCCCCCGTCACAACCGAAGGCAGCGGCAGTCTGATGCTCGAACTCGACAACGACCAATTGGTCGTAACGGGCTCGTTCGACAATCTCTCGAGCGATTTTGCCGCAAGCATTGCCGGCGGGGCACACCTGCACTTCGGTTTGCCGGGTACAGCTGGGGGCATTGCAGTCGCACTGAATGCCACCGTGGACGCCGACCTGCGCAGTGGTGTATTCGAAGCTGCCAACAATACGTTCACACTCACCAGCGACCAAGTCAGCGCCCTGCTCCAGCGGAATGCCTATGCCAACATCCACACCATGGCAAACACCTCCGGTGAACTGCGTGGCCAGGTAACCGGTACGGCGCAGGCCGTCTTTCGCGCCATGCTGACCGGCAGCCAGGAATGGCCCGTCGTAACCAGTGCAGCCACTGGCCTCGTACAGGCCGAACTCCAGGGCAACACTTTGATCGTCAGCGGTGCTTTCGGCGGGCTCGAGAGCGACGTCGCCACCAGCATTGCCGGCGGGGCCCACCTGCACATCGGCCCTCCCGGTGCCAACGGCGGCGTGGCTGTGGCACTCGATGCTACCCTCGACGCCGACCTGCGGGGCGGCATTTTCGAACCGTCTTCCAACACCTTTACCCTCACCAACGACCAGGTTGCATCCCTCCTCGATCGCCAATGCTACGTCAACATCCATACGATCGGCAACATGGCCGGGGAAATCCGCGGACAGCTGATGCTGGAAGCCCAGGCCTATTTCATGGCCTTCCTCAACGGCGGACAGGAACTCCCCGACGTGAACACCACCGGCCACGGTATGATCATCGCTGAACTTTCCGGCGACAAGCTGACCTGCGTTGGCAGTTTCGACGACCTCCAAAGCGCCGTAAACGTTGCCATTGCTGGTGGTGCCCATTTGCACCTCGCGCTGCCCGGCCGCTCCGGCGACGTGGCTTTTCCTCTCATGGCCAGCCTCGATGGTGACCTGATGGGAGGAGTCTTCACGGCCAACGACAATACTTTCACCTTGGACGCCGCACAGAAATCCAGCCTGGAAGCGAGGGCCTTCTACGCCAACATCCACACCATAGAAAATCCCGGTGGTGAAGTCCGCGGCAATCTCATGGCTGAGGCTACCATGTACTTCATGGTGCCGCTCTCCGGAGCTTCGCAAACCCTGGCGGTCAACACTGCTGCCAATGGCATGATCATCCTCGAGGTGTTGGGCGATAGCTGCACGGCAGTAGGTGCCTTCAACGACCTCAGCGGTGCCTTCGATGCATCCGTTGCCGGAGGCGCTCACCTGCACTATGGCATGGCCGGCGAAAACGGCGGCATTGCGCTTTTCCTCGATGCTCAAACCGATGCCGACCTGATGGGCGGAATCTTTTCCGCCGGTGACAACCGCTTCCAACTCAGCGCCGGGTTGCTCGACACCCTGCGCCTGCGCGGCCTCTATGCCAATATCCACACCATGACACACGCCGCCGGTGAACTGCGCGGCCAATGCCTGCCCCTGGCCGGCAACTATTTCCACACCAGCTTATTGGGCCTCAATGAGGCCGATCCTTTCAACACCGAAGCCTCCGGTAGCCTGAAGTTCGAACTCACGGGTATGGTGCTCACTTGCACGGGCAGTTTTGCTGCACTGCAAGGCCAGTTCGACGCCTCAGTGGCCGGAGGATCGCATCTGCATATCGCCCCTGCCGGCCAAAGCGGTTCCATTGCAGTGACCCTGGTTCCACAACTGTCTGCCGACATGTCGGGCGGTGTCTATCTTGCGGCCGACAACACCTTCGAGCTGACGGAAGAACAAGCCGATGCTTTGAGAGCCGGACAGTTTTACGTCAACATCCACACCACTGCTGCCGCTGCTGGCGAACTGCGCGGGCAGGTGTTGCCCGAAGTCAATCTATACCCTGAACCGAGTAGCCTGTTATTGCCCTTACCCGGTGCCATAATCGACCTGCAAGGTGCTGCCAGTACCCTGCTGAGCATCGAGTGCCTGCCGGCAACGGACCCCGACGGCGATCCCGTCAACTACATCTGGCAGGTGGCCCTCGACGCCGATTTCAACAATGTCATTTACATGCAAAATGCCAATGGGCTGACGGCTTTCACCGCGACCTACGGCGATCTCGACGCAGCCCTGGAAGCTGCCAGCATCAGCGTGGGGACACAGGTGACGCTTTACCACCGCATCGTCGTAACGGACGGCAGCAATGCCACACCAGGCCAAAGTCAGGATGCCCAGTTCGCCCGAGGAAATGTGACGGGCCTTCGGGAAGTGCTGGCAACCAGGTTTCGCATGGATGCCTACCCAACCGTTTTTTCCTCGAATAGTCCCACTGTCAGCATTTCCGCCGATGAAAACGCCGAGGCAGACCTTCTGCTCTTCGACAACTTCGGCAGAATCGTAGGTGGAAAACCTGTTGCGCTCGTTCCCGGGATGCAAACGCTTTCACTCGATACGGAAAGCCTTGCTCCTGGCACCTACTACGTCGCTTTGCGCATGAAAGGAAAAATATTGCCGCCTCGCATGCTCATCAAGCAATGACGGGCGCTTAAAAGTCCATACGTATTATAGTTCGTATCCCTTGAAATGCTCTGCCTGCCCTCGTGGCGGGCTTTTTTTATTGATAGGAAAAAAAGCCGGTGAAAAATTTCTTAGGCAGGGATGTGCTCCTGCTTCGCCAAATATCATCGATTATGGCGCCGGTGAATGAGGATGAATATCACGCAAGAAGGATTTGAGGAACCGAGGATTGAGGAACCGAGGATTTGAGGAACCGAGGATTTGAGGATTGAGTGCACTGCAAAAAGTCATTTTCTATTGAAATTGGCGCAAGCTCCGCTGGTCAATAGGAGTTGAGTTCGTTCTAAAGTATTGGGTTAGAGAGGTATATGGGCGACGGAGCTTAACCTCTCTCAACTTCTCTAAACCTCTCTCAACCCCCCTAAACGAATGAGGGTACTTTTTGCAGTGGACTCAGGATTTGAGGATTTGAGGATTTGAGAAGCTTCCGTCACGCCCTGAATCATAAAATATTCATTCAAAGTGAATCTCCGGATCTATAAAAATATGCCCAATGCGGAGTGGTTGGGGAAAATCAAAGCTTTTCATTTCTGAGGAGAGGGGGAGTTTGGCCGGCTACGAGTCCAATCCGCTTCGTTTTGAGTATTGTTGGGTTCCGCTCAAATAATTTGGAGCAAGTTGTGGCCACCATGATATTTTTCTAAAAAAAAAATGCCTTTCCTGAAATCCGCCTTCCTGCTTTTGGTCGTAAATACAGATAGAAACAACCAACAGCATCATGAAACCATTGTTACCATTTTTACTCTTATTGTTTGGAGCCATTGAAATATTTGCGGCCACACACAACGGAACCATTAAAGGTGTGGTTGTGGATGCCGACACCAGGGCCGGATTGCCCGGTGCACATATTTTTCTGAAAGAATATGGACTTTCAACATACTCAGACGAGTTGGGGTATTTTCTTTTTTCCGATCTTCCTTCGGGTAAGGTAAACATAGAAGTGAGTTACCTTGGTTATGCCGGAACCAGCAAATCACTCGAAATATCCGACCACGAAACCACCGCAATAACGGTTGGCCTTGAAAAAGCAGACTACGAGTTGCCTGTGGCAAATATCCGTTCACGCAGCGAAGAGATCTTCCAAACCATTGCAGGGGCCAACCTGCTGCTCGATCCCGCCGCCAATTCACAGGAATTGCTCAGGAATGTACCGGGCGTGGTCATCGCCCAGCATGCCGGGGGAGGGAAAGCCGAGCAGATCTTCATGCGCGGGTTCGATGCCGACCACGGCACGGACGTGCGTATCGATGCCGACGGTTTGCCGGTAAACATGGTGTCACATGCTCACGGGCAGGGTTATGCCGACCTGCACTGGCTCATTCCCGAAATGGTGGAACAGATCGAAGTGACCAAAGGCCCCTTCGATGTATCAAAAGGTGATTTTGCAACTGCCGGAAGCATCAATTACAAAACGCCGTTGGCCCTCAAGGACAATTTCTTTTTCCTCGAAACCGGCCCCGACAACACCCTGCGTGCCAGCATCGCAACCGATTTTTTCAGTGACTCCAACGCCGACAGGACGGCTTATGGCTGGCTTGCGTCGGAATATTTTACCACCGACGGGTATTTTGAAAACCCGCAAAATTTTCACCGCTACAATGTCATGGGCAAGTACAGCATATTGCGGAATAATCAGTCCAGTGCAAGCCTTTTTTTCAGCACGTTTTCATCTCGTTGGGACGCCTCCGGTCAAATTCCCCAGCGCGCCGTCAATGAAGGCCTCATCGGCAGATACGGGGCCATCGACCCGACAGAAGGTGGCAACACGAGCCGGCACAATATCCAGTTGACGACGATAAAAAACACCGCCAACGAAGGGCTCCTGAAAAATCGCTTTTATTTCGTCAGTTATGATTTCGAGCTTTATTCCAATTTCACTTTTTTTCTCAACGACAGCATCAATGGCGATCAGATCCGGCAAAAGGAAAAGAGGAGCATTTTCGGAATTTCGGGTAAATATGAATTGCCATTGAATATCCCCGGAAATGCCTTGAAACAGGAAACCGGGTGGGATCTTCGCTTCGACGATATTCCCCACAGCGAGCTGAGCCATACACTTGACCGTAAAACCGTTTTGGAAAACCAGTCACTCGGCTCCATACGGCAAACAAGTGCAGGAATTTATGAAAAAATATCCTGGCAACCATTTACCCGGTTGACCATCACCGGCGGGTTGCGGTTGGATGTTTTCCAATTTCTGTACGAAGACCGAATGAAAGCCGAATACAGCGAACAGCGTGCACGAGCGGCCATCGTGTCCCCGAAGCTGACAGCGGCCTGGGAGCTTGGCAGCAATACCTCACTCAACCTGAAGCTGGCTCGCGGCTTTCACAGCAATGACACCCGGGTGGCCGTTCGGCGTGGAGGACCTCCAACCCTGCCCACTGCCTGGGCGGTGGAAACCGGTGCCACCTGGAAGCCCTTGCCCAAACTGCTGCTGGGCGCCGCGCTCTGGCAACTGGACCTCGAACAGGAGTTCGTCTATGTAGGCGATGAGGCCGTGGTGGAACTTTCCGGACCCTCCCGGCGGCGGGGCATTGACCTGACATTGCGCCATCAGATCGCTCAGCCCTTGCAGCTCGCCATCGATGCAAGCTGGAGCCACGGGCGCTTCCTTGATGCGCCAAAAGGCGAGAACTACATACCGCTGGCTCCCTCCTTCACTGCAAACGCTGCCTTGACCTGGAAAACCGCAGACGGATTTTTCTCGCAACTCACCATGCGGCACGTGGCCGACAGACCGGCCAACGAAAACAACACACTCACAGCCGCCGGACATACACTCGCAGACTTGACCGCAGGCTGGCGGTGGGGGCAGCTACGGTTACAGCTTGGCGTCATCAACCTTACCAATGAACAGTATAATGAAGCACAGTTCGAAACCACCTCGCGCCTGAAAGGGGAGACGGCCCCCGTAACCGAGTTGCACTTTACGCCCGGCCAACCCAGAACCGTAAAAGCTGCCATCGAGGTGCTTTTCTGACGACAAACAGGAGAAGACGAAACACTGCCCACAACCGGGCAACAACCCCAATCAGGCCTCAGTGGGGCGGGCCTTTCTACACCCCTATGTCAAGCAAAAGCCCTTGAGCACTATCTACGAAACGACCCAATTTCATCTTTCACCAAAATTTTTCATCGTATGAAGTTCAAAACAATTCATGTAGCCTGGACATTGGCGGCGCTGGTTTGCCTGACGGCAGCCAACCTGCTGCATGCCTCCAGCCACCGCGAAGCGCCGTTGATCGCCAACGACCCGCTTGCCGATAACACCGACCTCTACGCCTTCCGAAGCCCGGACAATCCGGACATGATCACCATCATTGCCAATTACATCCCGGCGGAACTGCCCCACGGCGGACCGAATTACTACACCTTCGGCGAAAACATCCGCTACGAAATCCACATCGACAACGACGCCAGCAACCACGGTGACGAGATCATTTACCGCTTCACCTTCAACCGCGTCAATCAGGATCCCACCACTTTTTTCAACATCCGCCTCGGTGCGCAAAACCGCCTGACCACCTACACCTGCGAGCGTTCGACGGATGGCGGTCTCACCTGGATGGTCATTGCCGAAAACGGAGTGGTGCCCCCACCCAACATCGGGCCGCGCTCCATCGAGAGCGGCGTCGGCCTCAGCACTACCTACGAAGATCTCTTCCTGCAGGCCATCAACACTGCGTCCACCGGAGAAAAGATCTTCTGTGGCCCCGTTGACGATCCCTTCTTCGTTGACCTCGGCGGCGTGTTCGACCTCGGCGACATGCCCCGCCAGAACGGCGCCCCACGCGACGGTCTTGCT
>PAAY01000016.1 GCA_002698985.1 Saprospirales bacterium | reverse complement strand
TTGGCTGCAAGCGGCCAATTTTATCCTGCACTTCGTTAAATTTTTCGCCGGATTACCCGTATCCGCCTGCAAAATTTGCCTCGTTCAGAATAAAATTTGTTCGCTTTCGCTCAAGCATGAAAATCTAAACCGGCTCTAAAATAAAAAAAGGTTTTGCCAAAGGCAAAACCTATATCTTTCCTGACTGAGAGAGAAATCTCCCTTAAAAATCAGTACTCATCTTCATTGAAGAGGAAATCGTCTTTTCGGGGATAATCCGGCCAAATGTCTTCTATGCCTTCGTACATCTCGCCTTCATCTTCCATTTCCTGAAGGTTTTCAATCACTTCCATTGGCGCCCCCGACCGAATGGCATAGTCGATCAATTCGTCTTTTGTGGCTGGCCATGGAGCGTCTTCAAGGTGTGACGCCAGTTCTAGTGTCCAATACATAGTTTGGAATTTTTTGTTTACAAGTTCACTTGTTCGAGCGCACTTTGCATGCCATTTTTAAAAAGCCCGAAAGTCAGTTTGGTTGAATCAAAGCCCGCTGAAATTGGCTGCAAATGTATAAAACCGGATTCTTTAATGCAATACTAGTTTTAAAGCGCTGAAAATCAATTAATTTGCCTCTCATGTGACCCACGGAGATGCAATTTACCTTATCCCGACGGGGGATTCATGCCGGGGTCACATCCATTACTGGACACCATCGTTCTGAGTCCACTTTTTAAAAGTTCCCATTTGTGGCAAATGGTTCTGGAACCTTGTCAAAACTCCAAAATGTCAGATGGAAAGGTGGAGTAATTCGCCGTGGTTCTGAACCCTGGAACACTCATCTGATATGATGGCATCGCCTTCGGGCAAATCAACGGCTATGGAACCAAAATTGACGAGCGTGCCATGGTTGTAAAAGTTGGCGAAAAGGGTTCGTTGGATGGTCAGCTCTCCCCAGATGGTTATCTGACCAAAGTTGTTGATGCCCCATTCTGCTCTCTCGAGCCCATCGATGCAAAGGCGACCTGATTTGGTAATGGTCAACCGGGCCCGTTTCTCGATGAGGAGGCAGGCAATGTCATTGACGAAGTTGGTGATGATGGGATACTGATGGTTGCGGGTGTATTCAGGAGAGATGATTACGGTGTCGAACCAGCCCGGAACGTTTCTGTTGTACCAATTGGAGGCGATGTTCCAGTCATTTTCAGCGCCTGGGGTTCCGCCCCTCCAGTAATAATGTGCGTTGACACGTTTCAAAGAGCGACCACCATTGTCGATTGTGGAAAGAAGAAGTTTGATTTCACTTTTCATGGTTTGTTCAATGGCGGGGGGTGCGTTTTAGTGTGTTTGTTCATTCACCCGGAAAAGCACTGTTTCCCGTGCGTTTTCCTTCAAACAAAATTTGCGCCACAGTAAACCTTTCGGGTTAAAAGATGGGGCAGGGCTTGAATTCGGCAGGCGGCTCTACTTTCCAGAGAACGTGTCTGATGAAAAATTCGGGACCTCCTTTTCGCAAACTGGCCTTTTTCCATTCTGAAAAATTGATGTCGTAACTGAACCCTGCTTCTGTGTTATTGATCTTCAAGCCGATATTGGGATAGATGGCATCCTGCCAGCGCATTCCGACACCACCAATAAGTTCAATGGCATTGCCCGCTGAGAGGCTGAAATGTTTCCGCAGCAGGCCTTCCGTCAGAATTTCACGGTAGGGTCCCTGAGTGCTGAAGAGAAAATTGAAATGCGCATCGAGCGTTTGGTTGACTTGCCGGGTCAGAAGCAGGAGGAGGTTGATTCTTTGCTTTATTTTGACATCCGTATCGTCGTAAAAAGTGAAAACTGGGCTGTTCAGGTGGTAGCTGCTCAGTCCGATAGAATAATTGCTGCGGGTGTCAGCGTGTTGGTAGCTCAGTTGCAAACCGGCACCGGCTGAGATATAATTCCCGTTTTGCGACGAAAAAGACTCTCCAGAGAATAAAGAAGGGTCAAACTGGTCACCATTGTACTGCGATTCCCAGGTGACGGCTGAAGCGTCAGCCTTGCGGTGATGAAGGGAGGCATGAACCCCGGCACTCAGCGAAAGCTCATCATTCAGCAATTTGTGAAAGGCCGTCTGAAAGGCCACCATGCCGTTTGACAAGGATGCATCGCCGGCCTGATCCTGAAAAAGAAACAATCCTGCACCCAGAAGATTTCCATCCGCTAAGAAACCCGGTCTGAGCTTCATATCAAATCCGCCGGCCAGTGTCTGGTAATCCACCGGCACGGAACTCCATTGGGATCGGTAGAGTCCTGCCCATCTGTAATGTCCGGGAAAGAACCCCGCCTGGGCAGGATTGACCATCGCCGGGGCGTAATTAAAATTGGAAAAATGAACATCTTGCCCGAAACTGCTGACAGCGCAGAACAGCGAGCAAAGTGCAAATACCAATACCTTTGTGGACCTGAAACAGTACCTGATGTTTTGATTTTTCATAAATCTTCGGAATTGGGTCTAATGTACTGATAGATTTTTTACTTCCAAACCAGAATTGAACCAGCGTCGGCCGAAATGCAAACAGAATTGAAAAACCAGCCATTGAGAATTGGAATCACGGGAGGCATAGGCTCCGGGAAAACAACCATCTGCAAGCTGTTTGAGACCATCGGCATCCCTGTTTATTATGCCGACGCAGCCGCCAAACATTTAATGGTTCACAATCCGGATCTGGTCAGTCAAATCAAAGCCCATTTCGGAACAGAAGCCTATACCCAATCGGGCGAACTCAACCGGGCATACCTTGCCGGCATCGTCTTTCACGATGAAAAAAAGTTGAAACTACTCAATTCTCTCGTTCATCCCGTTGTTGAAAAAGACGCCCAGGCCTGGCACGCCAGGCAGCAGGACGCACCTTACACCCTCAAAGAAGCAGCCCTCATTTTTGAAAGTGGCAGTCACCGGCACCTCGACAGGGTCATTTATGTTTACGCCCCGCTGGAATTGAGGATCAAACGGGTGATGGAGCGCGATCATGTGAGCAGGGAAGAGGTGCTGGCCAGGGTCAGGAATCAATGGCCCGAGGAAGATAAAATAGCCCTGAGCGACCATGTCATCATCAATGACAATACCCTCTCCGTCATTCAGCAAGTCCACAAATTGCACCGTCGCCTATGTTCGATGACAAAGAATAACGTATGAGTATTTTTTTTAAATGGTATAGTTTTTGACTTTCCGCCTTATTGATAAACAACACTTCTGATCAAACACATTAGTGTCAGTTGTCTCCTTTTGTAGAAAAGAAAACTCACCGAAGCCCTTTTTGAACTAAGCCGGTAAAATTCCGGAAAACAACCCCCGCCACATTTGCTGTGTGCTTGTGTGCATCCTAGATGCAGACGGGATTGCGCTAATTCTATGTTTTGAAAAAGACGACTATGAGAGTATTACCTTCCATTCAGCTCCATGCTTTGGGTTTGGAGCAATTTTTCCCAAAGGCCGTAACCAGCCTCACCGCTTTGCTTTTCATGCTCTGTTTGATCCCTTCAGCCCTGCGGGCCAACAATGGGGAACCCGTGCTGACATTGACGGATGCCAACGGTGATACCTACCGGGTTTGCCTGGCTTGCGACAATGTGATCAACGGTGGGGTAGTGGAAGGCGATGAATTCGGCTGCCCAAATCCTGATTGGGATCCATCCCTCATCACCAATGTGGTGTTGCCGACAGGCGGAACGGGAGATTTGGAGTTTGTGTGGATTTTCACCACCGATGACCCGACCGATCCCTTTGCCCAGTGGACGCCCATCCCCAACACCAATGCCCCTGAATTTGATCCCGGGCCAATTTCTGTGACAACCTATTTCCGCCGTTGCGCCCGCCGAAGCGGGTGTACTGATTATGTTGGCGAAAGCAACATCATCATGAAAGAGGTCATCTGCTGTGACAACGTTACCGACGGCGGTGAAATAGGTGCTTCCCAAACAACCTGCACCTTTCCCTTTGATCCAGCCCCCATCGTTTCGGTAACTGACCCCACAGGGGGCAGCGGCGATCTGGAATTCCAGTGGGTCATGAGCAATACACCAGTTGCATACGATCCTGCCAGTCCTGACTGGGTGGAGATCCCCGGAGCTGATTCAATCATTCTTGACCCCGATACAGTATTTCAAAATACCTACTTCATCCGTTTGAGCAGGCGCCATGGTTGCACCGATTACCTCGGCGTTTCCAACATGGTTTCTGTAACCCTTGACAACACCCTTTCCATCGATACGCTGATCTCATTTTCACCAACTTGCTTCAATGGTGATGATGGATCCATCTCGATGGCAGTTTCGGGAGGTGCCACTCCCTACGCATATTTCTGGTCCAACAACATCGGTGATGTCGAGGATCCGCAGGGTTTGTCTCCCGGCACTTATTATGTGACTATCATGGATCCCATGGGATGCTCGCTCACGGACAGCATCGAAGTTGACAATGCCCCCGAAATGGAGGTGTATTTCTCCGTTGTTGCCGAGAGTTGCCTGGGTGCTAACGACGGCGCCATTGGAGTGGACAGCGTAGGCCTGGGAGTAGGACCTTTCAGCTTTGTCTGGTCAGACTCGCTTGCGCAAACCAGCCAGTACATCAACAACTTGCCTCCAGGCGACTACACCGTTACCGTTACAGATGCCAATGGCTGCACAACTGCCCAAACGGCTGCTGTGCCTTTTGGCAATGCGCTGCAACTCACACTGGAAGCTACCTCACCCGGCTGTTTTGGCGAAGCAAATGGCACAGCCACCGTGGTTTCAGTCACCGGCGGCCTGTCACCCTTCCAATTCCAATGGGACGATCCTCTGACACAAACTACCCAAACTGCAAGCGGCCTCAGTGCCGGTCAATACAGTGTTACAGTAACCGACACCATCGGATGTACCGGATCTGCCTCGGTTACTGTTCCCGAAGGAGTAATAATTGAAACAACCGTAGTGTCAACCAATGCCAGCTGCTTCAACAGTCCAAACGGGGCTGCTACGGTAACGGCTACAGGTGGCATGGAGCCCTACACCTATGCTTGGAGCGACATTTTGCACCAAACATCAGCAGCGGCTGTTAACCTCGCTCCGGGAACCTATACTGTTACTGTGACGGACAGCACCGGCTGCTCAACCGTTGACACAGCCATGATACAATCGCCACCGCCCATCGAACTGGCCTTGAACAGCACGCCGGTCTCCTGTGCGGGAGGATCGGACGGTTCCGTGAGCGTTGCTGTTGTATCCGGAATCAACGGACCTTTCATTATGCAATGGAACGACCCCGCCAACTCTACCGGCAGTGTGGTTAATGACCTTCCTGCGGGTTCCTATTTTGTCATCGTATCCGACACCATGGGTTGCGCAGCGACGGGGTCAGTTGAAGTGACCGAGCCTTCTCCCATTGTGCTTTCCTTCGCTTCGCAACCGGCCAGTTGCTTCAACAGCAGCGACGGATCGCTGGAAGTTACAGCCACAGGGGGCACAACGGCCAGCCCGGGTGTTTACCAATATGCCTGGGATGCTCCCGGCAACCCTTCCGTGTCTGTTCTCGATGATGTAACGCCAGGAACCTATTCGGTGACCGTTACCGATGACAACGGTTGTACGGCAGTTGGTACGGGTACGATCGATTCTCCGGCAGCAATAGTCATCAGTTTTGACATCGAACCGATCTCCTGTTCTGGTGCAAGTGATGCAGGACTCAGCGCCATTGTTTCCGGCGGGAAAAGCCCATTCAGTTACGCCTGGAGTGTTGCCGGCGCCAATGATACAAGTGCCATTTCCAATCTTAGCCCGGGTGTTTACAGCCTCACTATTACCGATGCCAACGGCTGCTCAGACGAGGGTGAGATTTCCATATTTGAGCCAGACCCACTGATTGTTCTTACGACAGCAGATGACGTGTTGTGCTCCAGTGACAGTGATGGCATTGCGACGGCCAATCCGCAGGGCGGTACCTCACCATATAACTTCAACTGGTCCGACGGGCAGACCACACAGTCTGCGTCCGGACTTGCTCCAGGTAGTTATTCCGTAACGGTTACCGATGCGCACGGCTGCCAAAGCAGTGCCACTGCCGTTGTCAACTATACTTCTGACTTTGCCATTTCCGCCACCGGAAGCGATGTAAACTGTTATGCCGGCAGCGACGGTTCTGCAACTGTCAACGCCACGGGCGGTTCGGCACCTTACACTTTTGCATGGAGCAATGGTGATTCGGCAAGCATTGCCGCCAACCTCAGCGCCGGTACATTCAGTGTTACCGTTGTCGATGCGGCAGGTTGTGTCCTTACAGATTCTGTAAGCATCGGCGAGCCACCCTTGATGAGTTGCATTGCTTCGGTAGTTTCACCCATCACCACCTTCGGTGGCAACGACGGAGTAGCTACCGTTGAGACTTCCGGTGGCACAGCACCTTATACCTATACCTGGGACAGCGGCAGCGTAACAGATACTGCTTCCAACCTGGCGGCCGGCACACATTCCGTAACCGTAACCGATGCCAATGGCTGCACCTGTGTTACCCACATTTCGTTGACGAATCCATCCAAAATCGGAAACTTCATTTGGAATGATCTCAATCAAAACGGCATCCAGGATACCGGTGAGCCGGGAGTGCCAGGCGTAGACGTTCACCTGACCGGAAACACTTTTGGCAGCGTGCCGGTGGACCTGACTACCACCTCCGACTCCAGCGGATACTATGCTTTTGACGGGCTGGCCCCCGGCTTTTATAACCTTGACTTCGGGCTGGTGCCCAATGCAGTTTATACCTACCAAAACGTTGGTGACGACGCCCTGGACAGTGATGTAGATCCTGCCACCGGTGAAACAGGTGGCTTCCCACTGGCTTCCGGATACTACAACCAAACCATCGACTGTGGTTTGATTGTGCTGGACGAAGTGGTCAATGTGGGCGATTACGTTTGGCTCGACACCAACAGGGATGGCATCCAGGATTCCGACGAATACGGCATTCAGGGTGTGACTGTGAAATTGTACACCATGCCCGGTGAAGTTTACCAGGGCAGCAGGGTGACAGATTTCCTCGGTCACTACCTGTTTGAAGATGTGCCAGCCGGAGATTACTTCCTCGAGTTCGTCCTCAACAGCCTGCCCAATGGCTATTCCATATCGCCCAAGGATCAGGGTGCTGATGACAACCTGGATAGTGACGCAGACCAACTGACCGGAAGAACGGCAGTGTTCACTGTGCAACCTTATACGCTCGATCTGTTGGGCTTTGACATGGGTGCCTATAAAGATTGCGACAATGTAACCGATGGAGGCCTTGTAGGTTACGACGAAGACCTTTGTGGCCTGGGTGCTGATCCTTCTGAAATTGTGAGCCTTGCTCCCCCAACAGGAGGTTTTGGCGACATTGAATACCTCTGGCTCTACAGCCACATTCCAATTTACAATGGCCCCGGCGATCCCAATTGGACGCCAATCCCGAACTCAAACAGCCCGACTTACGATCCGGGTCCACTCTTGCAGTCAACCTATTTCATACGCTGCTCGAGAAGGGTGGGCTGCACGGAATACCCGGGAGAAACCAACATCATCTCAAAGGTCATCCAACCATACCCACTGACCCAGATCATTGACGAGCCCGGAACCCTTTGTGAAAATGAAGCAGGCCGTTTTGAAGCTGCCATTGCCGGTGGAGGTGCCACTTACGAGTGGGATTTCGGACCCGGTGCCGTTCCTCAAACGGCGAATACGAGAGTGGTGAACGGCGTCACCTGGGCCGTTCAGGGTGTGAAAACTGTGACTTTGACTGTAACCAGGTTTGATTGCTCATTGTCCGTTTCAACGACGGTAACTGTAAATAACTGCTTCCAGCCTTTGATCGTGGTCGAGGACCTCGAAGCTGTTGTGAACGGTGAGCGCATCGATCTCTCCTGGCGCGCTGACGCCAATTTTGACGAAGTGATGTATTTCATTCAGCGCTCGGAAGACGGTGTGCAATTCGAGAACCTCGGTGCACTGTCACCGCTGCATGCACTGCCGGGCGGAGGCTTCGAATTCACGGATTTGAATCCCAAACTCGGTGACAACATTTACCGGATCAAATACAAGGCCTTGACCGAAGACGATTTTGAAGGATATTCAACAACCGCCATGGCGCATTTCCAGCCTGATGGGGTGTCCATCATAACTGCCTATCCAAACCCGACCAAGGGCAACCTGGTAGTTGAACTGCTGGAGCCCAACGAAGACCAGGTACTGGTTGAGATTACGACGCCTTACGGCCAGGTTATGAAGCGCATCATGTGCCCGGGAAGTGTGGACAAGCACCAACTGGACCTCAGCGATTTACCCGAAGGGGTGTACATGGTGAGAGTGAAGCAAAAAGGACTGCGGGACTTCACCCACAGGATTGTGAAAATGGACCGCTGATCCGCCGCAAATACGCATAGACTTTTTCATTACATAGAACATTTGACCAAGGCTGCCAATTTTGGCAGCCTTTTCGTTATTCTTAGACTTATCCAGAGGGATGCGATGAGGCAGCGTTGTGCGAAATTCTGCCTAAAACATTCCGCAAGGGATGCATCCCAGTATCTTTGTTGTTGCAGCTGCGTCAGAATACATTAATTGAAGTTGCAACCTGAAACAACCAAACTTTCAACCCTTTAAACTCCAGAATTTTGAAAGAAAGAGTACTTATCACCGGAGCCGCAGGCTTTATTGGATCTCACCTCTGCGACCGCTTCCTCAAAGAAGGATACCACGTTATCGGAATGGACAATTTGCTCACCGGAAGCATTTCCAATATTGAGCATTTGTTCCCACGGGAGGACTTTGAATTTTACCACCATGACATCACCAAGTTCGTGCATGTGCCTGGCGAGATCAAATACATCCTGCACTTTGCCTCACCGGCAAGCCCGATCGATTACCTGCAAATGCCCATTCAGACATTGAAGGTAGGTGCATTGGGTACGCACAACCTTTTGGGCCTTGCAAAAGCCAAGGGGGCCCGCATCCTGGTGGCATCCACCTCCGAAGTGTACGGAGACCCGCTGGTGCACCCGCAAGTGGAGGAATACTGGGGCAATGTGAATCCGGTTGGACCCCGCGGTGTTTATGACGAAGCAAAGAGATTCTTGGAAGCCATCACCATGGCTTACCACACCTACCACAATGTTGAAACCCGCATAGTTCGGATTTTCAACACTTATGGACCGCGCATGAGGGTGAACGACGGAAGGGTTTTGCCGGCTTTTTTCTCTCAGGCCATTCGCGGTGAAGGCTTGACAGTTTTTGGAGATGGTTCCCAAACGCGCAGCTTCTGCTATGTTGACGACCTAGTGGATGGTATTTTCAGACTGCTGATGAGTGATTACGATCAGCCGGTAAACATCGGCAACCCGCAGGAAATCACCGTTTTGGAGTTTGCCAGTGAAATTTTGAAGCTCGTCAACAATCCGGAGGCACACATTGTATTCAAAGAGCTGCCGGTTGACGATCCAAAACAACGCAAACCGGATATCACCAAGGCAAGAACGATCCTCGGTTGGGAACCAAAGGTTAACCGCGAGGAAGGTTTGGCACGCACCTACGAGTATTTCAAGCAGGTCGTGAAAACTGATGAGAAAGAAATGACAGCCTGAGGAATTCAACCGTTCACGGAAAATAAGTTGCAATGAACAAAAACATTCTGATAACCGGTGGGGCCGGGTTTATCGGCTCGCATGTAGTCCGGCTTTTCGTCAACAAATACCCGGAATACCGAATTTTCAACCTCGACAAACTGACCTATGCAGGTAACCTGGAAAACCTCAAAGACGTCGAGGACAAGCCTAATTATACCTTCATAAAAGGTGACATCAACGATGCAGCCTTTGTGAATGAGCTCTTTGCCACGCACAGGTTCGACGGGGTAATTCACCTCGCTGCTGAATCCCACGTTGATCGTTCCATAGCAGACCCGCTTGCCTTCATCAACACCAATATCATTGGCACCGTCAATCTGCTCAATGCGGCCAAGGACACCTGGCAGGGTGATTTCGAAGGCAAACTGTTTTACCATGTTTCCACTGATGAAGTGTATGGATCCCTGGGAGAGGAAGGTTTTTTCGTCGAAACGACGCCTTACGATCCGCGCTCTCCTTACTCTGCCTCAAAGGCTTCTTCCGACCACCTGGTCAGGGCCTATCACCACACCTATGGTCTGCCGGTGGTTATTTCCAATTGTTCCAACAATTACGGTCCAAACCAATTTCCAGAAAAGTTGATTCCACTGGTCATCAACAACATCAAACACAACAAGCCGCTGCCCATTTACGGTGACGGAAAGTACACCCGTGATTGGCTGTGGGTGATTGACCATGCCGAGGCCATCGAACTTATTTTTCACAGAGGAAGAAATGGTGAGACCTACAACATCGGCGGCAACAACGAGCGCAAAAACATCGAACTCGTCCAGACTCTTTGCGATATCATGGATGACCTGCTTGGCCGCCCCGAAGGCACTTCACGTCAGCTCATCACCTTCGTAAAAGACCGCCCGGGGCACGACCGCCGCTATGCCATCGACGCCACAAAACTGAAGAATGAACTGGGCTGGGAACCAACCATTTCTCCGGAAGAAGGCCTCCGACTGACAGCCCAATGGTACCTTGCCAATGAACTGTGGCTCGACAACGTTACTTCCGGCGCGTACCAGAAATACTATGAGCTACAATATGAGGATTTGAAGAACTGAGGAACTGAGTCCCCTGCAAAAGCCATTTTCAATTGGAGTTGCCTGCAAGAATCGTTGGTTGAGAGAGGTTGATTTTATTCTAAAGTTATGGTTTGCAGAAGTTTAGAAGCGACTGGGCGCAACTTCTCTCAACTTCTCTAAACCTCTCTCAACTCCTCTCAACCCCTGAGCGCACTTTTTGCAGTGCGCTCAGGAACTGAGAATTCTAGTTATGATGCCACGCTGTGGTTCGATTCCTCGCTTCCTCGATTCCTCAAAACAAACGCTATGGCAAAATTTCGAACCAATCACCGCCGGAAAAATGCGGCTGGTGGGACGATTGTGAGGATTGGCTTCTTCGCCCTGATCGTCATTGTCTTTCTGTTTTCCTTCAAAAAGTTTTCAGAGTATCTTGATGACGGGGCCGAACCTGTCAGCCTCGATTACGACAACCTGGAAACTCTGCCCGTTGACAGCATCTTCTTTCTTCCTTCGGTAAACTGCGGGAAAATTATCACACATCGCTATTATGCCCTGAGCTATTGCGAGGAACATGAATTGGCTGAGTGGGTTGCGTATGAACTATTAGGTGATCGCCTGCGGCAACCCTGGGTTAAGCGCACCAATGATTTCCGCGAAGATCCAAAAATCAAAACCGGCACCTCCGATTCCAGGGATTTCCGCGGACCGGAATTTGACCGGGGGCACCTGGTTCCCGCTGCCGATATGGCCTTCAATGACACTGCCATGTCGCAGACCTTTTTCATGAGCAATATCAGCCCTCAGCGCTCCGGGTTCAACAAGGGTGTATGGCGGGAACTGGAAGAATTGACCCGTGACTGGGCAAAGAAATTTGACCATTTGTACGTCGTGTCGGGTCCTGTTTTCACTTCGTCAAACCCGGAGCAGGTGGGACGCAACGATGTGTCCGTGCCGGATGCTTTTTTCAAGGTTTTGCTGGATTTGACGGAGCCTGAACTCAAGGGAATTGCCTTTTTGATTCCGAATCAGACCACGGATGTACCCCTTGAGGAATTTGCGACGTCAATAGATTCAGTTGAATCCGTCACCGGAATTGACTTTTTTTACAACCTGTTGGTCCCTAAGTTGGAAGAAGAACTGGAAAGTAGCTTTAATACCGATCTTTGGCCAACCAATCCCAAAAAGTACCGCACCCGGGTACGATCCTGGAACAAACAATAGACTCAACCAACTCACCACCTATGGATAAGCGAGAAAAGTTCATCGAAGAAATCACTAAAGGATATACCTTCAAAGGCCCGAGCATCACCCTTGGTGCCGCCATGCTCGACAAAGAGCCTATCACCAATCTGCTGGTGAAGGTGCCGCTAAAGACCTTCAACCGGCATGGCCTGATAGCAGGTGCCACTGGTACGGGTAAAACCAAAACACTCCAGATCATTGCCGAACAGCTTTCGGCGGCCGGCGTACCCTCATTGTTGATGGATGTGAAAGGTGACTTGAGTGGCATTGCCGTTCCCAGTCCCGGCCACCCGAAAATTGATGAACGTCATGAAAAAATTGGCATCCCGTTCACTCCCTCCGGCAGTCCTGTTGAGTTTCTGACGCTCAGCAATGAAAAAGGTGCCCGGTTGCGGGCCACTGTTTCAGAGTTTGGTCCGGTACTGTTTTCAAAAATTCTCGGGCTGAATGATACCCAGGGTGGGGTGGTGGCCGTCGTGTTCAAATATTGCGACGACAGACAACTGCCACTGCTCGATCTTGCCGATTTTAAAAAAGTGCTGCAATACGTTTCAGACGAAGGGAAGGAAGAATTTGAAAAGGAATACGGACTTATCTCAACCGCTTCGCTGGGGTCCATCATGCGAAAAGTAGTGGAACTGGAGCAGCAGGGGGCTGAGTTGTTTTTTGGTGAGCGCTCTTTCGATGTGAATGACCTCTGCCGTTTTGACGAGAATGGCAAAGGCATCGTATCCATTGTCAGGCTGACGGACATTCAGGACAGGCCCAAGCTTTTCTCCACCTTCATGCTGCAAATTCTCGCAGAGATCTACGCCACTTTTCCGGAAGAGGGTGATACCGGGCAGCCCAAGCTGGTCATGTTTATAGACGAGGCACATCTCGTTTTCGAAGAGGCCTCAGATGCACTTCTGGACCAGATCGAAGCCATCGTGAAACTCATCCGCTCAAAGGGCGTAGGCATTTTCTTCGTCACCCAAAACCCTGCGGACATTCCCTCCGATGTGCTCAGCCAGCTCGGCCTGAAAGTCCAGCATGCACTCAGGGCCTTTACCGCCAAAGACCGCAGGGCCATCAAACTCGCTTCTGAAAATTACCCGCTCACGGATTTTTACGATGTCGATCAGTTGCTAACGGAGCTGGGTATCGGCGAGGCCCTCATTACGGCATTGAATGAAAAAGGAATTCCGACACCGCTGGTGCATACCTTGCTGCGGGCACCCCAATCCCGGATGGATGTGCTGACAGAAGAGGAAATCGACGCCATTGTAAGCCGCTCCAGGCTCGTCAAAAAGTACAATGAAGTGATCGACCGGGAGAGCGCTTATGAGATACTTCAGGAAAAGATCGAATCAGCCCAGGAGGAGGATAATCAGAAGGTGCTGGAAGACCAGAAGGAAAAAGCCCGAAAGGTGAGCAGCCGTCGGGAAAAATCCACCATACAAAAAGTATTCGACAGCCCTACTACCCGGCAAATCGGGCGAACCATTGCACGGGAGTTTACCCGGGGACTGCTTGGTGCATTGGGTATCAAAACCACCCGTCGTCGCAGATCGAGCCGCAAGAAGAGTTCATGGTTTTGATCAGCGCAGCAGGGTGACTTCCCCGGTCTTTACCATGATTTTGCCCGAAGGCAATCGCAATTCCATTCTGTAAATGTAAACGTCGGAAGCGGCGGGTTCACCGTTGGCCCTTCCATCCCAGCCGTTGGCGCCGGTAGAGCTGTGCACCAGCTCTCCCCAGCGGTTCCAGATTTTCAATGAAAGTGTTTCCACTCCTTCCCCTGAAATCACAGGGCCAAAGACCTGATTGTATTCGTCCGAGTTGGGTGTGAAGACATTGGGTATGTCAATACGGATGGGCAAAACTACAAACCCGGCTTCGACCACTTTGGAGCAACCGTTGCTGTCGGTCACTGTCAGCAAGACTTCAAAGTTGCCGGCAGCATCCGGGATCAATTGAATTGAATCGGAATTTGCCACAATGGGCTCTTCCCAATAGTAATCCAGGCTGGGATCGAGACTGTCGGGTCTGATGATGAGGTTGTTGCCGATAAAAACGCTGTCATCCGGTTCGAACACAAGTCCGCTTACCGGCAGCTCTCCCAGCCACTCTATCGTCACCGTATCCCTTACTTCGAAACATCCATCAGCATCCTGAAAAACGACGATGAAGCTGTTTGTCCCAACCATCGGAGAGGGCTGGTAGGACGCCCCTATTATGGAATCAGGCAGCCAGGTGTATGTTCCCTGATCGTTTGCCGATGCAGTTAGCTGAACCGCTTCCAAACCACAAACTGTACTGTCGGGGCCTGCAGCGACTATGGGCTCCGTATGAAACCCGACTGTGGTTGATAGGGTATCCGTCCGGCACAATGAGGAGATGACCACGGAAAAGGTTTGTGCACTGTCAGGGTTTGCCACAGGATTGGAGCAGTAAATGCAGGAGAGCGCATCTTCGGAAATCCACTGGTAGAACAGGCCTCCACCAGCGGCCAAACGGATGCTGTCACCCGGGCAGATCAGCGTGTCGGGGGTCACAAAGGGCACCATCGACGGCTCGCCCAAAACGCCGGTGTCGGATCCCGAAAAATCAATGGAAACCGTGCCATTGGAAAGTCCGCCCCCCCAGTCATTGACCAACACGAGGTACCACTCGCCGGGCAGCACATTCAACGGTGCTACGAAATCGTCACCGCTGGCATCTTCGCAAAAATCAGTCACGGGAATGTTCAGCACCGGGTGGCTGGCAGCCAATCCTGTTGGCTCTTCGCCTGCGGCAAAGGAGCTGCGAATGGGTTGCGCACTTGCTGCCAGCAGGCACAGCGAATCTTCGGTAGAAACCGGCCCCCAAATCTGAAAATCCAGGTCAGTGGCATCCATGGCATTTTGTGCAAAGAGCGTGAAAGCAAACTGCCCGGCCGAAGCCGCCCGGAATGAAAACCAGGTGTAATTCAGCGGATAGGCCCCGTCCCAGCAGCCATCGTTGATCCCCGGCTGGATAAAACCGGGGTCTCCCTCGCCTGCGGCAATGTGGACATCGCTGATCAACTCATTGCAACCGTTCATCGAAATGGCCTGCCCGCAATTTGCCGAAGGTGGAAAAACAACGGGACACTCCACCTTCTCAACCTCGAAGTCAAAACCCGTGCAGGCCACTGCATTGTCAACGACCAGGTAATAAGTCCCTGCCCAGGGAAGAAAAACAGCGTTCAGGCTTACATCAGTGATTCCGGGAACGCCCCCCGCCTGAGCCAGGCAGGTGCTGGCAGTGTCGGGGCATCCGTAATAAATGCCGAGGCCGGTTCCTTCGGTAACATTGGACAGGGCGATGGAGAGGCACTCCTCACCTTCAGAATGGTAGGAATAGAAGCGATCCTCGGTTGCAAGGAAAAGTCCGTTGGAGCAAGGGCTGTCCGTCAGGTTGTTGCCGGCATTACAGGTGCTGGCATTCAGAACACTGTATGGTAACACGATGGGGGTAGGATTGTTGCAATCGCTGTCTTGACCATAGGCCGGCATTGCGACGAAAAAGGCAATTGGGAAAACAAGGGGTAAAAGATTGCTCATGTTCATAAACTGCATGGTTGCAAATATATCTTCTCATCAAAGCATGCCGGTGCCCAAATGTTCGGCATAAAAAGAAAAAGCCGGGAATCTCCCCGGCTCATTCAACGTTTGGATTTTTTGGTTTTGGTCAATTCCTCAGTTCCTCAAATCCTCAAATCCTCATCACTCAATGCCCATTCCCCGCAATCTTTTTCTGACCCTGGTTGGAGCTGGCCATTTCCTGCGAGGCAACGAACGAAGTGACCATTTGCGAGAGCATGTCGGCAGCTGCGTTTGGTGCGTTGGGCAGAAGGATGAGGGTAGAATTGGATTTTTCGCCGAGCGACTGCAGCGTATCGTAGTGTTGTGTCACCACGATGAGGGCAGAGGCCTCCTGAGAGTTGATACCCACACCGTCCAACATGCGCACGCTGTCTTCAAGACCTTTGGCAATTTCCCGGCGCTGGTCGGCGATACCCTGGCCCTGGAGGCGTTTGCTTTCGGCCTCGGCTTTGGCTTTGGCAACGATGCGAATTTTTTCGGCTTCACCTTCGTATTCAGCGGCTATCTTCCGGCGCTCAGAAGCATTGATGTGGTTCATGGCAGATTTCACTTCCTGGTCCGGGTCGATGTCGGTAACGAGGGCCTTGATGATGCCGTAACCATATTCGTTCATGGCTTCTTCCAGTTCACGTAGAATAGCCAATGCGATGTCGTCTTTTCTTTCAAAAACATCGTCCAGTTTCATCTTCGGAACCTCGGCTCGCACTACGTCGAAAACGTAGGAAGTGATTTGCTCGGTTGGGTTCTGCAATTTGTAAAAGGCATCGTAAATCGCCTCGTCCAGGATGCGGTATTGTACAGAAACTTTCATTCCGACAAATACATTGTCTTTGGTTTTCGTCTCAACGTGCACATCCAATTGCTGAATCTTGAGATTGATCTTTCCCGCAATGGTGTCAATGACAGGTAGTTTGAAATGCAAACCCGGGTGACGGATGCTGTGAAACTTTCCGAAGCGCTGCACCACAGCGGCAGTTTGTTGTTTAACGGTGAAAAGGCCGGTGTACAAAAGAAACAGAGCTAAAATGGCGACGATAATGAGTGGTTCCATTGCTGATGTTGTTTGTGAGTATGGTTGTTGAACGCTCGAAAATTAAGAAGAGAAGCCGAATGGATGGGAATAATTCCACCAACCAGGAAGGAAACAAGACGAGCGAAAACCGGTGGATAGAGAAGGGCCTGAAAAAGAAAAACCACACAAGTACGTGAGGCGTTTTAGACCCCTTTAGATACAGGAATAAGGCTGTCGGAGTGATTTCGGTAATCCCCTTGTCTTTAGCGCACCAACGGGTTGGTTGCGGAAAAGAACCGGACAAGTCAACGGTTGGGGCCCGCCCTAGTCGCACTCCAAATCATACCTTAACTTTAGTAGTGTTGAGTCAAAACATTAAGGATGTACTTGTGCGGTATTTTCTCTTGTCAACGACCACATCTGGTCGTCGTTGCGTTGGCAAGATAAGTGCTTTCTGAAAAAGAAAAAAGCCTGCCAGATGTTAAAAAAGTCATTGACAATTTGACAGAAAAGGCAAGCTGCTGATGGCCAATAAAATGACCGTAACTGACTGCCATTATTTCTTTGGTTTCAAATCCAGTCGCAGTGACACAATGTGAGAATAACGGTTTTGGGAATCTCCCAAATCGGTAAATGCATAATCTACTCTCAGGCTGTAAATCTGCAAACCGACACCTACCGATGGCCGCGAGATGTAGTGCTTCTGGCCGTCGAAATCGCCTTCTTTTTGAAACTGGTTGATTCCAGCTCTGAGGAACAAAAAATCCTGGTAATTGGCTTCCATTCCGAAGCCGGGATCTATGCTGATGGGGTCCCCCGAAACAAGGGTGTTGCGTTTGCCGTCGGTGGTGGCCAGAGCATTCAGCTCAGCCAGGAGGCTGAAGTTTTCGAATTGAAACAACCGTCCTGCGCCCAGAACGATTTGCGGTTTGGTGACTTCCAGTGAATTGATATCTGGTAACTCATTGCCAGTGGCAAGCAGGACTGCTTTTTCCTCGTCGGTAAATGTTACATGCCATGCGTTGAAGGTGGAGGTGATGTCTCTGCCCGTGGCGGCCAAAAGCCAGGGGCCGCTTTTCCACTGAAGGCCCACGTCAAATCCAAAGCCCCATGAATTGGCAAAGGTGCCGATGCCCCGCCGTACGATTTTCACATTGCCGCCAATGTTGAATTCCCTGCCTTTTTTTGTTTTCCACTTTTGGGCGTAGCTGCCCAGGATGGCGTAGTCGGCGGCGGAGAAGGAAACGATGTTGTCGTAGTTGACCGTGCCGTCGTCTTCGTAAAGGCTGAGGGTGTTCGGGATGTCATCGATACCGAAACGGATGAGCGAGAGGCCCAGCCTGCGGTTGCCCGTGGCGAAGGGAATGGTCAGGCCCAGGTAGTCGAATTTGCCGACACCGGCGAACCATTCTGCGTGCATGGCACCCAGCTGCAGACCTTCAGTTGAATCCATGTTGGCGAGGCCGGCGGGGTTCCAATAGCCGCTGGTTACATCATCTGTGCTGGCAATGACTGCATTCCCCATGGCCTGGGCCCTTGCGCTAACTCCGATCGAAAGGAATTCATTGCTGTACTTCTGCCCCATGGCAACGCCGGCCATTGCGACGAAAAAAAACAGAAAGAAAAACGGGCGGATAGGTGCAGGTGTCTTCATTAAAAAATGTTTGGTCTCACTAACGGCACGGAGTTCAATTCAGTGCGGAATTAACATCCTACGGCCACAAATGTACCAAACCCGACAGGAGCCGGGATGTAAGGACGAATACGTATTTTTTCTAATTTGCAGTCCCATAAAAATTGCTATGAACAAACAGGAATTACTTCATACCGTCCGGGATTTGATTTCAGAGGCACAGACCGGTGAGGCACTCGACCTGCTGGAACGCGAATGGTCAGGAAAACCAGAACTGAAGGTGCTGCTCAGGGAGGTGCTGGCCATTGGTGCCCTTTACAACAAAACCAAAAACGACGAAACGAGGGGGATCATCAGTTTTGACAATGCCCAGCTGAGTTACAACAGGGTTCACGACCGCCTGCTGACTGTCCTTGAACATTTTGAAAATGACCGGTTTGAACCGGAAGGCCTTGCTCGCCAAGAGAAGTCCAAATCATCCAGGTGGTGGCTTTGGGCCCTTTTGTTGCCCCTTGCGGCAGTTCTCTTTTTTCTTCTCAAACCTGACATCCTGAGCGGGGGAGGAACAACGGACGGAAAGAAATCCCTGTGCCCTGAATTTGGCCGCAAGGCCTTGAAAATAATGGTGCTGCCATTTTACAAAGTCAACAGGCAGGCTGGACAGCCCGAGGGGCTGTTTGCGGAAAAACTGGAGTCCTTTTGCGCCAAATGCCGGCTGGATGTCGCCGTCAGAATCAACGAGCAGTTTGAGCCGGTGAAGCTCCTCAATTACGAAGAGGCCGGTCGCTTCGCAAAACGCTGTGGCGCAGACCTGGTCGTTTGGGGCAGAACGGAATTTGCCGACGGCAGAAACATTCTGAAAACGAGGTACAAGTTTGCCGACGGCCGCCAACTGGCGGTGGAGTGGAGCAAACTGGAGTGGGGGGAGAACCAGTTTGATACTGTCCGGGTTTTGTCTGACATAGCCAGCGACCGGACTTTTACGGCAGATATCGAAGAGGTGATTCTGCTGGCCATCGGCTCCAACGAAATGATGGAAGGCCGCACCGACAATGCGGCGTGTTTGCTTTCCTCTTTTGAAGCCAGGGATTCACAGGTGATGGTGACCAAATCCATGCTTCTGGCTGAAAACTATCTCCGTTCCGGAAACCCGGCTGCTGCCCTGGAGGCTTATGACGAGTTGCTGGCAAAAGCCCCGGATAACTGGCTGGCGCTGAACAACCGGGGCATGATCCTGCTGCAAGAAGGCAACTACCTGCAAGCCATCAACGATTTCTCGGCTGTCATCAGCAAGAAGGAAGACCCGGCAGTGTTGTACGCCAGGGCGAAGGCTTACCAGTCTTCTGAGCAGTTGTCAAAAGCCGAGGTGGATCTGGAAAAGGTGGTAAAACTTTCGCCCGAACTTGCCCCAAAGGCCAAAACCGAATTGGAGACAACACGAAAGGAAATCCATTTGCAGGAAGGTATCATCGAGGAACTGGAACCGCAGCCCACCAACCAGCTCAACACGACAAAGTACATTACGAAGGTGGATGCCTACAGCCGGCTGGGTAACAACCAGAAAGCCATCCAACTGGTGGAGAAAGGTCTGGAAGTGAAACCCCAGGACCCGAAACTGACGGCAAAGAAGATCGAGCTGTTGCTGAAGGAAAACAAGGAAGAACAAGCTGTGGAAGAACTCAAGGCCGCCAAAGAAAAAGGCATTTCGGTGCAGGAACTCTCACGGCACAGCGAGGTTGTGGCTCAGTTTATCAAAGAAATGCAGCTGCAGCGCAAAAGCATCCGCACTTACAAGAGGCTCAATTAGGGATTGACCACCAAACGGGTGTTCTCAACCTTGTTTCGCTGGCGCAACTGAACGATGTACATGCCGGGAATGACATCCGGCAAGGTCAGCCTGGCTACTGTGCTGCCGGCCGCAATTTGCGAATCGATCAGCTGCCGTCCGGAAAGATCGAACACCAACAGCAAGGCATCTTCCTGCTGTTCTTCGCTGAAACGGACGTCAATCTCATGCGTTGAAGCATTGTAATAAACCACCGTGTGGCCGGCTGGTTCCATCCTGACGGAAACAATTTTTGAGTAGCTGAAAGTCCCGTCTTCGTCAACCTGCTTCAGGCGATAGTAATTGGTGCCGGATGAAGGCGTTTGGTGCGTGAATGTGTACCGGTGGGTTTCGGTGCTGGTGCCGTGGCCGGGCAAACTCCCGATCTGCCTGAAATTCGTTCCATCCGGGCTGTGCTCCACCTGAAACTCTCTGTTTTGCAGTTCTGAAGCAGTTTCCCATTCTAAATTGATCTGCCCCTCTTTTGCCGAAGCAGAAAAGCTGACAAGCTCCACCGGCAGCACGATACCCGATATGACGATGTTGTCTAGGCCGAATTCGTCGCGGGAGCCGGAGGTTCCTCCTGCGTCATCACTTGACCATTTTAAATAAAGATATCCGTTGTTGGCGACATTAAGATTTGTAATTGTAGTGTTTTTATGTTCCGTCACCCAGATTGGAGGCTGATCAGCAGTTGTTTGCGAAGCGTAATCTAACGCCCCTACTGAAGTGTAATTTATATCATCCACAGACCATGAAAAGTTAAATGAACTAGACCTGTCTTCGTTATTCAGGACTTTAATATCATAATCCAATACCAATTCATTAATGACAGTTCCGCTTTTGTTTTGAATTCTCAGAACAAAATCTCCAGGTGTGAAATCGGCTACACTTGGTTGGATACCAAGACTATAGTTTCCTGTTGCTGTTTCAAAAGCATATATGCCACCGTTAACAACTCCTCCCTGACTAGCTCCCCGGCTATAATCTCCTCCTTCAAAAATTCCACCGAAAAAAGTATCCCCATCCGACAAGCCAAGAACTTTCCAAGCATCCGAGTCCAATTGGCCTGCCGATGGGCTATTGTTAAATCCCGTCCCCTGGAACTGCCCGTTGTTCACACCACTCACTGTGTTGTCAAAGTCAATGGTGTAGGTTCCGGCTCCAGTAATAGAAAGTTGAGAATAGGACAAGAACGGGCACAGCATGATGGCCCAGAGAAGGGGTTTCATAGCGTTTGATTTGAGGTTTGTGTTTTTTCTTTATTGCACCTCCTGCTCCTCTATCGCTTTGTGTCCAGTTCGTCTTGTATGGAAGAGGCCTAAAGGTAAAACACAAACTCAAATCAGTAAAATGCTTACGGAATTTTTCAGCTGTTTCCTTTCAGGATGTTTCTGGAGATGACCAGCTTCTGAATTTCCGAAGTTCCCTCACCAATGGTACAGAGCTTTGCGTCGCGGTAGAATTTCTCGACGGGGAATTCTTTGGTATAACCGTAACCGCCAAAAATCTGAACGGCTTCGTTGGCCACCTGAACCGAAATTTCGGAAGCGTAGAGCTTGGCCATGGCAGACGCCTGTGTGCAACGAAGGCCTTTGTTTTTGAGGTCGCCCGCTTTGCGGGTCAATAACTCAGCCGCATCGATCTTTGTGGCCATGTCGGCCAGTTTGAAGCTGATGGCCTGGAAGCTGGCAATGGGCTTGCCGAATTGCTCCCGCTCTTTGGCGTATTTGACAGAAGCCTCATAAGCGCCTTTTGCAATGGCAACCGAAAGCGCAGCGATACTGATGCGGCCACCGTCCAGCACTTTCAGGGCCTGGATGAAACCGTCACCCTCCTGGCCCAGCACCTGGGACTTGTGTACCCGGCAGTTGTCGAAGACCATTTCAGCCGTTTCGGAGGCCCGCATTCCGAGTTTATTCTCCTTCTTGCCTGCGGCAAAACCGGGTGCGCCCCTTTCCACAATGAAAGCCGTCATGCCGTGGTTGTCGAGCAGTTCGCCCGTGCGGGCAATGACGACGGCCACTTCACCGCTGGCTCCGTGGGTGATGAAATTCTTGGTGCCATTGAGGACGTAGTAATCGCCGTCTTTGGTGGCCACACATTTCATCCTTCCGGCATCGCTGCCGGTGTTGGGTTCCGTGAGACCCCAGGCACCTACGTATTCGCCGGAAGCAAGTTTGGGCAGGTATTTTTGCTTTTGCTCTTCGTTGCCGAATTCGAGGATGTGGTTGGTGCACAGGGAGTTGTGCGCTGCTACAGAGAGGCCAATGGACCCGCAGGCTTTTCCAATTTCTTCGATTACGGTGATGTATTCCTGGTATCCAAGTCCACTGCCTCCGTATTCGTGAGGCACCAGAATTCCCATGAATCCCAGTTCGCCCATTTTACTGAAAAGGTCACGGGGGAAGATTTGTGCCTCATCCCATTCCATCACATGGGGCAGGATGTGCTTCTGGGCAAAGTCCCTTGCACTTTCACGGATCATTTTCAGGCTGTCAACGGTATCGAGATCTGCAAACATAATTTTGTAGGGTTGTTAAGGGTTAAGCGTCCAGCGGAAGCCATGTTTTCAGCTTTATTCGAAGCCGAAACACTGCCTCATTTTGTGATAGATTTCGGTGTTTTCATACACCCCTCTAAAAAGTTCAGCGCCCGGCCCGAATGCAAACACCGGCACCATGGACGCTGTATGTCCGTTCGTTGTAAATTCGAGTTTGACTTTGTCTCCTGTTTCGCCTTTGTTCAGCCCCAAACCGCCGGTGGTGTGGTCGGCAGTTACAATGACCAGGGTTTCCCCGTCCTGGGCAGCCATTTTCAAAACGGCTGCCACTGCTTTTTCGAAATCGAGCATTTCCGATACCAGCATCTTACCCTGGTTGGAATGGCAGGCCCAATCGATCTGCGAGCCTTCGATCATCAGAAAAAAGCCTTTGTCACTTCTCTTTTTCAGATAATCAATTGCTATTTCTGAAGCGTAAGGAAGGTACTCCCGCTGCTGCATGGCTGGCAGGGGTTGGTTGTCAGCAGTGAAAAATGCAAAGCGCTTGGTGGGAGACGGATAGACATTGTACAGGTTGGAGTGGAAATAATCGTAAACGGCAAATCCACTCTTTTTCAATTCGTAGATCAGGTTGCGATCGTCTTTCTCTCTGCGGTTGAAATACTTCTTGCCACCGCCAATGAAAAAGTCAAGCTTGCTCTTTGGAAAATACTCTGCGATCTGTTCGTAGTGGTAGCGGGTGGTGCTGTGGGCAACGAAGGCTGCCGGCGTGGCATGCACAATGGAGGAAGTTACCACCATGCCCGTTGAAAGCCCTTTTTCAGCAGCTTCTTCGAGAATTGTCTTCAAAACTGCGCCCTGGGAATCCAATGCGATGGAGTGGTTGGGAGCTTTGACACCGGTGGCCATGGCCGTTGCTCCGGCTGCCGAGTCGGTGACCAGGTTGTCGCCGGATTGTGTTTTTTGGAAACCGATTACGGGAAACGATTTGAAAACCTGCTCTTTGGACCTGTAGGTGAAAAGTGTGGAAACCTGCGCAAGCCCCATGCCATCACCAATCATCAGGACGATGTTCTTTGCCTTTCGGGGTGGTTCCAAATGAACAGGGCTACCACCAACTGCATCCAGTTGGTGCATAAGGGTGCCGCTCAACAAGAGCGAAACGGTCATCACTGCCCAAATCCGTTTTTTCAACATCTTACATTTACTGCGCTATCTGATTGGATAATGCTGTCCAGGTTCCAGGAGTGGTTTGATGGGGCGAAACATCTTGTATCCGTATCGTTCTCAGGGCGAAATGCGGCCCGAAATTACAACTACCGTTTCATTGAAGGAAAAATACTGTCAAGTACGGCACTTTTTAGTCTGTTTGTTCTGCCGTCTGGGAGCGCTACTAACACAAGGAGATTGCTTTAGGTTCTCTTGACGCCTGCTTATATTTTGCCTTGAGACAAAAGCTCCAAATTTTAAGGACTAAAGATTTTGTTTTTGAATTACAAAGTTTTTACCTTAGCGCCTGATCCAATTCAGCAGAAGACATTTTTAATCAATGATATAGGCACTTTTTTGAAGTGCATTCAAGATTTGGTTTTTTGGGGTTAAATAAGCTGGCTTCCTTCAATTTTGGAAGTCGGCTTTTTTATTGGGCAGCAAGCCTGATAGAAGCAGGTGCTCGAGCATCTTTCCTGTCACACCGCCATTCTCGTCGAACAGCCGCCCTGCAGCTTCACGTATTTCCTTCTGATTTTGTGTCCGGGCAAAGCCCTCCAATGCCTTCACCAGCTCATCGGCGTTCTCCACCACAGCAGCTATGCCCCGTGCCAGCATTTCCTGGGCTTCGGGAAATTGGCGGTGGTGCGGACCAAACATTACCGGCAGGCCATAGGCTGCGGGTTCAATGATGTTGTGCAGGCCGGTTCCACCCAATGCACCGCCAACGTAAGCTGCTGTACCGTAACGGTAAATCCTGGAAAGAAGCCCCATCTGATCGATTACCAGAACCTTGGCGGAGGCCAAGCCCGGTCCGGCTTTTTCGAGGGCGGAATAAACCAGCGTTCCGGGCACTTGCTCAGCGAATTGACTAATGCGTTTTCTGTCGATTTCATGGGGGACGAGCACCAGTTTCCAGTTATCAGTTTTTTGCGAAGCGAAGGCTTTTGAGAGCATTTCCTCGTCTGCCGGCCAGGTGCTTCCGGCAATCAGCACCTGCTTCCCATTGCAAAAAGCTTCCAGAATTTCATTGCGATAAGCACTTGCAGCTATGTTGGCTGCTCTTTCAAATCTTGGATCCCCACAAACAGCATGCTTTCTGAGGCCGATACCGTCGAGCAATCTGGCGGAATCCCTGTACTGCACCAGGATGAGGTTGAAGTAGGCGAGCATCTTGCGAAAGAAGCCTCCATACCACCTGAAGAAAATCTGGTCAGACCTGAAACTGGCAGCTATGAGCACGGCAGGAATTTTACGCCGATGTAAGTCGGAAAGGTAATGGTACCACAGTTCATACTTGACAAAAATGGCGATGTCAGGTTGTACGAGATGCAGAAATTTTCCCGCATTTTTTCGGCTGTCGGCGGGTAGGTATAAAGCTGTGTCGGTAAGTTCTTGCCAGGAAGCGTGCTCCATGCCTGAGGGCGAGAAAAAAGTCAGGACAAGCTCGGCAGCGGGGTATCTTTCTTTTAGTGCTTCCAGCAATGGCCTCCCTTGTTCAAACTCTCCGTGGGAGGCGCAATGCATCCAGATTCGCAGACCCTCACTTGGTTTCAAATTTTCAAGTTCCCGGAAAACATTTCTGCGGCCAGCCACCCATTTCCGGGCTTTGGAATTGAAAAGGGCTGCAATCCTGATTGCAGTGAAATAAATCCGCGTAACAATATCGTAGATGAAAACATTCAACAATCTCAACACTTCAACTCTTCAACTCCCGAAAGCTTTCGGGATCAACAATTCAATACCTGATCTCATCAGGATTCTCACCTATGTAAAAAGGCATTGTCCAGCCGATGCGCCAGCCAGTGAGCAGGTCGAAGCGGGTTTTGGTATCGGCAGACCTTTCGTCAAAATTGAAGCTGCGCTGGTTCTTCGTCCATGCCTGGGTAAACTCCATCCCGATCATCAGGTTGATGCGGCGGTTTTTGGACAGGTACTGGTAGCCGATGAACTGGGTGGTTGCCAGGCCGTTTGACAGCCTGTCGTAGCCTTTTTTGTAGGCTCCGGAAAGGGAAGAAACTTTGCCCAGGGGATCGTCCTGAATCCTGATTTTATGCTGAAAAAATCCAACCCCCAGGGTGGCCCTGATGCCGGAGCGGCTTCTTTCGTTGGAACGGAATATCCTGCCAAACTCGGCATTGAAGGCCAGCCCTCGTTGCCGCAGGCGAATTTCTGCCGGAAAGATGTCATCGTTGAAGATCAGCCCATCGGAGCCGGTCAGGCTGGCCAGTACATTTTCGTCAACCTTGTTTCCGAAGTGGAAACCGCCCTGTACGCCCAGCAGCCAATTTTTTTCAGTCAGCAAATCGAAAGAAACACCGGTGCTGAAAGAGGTTCCAAAGCGGTCGTTGAGGTCGGCGCCTGGCAGGTGAACGCCGTACTGCAGGTTGAGCAGCAGCAGGTTGCCTTCGTTGTTGCGTTCTTCCTCAAACCAGCGTTGTTGCCCATGGAGACTCGTGGAAGCTGTGATTATCAAAAGGAGTATTGCAATTCGCATATAAACTGATTCTGGTTGAATTCAGGAACAAAGTAAAGGAATGTGCCGGCAGGGTGGCCGCAGGTTGGCTGACTAATCTTCACATTTTCCGGGTGTCCAGCTTTTTACTCCGGCATTTCGGGCCTGACAATCGTTGGTGTAGGTCTTGCCGTCGCATCCGCAAACGGGAGCGTAAAAGTCGGGGCAATCCGTCTTGGTGGGGTTGGGGTTCAGGCAGTCATCGGGTTGCTGCACTTTCCGGCACTGGCTGGCCTGACACAGCATTGCGACGAAAAGAAAAAGAAAAAGCCGGAGGGTGGTGCGGTGCATGGCAGTGCTTTTCAGAGTTTGTTGAAAACCTTTTTGCGAAGAATGAAGTACTGGAAAACGATGCTCTTTGAAAGCATTCCTATGCGGTTGGTTTGCGGAAGGATGCGCAGGCGTTCAACCAGCTTCTCGATTTCGATGCGCTTTTTGATGAAGGTGACCAGGGCCAGCAAAAAGGTAAAAAAGGCTCCAAATACCGCCTGGGCGTGCAACCACCTGCCGTTGACCAGGAACATGATGGCCGCCACCGTATCCAATGCCACCCGCACGGGCATGATGAAAGCCATGCGCCACACCGATTCGTTTTTCAGCAAGGTGTAATGGCTGTTTCTGAAATTGAGGTAGGTTTTGTACGGCGAATGGTAGCCGAGCGTACCGCCACCAAGGTGATACACCACCGATTTGGGTGTGAACATGATTTTGTACCCCGCCCGCTTGAAACGCCAGCAGAGGTCTATTTCTTCAAGGTGGGCAAAGAACTCGTTGTCGAATCCGCCGAAACCATTGAACAGCGGCCCCCGGGTGATCATGCAGGCGCCTGAAGCCCAGAAGATCTCCGTCTGCTGGTCGTATTGCCCCAGGTCCTTTTCCACGGTATCAAAGATCCGGCCCCGGCAAAAGGGGTAGCCCAGGAAATCAATCCAGCCTCCGGCTGCTCCGGCGTATTCGAAGTATTCCGGTTGGGCAAGGCTTAGAATTTTGGGCTGTACGGCTGCGACAGTCCGGTCCTTTTCCATCAATTTGATGGCGGGTTGCAGCCATTTTTTCGGCGTCTTCACGTCTGAATTGAGCAGCACGAAATAGTCGTGCTCGAGATCTTGCAAGGCGAGGTTGTAGCCTTTGGCAAACCCGTGGTTCTTGTTCAGCTTGATGATGCCGACCTGTGGGAATTTTGCCTGGAGCATTTCAATGGAATCGTCGGTGCTGGCATTGTCAGCCACGATGACCTCGAAGTTGGGGTATTTCGTCGAAAGCACTGAGGGGAGGTACTCTTCGAGGTATTTCCTGCCGTTGTAATTCAGGATGACGATTCCGACGGAAGGCTGGCTGAGGCGCTCCCATTCAATCACTTGTTTCCAGGCTTTTTCGAGGATGGCCTCCGCTGCTTTTTTATCTTCGGAAAGGCGCTGCCTGAGTGCATCCAGGTCTTTGAGTTCTTCATCTTTCCGGATAAAGTCAACCAGCTCGATCTTCAGCTCATCTTCGTAAATGACCTCGTTGAAATCAAAGATGTTGATTTCGATGGTCCGCCCAGATTTGTTTTTAAGGGTGGGCCGGTTGCCGATGTACAACATGCCGGGATGCCTTTTCCCTTCGTAAATGGCGTAGGCTGCATAGATGCCGTCAGGTGGGATGATCTTGGCTTTTTCCTCCACGCGGATGTTTGCCGTCGGAAAACCGATTGATGAGCCTATTTGCTGGCCCTTCACAACTTTTCCGCTCAGCTCAAAGTAGTGCCCCAACAATTTGGATGCACCTTTTACATCTCCCTCCAGAATGAGGTTCCTGATTTTTGTGGAACTGACTGCTATCTGATCTACTTCCTGTTTTTGGATTTCCACCACCTGGTACCCGGCGGTCTTTTCGTACCATTTGAGGTAGTTGATGTCACCCTGACGGTTGAAGCCAAAGCGGTGGTCGTAGCCGATGACCAGGAATTTGGGATGGAATTTTTCGACGAGAAAACGCTGGATGTATTCATCGGCACTTACCTGAGAAAACTCTACTGTAAAAGGTACGATCACGAGGTGGTCAACCCCGCTTTGGGCGATCAGGTCGATCTTTTCTTCGGTGGTGCTGATCAAATGAAGCCCGCTGTCCTTCGGGTAAATGATCTGGCGCGGGTGCGGATGGAAAGTGACGACGACACTCTCACCACTGTTGGCAATGGCGAGGTCTTTTACCTTCTTCAGAAGTTTTTTATGGCCCAGGTGCACGCCGTCGAAAGAACCAATGGTTACGACGGCGTTTTTGAAGTAGGGCAATTTGCTTAGGTCTCTGTGCACTTTCATGGCGGCAAATGTATGAGTGATTGTGTATTCCGGGCTTTAGCCGGGCTCATTTTTTCTTGCACTGACTATTCGCAACCGAATGGCTGCCATTTCTTATTTGGATTCAATTCACATTGCAAGGCGAGTGCGTACCTTTGTGCCCGTAACAAAATAATACCTGTACATGAACAAGGAACTGATACTGAAAGCCCTCGAAACCGTAACCGACCCCATCTCGGGAATGAACCTGGTGGAGGCGCAAAGAATAGACAAGCTCAGCATCGATGGCAACAATGTGAATTTCAACCTGGTGTTGCCTTCGTTGAACCATCCTCAAAAGGATAATTTGATCTTTGCCTGTATCGGGGCCATTCAGGATCAGTTTGCCGATGCAGAGGTCAACGTCCATGTGACCACTAAGGCCGAACAGGCAAAAGCCCAAAACAACGATGCTCCCCGTCCGGTCAAAAACATCATAGCCGTAGCCTCCGGCAAAGGAGGTGTAGGCAAGTCAACCATTTCCACCAACCTGGCGCTGGCGCTCCACAAGCTCGGGGCAAAAGTGGGCCTGATCGATGCCGACCTTTACGGGCCCTCCATTCCGACGATGTTGGGTTTGAAAGGCCAGCGACCGCAGGTGCGTGAGGTGGACGGGAAGCCGAAGATATTTCCCCTGGAAGCTTACGGCATGCCCGTCATGTCCATCGGATTCATCATAGAACCTGAACAGGCGGTGGTGCTGCGCGGGCCCAGGCTGGCCGGCATAATCCAGCAGTTTTTCAACGATGTTGTTTGGGAGCCACTCGATTACCTCATCGTGGACCTGCCTCCGGGAACGGGAGATATCCAGTTGACACTGGTCCAGACCGTTGCCGTTACCGGAGCCGTCATGGTGACTACCCCGCAGGAAGTTGCCGTTGCGGATGCCCTCAAGGCCATGAACATGTTCCTGCTGCCTGCCATTGATGTTCCAATTCTGGGAGTGGTGGAAAACATGGCCTGGTTCACGCCTGATGACCTGCCCGACCGGAAATACAAGATTTTTGGCGAGGGCGGCGGCGAAAAACTGGCTCAACTCGGCAAGGTGCCCGTGCTCGGTCAGATACCCATGGTGATGGGCATCCGTGAAGCGGGCGACAGCGGTAAACCGGCTGTTTTGCAGGAGGGGTCAATCATGGCCGAAGCCTTCCTCGACCTGGCTCGAAAAACCATGGAGCAAGTTGAGCAGCGAAACAAGAACCTGGATCCTACCAAAGTGGTACAGGTATCACAGAATTAATGCATATAAGATGACAAGTGAGCAAAAATCTGAATTGATCCGGCAAGTGGACGAAGCCTTAGACGAGGTCAGGCCCCACCTGAAAGTGGATGGCGGTGATGTGGAAGTGGTGGACGTAACAGACGATTTCGTGGTGAAGGTTAAGTGGCTGGGCAATTGTGAAAATTGCTTCATGTCCATCATGACCATGAAAGCCGGAATTGAACAGGCCATCAAAAACCGCCTGCCGCAGATGACCCAGGTGGAAGCCATCAACGGCATCGAAATGCCCTGACCTAATAACTCATCCAAGCCGAATGACCCGCAGTGAATTAGTTGCCAACATCTTCGACAAAGGTTCTTTCCTCTGTATCGGACTGGACACCGACCCCAATCGGATTCCCAGGCACCTCCTGAAATACGAAGACCCCGTTTTTGAATTCAACCGGCAAATAATAGAGGCCACACACGACCTCTGTGTGGCTTACAAGCCCAACCTGGCATTTTACGAAGCAAATGGCGCTGAAGGCTGGATCAGCCTGGAACGAACGCTCGACATCATTCCCGAAAACATCTTTACCATCGCTGACGCAAAACGGGGGGATATCGGCAATACCAGTGCCCGCTACGCCGAGGCTTTTTTCCAGCGCCTGAATTTCGATGCCCTGACCGTAGCCCCGTACATGGGTGAAGACAGTGTGACGCCTTTCCTGGGGCTGGAAGGCAAATGGGTCATTTTGCTGGCCCTGACTTCCAACAAAGGAAGTGCTGATTTTCAGATGCTTCGGTTGAGTGATGGCCGCCCGGTTTACGAAGCGGTAATGACCTCCGCGCAGCAATGGGCCAGCACCGATCAACTGATGTTCGTGGTGGGAGCCACCCATCCGGAAAAGCTGGAAGATATCCGTCGTATTGCGCCGGAACATTTTTTACTGGTGCCGGGAGTTGGTGCTCAGGGCGGCTCGCTGGAGGCAGTCTGCAAGTATGGTCTCAACAAAGATGTAGGCTTGCTGGTCAATTCTTCCCGGGGCATCATCTACGCAAGTGATGGTGAGGATTTTGCCCAAAGGGCGAGGGAAAAGGCACTGGAATTAAGGAACCAGATGCGTGAAATACTTGACCGGACTTTCGGTTAATTCAGCTTTGTGCATGTAACCAATTAATTATTGATCGTTATCTCTTCGTCAATCCGGCAGCCTAGGCCGGTCATTCATCCAATCCTGAAAGCATGAAAAAATTACTCTTCGCAGTCTTCGCTCTCCTTTCCGCCTTAAGTGCATACAGTCAATACCTCGAGGCCGGCATTTTGGTCGGCGGAGCCAATTATGTGGGCGACCTGTCCAACAATTCCAGCACCATTTACCTGAAGGAAACCAAGCTAGCGTATGGCGGATTTGTGCGTTACAATATCAATGATTTGTTCACCGCCCGGCTGGGAGTTACCGCAGGAAAGATTGCCGGTTCGGATGCCAATGTGAACAACGACCAGTTCATCAGGGAGCGGAACTTGAGCGTCAGAACCAACATCCTGGAAGTGGCCCTCATTGGGGAATTCAACGTCTTGGGTTATCAGCCCAATGGTTTGTACAGCCCCTTCTCACCCTACCTGTTTGCCGGTGTGGCCATGACCAGTTTCAACCCAAAAGCCCGCTACCAGGGCAATTGGATCGCCCTGCAACCCCTCGGTACAGAAGGGCAGGGCATGCCCGGTTTTGATTCCAAATACAGCAAGACTACTTTCTCCATTCCTTTTGGGGTGGGTGTGAAATATGCGCTTACCGACAAGTTGAACATTGGATTGGAGCTCGGTGCTCGTGCCACCTTTACTGACTACCTCGATGACGTCAGTGGCGCTTACGTTTCATACCCCGAACTGCTGGATGGCAATGGTCCGTTGGCTGCTGCCCTCGGCAACAGAACTGGTGAGTACAAAGGCACGGAGCCTGTCATCGTTGAAACAGGAACCCAAAGAGGTGACAGTGCCAAAAGAGACTGGTACTTTGTCATGGGCCTCACCGTGTCGTACAACTTCCTCGACAACGGCCTGATGGGCAGCCGCTCACGCAGCAAAGGGCGCCGTGGCTGTTACGACTGATCTGCCGCCTTGCCCAGATCTTCTGCACGCTTGAGGGCAGCGTTTGCACCCGTGATGATATCCTGGTACAGCGCCGTTTCTTCAAAGGCTGACAAAGCGGCCTCGGTGGTACCTCCCTTCGAGGCCACTTTTTTTATCCATTCTTCGCAACTGAAATCCGTCTTTTGGAACAGATCGATGGCACCTCTGAAGGTCTGCGCGACCAGCATCTCGGCCTCGCTTTCACTGAAACCCATGCTCCTTCCGGCTTCGATCAACGCTTTCATGAAATACCAGACATAGGCAGGGCCGCTACCGGATATGGCAGTGGCGGCATCGATCATGGCCTCGTCACTCACATAAAGGCTTTTGCCGGTGGTGTTGATGAGGTTTTGAACCATGACCAGTTCAATGCGGGTTACCTCCTCAGTGGAGGTGAAAACTGTCATCCCCATTCCTACCTGGGAGGGTAGGTTGGGCATGGCCCGGATCACCTTTTTGGTTCCCAGATTTTCAGCAATGGTATTCATCCTGACACCTGCCATGATGGAAAGCACCACTTGCTGGGTATCGATAAGCGGACGCAGGCGTTCGAACAGCTCTGGTGAATCCTGTGGCTTCACTGCAAGGATGATGAGGTCGGCAAGGTTGATACAGCCTTCCGGTTCAGCATAAACATTGAACTCGGTATCTTTTGTCAGCTCGTAAGACCTTTCAGCCGACTTCTCGAGGATCATAAGGTTTTGGCGGTCGCAGATGTGGGAACGAAGGAAACTGTGTGCGTAGGTCATTCCCATGTTTCCTCCACCGATTATCAGAATTTTCATAGTTCGTTTTTTCAGATTTATCGTCGCTTCGCAACAAGGCTGCAAATCTGCATGAAATTCTGCCTTCACATTTTTCTCAAAGCAAACTTTCTGAAAAATGATACCTTTCGCACCTGATTGCGAAGCGACAGCTGTGAATTTGAAGCGACAACAAAAAAAACTTTTGATCATGCGAAAGAACACTTGCCTTTCATTGTTTCTATCACTTGCCATGCTGGTGTTTATGAATGCTTGTGAGTCGCCCTCCGGGCAAAACCAGCCTACATCCACTGCAGAAACACAAGAGGCTCCGGAATACGCCATTGTAATTCACGGTGGTGCCGGAACCATCACCAAAGCCAACATGACTCCGGAAAAGGAAGCAGCCTACAACCAGGCACTCAACGAAGCCCTCGACATTGGCGAAGAAGTGTTGAAAAACGGAGGCTCTGCCCTGGAGGCCGTGGAAAAAACTATCATGTACCTGGAGGATAATCCGCTTTTCAACGCTGGCAAAGGCGCTGTATTGACCAATGCAGAGACCTGTGAACTGGACGCCAGTATCATGGACGGTTCTGACCAGAACGCAGGTGCCGTGGCAGGCGTGAAGTACGTCAAAAACCCGATCCGGGCCGCCATCGCCGTCATGAAGAATTCGCCACATGTGATGATGGCCGGAACCGGAGCCGATCAGTTTGCCCTGGAGCAAGGACTCGATACAGTGCCCAACGAATACTTCTATACCGAACGCCGCCTCGAAGCCATCCGCAAAGCCAAAGCCCGTGAAGAAAAAACCGGAATGATTGGCCAGCGGCACGACGAAAAGTACGGCACGGTAGGATGTGTGGCCCTGGATAAAAACGGCAACCTTGCCGCCGGCACCTCCACCGGAGGTATGACCAACAAACGCTGGGGAAGAATAGGCGATTCACCCATCATTGGCGCCGGAACTTATGCCGACAATGCCACTTGCGGGGTTTCCTGCACCGGGCATGGCGAGTATTTCATCCGGTACACCGTGGCTGCTGATGTGGCGCACCGCATGGCCTACCTCGGAGAGTCTGTCGAGGAAGCTGCCAATTTCGTCATCAACAAGAAATTGGTTGAAAAAGGCGGAAGCGGAGGCCTCATCGCTATGGATGCCAAAGGCAATGTAGCCATGCCTTTCAACACCGAAGGTATGTACAGGGGTTATGCCCGCCCCGGTGAAAGAGTTGTGAAGATCTACGGCGAGTAGTGCGGTTCATACCGTCAGCGCCTGGGGAGAAGTGAGCTCTCTCTATTGCTGTAAGCCCACCTTAGAACACGGGCGCATGGCATACATTTCCAATGGCGCTGCTCACGGCACCAATTTTGCCCTTTGAGAGACACCAAAACTACACAACATGGTGTCTCTCAATTTTTTATCCCGCCGTTACCTGTTGGCACTTGCCTTCTGCTCATCGACATCCATTGCATTTGCTCAAACCGAAGAATTGTTTCCCTATAGCGATAACCTGGGCTATTGGGCTGTGGGTGGCCTGATGGCCATGCTGGGCGCATGGTGGCTGGGTAAGCAGGATGGTCGAGAGGCTGAAAGACTGCTCGCCGAACAGAAGAAAAAACTGGAAAATTTGCGAAGCAAGGTGGCAGAACTCCAAAATCTTCTCAAAGCCAAGGATGAAGGCATTGCAGTGTTGGAAAGAAAACTCAGTGATACCCTGGCGCTGAAAGACCAGGCTGTTGCAGATTCCTTTTCCAGAGATCAGTTCATTGCAATGGTCAGTCAGCAAATGAGGGATCCTTTGAATGAAATCAGTGCTGCATTGCGGGCTTTATCCAAAGAAATCGAGGAGGAAGAATTGGAAGATCACCTGTATGAAATCGAAAATGCTGCAAACGAACTGGTGGTATGCATCAACGATATCCTCGAACAATGCAAGGTAGAAGCAGGCAAAGTGGCACTGGAAGAAAGGAAGTTTGATGTGCGGAAACTAATAGAGGAGGTTAAAGACCAGGCCGAGGAGGATTCGGCTTGCTCCATTTGCAAAACCAGCCTCAACATTCACCCCCGTGTCCCTATCAGCCTGGTTGGAGATACGGTTCGCCTCCGGCAAATTCTGACCAATCTGTTTCAATGTGTCATGGATGCGGAAGGCACATCAGATGTACACCTATCCGTGGCACCGCAAGACCTGTTCCTGCGCAATGCCACTTTGAAGTTTTCCATTGAAGGTAAAACCGCAAATGATGGGGAAAAGCCCGGGCATTTTGAATCACTGTTACCCAATGACGCACCGGTTCTCAAAAACATCAACCGCCTCGTGAGGTTGCAGAATGGAAAAATGACCGTAAAAAGAGGAGAGCATGGACAGTTGATGGTTCATGTCTGGTTGCCGTTCAGGTTGCCGGGTGTGGTGGAAACCAATGCAGGTACTGCAAGGAGCATTCAAAACAGGGGGACCTCGAAAACTCTCGATGGCTATCAAATCCTGGTTGCTGAAGACAACAAGATCACCCAAATGGTGGTAGCCAAAGTGCTGAGAGACCGGGGTGCTGAAGTTTGCCTGGCCGCAAACGGGAAGGAGGCTGTAGAAAAGTTTGAAGAAAAGCCTTTCGACCTGGTGGTTATGGACATCAACATGCCGGTACTTGACGGCTACAAGGCAGTGGCTAAAATCCGCCGGTTGGAGCAGGGTAGCGGACGCAAGGTACCCATCGTCGCATTGACCTCTTCCGTGCTGCTGACCACCAAAGAAAAGGCCTTGCTCCATGGTATGGATGAATACGTAGGCAAGCCTTTTTCCATCGACGACTTGATGGACAAAGTTTCTTTCTGCCTGGCGGAGTTCAGGAAGGCATAAAGGTGCCCCCAAAACTAGAAAAGCCGGTAAGCATGCGCTCACCGGCTTTTCTGTGTGGAAGAGAGGGTAATTTTTGCAGGATTCCAAAAACCTCAAAAACCTCAAAAACCTCCCTCCATCATTTACTCTTCTTGTAGTCGTCCCAACTGGTGGTTTCGTAGTGGTCTCCAGCCACAAATTCCAGTTCTTTGATCAGGTCCGGAGCGGGCTTGTAACCCGGGCTGATGAGAATGCGCTCAAAGTCAGGGGTCAGGTAAACATAGCTCGGATAACCGAGGCGGCCATTGAGCAATTCATAGGCGAGGGTGTGTACGCCGTTTCGGCCACCAGCGCGCCATTTGAAGGTGCGACCCTGGAAGACGATGTCCTCCTTTTGCTCAGCGTTGAATTTGATCGGGTGAAAATTTTCATTGATGTATTTAACCACGGCGGGATCCGTAAAGGTGGTTTTGTCCATGCGCTTGCACCAGCCACACCAATCGGTATAGAAATCGATGAAGAACTTTTTCTTTACAGTTTCGTTGGCCTTCACGGCTTCATCCCAGGACAGCCACTGGATGGCCGAATCACCATTGGATGGTGCGGGGTTGCTGTTGCTTTTGATGTTTTTGGCGGCAATGGCAACCACAACAACTGCAGCAAGTGAGAGAACAAGGAATGTTATTTTTTTCATGAATGGGAAAATTTTGTGTGGGCACGATGCCCGGATTGATTGAAAACAGCACGAAAGTATAAAGTCAATGAGCTTTTTGCTCGTTCCGGTTTGGATTTAATTTTCCATTAACGCAAAAAAGAAGCCATGCGGAAACTCGTCGTGGGAGTAGGGGGCAGCAGCGGAGCCATATATGCCAAGCTGCTTTTTGACCGGCTGGTACAGCTGAAACCCCAGTGGAGCAGGGTAGGGGTGGTAATGAGCAACAACGCACGGCTCAACTGGGAGCTGGAGTTGGGAGCAGCTACTTACCGGGACTATCCTTTCGATTTTTATGAAAAGAATGACTTCATGGCGCCCTTTGCTTCCGGCTCAGCCAGGTACGATACCATGATCGTCTGTCCGTGCAGCATGGGACAACTGGGGCGCATTGCTGCAGGCATTTCCGACGACTTGATCTCCAGGGCAGCTGATGTCATCCTGAAGGAACGGAGGCGCCTGGTTCTGGTGCCCCGCGACACTCCACTCAATCTCATTCACATCAACAACATGAAAACGGTGACAGAAGCGGGTGGCATTATACTGCCGGCTACCCCATCGTTCTACAGCCGGCCAAAAACCATCGAGCAGCTTGCGCTTACCGTTGTTGATCGCATTTTGGACATTTGCGGCTTTGAACTGGAAACCTATCGCTGGGGAGAGCAAGAATAAAACATCATGAAACGAGCCTACGAAATCATTCACGAAGACGATGCCTTGGTGATCGTCAACAAAGCAGCCGGCGTACTCACCATTCCCGACCGTTACCATCCTGAAAAATTCAACCTTTTCACTCAACTGAATAAACAGTACGGTAGGGTCTTCGTGGTTCATCGACTGGACAAAGAAACCAGTGGGATCCTTGTTTTTGCCAGAACCGAACAGGCTCACAAGAACCTCTCTCAGCAATTCGAGAACAGGACGGTCCGCAAAGCCTACTTTGCCATCGTGGAAGGGGAGTTGCCGCAAGGCGAAGGGAAAATAGACAAGCCGCTGGCCCCCCACCAACACCATCCGGAGAGAATGGTGATCTCCGCCAATGGCAAGCCCTCCCTGACCACCTACAAGGTTCTCGACCGCTTCCGGTCTTACACAGCCGTTGAAGCGGAAATACATACGGGAAGGACGCACCAGATCAGGGTGCATTTTCAAAGCATCGGCCATCCACTGGCGGTGGATGCGGTGTATGGCAAACGCAACGAGCTGTTTTTGTCGGAATTCAAGCGCAAGAATTTTACCCTCGGCAAAGGCAAAGAAGAGCGGCCGCTCATCAGGCGTTCAACACTTCACGCCCAAAGGTTGTCATTTGTGCATCCTCAGAGCGGCAAAACGGTAGAGTTTGAGGCGCCCCTGCCCAAAGACCTGCGGGCCACTTTGAATCAGCTCAGAAAATGGGCGACCTGAGCGGGTCAGAATTCCAGTTTTTCTTTCAACTTCTCTCTGAACTCAATAAAGAACTTCAGCGAATCCGGGTTGCGCATGGAGTCTTTGTTGGCCGCTTTTTCCAGTGGCTTTCCCAGTAAGATTTTTTTCACCGGTGCTTCCATTTTCTTGCCACTGATGGTATAGGGAATTTCAGTCACCTGAATGATTTCATCGGGCACATGCCTTGGTGAGCACTCGCTTCGCAAGGTCGTTTTGATTTTTTTGACCAGCTCTTCGGAAAGGGCTTGGTCTTCTTTCAATACCACAAACAAAGGCATGTAATCTCGCCCTCCGGGCAATTCCAGGTTGACGATCAGGCTGTCCGACACTTCCGGGACTTTGTCAACAGCGCGGTAAACTTCTGCTGTACCGATCCGAACGCCTTGCCGGTTCAGTGTTGCATCCGAACGCCCCCAGATAATAATGGTACCCCGTGAAGTGAGGGTGATCCAGTCGCCATGTCGCCATACGCCCGGATAAACGTCGAAATAGCTGCTCTTGTAGCGTTCGTAATTTTCATCTCCCCAAAAGAACACCGGCATTGAGGGCATTGGCTTCGTCACCACCAACTCAGCCACTTCGTCCACTACCGATTGTCCGGATTCGTTCCAGGCTTCTATGGCAGCCCCCAGACACCTGCACTGAATTTCGCCTTTGTAAACGGGAAGCAGCGGATTGCCACCTACCCAGGCTGTGCAGACATCAGTGCCGCCGGCCATCGAACACAGCCAAACGTCCTTTTTGATCTTTTCGTAAACGTATTCAAAAGCTTCCGGCGGCAATGGGGAGCCAGTGGAACCGATGGAGCGCAGCGCACTCAGGTCGAAGTCCACGCCCAGCTGGAGGCCCTGTTTCCGGTTGGCCACCAGAAAGGGGGCCGAAGTGCCAAAGTGGTGTATTCCAACTTCTTCTGCCAATTTCCACAGCCTGTTGAGGTCGGGAAAACCCGGGCTGCCGTCGTAAAGCACGATGGTGGCCCCGGCCAGCATACTGGCGTGAACAAAGTTCCACATCATCCAACCCGTGGTGGAGAACCAGAAAAAGCGCTCACCCGGATGCACATCGTTGTGGAAGTGGAGGTACTTGAGGTGTTCCAGCAGGTTGCCACCATGGCTGTGTGTGATGGCTTTGGGAATGCCCGTAGTGCCTGAGGAATACAGGATGTAGATGGGATGATCGAAGGGAACAGGTTTAAACGCCAGCTCACTGTCGGCAGTGAAGGTGTCGTTCCACAAAGTGACTTTTGAGCGGTCAAAAATTTCAGGCTCATCGTTGAGGTAGGGCACCAGCACTACTTTTTCCAGTGTCGGCAGCCTGCCGGTCATTTCCTCGACGGCGGCCATTTTATCGAAATGCTTTCCGTTGTAGCTGTAGCCATCCACTGCAAAGAGCACCTTCGGCTCAATCTGGGCGAAGCGGTCCACTACGCTGTTGACGCCAAAATCCGGTGAGCAACTGGACCAGATGGCTCCGATGGAAGCGGTGGCCAGAAAGGCATAGGTGGCTTCGGGCATGTTTGGCAGAAAGGCCGCCACCCTGTCTCCTTTTTTCACGCCTTGTGATTTCAGAAAGGCCGCCATCGAGGCGACCTGTGAACTCAGTTCCGGCCAGCCTATCTCAATGGGTTCGTGTCGCTCGCTGGCGAAGATGATGGCCGGCCGGGTATCATCTCTCATTCTGAAAATGTGCTCGGCATAGTTGAGCTCGCTTCCGGAAAACCACCTGGCACCGGGCATGGCAGCGCTTTCGAGAACTGCCGTGTAGGGCTTGTGGGCAATGACCTCGAAATAATCCCAGATGCTCTTCCAGAATTCCTCGAGTTCATTCACTGACCATTGGTATAGTGCCTCGTAATTTTCGAAATCCTTCCCGTGCTTTTCATTCAACCATTTGATGTATTTGCTCAGGTGGGAGTTTTGGCGGAAAGATTCGGAGGGTTCCCACAGTACGGGTGGAGTCTTGGTATTGTTGGACATAGGGCCTTCGTGGTTTTTATTAGCGTGGATTGCGTTTTGCCGAAGGTGGTAAAATTAGAAAAAGGGCAAGGCAACCGGGAAATGATATACTCAAAACGAAGTGGTTTGGGCGGCGAAGACGCCCAAACTCCCAACCCCAGCTGAAGTTTAAGACGGGAATTTCTCTAAACTACTTCGACTTAGGTATAATTCTTCTGATGATGTAAATGGGAGGATTCCGCAGCTGGCGAGGCCAATATGATTTGAGTAAATTCTTCTACTTTTGGTCGCCAGAAAGAAACACATAACACATCCGGATGATACGTTATACCTGCCTCAGAATTTTTGTGCTGGTGATGCTGTTGGGAAGCATTGCCTGCACGGGATCAAAGAAATCTGCCACAACCGACTCCACAACCAACCGACAGGTAGAATTCATCATTCTGCAAATGAACGATGTCTATGAACTGTCGCCACAGGAGAACGGAAAGGTTGGAGGATTGGCCAGGGTGGCCACCTTGCGGAAGCAACTCCTCAGAGAGACCCCGCACGTATTGACCGTCCTGGCCGGTGATTTTTTGAGTCCATCCCTGCTCGGCACCCTCAAGCTCGACGGTGAGAGGATAAAAGGCCGGCAAATGGTGGAGGTCATGAATGCCCTCGGTCTCGATCTGGTCGCCTTTGGCAACCACGAATTCGACCTGAAGGAAGACGAGTTGCAAAAGCGAATCAATGAATCCAGATTTGTATGGCTGAGCACCAACATACAGCACAAGACCGACGGCAAACTGGAGCCTTTTTACAAATACCAGGAAGGCAAACGGATTCAGATGCCAAAGGGCTTCACCTGGAACATCCGGTATGACGAGGAGGCAGAACCTTTGAAAGTTGGTTTTTACAGCGCCTGCATCAACGACAATACGCCTGACTATGTGCATTTCGACGATCCATACCAGTCGGCGGAAGAAATTTACCTGCACCTGTACCCTAAGGTTGACGTGCTGGTTGGTTTGACCCATCTGGAGTTGGTGATGGATTTAAAGCTGGCTTCCATGCTGGTTAAATCCGCCTTGATCATGGGCGGGCATGAACACGACAACAGCATTGACACCGTTGGCACCGTGGTGGTGGCCAAGGCCGATGCCAATGCAAAGTCCGTTTATGTCCATCGTTTCAAATATGACCTGGACAAGAAGACCTATGAACTCAATTCTTCCCTGGTAAGAATAACGGATGAAATAGCCGCAGATCCAGAAATAGATGCTCTTGTGAAAAAATGGGAGCGGATAATGCTGGAGCAGATCAGCCAGGTGGTGGACAATCCCTCTGAAGTGATCTACAATGCCTATGTGCCACTGGATGGCCGGGAAAAGAGTATCCGCAACCGGCAAACCAACCTCGGTCAACTGATAGCTGCAAGCATGGCCTTCGCCGCCAAAAAGCCTGTGGACGGCGCCATTCTGAACAGTGGCTCTGTCAGAATTGACGATCAGTTGGCCGGCCCTATAACCCCAGTGGAAATTTTCCGTTCATTGCCTTACGGCGGTCAGCTTTACGAAGTTGAAATGACCGGTAAAATGCTCAAACGCACCCTGGATGCAGGTTGGGAAAACAAAGGCCTGGGCGGCTTTCTCCAGTGGCACAACATCAACAGAACAGAAGATGGAAACTGGATTGTTGGAGGTAAAGCGTTTGACCTGAACAGAAACTACCGGATTGTGATGGGAGACTATCTCTGGAAAGGCCTGGAGGCAGGTCTGGAGTTTTTGAATACCAGCAACATGATCTCTTGGGAGACCGCAGCCGATGGCGATGAAACGGATTTGCGAAGCGACGTCAGAAAAGCAGTTGTGGCTTATTTGAAAACCTTGAAATAACTTGGGGAAGTTTAGAGGAGTTGAGAGAAGTTTAGAGAGGTTATGGGGCACCCCTTTCACCCTCTCTAAACTTCTCTCAACCCCTATAAACCCCTCTCAACCAACTAATTAACCCGAAACTTTGCGTCATGATAAAGGCTTTGCTCAAATTATTGGTAATTCTTGTAATCGGAATCCTGGTTTACAACTACTTCCTTGGCACCCCGCAGGAGAAGAAGGGGGTGGAGAAAATCGTAAAAGAGTTCAAAGACTTTGGTGGTTCAGTGGCCGATCTGCTGAAGTCAGAAAAGGAAAAGTTTGAAAAAGGCAAGTACGATGATGCCCTTGACAAAATCGGTAACACTTTGAAGGATTTGAAATCCTCGCTGGAAGGCAAGGGCGATCAATACAACGATGAGATCAATGACTTGCTGAAGAAAAAAGAGCAGCTCTCTGATGAGCTGAATAAACTTGAAAAAAACGCCGAAGACAATGGGATTGACACCAGCAAGGTGAAAGAACAACTGAAGTCATTGCTGGAGGAAACACAAAGGCTCATTTCGGAAATGGAATCCGGCCAGTAATTCAAATACGATGACAACCCAGACAAGCACCCGTCCCAACTACTTCTATGCGATCATCAGCGTGGCGCTGGTGCTATTTCTGTTGGGCCTGTTTGCCATAGTGGTGATGCAAGGCCAACAAATGGTCCGGTATTTCAAAGAGCAGATCGAGATCATTGTGGAGCTGAAGGACGGAACCAGCCCCGCTGATCAAAAGCTGGTCAGGTCAAAGCTGGAGAGCAGTGATTACCTTTTGGACAATTCTATCCGCTTCATTTCCAAAGAGGAAGGTGCTGCCATAATGCAAAAGGAATTTGGCGATGAGTTCCTTCAACTGGATATGCCCAATCCACTCTATGACGTGATCTTGTTCAGGGTGAAGGCGGAATACCTTACTCCCGACAGCCTGAGCAGTATCCGGGAAGCCTTGAAGGAGTTGCCGCTGGTGTCTGATGTTTATTACCAGGAAGATGTGACAGCGGCCATAGGGAGGAATTTGAAAAGCATAGCTTTCGGGGTGTTGATAGTGGGCATTTTCTGTGTTCTCGTCGCAATAGCACTCATTCTCAACACGATTCGACTGGCACTTTATGCCAACCGCTTCCTCATCAAAAACATGGAGCTGGTGGGTGCCTCCTGGTCAACTATTTCGAAACCTTTTCTTCGGAAAAGCTTTTTTCATGGGATCATTTCCGGCTTGCTGGCCATCGCGGGCATTGTGGTGCTGGGTTATTTCATCCTCAATGATTCGCCCGAACTGGCCGAGGTTATTTACTGGCCGGGAATTGCCTATGTGTTTGGTGGTATATTGGTTGCAGGTGCGGCCATTTCCGTTTTGAGTACCTACTGGGTGGTCTCAAAGTACCTCCGGATGCGGGTGGACGACCTGTATTGACGAAGTGGAATAAACCTGTAAAGCGAGTCGGATTATAGAAATTGCAATAGATTTGCCCGTTCAAAATCCGGTCGTTACAGACCGGAACCGTCTAAAAAAATCAAGATTCAGGATTATGAGCAGTCCTTCAAAAAAGAAGAAAGTGGTTGTTACCACCTCCGCTCCGGCAAAGGCTCCGGTTAAAGCCAGGCGAAGCGGCACATCTTCCTCTCAGGCTCCAGCCAAACCCACCGATCTGGTATTTGGGAAGGTAAATTTCCTGTGGATGATTGGTGGAATATTGCTGATAGCATTGGGTATGGTACTCATGAGCGGAGGGAAAATGCCGAGTCCTGATGTTTGGGACGAAAACCTCATCTACAGCCCACGCCGGATCATTCTGGCACCGGCCCTCATCCTGCTTGGCCTCATTGTTGAAATAATTGCCATATTCAAAAAAGCTTCTCCGGAAGCCGAAGAGGCCTGACACTTCTTCTATAAAATGCTGAATCAATGAATGAGCTACTACTTGCGGCCATCCTCGGGATGGTGCAGGGATTGACGGAATTTCTTCCGGTGAGCAGCAGTGGCCACCTCGAACTGGCCAAATACCTGTTGGGTGACGAAAGCCTGCCCGAGCAAAGTTTGCTTATGACGGTCGTTGTGCATTTCGGCACTGCTCTCAGCACCGTAGTGATCTTTTGGAAGGATGTTCAAAAGATTCTCAAAAGCCTCTTTTCATTTCGTTGGGACGAAGAAACCATGTTTGCCGTCAAAATCATCATCTCGATGATCCCTGCAGCGCTGGTTGGCGTTTTTTTCGAAGAAGAAATAGACGCCTTGTTCAGCAGGCAATTGACATTGGTTGGGATTTGCCTGATCGTCACGGCTGTGCTTTTGCTCCTGGCTGACCGGGCCAGGGATACCACCAAAAAGGTGGGATACGGGCATTCTTTAATCGTGGGCTTGTCGCAGGCCATTGCCATTCTTCCCGGAATTTCACGCTCAGGAGCTACTATTTCAACCTCGGTTTTGCTGGGTATCGACAGAACCAGGGCTGCAAGATTTTCTTTTTTGATGGTGGTTCCGCTCATCTTCGGAAAGATCGCCAAAGATCTGTTGAGCGGTGATTTGGCAGCTGCTTCGGAAAATCATGTAGGTGCCTTGATCATTGGCTTTCTGGCATCTTTTATCACCGGCATGATAGCGTGTAAATGGATGATAGCTTTGGTGAAGAAAAGCCAGCTGAAATACTTCGCCATTTACTGTGTGATAGTTGGAATAATTGCAATCATTTTACATCTTCGGATGTAGCTGTGAACACAAAACATCCTTGCACGGCGACAAATGGATTGGATAAAAACAAACAACTTTCTAAAGTCAGTAAACCCAATCTGTTGGTTGTCTTAATTTTGTGTTTCCTAATTCTTTCATGAAATCTATTCAGAATGGACGACCCTTTGCCTGGACAGAAATTCATCGATGGCGCTTTTCTCCTCGTAAACAAGCCCAAATCCTGGACTTCTTTTGACGTTGTCAACAAAATCCGCTCTTCCCTCAAACAAAGTCTGGGAATAAAGAAAATAAAGGTTGGTCACGCCGGCACCCTGGACCCCATGGCTACAGGCCTGCTGATTATCTGTACGGGGAAGATGACCAAGAAACTGTCGAATTACCAGGGGTTGGACAAGACCTACACCGGTGTGATTACGCTTGGTGCCACCACCGCTTCTTATGATGCTGAATGCGAACCGGAAAATGTCTTGCCATTGGATGAGCTAACCGAAGAGGATATCGAAGAAGCACGGAAATCCTTCATCGGAGATTTGATGCAATTGCCACCCATCTATTCGGCAATCAAAGTGGATGGTCAGCCCCTTTACAAGCAGGCCCGGGCAGGGAAAAAGGTCACGGTGGAACCCCGGCCGGTAACCATTCATGAGTTTGAGATAACTCAGATCAACCTGCCTGAAATCCATTTCAAAGTCAGGTGCAGCAAAGGCACCTACATCAGGTCACTGGCCCACGATTTTGGGCAGAAGCTGGGCGTAGGTGGGTACCTAACCGAACTAACCCGGACTGCTATCGGCAAATTCAAGCTGGAAGATGCCTGGGAATTGGAAGCGCTCATCGATCACATCGAATCCATTTCTCCAACCGTCAACTCCTGATGTCATCCGATTCATTCAAGACCCTGGCTGCTCCAGCCACCGGTGAATTCCGGGACAGGGGTAGTAAGTTCATCGCCTATGCCTACCCATTGCGAAGCGAGGAAGAATGGACTGCCCGCCTGGAAGAGGTAAAGAAAGAACATCCAAAAGCAAGGCATCATTGCTGGGCCTATCGCTTTGGTTATCAGGGTGAAAGTTTCAGGGCCAATGACGACGGAGAGCCTTCAGGAACCGCCGGCCGCCCAATCCTGGGACAAATTGACAGTTTTGGGCTCACCAATGTCTTTGTGGTTGTTGTGCGGTATTTCGGGGGTACTTTGTTGGGGACTTCCGGGTTGATCAATGCGTACAAAAGCAGTACGCAGGACGCCTTGCAAAAGGCTGAAATCATCACGAAGTACGTTTCGAAGAAGTTCAGGGTCTCTTTTGACTATTCCCTGATGGGGGAGGTAATGAACGCAGCAAAAAAAATCGAGGCAGAAATTCTGGAGCATAATTTTGATGCCAGCCCTTCCATTGTAGTTGAGATCAGGGCTTCGAAAACGGAAGAGGAACTTCTCCGGTTGAAGGCCCTGGTTGGTAAAATGTCCTTGGAACAGGCAGTGGAGACAGAGAGAATAGAGGGATTGGAGATAGAGCAGGTTTAGTGCATGTTATTCGAAGAAGTCTCGGCAAAGTATTCCTGTCTTGCCTCATCTTCTCAATGGTTGCAGAATTTGCAACCCATCTGAAAAACATAAATTATTCAAATTAAAATTTGGCCTAACAATTAAAAAACGTGAATAGGTTATTCTTTTAAATTCAATTCATTAGTTACATTTGGCCATCCTATCATCCGGCTGTTGTAATAATTCCCGATTCATCATTCTTTAATAAACCTTTGACTATGCCAAGGTTAGCACTACTGCCTATCGGTATATTCCTGATTTGGTGCTACGTCTGCCAGCAATGGTATGTGTGCAGCATTAAACAGAAATGCGGTGCCGATTATACTACTGTCGCCGTCGTTGACGACAGCCTTTCAACCAATGAATCAGCCACTTCGGAACCTGCCGTGAACACTTATGCCCTGGGGTTTAAATGGAACAGTGCAGAGCCTGAGCCAGGCCCTGGTTACGATGAATTCCTCAAATCCAAAGTTTCTTCATTGCCTGAGGGTCAGTTGTTTGAAATCGTCGGAAAATATTACGGGGATGAGACAGCTCCGGAGGGTTACTCCAACATGGGGCTTGCACGGGCTGACAATGTCAAAAAGTTGTTTGAGGGTCAGGTGGATGACGAGTTGATCGTGGTGACTTCCCGGCAAATTGGCGCCAAATCACCAGAGCCAATGAAAAACAGTTACCTGGATGCCATATCCATCAACTACAAAGAGGCGCCAAAGGGCGATGAGGTAGAGATCATTGAAGTAGAGAACCGGATCAGCATCCTGTTCCCTTACGGCAGTGCAACAAAAGAGGCAAATCCACAGGTTGACGAATACCTGGAAAAGTTGACCGAGCGATTGAAAAAGACGGACGAGACGGTGTCGATAACCGGCCATACGGATGCAATGGGTACAGAAGAGTTCAATCACAAACTGGCACTTGACAGAGCCAAGCACATTCAGTCTATTCTGATCTCCAAAGGTATTCCTGCCGATCGGATCCAAATTGCCTCCATGGGAGAGAAACAACCCGTTGCAAGCAATGACACTGAAGAGGGCAGGAGGCAAAACAGGAGAGTGGAACTCGTGCTGAATAAAAAGGAGTGAGTGTGAATGTGTGTGTGCAATTCCGAATCTACCTGCTTTACTTGAGAAGCGGGAGATGAGGAGAAATCGAATTTTGAATTTTCAACCAATTGGCAATCATAAAAACGACAAACCATGTTTGAGAATACTTTTCAAGGTCCCGGAGCAGGAACTTATGCTGATCATACCATAGAAATTTTGTTGATGCTGCTCGTTGCTTTTGCACTGGGTTTGCTGCTGGGATATATCCTTTGGAGCCGCTACAGAAACCTGTATAAGGAGCTGGAAGAAGAGCACGGCCGATTGAAAAATCTGCATACCGAATTGGAAAAAGATCACGCAAGTCTTCGCTACAAAGCTGAGCAATTAGAACAGGAGAATGATGCTTTGAAGAAAAAGAACAGGAGCCTGGAAGCAGATGTGTTTATGTACAAAGGTAAAATTGAGCAACTGCAAGCATCAGGCGGAGCCCAAACGGCTGCCTCCAAAATGGCTTTGGGGGCAACATCCGGGGCAAAAGACGACTTGAAGAAGATCGAAGGCATAGGACCCAAAATCGAAAAATTGATGAATGCGGCTGGCATCCAAACCTTCCGGCAATTGGCCGATGCACCACTTGAAAAAATCGAACAGATCCTTGAAGAGGCAGGCCCCCGTTTCAAGCTTGCTGACCCAGGCACCTGGAAGGAACAGGCTGCACTGGCTGCTGATGGCAAGTGGTCTGAATTGAAGAGCCTCCAGGACAGCCTGAGTGGAGGACGCAAAAAATAGCTTTATTCGTTTAGGTATGATGAACTCCTCGTGATGATCGGTCTCGAGGAGTTTTTTTATACTTCGAAAAGTCCATCCGGCAATTTCACTTCGACAATTTTCTTTTCATCGTCAATCTCAACTATCAACTCATCGTGTAAGGGGATCAATACACTCAAATTTTTGTCATCAACGACGGATGCAATTTCCTGCTGCGGGTATTCCAATACTTCCTTGATCAGTCCTGATTTGCCACTGTTTTGGTCGTGCAGTGTGTAGCCAGTAAGGTATCCGAAAGAGCTTGTGCCAGATGCTTCTTCCGCAAATTGCTCGACGAGTTGGGTTTCCAATAGCAGTTCTTGTGAAGTCAAAGGAGTTGCATCCTGTGGTGAGTCAATTTCTTCTAGTTTGAGAATGGGGTTGTCGTCTCCTCTGATGTCTTCGAGGAAGAAAGGTACGGGCTTGCCGGCCTGTTTGACGAAGACGAACTCAGCATTGTAGAGGGCATCCAGGAATCGTTCTTCGACTTTCGCCTTGAGTTCACCCTGTGCACCATGAACCTTTGTAATCTTTCCAATGGGGGTAAGCGCGAGCATAAGTCAGTTGTGATCTATCAATGTTTGTTTCAGAATGAATCCCTTTTCGGCTTTTTGCTCCCAGGTCATTCCAATGCAATCCTCGATACATTGCGTATCCAATATCCAAAGCTCCCGGTAAACCAGGCCAACTCCGCGGGCGTACTTTTCGTGTGCAAGGCGGAGTTCAATGAGGTTCTCGCTGTCTGCGTTCTGTACTGTCACCACCTCGGGAAAAGAGAATGCACCAATTGACTCCGGGTGGTCCTTCTCGATGATCCGGTAGGACCATGACTTGAACATCTCCAGCGTTTCACCCGCTACGGTGACTTTGGTGCCGGAGTCGAAAAATACATTGCCGTCCCAACTGTTGTTTTCCCTTACCGGAAAGGTCAATTTGATGAAACGAAGATTGTCCTCAACCCGCTGCGCCTGGTTGTTTGTGATGGAAGCCGTAACCACCTTGTTGATCACCCAAGGCAAGGTATCAGCCGCCCTGTGGTATTGCTCAATCCTGTAAACGGGAGTACCTGTCAGGTCGATGAATGAGTCTACCACGGTTTCTTTCAGGAAGGAGGTGGAATGAATGAGCATGGAATCCCCGGTTGGGTCGTAAATGGTGGAATCCATTTGATAGATCATGGATTTTCCCACTTCGAGCGGGTAATAGTCAAAACCAAAATCCCTGTCAAAAGGATCCTGCTCGGTTTTGCAGGATGCCAGCAATGCAATGGTCAAAAGCGGAATGGCAAGTTTCAGCATTATTGAAAGGCACTTCCATGAATGATTCCCCCCCCAACGACATCATCTCCTTCGTAAAATACTGCGCTTTGGCCGGGGGCAATACCTTTTACGTTGGCCAGAAATTCTACTTCAACGCCTTGATCGATGGGGTGGAGGAGGCTGTAGGTTCCATTGTCCCGGTATCTCACCTTAGTTACAACTTCCAGGCCATCAGCAACTTCGGCATATTTCATCAGGTTTACTTTGCCAACTTTCATTGAATTGCGGATCAATTCATCTTCAGTGCCCAGCACCACGGTGTTGGATTCAGGCCGGATTTCCGTAACGAACATGGGCTGGCCGAATGCCATTCCAAGTCCTTTGCGCTGGCCAATGGTATAAAAGGGGTAGCCCTTGTGTTCCCCAATGACTTCACCTCTTGTGTTGACAAATTTTCCTCCGGCAACTTCAGCCTCGAGGCCAGGAACCCTTCTCTTCAGAAAACTCCGGTAGTCGTTGTCAGGGACGAAGCAAATTTCATAGCTCTCGGCCTTTTTCGCCAACTCTGTGTAGCCACGTTCAAAAGCCATTTGGCGGACTTCCTGCTTTGTGAACTTGCCCAGCGGAAAATGGCTTCGTTGGAGGCATTCCTGACTGAGACCCCACAAAACATAAGATTGATCCTTGGTGGGATCTACTGCCTTGGATATGAATTTTCTGCCTTCATGTTCATTGATGATGGCATAGTGCCCGGTAGCGATGAATTCGCAATCGAGTGCGTCAGCTCTTTTGAGAAGAGAATTCCACTTGATGTGGGTATTGCACAATACGCAGGGGTTCGGAGTTCTTCCGGCCAGGTATTCATCGACAAAATTGTCGATGACATAGTCTCCGAATTCTTCACGGATATCAACGATGAAGTGGTGGAAACCCATGTCAACAGCAACCTTCCGTGCGTCGTTGATGGAATCAAGGCTGCAGCAGCCGGTTTCCTTCTTTGACCCACCTGAGCTGGCGTAATCCCAGGTTTTCATTGTGATGCCAATGACCTCATAACCTTGCTCATGCATCAGCATGGCCGTAACCGTACTGTCAATGCCACCACTCATTGCTACCAGAACCCTTCCTAATTTGCTCATTTATCAGTGACTTAAGTGTATCTTTTTTGACTCAGTGGGCAATGCGATCTCTCAAAGAGTTTGCAAAATTACAACTTTGAGTTTCCTTTGCTACCAACATTGCGGAGCTGAGACCTTTTGCAGCTAAGGGAACATCCCGCCAATAGATTCTGTTGAAGAGTCGTTGAGTATTTGTAGCTGAATTCTGAAAATCAGCAATTTATAGTCTCAATGTGGTGCTAAATGATGGAATTTCCACATTAGTACCTAAATTTGGTAATTGCCAATTCCAATTAACCTGAATTATTAACCAAACGTACTGACATGAAGAAACAAGCTTTTCTCCTCACCCTCATGACCATTCTTGTAATGCCCATGTTTTTGCAGGCACAGCAAGAAGAACTCGGTCTCGCCTCGTATTACTCTGACCTCTTTCACGGAAAACCAACTGCAAGTGGAGAACTGTATGACAAGGATAAAATGACAGCCGCCCACAAAACACTTCCTTTCGGAACGACGATAAAAGTTACCCGCCTTGACAATGGTAAATCCGTACAGGTACGGGTCAATGACCGTGGGCCTTACATCTCTGGAAGGATTGTAGAGTTGTCGAGGGCAGCAGCCGAAAAAATTGGCCTGGTGAACGACGGTGTCACCCGTGTGAAAGTTGAAGTAGTTGCGGACAATGCCAAAACGGAGGTGGCAACGGCAAGCCCCAAAACTTCTGAAAAGAAGGAGACGGTTTCTGCCAAAGGCGCTACTGAACAAACGACCACCAAAGAAGAAAAGGCCCCAGCCTCCAAGCCCAAGGCGGTGGCTGTAAAGTCTGCAACACCCAAGAAAGGTGTAAAATCAACCGCCTCTGCCGGGCTGTATGAAGTTTCTTTGAAGCGCGAAGACATGAAAGGCTTTGGAGTGCAGGTTGCAGCTTTCGAAAATGAGGACGCTATGTTCAAGAAAGTGGAGGAACTGAAGGCCAAGTGGTTTGATAAAGTTCTCGTGAGCGTAGCTGAAAAGAAAGACGGAACCAAGCTGTACAAAATTATTCTTGGCTCTTTTGAAACCAGAAACGAGGCTGAAGAGTACAAGAAAAACCTCAAGAAGAATAAGAAGATGGACGGCTTCGTAGTTGATCTGTCTAAACTGGCTCAATAGGCTGTTCAGAAAATTTTGGCGCCCTTGATAATTTTTATCATCAAACTTGGGCTGAAATTACTGAACTTATAAATTTGCGCCGCTTTTGAAATAAGAGCCTGTTTAGATTTTCATGCTTGAGCGAAAGTGAGCAAATTTTATTCTGAACGAGGCAAATTTTGCAGGCGGATACGGGTAATCCGGCG
>PAAY01000015.1 GCA_002698985.1 Saprospirales bacterium | reverse complement strand
TGTTCTGAATAGAAGTTTGATGTGGGTAGGGGGACTGGCATTATTCCCGCCGTTGAAACAGCGGGTTACAAGATGGCTGATGTAATCGGGGCCTTCTTCCTCAGCCAGGAACAGCGATTGAAAAATGATTTTTTCACATTCAATGAAGCCGAGTTGCATAGACACTATTCGATGAGATTGGGATTTGTGGGTAATCGATAGCCTCTAAACCTCTCTCAACTTCTCTAAACCTCTCTCAACTCCTCTAAACCTCCTACTGATGTCCTTTTTCAACCTTTAAGGATTGCAGTTATCTCCTTCAGCAACCGTTTACCTCTGGCACGGTACCCTGCCGACCCTGTCTCCATTCCTTCTTCGAGAACCGCTTTCAATTCCCTGAGCAGGTCCGGTTCATTTTTCGAAATGTTGAAAACCGTCTGCATGGCATGCACCCGGATGGCTACCGGCACGGCCGGGTCCATCAGCAGATCAAAGCACTTTTGGAGGGCCAATCCCTGCACCTGCTCCGGAAGATCAACATTGGCAAGTGCTTTCACGGTGCTTCGAATAACTGAATCCGTGTTGCCGGGCTCATCCAGGTTGGCGATGAGGGTTTCGAGGTGCGGGTTGATGAGCCAGGGACGCTCCTCCACCACATGGCTGAAGGCCCAGGCGGCGTAGCTCGATAATACTTTATCCCCACTCAGCATGATGCCGACCAGTTCTGAAAACCGGTCGGCATCATTTCCTATCCAATCCCTGATGGCCAGGCAGGTGGGTTTGTCGCAGCGCTTAGCCAGTACTTCTGCAAGATTCATGATCGTGGGCTTGTAATTTTTGGAGCCCAAAGATCGCCGGAGTTTTGGAATCAGCCGCCTGCAATGATCAATTTGAGCACTGCCACACCCTGTTGCGAAGCGAGGCGAATGAAATAAACACCGGAGGCAAGGTTTTCAACCGGCAGGCTGATCTCACCAACTTCTTCTATCACTGAAACTTCCCTTTGCCAGACGAGTTTTCCTTCCGTCTGGTAAATGCCCAGCTCGTAATTGCCCGAAGGCAAACCATCGTAAACGAGGCGGGCCTCCCCACTGGCAGGGTTGGGCCTGATGGAGAAAGTTCCCGGCAGGTAAGCCTGTGTAGTGGCATTGCAGACCTCCACTTCCAGGACAAAGCTTGCAATGTCCTGGCAACCAAAGACATTTTCAAACAGCAGGCTGATGAGGTAAAACCCCGGCGCCTGGATGTCCTCTTCGTCAAGTGTGATAGATTGTGTCTGATCCCCTGTGCTCCACAGGTAAAGCGCCTGACCCGGCCCCGCATCGAATGTGACAGGCAGGTTTTCGATACAAATGGTGGTATCTGTAAGCTGGCCTTGCAACATGGCCGGTGTCTCAGGTATCACTTTAATTTTCGCGCTGTCCCTACACCCCAAATCATTGGAAACTGTAACTGAGTATTCCCCGGGGTCCACCACTTCAATCGTTGCGGTAGAATCTCCGGTTGACCACATTATTTGATCATAAGTACCCATTGCTGTCAATGCGTAGGGAAACTCCTCAGGACATAGTGCCAGGATCGAGGTTTCCAAAGAAACTTCCGCTCCGGGCAATTCAAACACCTGTGTTAAGGCATTTGCCGTGCAGCCATATTCATCCGTAACTGTTAACATATAATTTCCTGGCGCATAAACCAGAGTTTCAGGTGAGGTCGACCCTGTGATCCATTGGTATTGGGCGTAGTTGCCATTGGCCATTAGTGTAATCGGGAAATCTTCAGGACACGCGTCAAATTTGTTCTGAAGAAAATTACTCGGCTTGGCCGTAAGGAAAAAAGAATCCGTTTGCACACAGCCCTGGTCATTGGTAATGGTCACTCCGTAATGCATTAGCTCATCCAGGGTCACGATGTTGGAAGTGCTGCCGTTGCTCCATTGGTACGAGTACTCCGCCGGCATCTCCAAAGTGACGGGAGAGACCTGGTCACACACTGAAAAGGTATCGGGATAATCCGGTACATCGAAGGTCTCATCGACGAGGGTGACCTCATCCGTTGCGGTGCAGCCGTTGCCTTGTAGCGCCGTGAGCTGGTAAGTGCCTGCACTGTCAAACTGAGCGGTCTGGGTGCTGTCGCCATTGCTCCAGGCATAGCCGGCAAAGCCCGGGGAGGCAGTTACCGAAAATGGATAATCCGTGGTGCAAATGGGATGATCGGGCAAGCCCGGGTCTTCTACCGGCAACTCAACCAGGTAAAGGCTGTCGTAAATAAGGCAGTCTCCGATTGTACTCGCAACCAGGTAATGCCAGCCCGGTGTGTAGAAGTAAATGGAATAAAATTCAAATTGGCCATCCCAGAGGTAATGAGAAAATCCTTTGGCAGCCTGAACATAGATATACCCGTCTTCACAAAAGCTCGCCGTATCAGGCAAGCCGGTGTAAAGATCATTGGAAATGATGACCTCGATGGTGGCGGAATGGATGCAGCCTGCCGTATCCACGGTCTGCACCGAATAAACACCAGAGGAGGTTACATCAATGGCGCTGGTGGTATCGCCAGTGCTCCATAAGTATGAAACATAGGCGTCAGAACTCAGATTGATAGGGAGGTATTCTCCCTGGCACAACTGAACCGAATCCGGAATGCCGATGGGTATCGTTTTCACCTCCACACAGTCCGTGTGCTGGCAGCTCTGGCCGTTTTTTTCTTCGTAAACGGTGAGGCAGTAAGTACCCGGCAAAATGGCTGTAGCCATCAGGCTGTCCGTTCCGGGGACGAGTCCACCCGGTGGCCCCTCCCAACTTACCTGCCGGCTGATGCCATTCCCCTCGGAAAATTGCGAAGCAGAGCCATCCAGCAGCACGCCGGGCAGGCAGAGGTTGCCGGGTTCCTGGATGGTGGCGATGGGATTCAACAGGGTCAGCTCGAACGAAACGAGGCTGTCACAACCAAGCGATGTCTGGCAGTTGACCTGATAAGACCCACTGGAATCGATGAGCTCGTTGCAAAATGTGAGGTGGTCTCCACAAGAAACCTGTTCGGGAAGGTAGGTAACAGGTGCGTCGCTGACCGTGACAATGTAAGTCTTAAAGGTGTCGCAGCTCTCAATGTGCTCCAGCGACACCTCATAGACGCCCTCTTCACAAACAGTTTGCCCATTGGGAAGGTCGAAACATTGCCCCTGGCACAAACTGATATATGTACTGTCAATTACAGGCCCATTTGTGACCAAAATATCCTTACATACGGTTTCCGTATTTAAAATACAAGCGTTGAAAGCCTGTACACAAAGCTGGAATTGGCCTGCTGTCGTCCAATTGACCACCGCTGAGCCCTGAAAAGTGGAGTCGATGACACCAACAGGTGGAGGACTTATGGACCAGAAATAATCAACACCTGCAACATAGTTTTCTACAGAATACACCGGCTGTGCATCGATGCAAGTATATTCTTCACCAATAATCTGCCCTACCGGTGGAAGAGAATTGACATCCACAGAAGTACTTCCATAAATCACCTCCATTTCATAGGCACATACATCCCCGGCACAACCATCCAGCACCATTACATAGGTCGCACCAACTGTAAAGTTTCCGGAAGCAAGAATGAAATCCGAAGTGTTGCAATTGCAATGGGTGGCGAGCGCCACGCCTCCGCAACCATCATAAATGGCTCCCTGCATCCCGAACTGCCCGTTCAAGCCCTGACAGTCAGAGGGGCTTATCCGAATGGCAATGGAATCTGAGGCCGCAATGAATTGTATCCATTCATCATTGTTCAGTACCGAGGAGGGGCATCCCGGGAAAATTTGTGTGATGTTGTTCAATCCCAGGGTGTCGCAATAACCACCAATATTGGTGCAAATCGGTACTGCCTCGGCACAAGTATTTCCAGGTGCTGGAAACCCCGGCGGTGGGCATTGTGCATTGGCATTCGTCAAAAACAGACCGGCCATCATCAGCCATGCGCATACATAGGTAAAGATTGTCTTCATGAGCGTTGAAGTTTATTGGTGAAAACAATATTTGCGGCTATTCACACAGGTAGGCGTCGGAATCCGGATGGGTTTAAATCTTCAACAGGCGTTTTATCTCTTCTCTCCTCTATTCTTTTTTCTTCTCAAATCCGGTGACCCGAAGGTAAAAACAGATGTTTGAATTGCGAAATGAATCTTTTGAATTTGTCCTCAACTTACAACCTACAACTTACAGCATCCCCTGTCACAAACCCGCCATCTCCCCGTTAAAGTCCACAGCCATTGCCGCAAGGCGAAGGAAAAAACTGTTAGAGCGGGCACAGGCGTATGGGCAGAATTTTATCCACCATTTTACTTTGGGCATTGCCGCTGATGGCATTTGGGCAGCTCTCCTCTTTGCGGAGCAAGGTGCTGCCGGTGTTGTCCGTGCCACAGGTGATCGACAGCCTGACCGTGGTTCCCGGCTCGGTGCAGGTGCAGGATGCAGCAGACGGTACCACCATTTCCCCTGCCCAATTTCGCCTCCAGGGCAACAGCATCGTTTTTGACTCAGCCCTCATTGCGCAGCGAAGCAAACTCGTAACAGTCACTTACCGGGTGCTGCCCTTCGACCTGGGCCGCCGCATCGCCCGCATCGACAGTTCCGTCATTTTCCGGGACCCCGCCAACCAGCTGATCGGGGTGCCTTACGACCCCTTTGCCGAAGCGCCCCAGCCCATTCTGCCGCAGAGCGGTCTCGACTACAATGGCAATTTTACCCGGGGCATTTCCTTCGGCAACAACCAGAGCCTGGTGCTCAACAGCCAGTTCAACCTCCAGATGGCCGGCCGGCTCGGCGACCTGGAAGTGTTGGCCGCCATCACCGACAACAACATCCCCATCCAGCCCGAAGGCAACACCCAGCAACTGCGGGAATTCGACAAGATTTTCGTGCAGCTCAGCAAAGGCAGCAGCCGCCTCATCGCCGGCGATTACGAGCTGACCCGCCCGCCGGGCTATTTCATGAACTACACCAAGAAACTCCAGGGGGCCACCTTCAGCAACGCATGGACAACGGGCAAAAACCGGCAGGGCATTTTCAGCTCCCAGGCCAGCCTGGCCGTGGCCCGGGGCAAGTTTGCTCGCAACGAGATCGCTGCCATCGAGGGCAACCAGGGCCCCTACCGGCTGCAGGGTGCCGAAGGCGAGCGCTTCATCATCGTGCTGGCCGGCACCGAAAAGGTTTACCTCGACGGAGAGCTGCTCCAGCGGGGCACCGACCTCGATTACGTCATCGACTACAATGCCGGGCACATCACCTTCATGCCCCGACGCCTGATCACCAAAGACAGCCGCATCGTGGTGGAATTCGACTACGCCGACCAGAACTACCTGCGCTCCCTTTATGCCGTGAACAACGACTACCGGAGCGGCAAGCTGCACCTCTACCTGCACGCTTATTCCGAGCAGGATGGCCTGCAACCCGTTGACGAAGAATTTGACGAAGAAGAAAAACTCTCGCTGCGCAATGCCGGCGACGACGAGCTGGCAGCCGTGGTCCCCAGCCTCGACACCCTCTCGCAGTTCAACGCCTTCCGGGTGTCGTACGAGCTGCGGGATACCTTGGTGAACGGCATCCCCTACTCCGGCATCCTGGTTTACAGCACCGACCCCGACAAAGCCTTGTACACCGCCACCTTTTCAGAAGTGGGCAGCGGCAACGGCAACTACATCCAGGACACCGAAACCGCCGCCAACGGCCGGGTGTATCGCTGGGTGGCACCGGATCCTTTGACTGGTCGCCCTTTGGGCAATTACGAGCCGGTGCGGCGGCTGGTGGCGCCCAAAAGGCAACAGCTGTTCACCGCCGGCGGGCAGTACGATTTTTCGAAGAAAACCAGCCTGAAAGGCGAGCTGGCCCTCAGCAACACCGACCGCAACCGCTTCTCCACCATTGACGACGATGACAATGCCGGTCTGGCGGCCATGCTGGGTCTGCGCCACGGTTTTGAGCTGAAAACCCCCTTCGGCAAAAAGCCCTGGCAGGTGGAAGCCGGCGCCGATTACGAGTTCACCCAACAGCGGTTCCGGGAGCTTAGCCCCTACCGGCCGGCAGAGTTTACCCGCGACTGGAACACCAGCCAGGGTGCCAACGATGTCAGCATCGGCCTGCGGCCAACGAACGAACACCTGCTCAACAGCGGCTTCGTCGTGCGCACTCCATCGGCCGGCAACATCGAGTACCGATTCGGCGGGTATTTCCGGGACAGCCTCTACACGGGTACCCGGAATTTTGCGAAGTACGCCTTCCAGAAAAACGGCTTCGACTTCTGGCTTCAGGGTGACTGGCTGAACACCGAAAGCACCGCCGAAGCCAGCCGTTTCAGCCGGCCGAAAGGGCAAATCGTGGTTCCCTTCTTCCGGGACAGCACGGGCAGCAGATTCTGGAAAGCCGGCATCTACGCCGAGCAGGAAATCAACAGCCGTTACGACCTTTCCGGACCGGGAACCAAATCTGACTCGCTGCGCAAAAACAGCTTCCGCTACGACCTTTTCAGGGTCTTCCTGGAAACTCCCGCTTCGGAAAATTTCACCCTGAAAACCGGCTACCGGCAACGCCTGGACCACCAGCCCGCAGGGACGGATTTCAGCCGCAGCACCCGCGCCGACGAGCTGAACCTGGAAGGCAACTGGCGGCAAAGCCGCAACAGCCGCCTCGGCTGGAACTTCACCTGGCGGAAACTGGCCGTGCTGGACAGCAGCCTGACCAACCAACAGGCCGCCGAAACCTACCTCGGCCGGCTGAACTACTCGCTCAACATCCTGCGGGGGGTGGTGCAAAGTGCCACCAGCTATGAGATTGGCAGCGGGCAGGAACGCAAGATCGAGTTCACCTACCTGCAGGTGCCGCTCGGCGAAGGCACCCACCAGTGGATCGACCGCAACGGCGACAATGCCGTGCAGGTGGATGAGGTGGAAATTGCCCCGTTTCAGGACGTGGCCAATGCCGTCCGGGTGACCACCTTCACCGACGAGCTCATCCGCACCAACAATGTGCAGTTCAACCAAAGCCTTCGGCTGGAGCCCAAAGCCCTGTGGTTCAACAGTACTGGCCTTCGGAAAATACTGGCCAAATTCTCCACCCAGAGCAGCCTGCAGATCAGCCGCAAAGTACGGGACCTCGACGGCGTAAGCCCCTGGAATCCTTTCCAGCTCGATGTGGCTGATACGGCGCTGGTCAGCACCCGCTCGGGCGTTTACAACACCCTCTTTTTCAACCGTGCCAACCCTAAATACGACATCCAGCTCGGCCATTCCGACAACGAGTTCAAACAGGTGCTGACCACCGGCTATGAGAGCCGGCGCTTGCAGGAGCAGTTCCTGAAAATTCGCTGGAACATGACCCGCTCGCTGTCGCTGCTGCAATCGCTGAAGCTGTCCACCAATGAGCAGGGCTCGGAATTTTTCGAAAGCAAGCGCTACCGGATCGAAGCCCTCGAAATGGAGCCCAAACTGAGCTTCCAACCCTCGGGCAGTTTCAGGGCCTCGGCATCCTGGCGCTTCAAAAACGCAGAGAACAAACTGGGCAGCAATAGAGAATCCGCCAAAAACAACGAGCTGAAGCTGGAACTGACCTACAACCAGAGCGCCACCACCTCCATCCGCTCAGAGATCAGCCTCGTCAAAATCAGCTTCGACGGAGAGGCCAACTCACCCGTCGGCTTTGCCTTCCTCAATGGCCTGCAAAACGGCCGCAACTACCTCTGGAACCTCAGCCTGGACCGCCAGATCGGTAAAAACATCCGCATGGGCATCAGCTACGAAGGCCGCAAAACCGGCAACGCCCGGGTGGTGCACGTTGGCCGGGCACAGGTGGGAGCAGTTTTTTAGCAGGGATGCCCCCCTTTTTGTCATCCGCCGAAGGCGGATCTTCAAAACGATTGAAGCAAAACTACCCATGGTCTTATCAACCTACCGTCCCATTCACAACTTTTGCCGTCGTTGCCTTCGTCTGGCTCATCTTCCTTTTCTTTGCACCGACTGGTGAAAAACCTGGTTACAACTGACAGCACTTCGAGTGCTGTCAGTTGTAAAAAACCTAATAAAAACCTTCCAAAAACCTTCTAAAAACCTCCTCATGGCCAACAAAACCCAACCCAACGACGGCAGTGTGGAAGCTTTTCTAAACAGCGTTGAGGATGAGCAAAAGCGCAAGGATGCCTGGCAGGTGCTGAACATGATGAAAGAAATTACAGGCTACGAGCCGGTGCTGTGGGGACCCAGTATCGTGGGTTTTGGTACTTACCATTACAAATACGAAAGCGGGAGGGAAGGCGACTTCATGCGCACAGGATTCTCCCCCCGGAAAACTGCCCTCACGGTTTACATCATGCCGGGATTCGGGCGCTATGAAGAATTGATGGCCAAACTGGGAAAGTACAAGACCGGAAAGAGCTGCCTCTACATCAAACGCCTCAGCGATGTGGACCAGGGCGTACTCCGTGAGTTGATTGCAGAATCGGTGGCTTATATGGATGAGAAGTATCCGAGGAATTGATGAATCGAGCCCCGAAAGCTTTCGGGGCTCGATTCATCAAAACGAAAAAAATGGAATACAACGACAGTCTTGATTTTGCGAAGCGAATGGATGCGGAAGACCCTTTGAGGGCTTACCGGGATCGCTTCTATTTTCCGCAACACAACGGAAAGGACGTGCTCTATTTCTGCGGCAACAGCCTCGGTTTGCAGCCAAAAGGGGTGCAGGAAATCCTCATAGAAGAGCTGGAGCATTGGCGGCAGCATGCGGTAGAAGGCCACTTCCGGGGGGATCGGCCGTGGATGTATTACCACAAATTTTTACGTCCGCAATCCGCCAGGCTGGTGGGGGCCAAAGAGGACGAGGTGGTGGTGATGAACACCCTGACCACCAACCTGCACCTGCTCATGGTCAGCTTCTACCGCCCCACCCCGCAGCGGTACAAGATCATCATGGAAGCCGGGGCTTTCCCTTCCGACCAGTACGCCATGGAGACCCAGGTAAAATGGCATGGCTTCGACCCGGCGGAGGCCATCGTCGAAGTGGCGCCCAGGGCCGGCGAGGAAACATTGCGCAGCGAAGACATCATCGAGACCATCAAAAAACATGGTGAACAAACCGCTGTGGTCATGTTCGGTGGGGTGAATTATTACACCGGCCAGTTTTTCGACCTGGCGGCCATTTCAAAAGCAGCCCACGACGTTGGCGCCTATGCCGGTTTCGACCTGGCCCATGCCGCCGGCAACCTGCCCCTCAAGCTTCACGACTGGGAGGTGGATTTCGCCTGCTGGTGCAGCTACAAATACCTGAATTCCGGTCCCGGTGGACCCAGTGGCATCTTTGTTCACGAACGCCACGGCAACAATCCCGACCTGCCCCGTTTCGGAGGCTGGTGGGGCCACGACGAAGAGAGACGCTTCCTGATGGAAAAGGGTTTTCACCCCATGAAAGGTGCCGCCGGCTGGCAGCTCAGCAACGCACAGATCTTGGCCATGGCCCCGCACCTGGTCAGCCTGAATATGTTCGACGAGGTGGGCATGGATGCCCTGCGGGAAAAAAGCCTCAAGCTCACCGGATACATGGAGTTTTTGCTTCGGAAAATGAATGAAAAAGAACAGCGCTTCCGCATTCTGACGCCAACGGATCCGGCACAACGGGGCTGCCAGCTCTCCATTGCCGCAGGCGAAGACGGCAAACGCCTGTTCGAACACCTGACTGCCAACGGCGTCATCGCCGACTGGCGGGAACCCGAGGTGATCCGGGTGGCTCCCGTACCTTTGTACAACAGTTTTGAAGACGTTTGGCAGTTTGCCAACCTGCTTCGTCAATAACAACCCGCAGATGAGTTTGTGGTCGGAAATATGGTTTTTGCTGGGCAAGGAGGTAAAGCTGGAATGGCGCCAGCGTCATGCCCTCAGCGGCATTTTGCTGTATGTGCTGAGCACGGTGTTCATCGTTTTTATCTCCTTCCAGCAGATCAGTCCGCAACTCTGGAATGTCTTATTCTGGATCATCATGCTCTTTGCATCCATCAATGCGGTGGTAAAGAGTTTTGTGCAGGAAAGCGGAAACCGGCAGCTGTACTATTACCAACTGGCCAACCCGCTTGCCATTTTATTGTCAAAAACCCTGTACAACATCCTGCTCCTGCTACTGCTGGGCGGGCTGAATGCCGCAGCTTTGCTGCTGGTGGCCGGCAATCCCCTGGAAGACCCCGGGCTGTTCGTCCTGGCCGTGGTTTTGGGAAGCATCGGCTTTTCGGTCACTTTTACTTTCATAGCGGCTATCGCCGCAAAAACGAGCAACAGCAGTACCATGATGACCATCCTCGGGTTTCCGGTCATCATCCCGGTGTTGCTGGTACTCGTAAATTTGAGCGCCCACTCCATCGGCCTGCTGCAAGGCTCCATGATCAGGGACGACATCATCATGCTGGCAGGTATCGACCTGCTGCTGCTCGGCCTCGGTCTGGTGCTCTTCCCGATGCTGTGGCGCGAGTAGAGACGTTGCACTGCAACGTCTATTTGGTGTAGGGTTTAGGGTGTAGAGTGTAGGGTTTAGGGTTTAGGGTTTAGGGCTCGATTCTTCATTCCTCGATTCCTCAATAAAAAGTCAATGAAAAAAAATTGGTGGAAAATATTGGGTCCGTTATTGGTGCTGTACAGTTTCGGCATGGGTTTGCTGACGCCATTGAAAACCGGCATCAGCGACATCAGGCCACAGTTCATCAGTGCTGGTGATACCGTGAAGATGGAGGTCACTGGCTACAACTCCTTTTACAAAGCTGCCGAGGGTCAGTTGAGGGCTTGGCTCAAGTTGGATCAGGAACATGCCCTGGCCGCCCAGGCCATCGAGGTAAAGGATGACCGCCACCTGGTGCTGCACTTTGTTTTGCCACCGCACTTGCCGCAAGATGCTGACCAGGCGGATGCTTCACTCCTGATCGACAGTCCCGTGGATGGGGCGCATGTATATCCCGGCGGCATCCGGATCAGTCAGAAAAAGACGAATGTAGCACCTGGCTCAGGCGCAGCCTGGAACGCTCCCATCGAGAAGCTGCACGAAAAAGACGCCATCACATTTCCGTTCCGCAACATTTTGGGCGAGACCATCCGCAATACCTATTACCACGTGCCCATGTGGTTCGCCATGTTTTTACTGTTCATCGGGGCACTGGTGCACAGCATCAATTTTTTGCGAAGAAAAGACCTGAAAAACGACCGCTGGGCCGCAGCCTTGACCACTACAGGTTTGGTTTTTGGTGCCATGGGGCTGGCCACCGGAGCCATGTGGGCCACCTACACCTGGGGCGAGCCCTGGAGCGGCGATGTAAAACAGAACATGACGGCCATCGGCCTGCTCATCTACGGGGCTTACTTTGTCCTTCGCTTCGCAATAGAGGATCCGGAACGCAAAGCCCGCATCAGCGCCGTTTACAACATTTTCGCTTTCTCTACCCTAATTCCCCTGCTCTATGTCATTCCGAAGCTGACCGACAGCCTCCATCCCGGTGCCGGCGGCAATATCGCTTTCGGCAGCGAGGATCTCGACAATACGATGCGACTGGTCTTTTACCCCGCCATCATCGGCTGGACGCTGATCGGACTTTGGGCATCGCAGTTGCTATACAGAATGAATACCCTTCGGGAAAAACTGCTTTGGGGGCATTGATACGAATCGAATTGCTGACAACTTTGTCTGAAAATTGATAACGAATATCACCATCCCACACTTTGGTTGTCTGAAAAATTAGGCGAGTTTTGCCGCCGTTTTCGGACAGGAATGAACAACTCAATACCGATGATTAGAACAGTCGCAAGAACTTTTGCCTGTTTTGCACTTCTCGCACTTTCCACGACCACACTGATGGCCCAACAGGAAGCTGACTTCATGCGCAGCATGGGCAAGATGTATGTAGTGGTGGCGGTGATTGCAATCCTGTTTATCGGCATGGTATTGTACCTGTATTCACTGGATCGAAAGCTCACCAAATTGGAAAACCAAATTTCTCATCATGACGAAGCAGAAACAACCCATTAGTTTTTACCAGACCGTTGACAACTTCTTCGAGAAGGCGGCTCCATACACCCATCTGGAGCGCGGTCTGTTGGACCAGATCAAGGTTTGCAATGCCATTTATGCCATCCGTTTCCCTATCAAGGTGACCAACCAGCAAACAGGGAAAAAGGAGGTGCGCGTTATTGAAGCCTATCGTGTGCAGCACAGCCACCACCGCCTGCCAACCAAAGGTGGTATCCGGTTCAGCAACCACGTGAACCAGGAGGAAGTGATGGCCCTTGCCACGCTGATGTCTTACAAATGTGCCATCGTGCACGTGCCCTTCGGTGGTGCAAAAGGTGGCGTGAAGGTGAACCCCTGGGAGTATTCCGACGAAGACCTCGAAAAGATCACCCGCCGCTACACCTACGAGCTGGTACGCCGCAATTTCATCGGCCCGGCCATCGACGTACCGGCACCAGACTATGGAACCGGCCAGCGTGAAATGGCCTGGATTTACGACACCTACCGCACCCTGCGTGAAAACGAGTTGGATGCCGCAGGTTGTGTCACCGGCAAACCTGTCAACCAGTTCGGTATTCGTGGACGTACGGAAGCCACAGGACGCGGTGTGTTTTACGGCCTGCGAGAGGCCTGCAACAACACCGAAGACATGAAGAAGCTCGGCCTCACGCCCGGTATCGCCGGCAAGAAGGTCGTCGTTCAGGGTCTTGGAAATGTGGGTTCATTCTCCGCCTCTATCTCTCAGGAAGAAGGAGATGCCGTCATCATTGCCGTTGGCGAAGCAGATGGATTCATCTACAATGAAAAAGGCATCGATGTCAACAAACTGATCCAGGTCAAGATGGAAACCGGTTCCATCATGAATTATTCCGACGCCAAAAAATACGGCAAGGAAGACCGTGACAAGGTATTGGAACTGGAGTGCGACATCCTCATCCCTGCAGCGCTGGAAGACCAGATCAACTACAAAAACGCCGACAAGATCAAAGCAAAGATCATCGGTGAAGCCGCCAACGGCCCGATTTCTTCTGTTGCCGAAGAGGTGCTGTTGAAGAAAGGCATCCTCATCATTCCGGACGTTTACCTCAACGCAGGTGGTGTGACGGTATCCTACTTTGAGTGGCTGAAAAACCTCTCCCACATGCGCTTTGGCCGGATGGACAAGCGCTACGAGCAGAAAGCAACTGAAAACCTCATCCGCCTCTTCGAGGAAATGGCCGGCAAAAATGTTCCGGAAGACCTGATCAGGAAAATTGCCAAAGGCGCCGATGAGATCGACCTCGTGCGCTCCGGACTGGAAGAATCCATGATCAATGCCTACAATACCACCCGTGACATTGCGAAGACGGAAAACATTGACATGCGTACAGCAGCCTTCGTCAATGCCATCCGCCTCATCGGAGCTGACTACCAGTCAATGGGTATCTTCCCATAATGGGTGGCAGTTTACAAGACATATTTCTTTGAATACAAGTGGCGGGAATCATCCCGCCATTTTTTTTGTTCGCTTCGCAACCTTTGTAAAACTTTGTGAGGTTTCGGAAACCTCAGGTTTGACCACCTGGTTCGACCACTTGTTTTCAGCAATAAAAAAAATTTTAGGGTCATTAAACCCCACATCGTTTGAAGGGTCAGGGGGCCGGATTTTGACAAACTCCCCGGGCAGTTGTTGAGGTGCACATCGGCAACTGCCCAATTTTCCCTGATTTTTCATCAACCAAAAAAAGTAACCCGTTATGAAACAGATCAAATGGTTCGCTGTGTTTGCCCTTGCATTGGGCGTTTTCCTTACCGCTTGCAACAAAGAAGATCTCACCCTTGGCTTTGAAGATTCCGAACAGATGGTGGCTTCCACCGACCAGACCACTTCCGAAGATTTGTACGCCGACGTTGAAGACCAGGTGGACCTGGCCATCGAAACCCGTGGCGCCGGACAAGACTGCCCCGAAGTAACCGTAGAACCTGCCGATGGCTCCTACCCCCGCACCATCACCATTGATTTTGGCGACGGCTGCGAAGGACCCAACGGCCGCATCCGCAAAGGCCAGATCGTGGTGACCGTGAGTGACACCATGAGCAACGAAGGCGCTACCCGCACGACCACTTTCGTTGATTTCTTCATTGACGATGCTCAGATCGAAGGCACTAAAACCCTTACCAACCTCGGTCCTGACGCCGATGGCAATGTGACTTTCCAACGCACCGTTGACGGTCAGATCACCTTCCCCAACGGCGATGTTGCCACCTGGCAGGCCGATCATTTCATCACCCAAATCGAGGGTGCTGACACGCCCACCTGCTTCGACAATGTATTTGCCATCACCGGTGGCAGCAGCGGCGTGAACCGCCACGGCAAGGCCTACTCCACTGAAATTCTGGAACCGGTGATCCGCAAAAAGACCTGCCCATGGCGGGTAGCTGGCGTCCTCAGCCTCACCGTTGAAGACAAAACCGTCACCATCGATTACGGCGATGGCAGCTGCGACCGCAAAGCGATCCTGACCGCTCCCGATGGAACACAACACGTAATCCTGATCAAGAAATGGTGGAAGTAAGCACCTGAAAATTTGAGCTGAGTAAAACGTCAGAAGGCACCAGTGGAAACACGGGTGCCTTCTTTGTTGGTTCCTATCGGTGCCACCTTCACAGGAGCTAACTTTCAGATAGCTCCTGTTTTCTTTTGTTGCAATAAGTCTCGGAATTCAGGAGCTGACCCGATCTCAGCGTCTGATACGAACATCCATGAGCCATCCCGAATTTAACCTGCCCTGTACATTGCCCCGTTAGGGGCAACATATTTGTAGAACTTTATCGAATATTCTGGATTTGCGTGCCGTAGGTACGCTATGTGAATCCCTTGGTAGCGTACCTACGGCACGCAAAGAGCGAAATTTGGCGCTTTGCTACAAATATTTCGTCCCTACGGGACGAGTAAATGCCAATTCGGGATGACTCATGTTGTTGGTTCCTTTCGGTACCGCTATCACAGGAGCTAACTTCCCGGTTGCCAAATCTGGATTCAAGGTAATCCAAAATCAGACTGAATTCTTCCTTGGCCTCAGGCGACAATTTAACACTTTACTTCATTTTCCATTCTGGTATCTGGTCCTGAACTCTTCCATAACCAAATCATGTGGTATTCCTTTTCCTTCGTCCATCTCTAATATCGCATTCTCAATTTTCTTTTTTTGATCCTCTGAAAGTGCATCCCAAAAATCCAGGTCCAACTCAGTTGTAGATGATTGCGTTACTGTTTCCAATAAGCTCTTAATCGCCTTGATGAGCCGCTCATCCTTCAGTTTGGCAATCTGTTCAATCAACCACAATTTTTCTGCTCGGATATCCATCGGTAGTTGTTTTGCTACCAAAGCTAAGGATTTCTCATAATTCAGGAGCTGACCCTAAGTCAGCGCCTGACGGTCACTTTCCCTTCATCTTCGCCCAGTCATCCCTCAGCGTGGCGGTCCGGTTGAAGACGAGCTTGCCTGGCCGGGTATCGGGGTCGGGCGTGAAATAGCCCAGGCGGATGAACTGGTAGTACTCCCCCGCGGTCACATCGGCAAGGCTGGGCTCCAGCCAGGCGTTTTTGACGATGAGCGAATCCGGGTTTAGCAACTCTTTGAAATCCCGCTCATCGGCGGAGGGATCTTCCACCTGGAAGAGGCGATCGTAGAGGCGCACCTCAGCGCTGATGGCATGTGGCACTGACAGCCAGTGAATGGTGGCTTTGGGCCGGAGGCCCGAAGTGTCCTGCCCACTTTTGGAGTCCGGGAAGTAGGTGCAACGAAGCTCCACGATTTCTCCAGCATCGTTTTTCACCACTTCATCGCACTGGATGATGTAAGCACTTTTCAGCCTGGCAAGGCCCCCTGGTGAGAGTCTGAAAAATTTCTTCGGTGGGTTTTCCATGAAATCACCCCGCTCGATCCAAAGCTCTCTGGAAAAGGGCAGCTCCCTGTTGCCGCTGTTGGGGTCTTCCGGGTTGTTTTCGGTTTCCAGCATTTCGGTTTGCCCTTCTGGGTAATTGGTGAGCACCACCTTGATGGGGTCCAGTACTGCCATTACCCGTTTGGAAACTTTGTTGAGCTCTTCACGGACGCAAAACTCCAGCAGGCTGATGTCCACGATGTTCTCCCGCTTGCTGACGCCGATGCGTTTCACGAACTCCCTGATGGCTGCTGGCGGATAACCCCTGCGGCGCATGGCGGAGATGGTGGGCATGCGGGGATCGTCCCAGCCGGCCACGTATTTTTCGTTTACCAGTTGCAGCAGTTTCCGTTTTGACATCACCGTGTAGGTGAGGTTTCGGCGGGCAAATTCGTACTGCTTGCTCGGGAAGATTTCCAGTTTTTCGATGAGCCAATCGTACAACTCCCGGTGAGGTGCAAACTCCAGGGTGCAGATGGAGTGGGTGATTTTTTCAATGGAATCGCACTGACCGTGGGCCATGTCGTACAACGGGTAGATGCACCACTGGTCACCGGTGCGGTGGTGGTGGGCAAATTTGATGCGGTACAGCACGGGGTCACGCATGATCATATTGGGCGAGGCCATGTCAATTTTGGCCCTGAGTACCTTGCTGCCCTCTTCGAACTCCCCCTTGCGCATGCGCTCGAAGAGGTCGAGATTTTCTTCAACGCTGCGGTTGCGATACGGACTGTCAACACCGGGCTGGGTGGGTGTGCCTTTCATTTTGGCTATTTCCTCGGGGGTGGAATCGTCCACATAGGCGAGGCCCATTTTGATGAGCTTGACCGCAAACTCATAGAGCTTTTCGAAATAGTCGGAAGCATAGAAGATGTTGTCCGGTTCAAAGCCCAGCCAACGCACATCTTTCAGGATGCTTTCAACGTATTCCGTTTCTTCGGTAACGGGGTTGGTATCGTCAAAGCGAAGGTTGCAGGTGCCGTTGTATTTCTGGGCCAGGCCAAAATTGATGCAGATGGCGCTGGCATGCCCGATGTGCAGGTAGCCATTGGGCTCCGGCGGGAAACGGGTGCGCACGGCACCGTCGTTCTTACCTTCGGCAAGATCTCTTTCAATGATTTCCTCTAAAAAATTGAGGGATTCCTTTTCTGATGTTTCAGTATTGTTGCTCATGATCTGGTGTTTAAAACCCTGGTTGTTTCAAGGAGCGCAAATTTCCGTGAAAAATGCGGTTATCAAAGTAAAATAGCCTTCGGATAAAAATCATTGACCCACCCAACGTTCTTTTGGCAACGAATGTCTGCCTGTATGAACCAAAAACAATCGACATGAAAAGTTTGCGAGTTTACGTTGCGTTTCTGCTTTTACCCTTGATTTTCATTCAATGTGAAAAGGAAAACATCAACCTGCCCGAAGGGGTTGATTTCACCTGTGCGGATGCACCGACCGTCTGTGACCTGACCGCCGCCAACGGAGATTTTGCCATCGCCTTTTTCAAACAGCTCAATTCAGAAGAAGAAAGCGACAAGAACATTTTCGTCTCTCCTTTCAGCATTTCCACAGCCCTGAGCATGACCACCAACGGCGCTGCCGGCCAGACCCTCGACGACATGCGGAACGCCCTTAAAATTGGAGAATTGCCCATGGCGCAGGTTAACACTGACTACAAAACATTGTTGGAAGTCCTGCCCAAGCTCGACCCCCAAACCAAACTCAAACTGGCCCAGAGCATCTGGCCTCAGACGGATTACCCCGTTTTGAATGAGTTTCTGAAGCTGAATGAAAGTTATTACGCCAGCGAGGTGCACCCCATCGATTTCAGAGCCGACCTGCATGGTGCCATCGAGAAGGTCAACCTCTGGGTGTCAGACAATACGGATGGTTTGATCGAAGATGCACTTTCCGAACTGCCCGGCAATGTGGTTATGCTGCTCATCAATGCCATTTATTTCAAAGGAACCTGGAAAGCGAAATTCGATCCGGAGCTGACCAGTCCCATGCCTTTTTTCGCTCCTGGCGGAGCAACGGAGGTGGACATGATGCACCTTCCCGAAGGCAGCTTCCCCTATTTCGAAAACGACCTCTTTCAGGCTGTGGACCTGCCATACAGTGATTCCATCTTTTCGATGACCGTTTTTTTGCCGAAGGAAGGAAAAGACGTGGAAGCAGTCATCTCAGAACTCAGCCCGGAGAATTACGAGTTGTGGCTGTCGAAATTCAGCAACCAGAACCTCGATCTTTACCTCCCCAAATTCAAGATGGAGTACGGCGCCAAGCTGAAGCGAACCCTGTCGGACATGGGCATGGGGCTTGCTTTTTCTGATGCTGCCGACTTCAGCAAGATGATCGATGGGGGCGGCGTCAAAATTGACGATGTGATTCACAAAGCCTTTGTAGAAGTGAACGAGGAAGGCACAGAAGCCGCTGCTGTTACCGTCGTGGTCATCATTGAAACTTCAGCCCAGTTCCCTACCCTGTTCAAAGCCGACCACCCGTTTTTCTTCGTCATCCGTGACAACAAGACCAACAGCATTCTTTTCATGGGCAAGGTGATGAACCCCAAAGCCTGACAACTGTGAGGGGGGCTGCTCTTTCAATTCTTACGGATGAGCAGCCACCCACACTTCTCCGTCTTCAAAAATCTCTTTTTTCCAGATCGGAACGGTTTCCTTGAGGGTGTCGATGGCAAATTTGCAGGCCTGGAAAGCAGCTTCACGGTGCGCTGCCCCCACAGCAATTATGACGGGTATTTCACCAATAGCCAGGGAGCCCACCCGGTGGTGGATCACCATGCGCTGCACATCGTAGTTTTCCATCGCCCTTCGGGCAATTTTTTGCATCTCGGAAATGGCCATGGGTTCGTAGGCTTCAAACTCCAGCCGCAGCACCCGCTTGCCTTTGGTGTGGTTCCTTACGGTGCCGATGAACACATTGATGCCCCCTGTTTCTGGAGCTGAAACCATTTCTACACAACGGGAAACATCCAGTTTATCTTCGAGTAGTTGAATATCAATCATAATTGTTGCTGTTATCCACCACTTACCGGCGGGATCAGAGCTACTTCATCACCTTCTTGCAGCAGATCGGACTCCTGCGCATATTCGCTGTTAATTGCGAAGCGAAGGGCCGACAGCTCGTTGAGTACAGGATACTGCTCGGCCAATAAACTTCGCAGCTCCGCCACCGTGCAGTTCTCCGGCAACTCGATTTCAGAAAACCGCTTGCCGGTTATGTCTTTCGCTATCCCAAATGACAACAGGGTCAGTTTCATGTGTGAATGTTTTTGAAGGGTTTTTAGGGTTTTGGAGGTTTTTAAGTGTTTTTGAGCGGTCAGATCTTCAGTTCCTCGATTCTTCAGTTCCTCGATTCTTCGATTCCTCACAAAAAAAGCAGGCGTAATCCCACGTACAAAACCAGCAGTGCCGTTGCTTTGCGAATGTAAACAGAAGGGAACTTCCTGGTAGCCAGACGAACTCCAATTTGTCCGCCGGCCAATACGCAAAGCATCAGCGGCAAGGCAAAACTCCAATCCATCCGGAACTGGGGGGATGACATTTGTCCACCCAGACCGAAGACAGAATTCACCAAAATAAAAAAGCTGGAAGTTGCGGCGATTACTTTGGGGCGGTCCCATTTTGTCAGGTACAACAGAGGAGCAAGAAAAATACCGCCCCCTATTCCCACCATCCCCGACAGGAAACCGATGCCGCCCCCCATTGCAGCATTGATAGCATTGCTTTGGCGGGGAGAACTGCCACTTCCCAAATCCAATTGTCGAAGTTTGGGCGAAAACCAGGTCATCACACCCGCCAGCACCAGGGTGGCACCCAAAATCAGCTTAAAAGTATCCTTGTTCACCGGCACATAACCGCCAAGGAAAGCCATGGGCATACTGGCCAGCACCAGTGGAAGCGCCTTGCGAAGATTCAAAAATCCTGCTTTGTAGAAAATGAAAACACTGCCCGTCACCACAGTGATATTGCATAGCAGAGAGGTGGAGCGCATCACGAGAACATCCACTCCGAACAGGGCCAACAGTGCCAAATAACTGGACCCGCCCCCAAACCCAACTGAGGAGTAAACCAGCGCAACCAGAAAAAATAAAAGGTAGAGTTCCCAGGGGCCCATCTTGAATTCAATTTTAGTTGCGAAGATGGGAATTCCCCGGGAAAAGCGGCAAGATCACCTTCTGACGACGGCCACAGGCATGTTGTCATCGGCATCGCCCATCAGCAATGGGGTTTGTGCGCCTACGGTGTACCGGCTCACCCTGTTGATGACAAAGGAGGCCAGTTCCGAAAGAACGACCAGGCCATCATAGTTGGCATCGGCCTCACCGGCCAGGCCACGCATGAGAAAATGGCTGAACACACCGGAGCGGATGCCATTGTCTTCGTACGAAAGATCGTCACTGTTAGAGGACAGGATGACGGCCATGCCGGGAGCTGCATTTTCGAAATCCCGGTAAAACTTCCGGAGCATGTCCTGGATGGCATCGCCACGGGCAGCCAGTGCATCGCCCATGCTGTTGTAAGACAAAAGGGAGCCTGCATAGCATGCGTCGGCAATCAGCAGTTTGTGGCGGGCTTTGCAGGCCTCAAATGCCTGCTTCAATTCATCGTGGTAGAGGCGGTTGTTGATGCCGTCGTAATCATAAGGCACCAGGGCTCCATTGAGCCCGTGGCCACTGTAATAGAAAACCACCACATCGTTCTCATCAGCCCTGACGTAAGTGGTGTAAAGCGCATCAATGATGGCATCTCTGGTGGCCATGTCATCAATCAGAAGCTTGATTTGGCGGTCGGGTACGGCCCCGCCTTCCGGGCTTTTCAGGAAGGAGTAATACTTGTAGGCATCGTCATCGGTATAATGCAGGGCAGGCATGTGGGTATAATCCGCAATGCCGACGATAACAGCCCAGATTTTCACATCGCCGTTTTCATCTGCCGGTACATTTTTCACCTGTTCGTCAACACCCGGGACCTCCACCACATCGACGGGTTCATCGAGCTGGCTTGCTCCGCCAACGGCTTTTCCGAAGATCCATTCGCCTTCGGTTTTGTGGCCATCGGCATCAACCAGGGTGCCTTTACCGTGCTTTTTGTGGTTCATCCAATTTCCTGAATACCTTGCACCGGACTTGTAATAAAAGGTTCCGAAACCGTGAAACAGACCAGCCTTGAAGCCTCCCTCGTAGCGCTCGCCGGTGTGAAAAGAATAAATTCCATAGCCGTCCGGTTTGCTCAGCTTCCACTCACCTTCATACCAGTCGCCGTTGGCAAAACTCATTCTGCCTTTGCCGTGCATGTGGTTCTGACGGAAAAAACCCAAGTATTCATGTCCGATGGCATAGGTGAAGCGTCCTTTTCCGTCTCTCATGTTGTGTTCCCAATGGCCGTAGTAGTTATTGCCGTTGGCGAATTTCATCACGCCATCGCCACTCGCTTCACCATTTTTGAATGAACCGTGGTATTCATCGCCATTGGGGAACTCCATGACACCTTCGCCATTGAAGCAATCGCCCCGGACGCATTTACCCCGAAATGAAGTGAAAGGATTGGTCTCCGCAATTGCGAAGAGCGGAATGAGTACTGAAACAAGTAAAGTGAAAACCCACTGCTTTTTGATGACACACATAATGAACCCGAGTTTTAAGGTGAGAACAGGAATCAATTACAGTGTAGCAGTGGTTCATTCAGATAAAAGTTGTGGTTGCTGACCTGGTCAGAGATAAATGGGTTTCTGGTTTTCCGGTATGTAACAATTGGAACTCGTCGGAAGCAATTCTTTAACGTGAAGCCAGGCTGACTTTATTTTTTGTTCCTGAAAATTTGTGGAAAATCTGTTTGGCCACAGCCCTTGACCACGAAACATTAAACAAATGTGAAAGTCTCCACTGAAGATTGCCCAACTCTTACATTTGCAGCCTCTGACAATTGTCATTCGGTTTTGTCAAGTGATAGACGACCTTTGCAAAGCTGAATTTCACACTAACCACAAATTTTCAATCCACATGAAAAAAATCTTCACAATTGCATTCTCAATGCTGCTTCTCGTTGCATGTCAGGCCCAGGATGTTGTTGACATGACCGCCAAGACCGGCAAACCCCAATCTTTTGGAAAAGAAATTACCCAGGACGGTGCCATCAGCCTGGCTGAAATGCAGGCCAAACTGGGAGACTCCGACAGCCTCCGGGTAAAAGTAAAAGGCGAGGTAACCTCCGTTTGCCAGATGAAAGGCTGCTGGATGACCCTCACCGACGACAATTTCCCGGAAGAAATAATGGTCCGGTTTGAAGACTATGGCTTCTTCATGCCCAAAACCATTGCCGGAAGAACAGTGGTTGCCGAAGGCATCGTTTACAAAACGGTAACCTCCGTTGAAGAACTGCGCCACTATGCTGAAGATGCCGGCAAATCAAAGAAAGAAATCAAAGCCATCACTGAACCCAAAGAGGAATTGCGCTTCCTTGCCAGCGGTGTCTTACTTTTGCCCGAAGGCAAATAATCAGCCACTGGTCAAAAGTCAAAGATCCTCTTGCATACCAAAGCACAACACCCGGTATTACCACGAATGGCAGGCCTGCTTTTTTTAGTTGCCTGTTGGGTATTGCCGGGTGTTGCTTTTTCTCAAAATGGCAGCCTCGCCGACAGCCTGGAAACGCTCCTTCAAAGCCAAAAACCCGACACGAGCAGGGTCAACCTGTTGAATGACCTGGCCTGGGAATACAAGTTCGACGACCCCGACAAAGCCAGGGCCGTTCTCGACAGTTCCATTTCTCTTTCCAGAAGACTTCAATTCAAGAAAGGTGAAGCCACCGCACTCAATTTCAAAGGCGTCGTAGAGGACATTCACGGCAACAGCGACCAGGCACTTGAATTCTTCAAACAAGCCCTCGACCTCAGATTGGAGCTGGGAGACCAGAAAGGCGTGGCATCCCTTTACAACAACCTCGGCAACGTCGCTGAAAATCTGGGCGATTACCTCTCCGCCCTGGACTACTACCAGCGCTCCCTTCGCATCAGGGAAGAACTCAAAGACACTGTGCGGATCATGCGGGCCTATTACAACATGGCCATCGTGCAGGAGAGCATGGGTAATTACCCGGAAGCGCTGGATTACATCTTCAAGTTTCTGGAATTTGCCGAATCCGCAAACGATGAGTACAACATCGCCAATGCCTGGAACATCATCGGCAACATCAAAGTGGAAACCGACCGGCTGGAGGATGCGCTCAAATACTACACGCAGGCCAAAGAACTCCATGAAAAGCTCGGCAACCAATGGGAACTTACTGCGGTGCTCAACAATATCGCCAACCTGAAAGACGCCATTGCCGAAGAAAGAATGGACGACGGAGATTTGTCAGATGAGGTTTTGAATTTGTACCGGGAGGCCACTGACCTCCACCGGCAGGCCCTCCAAATCAGGGTTGAACTGGAAGACCTCAGCGGCCAGGCTGAGATTTACAACAACATGGGCTATGTGCTCAAAAATCTCGGAAGCTTTTACAAAGACAGGGGCCAAAAGGAGGAGGCCGCCACCACCTGGCTGGAAGCAGAAGGATACCTGAAAAAATCCCTCGCAATCAGAGAAGCGGAAGAAGACAGGGCCGGCATCATGGAGGTGTACAATGGCCTTGCGGATATCAGAAGGCGGGAGCACAAATACGAGGAAGCACTCGAGTACACCGATAAATACCTGCAAATCGCCCGGGAAATTCAGGATGCCAAGTTTCAGCAAAACGGGCTGAAAGACCTTGCAAGGATCTATTACAAACTCGGGCAATACAAGAAGGCCTACGATTACCGTAAAGCATACGACGAGTTGCGTTACGAACGCTTCAATGAAGAAAAAATCAAGAATGAGGAACGGCGGGAGATTGCGTACAGCGACCGGAAAAAGCAGATAGAAATAGAGAAACAACAAGCCGAGCTGAAGGTAAGAGATGCCCAGCTCAAAACTGCAAGTACCATCCAATACTCACTTTTGGGCGGGGCGGTGCTTTTTATCCTGATTGCCCTGATTCTGTACAACAGGAACAACCTCATCAAAAAGGAAAAGCAACGGTCAGAAAGGCTCCTGCTCAACATTCTGCCAAAACAAACAGCCGAAGAACTCAAGAAATACGGAAAGGCCAGCGCCCGCAGGTATGAGGCAGCCACGGTGATTTTCACGGATTTCAAAGGCTTTACCCAAATCGCCGAATCCTGTTCGCCGGAGGAACTGCTGGCCCAGTTGGATGAGTGTTTTGCCGCCTTTGATGAAATTGCTCTGAAACACGGAATAGAAAAAATAAAAACCATCGGAGATGCCTGGCTGGGTGTAGCCGGCCTTCCGGAACAATGCCCTGACCACGCCACCAAAGCCGTCAATGCCGCCCTGGAAATGCAGGAATTCATGCACTCCTGGAGAGAAGCCCAACGGGACAATGGCAAGCCCCTGTTTTACTGCCGGATAGGAATCCACTCAGGACCGGTAGTGGCCGGCGTTGTAGGTAAGAGCAAGTTCGCTTATGACATCTGGGGCGACACGGTGAACATCGCCGCAAGGATGGAGTCACAAGGTGAGCCCAATGAAGTAAACATCTCAAAGGCTACCTTCGAACTGCTCAACGGAGCGTATGATTGCATCTCAAGGGGTTTGGTAAAGGCGAAAAACAAAGGCGAGCTGGAAATGTACTTTGTGCGGCACAAAAGAACTGATTCAGCAGTAACGTCCGGTTGACAAAACTTTTTTGAGCTGTTGGCAGCGCAATGGCGCCCTGAAACGTAATAAGTGAGGTTTAAAGAAATAGGCGTTATTCCTGGAAGCAGCTCACGAGTTTACTCTCACTAATTTTCAATTAGCAAATCGGAGCTGCTTTCGTTTTTCTCTCCACTTTCCATTTTCTTTGCTGGGTTACCAAACAAAAAGAACCTCCGGTGATGTACCGGAGGCTCGAACTTGGCTTTTGTGTTTTAACCTTGAAAAAACCCAGCTTAAATGATCAATCGTTTCAATACTTCTTCGGAGCGTTGTTGAACAAAAAAATTTGTTCGGAGCGTTTTTTTGAGCGTTGTACGGAGCGATTCTAGAAACCTGTAACTCTTTTCAATGTTACCGGGACTGATCAACCGGTTGTTCGTTTCTGATGGTACAAAGATATGGCGGGTATTGACCCAATTCCGTAACGAATTACAGCGATTTTTCCACAGCAGATTAACCTTCAATTTGGACAATAGAAAATCCAATCACCTGAAAAACAAGTGATTGGATTTTTCAATTTCACAGACTTGTCGTAGGTTTGGCCATGCCAGGAGGAGTACAATTCTCCCCCGGCAGTCCAAACGAGTAAGTGTTTGCCCTTTGCTTTATTGGGCGATCAGGAAGACAATAGAGTTGTTCTACATTGCTCCATCATCTTCAATGATGATAGATTCGGCACCTCCTGAAATGAAGTCAACTACTAAATCAATGACAGTGAGTAGATCCATAGTTATTGTGTGAGTTTGGTTAAAGTTTCCAGCCTTGTAAGTACGAATGGGGAGTATCGAGCAAGCGAGGGTAATCTGCCGACTAAGGGGTGTCAGCTGCTGTGCTCAATTTTGGATTTAGTAGTGTTGGGAGAAAAGAGGTTGAGTTCGGGAGCGTGGGGAGAAAGATAAAAATCGCTTAACCTATGAAGGATTTGATTGAACTCGTTCAAGTAGTTTCCAAAAACAAGGCCAAAAACCTCGAGATCATCGGTCAGGGCAAAAAGACGCCTTCAAACAAAACTGAGCAACTGTACGAATTGCTCCATTCGGGTAAAGTGAGATCGAGAGAAGAGGCCATCGAGATCTTGTTCAAACAGAATCAAAACCCCGAGCAGGCATTGAACAAAACCATCAAGAAACTCGAAAAGAAGTTGCTGACTTCAATCCTGTTCGTTGATCTAAATCAACCCAAATTCAGGGACATTCAAAAAGCTTTTTATCTGGGGCATCAGGATTATGCCATTTTAAAAATACTTACCGGCCGATCTGTTTCTTTATCTGTTAGGCGCAAACTTGCTGAAAAGCTTTATAGAACCGCTCTTAAATTTGAATTCACGGATTTAGCAATTTTGTCATTGCGACAGCTTCGTTCAACTTACTTGCTGACTGAAGGCAATCCTAATCTACTTGAAAGGATACACAAACAACTTGAACTGCAGCTCAAAAAATTTGAGGCTGAATTGCTCGCTGAAGAATACTACCAAAACCTGGCCGTCCACTTTGTTAAGTCCAGAGCTTCTTACAGCTTTCTTGAGCCTGAAGCTATCGAGTACGTCAAAAAATTGGAGAAAATTCCCGATGACCACCGTACTGCCTCGTTTTATTTGAATTACTACCGGGTGAAAATGTACCGCTACCATATAGTATATGATCACCAGCGTGTATTGCAGAGCGCCAATGAGGCAATGGGAGCCTTGAGTCCCAAAAAGCATTTGTTAGCACCTACAGCCTTCCTCACCTTTCAGATATCCGCCATTTCCAGTATGCTGCACCTGGGGCATTACAATGAAGCCAAAGTGGAGATCAACAGGTATTTTGAGGAGTATCCTGCTGTAAACCATAATTGGTTCATCATCAAAGAATACGAGTTACTTCTATACCTGCACACGGGGAACTACCAGGAAGCATTGGAGGTATTCCTGGAGGCCTTCAACAAACCAGAAAGGACCAAGCTGCCAAGTGTCTATCAGGAGCGTTGGCTGCTGATGGAGGCCTTCATACACTACCTGGTGATGGTTGAAAAAGCCAAGCCCACCTTGAAACAAGAGGCCCAGCTCAAAGGCTTCAAACTGGGCCGCTTCCTGAACCAGGTTGCGGAATTCTCAAAAGACAAGCAGGGAGCAAACATCGCTGTAATGGCGCTGCAAATTTTGTTTTTCCTTCGGCAAAACAAGCAGAGCGAGGTAATTGACAGAGTGGAAGCCCTGAAGGCCTATACTGGTCGTCACCTCCGGAAAAACGACACTTACCGAAGCAGTTGTTTCATCAAAATGCTCACCCAGATTCCGCTCGGCCATTTCCACAAACGCACCGTTTACGAACGGGCAAAAAAGTACATCAAAAAATTAGCGGAAATGCCATTGTCCAAAGCTCCTCAGAGTTCGGAAATGGAGCCCATCCCCTATGAGAAGCTATGGGAATTGACCTACGAGGCATTGAGAGGATGAATGGCAAGAATCATTGGCCATTCTGACTTGCCAGTCTTTTATCTTTGCCGCCACAAAAGAAAAACCATTGTCCGGGAAACCTCTGAAAATAACTTTTTTGGGTACTGGCACCTCGCAGGGTGTGCCGGTGATAGGCTGCAATTGTGATGTCTGCACCTCTCCCGACCCCAAAGACCAGCGACTCAGGGTCAGCCTTTTGATTGAATCGGCTGAAACGACAGTGGTGATCGATGCCGGACCTGACTTCCGGCAGCAGATGCTTAGGGCCGGAGTGCAAAAACTGGATGTAGTCCTCATCACCCATGAGCACAACGACCACATCATCGGCCTCGACGATGTGCGCCCTTTCAACTTCCGGCAAAAACGCCCAATGCCCATTTACGCCATGGGCCGGGTGCTTGGTGAAATCAGAAAACGGTTTGAATACATTTTTGACAAGGATCCTTATCCCGGTGCCCCAAAACTCGAACTAGTCGAAATTGAAGATCAACAGGAATTGACCATAGGTGATCTACGGTTCAAATGCCTGGAACTGCTCCATGGCAACCTGCCCATTCTGGGATTCAAAACCGGCGAATTTGCCTACCTCACAGACGTAAAGACCATTCCGGAATCATCCAAATCGGATTTGAAAGGGTTGAAGCACCTCGTCATTAACGCACTCCACCACAAGCCCCACAAAACCCACCTCAATCTTGCGGAAGCACTGGAGCTGATACAAGATCTGAATCCTGGTAAAGCTTACCTGACCCACATCAGTCACCACATGGGTAAATTCGAGGAGGTCAACCCTACCCTGCCGCCACACGTGACGTTGGCTTTTGACGGGCTATCTTTATCGCTTTGATCCTGTCCGTTTTTTTACATTTGCGCACCAATTTGAATCTTCAACCCGAATCAGAATTCAACTGAAAAACAACACACCATGAAGTTACTGGAAGGAAAAACTGCACTGGTCACCGGAGGCTCCCGTGGAATCGGAGCAGCCATCGTCAAGCGCATGGCAGCAAACGGCGCCAACGTGGCATTCACCTTTTTATCTTCTGAAGAAAAAGCCAAGGCCCTGGCTGACGCTGTTGCCAACGAAACCGGCGTCAAAGTCCAGTGCTACCGTTCAGACGCCAGTGACTTTCAACAGTCAGCCGACCTCGTTGCGGCTGTTCTCGCAGATTTTGGGCAAATTGACATCCTCGTCAACAATGCCGGCATCACCAGGGACAACCTCATGTTGAGAATGACCGAAGAACAATGGGATGAAGTCATCCACACCAACCTGAAATCTGTTTTCAATCTCACCAAACAGGTGCTCCGCCCCATGCTCAAGGCCCGTGGTGGTTCCATCATCAACATCAGCTCCATCGTTGGTGTAACCGGAAATGCAGGGCAGGCCAACTACGCAGCCAGCAAAGCCGGCATGATTGGTTTCACAAAATCAGTGGCCAAAGAAGTGGGCTCCAGGAACATCCGCTGCAATGCCATTGCCCCCGGATTCATCGAGACGGAAATGACGGAGGCCCTGGATGAAAAGACCAAAGAGGCCTATTTCGCCAACATTCCGATGAAACGCTTTGGCAAAGGGGAAGAGGTGGCCGATGTCTGTGTATTCCTGGGTTCAGAAATGGCGGGCTACATTTCAGGGCAGGTGATCAGTGTTTGCGGAGCTTTGAATACTTGATGCGGCTTTCATTGCAATCAAGTCTTGAACTTCCCTCTTTGAAAGAAAGGATTGAGTCAGGCCATTGACTTTTGCCTCATGAGAATGCAGGCACAATTATTCCGTCGCAAATACCCTGAGGGAAGCGTTGATGGCGTCAATTTTCTCTTTGTTGAGTTCAAAATTGCCATCGGCGAGGGCAAAGACCAGCCCTGCATCGATGAGGAACTGGAGCTGTTCCGCAACATAAGTCTGGTTCAGATTGAGTTCTTCCACAAGGAAAGGCAGGTCCACAGGGCCTTCGTTGTTGAGGGTGTTAAGTATCGCAAGGCGGAACCTGTGGTTGCAGGCACGTAATTTCAGTGAAGCGCTTTCGATTAGTTTACTGTCTAAAAACGGCTTTTTGTCTGTGTTCATGCAATGTGTGGATAACCCGGCCTGATAAATGGAGCTTCAAAGATAATCCGTGATTTCAATTCTCGATGATTTTCTTTTCCACAGTGAAACTTTTGAAGATGAATCAGGCCAGGAAGCGAGCGGTCGTAGTTGCTGAGCGATTTCCTATTTTTGCACGCTTTTTCGGATAAATGGTTGAAACTCTTTTGGTTTCAGTTGTTTTCCCGAAGGAAAAGATCAATACTGAGCAATAGATACACCTTATGTTTCCTGAGTACGATGTGATTGTTGTTGGAGCGGGGCACGCTGGCTGTGAGGCCGCCGTTGCTGCTGCCAACCTGGGCTCCAAAGTCATGCTGGCAACCATGAACATGCAGACCATTGCCCAGATGTCCTGCAACCCTGCCATGGGCGGCGTTGCGAAGGGGCAGATCGTCCGGGAAATCGATGCCCTGGGAGGTTATTCGGGCATCGTCACGGATCACACCATGGTGCAGTTCCGTATGCTGAACCGCTCCAAAGGACCGGCCATGTGGAGCCCCCGTGCACAAAGCGACCGCATGCTGTTTGCGGCCAAATGGCGCCAGATGCTGGAAGCCCATCCCAATATCGACTTCTGGCAGGAGATGGTTACCGGCATCATTGTCAAAGACGGAAGGGTACGTGGTGTCTACACCGGGCTAGGATTGGAAATACCTGGCAAGGCAGTCATTCTGACGAACGGCACCTTCCTCAATGGCATCATCCACATCGGTGAAAAGCAGTTCGGTGGCGGGCGTGCCGGCGAACGCGCAGCCAAAGGCATTACGGAACAACTCCGTTCACTCGGCTTTGAGTCCGGACGGATGAAAACCGGGACTCCTCCCCGGCTGGACGGCCGCACGCTGGATTACGACAAAATGGAAATCCAGGAAGGTGACGACCCGCCGGGTAAATTTTCCTTTACGGACACACCCAGGCTGGAAAAACAGTTGCCCTGCCACATCACCTATACCAGTCCTGAGGTGCATGAAATACTGAAAAGCGGCTTCGATCAATCTCCCATGTTCAATGGCAGGATTCAGGGACAGGGGCCACGCTACTGCCCTTCCATCGAGGATAAAATCGACCGCTTTGCCGACCGTGACCGGCATCAGCTGTTTGTGGAACCGGAAGGCTGGAACACCTGTGAGGTCTACGTCAACGGTTTTTCTTCTTCACTTCCCGAAGATGTCCAGTACAATGCCTTGCGCAAGGTTCCGGGCTTCGAAAATGCCAAGATGTTCCGGCCGGGCTACGCCATCGAGTACGACTATTTTCCTCCCATGCAACTGAGCCTGACCCTGGAAACGCAACTGGTGAAAAACCTCTTTTTTGCCGGTCAGATCAACGGTACCACGGGTTATGAGGAGGCCGGCTGCCAGGGCCTGATAGCCGGCATCAACGCGCATTTGGCATTGCACGAAGAAGAGCCTTTCATTCTGAAAAGATCGGAGGCCTACATGGGCGTCCTGGTTGACGACCTGGTGAACAAAGGCACCGAAGAACCCTACCGGATGTTCACCTCCCGGGCGGAGTACCGCATCCTGCTCAGGCAAGACAACGCCGACAGCCGCCTGACGCCCCGCATTTACGAACTGGCCAGAAAATTTGGCACCTGGGGCGGCAAACCGCTCGATGAATCGGACCTGGTGGAGCGGATGCGCATTGTGGAAGAAAAAGAAAGCGCCGCAAGTGAAATAGAAAGGTTTTTCCGTGAAACCAGTGTCACCCCTGACCAACTCAACGCTTTCCTCGAAACCAAAGGTTCCTCTCCCTTGCGGCAGCAAGTGAAATTGCATGGAGTTTTGCTCCGGCCCCAGGTTTCGCTGGCGGAATTGAGAACGGTATTACCGGAGCTCGATGAGTTTCTGTCAAAATTCAAAGAATCGCACCTGAATGAGGCTGAGATCAGAATGAAGTACGAAGGCTACATTCAGAAGGAACAGGAACTGGTGGAAAAAATGAACCGCTTGGAAGAGGTGCGCATTCACGACGGATTTGATTTCCACCAGTTGAAAGCCATCTCGAAAGAAGCCCGTGAAAAACTGTCACGGATCAGGCCCCGCACCATCGGACAGGCCAGCCGCATCAGTGGTGTCACGCCGGCGGATGTCTCGGTACTGCTTGTTCACATGGGTCGCTAACCCGTTATTGGTCCTATTGATTACCCACAAACCGTCATTCCGCCTTTGAGGGTATTGCCTGAGCAATTTGATCCTGAAGATTCAGGTTAAATTCCTGTGGGCCAATAACCTTCCACTCCATCAAACATCTTGGAACCCCTTGCTTCAGCGAGGGGATGCCGGACAAACCCCTCTCTACATCAAACATCTTTACAAAGCATCAGCATCAACTTTTCCAGCTACAATGGTGATTGGTCAATCCTGATGTGATGTTCTGAATAAAAGTTTGATGTGGGTAGGGGGACTGGCATTATTCCCGCCGTTGCCTGTCCTGTCCGGCGGCCAGACGGGCTGTCGACGAGACAGGAAACAGCGGGTTACAAGATGGCTGATGTTTATCGGGGCCTTTTTTCTCAGCCAGGAAAAGCGATTGAAAAATGATTTTTTCACATTCAATGGAGCCGTGTTGCAGAGACACTTTTCGATGAGATTGGATTTGTGGGTAATCGATAGCGTTATTGGCCTGAACTGTTCTGAGTTGAATTCTCATCCGGAACGTCAAAAATGGTGTGTTGAGAATCCGTTTGCTCGAGGTTCTGCTCCTCCAACTTGTCCATGAAGCGGATGGACTCGTTCCAGAAATCACGAAAGGCCGGCTTCACAAATTCGTAAACCGACTTCATTTTTGAAGGGAATTCCTTCAACTGCGTGTAAGTCATCGATTCGGTTTTGGTCTTTTCCTTGATGATGTGCGAAGCATCGGCAAACCAGATCAGGTAACTCAGCATCAGGGTGTACAGGGCTCCCAAAACGATTCCTCCTATGACCTGGTTGATGAAATTGATGTTGGCGGACTGAAGCGCACTTTCTACGAATTTGGCGAGGAGCCGGATGACAATCATGGTCAGCAAAAACACCATGAGAAAGCCGGCTACGAAGGTGAAGGCACTTTCCGTGTTGAAGGCCGTTTCCAGGAACCGGGTTGCCGCAGGCGACAGCTTGAAAGCTACCACCAGTCCGAACAGAATGCTGAAAATGGTGAAAAAGGTCTTGATGATACCTTTGGTGAAGCCCTGGTAAAATCCCCAGCCCGCAACAATCAGGAAGAGAATGTCAATAATCATCCGGTTCGTGTTTTGCCATAGTGTTGTTCACAAGACGCAAGTTAAGGCAGGCTTCACGCTTGGCCATCCTGTTTTCGACAAATACTTGCATAAATGTTGGATTGTATTACCTTTGTTAGGATTGATCGTTGACCCTCCTGTTTGTCACATACCAAAACTACACCCCTAGGCAACTCATCCCCAGGACATCTGGAAACAATTCGATGTTTACCCAGCTCAAATCTTTCCTGAATGAAAGGAATAACGGCCATACTGATTGCCCTCGTTTCAGCTACCACCTTGCTGGCGCAATCCAGTGAGTCCGTGCCTGCATCCGGCGCTCCGAAAGCATTTTTGATCGGCCAATACCAAACGGCCTACGATGACTTGTCCGCCTCCAGCGCTTCCCTCGTCAGTGTTTGCGACGAAGATGTAAGAACGGCCTATGGGCACTTCCGCAACCTGGCCGTCGAGCTCCAGAAGATGGCTTTTGCCGAAGGGCTGGACCTGTACGGGGTCAAATGCTGGATCCATTTTTTCTGGAACCCCGACGGCAGGATCAGGCACATTGCCTTTTACCTGAAACCCGCCTCCAAAAACATCTCTCAGGAGGTACTCACAGAATTTTTCACTCGCTTCGCAAAAATTTACCGCATACCGGTACAGAGCACCAGCACTTTCCAGTTGTACACTTCGCTCTCTTTCCCCGTGCTCAAACCTGAAAAACAGGCAACCCACCGCCCCACCTCCACCCAATACTGACATTCAGCCCTGCTTTGTCCTACATTTGCCGACGCAAAAAAAATCTGAGTCAGCAGCAATCTCACTATGAATAAGAACTACGATGCCATCGTGATTGGCAGTGGATTTGGCGGAACCATGACCGCCCGGCAACTGGTGAACGCCGGCATGAAAGTGCTGATGATCGAAAGGGGCCAATGGGTGCAGCGAGGACCGCACAACTGGGGCCCCAGGGCCTCTCTGGACCTCACCCCCCATTACGACGACAGCACCCCCTACAAAGTGCTGAAAGGTGGCAACAAACCGGAAATGGGGGTCTATGCCTGTGTGGGTGGCCCCTCTGTTTTCTATGGCGGAGTTTCTTTCAGGTTCCGCAAAGAGGATTTCAACCCGCCGGCAAACTTGCTGAAAGGAAGCGATGCCTGCTGGCCCATCGATTACGACGAGCTGGAACCCTGGTACACCGAGGCAGAAAGCCTGCTCGACATTGCCGGTGACGATGCAGCCGACCCCACTGCCCCACCCCGCTCAAAACCCTTCCCACAACCGGCGGCTCCATTGGCAGCCATCTCACAACAGGTGAATATAGCCGCTGAATCGCTCGGCTTGCATCCTTTTCCCCTGCCCCTGGCCATCAATTACCGGAAGAACAAACCCGGGCAGCAAGCCTGTATTTCCTGCACCACCTGCGATACTTTTGCCTGCGCCGTAAATGCCAAAAACGACCTGGCCACGGTGCTGATCCCCGTTTTGCTCGAACAGGGCATGGTCTTACTGGATGAAACCATCGCACTGCAGATTTTGGAAGAAAAAGGTCAGGTGACAGGTGCGCGTTGCAAAAGCAAAACTTCCGGTGAAGAATTTACCGTCAAAGCGCCACGGGTCATTCTGGCTGCCGGGGCGCTTGGCTCGCCTCACCTTCTGCTGGCTTCAGAACTGGAAAAAAAGAACCCGGGCGGGCAGGTGATCGGCCACTACCTGATGCGGCATGTCAATGCCATTGTCTTCGGAATTTTCCCGGGTGCGGCCGATAAAGAAGAGCGTTTTCACAAACAACTGGCCATCCTCGATTTCTACCTCGGCAAAGAATCTCATCCGGAACTGAAAGGTAAACTCGGCAGCCTGCAGCAAATGCCCACCCCCCCGGCCGGGCTCGTCGAAAATGCCGTACCGGGTTTTCTGGGCAAAATGCTCGGCAGTCAGGTAAAGCGACTCACCGGCCTGTTGGCGATAGCCGAAGACCAACCACAGTATGAAAACAAATGCTGGATTGATTTCAGCAAAAGGGATCAATGGGGCTATCCCCGGTTGAATGTGGTGCACCAGTATTCACCGAGGGACAAAGCAGCCATGAAGGTTTTGACGAAAGAGGCAGCGAAAATTATGAAAGCTGCCGGCGCCTGGGCCACCTACACCCACCACATCCGCACCTTTTCGCATGCGGTCGGTACCGTCAGAATGGGTGAGAACCCGGAAACTTCTGCTTTGGACGAAAACTGCGCTTTCAGAGGAGTGGAAGGATTGTGGGTCGTTGACGGCAGTTTCATGCCGACATCCGCAGCCGTCAACCCCAGCCTGACCATCGCCGCCAATGCCCTGCGGGTGGGAGCCAGAATTGCAGAAAAAGGTTGAATGGCCAGTGGGCGGAAAAAACCTTCTAAAAACCGATCACTGATTCAACGGATTATTGGATTTCGCCGATGAGCGAAAAAAACTTCCTTAAAACCTCCCAAAATAACCTACACATTAAAGCGGAAGTGCATCACATCGCCATCCTGAACGACGTACTCCTTGCCTTCCACGGACAATTTACCGGCTTCTTTCACAGCCGCCTCTGAGCCGTATTTCACGAAGTCGTCGTATTTGATCACCTCCGCACGGATAAAGCCCTTTTCGAAATCAGAGTGGATGACGCCGGCAGCTTTGGGTGCTTTCCAGCCCCTGCGGATGGTCCATGCACGGACCTCCTTCTCACCTGCGGTGAAATAAGTGATCAGGTCGAGCAATTGGTAGGTGGCACGAATCAGCTTGTTAACACCCGGCTCATCCAGTCCCATGTCTTCGAGAAAAGCCATGCGCTCCTCTTTGGAATCCAGTTCCGCAATGTCGGCCTCGATGGCAGCGCTGATGTAAATGACCTCGGCCGGTTCATCTTTCACCGCCTCTTTGAAACGGGCAGTGTATTCATTGCCTTCGACAACGGAAGCCTCATCCACATTGCACACATACAGAATGGGCTTGGAGGTAAGCAGCATCATTTCCTTCAGCAATGCCATGCCATCGTCTTCCAGTTCAATGCTCCTTGCAGGTTTGCTCTCGTTGAGGTGGGCAAGGATTTTCTGCGCATTCTCGAGGTTGGCAATGTCTTCTTTTTTGGCGGTCTTGGCCTGCTTCTTCAGTCGCTCTATGCGCTTTTCCACCGTCTCGATGTCCTTCAGGATCAGCTCGGTGTCGATGGTTTCTTTGTCCCTGACGGGATCCACGCCACCCTCTACGTGCACCACATTGCCGTCGTCAAAACAACGGACCACGTGCACGATGGCATCCACCTCACGGATATTGGCCAGGAACTGATTGCCGAGGCCCTCCCCTTTGCTGGCACCTTTGATGAGTCCGGCAATGTCCAGGATCTCGATGGTGGTGGGCAGTACAGCCTGGGGTTTTACCAGTTCTGCCAGCTTATCAAGCCGCGGATCGGGCACGGTGATTACCCCTACATTGGGGTCTTTGGTGGCAAAAGGATAGTTGGCTGCCAGCGCCTTGGCAGATGTCAGCGCATTGAACAAGGTTGATTTTCCAACGTTGGGCAAGCCAACGATTCCAGCTTTCAGGGCCATTTCTGAAGATATTATTGAATGTGATTTTTAAAAACGGCCGCAAAGATAGGATTCTGGAGGATGTGGAGATAGGTGATCCCGAAAGCCGATAGCAAATCCCGAAATCATTCGGGATCGAGGTATCGGCTTTGGGCAGATAAAGTTGTTAAGGTTATCGGTTAGGGGCTTGGGCTCACCACCGCCCGGTTCGGGACAGGCTTGAGATTACTGATCTACTAATGTTCAAAGTTTAAATTGAGATGGGCTAAATTTGAAAGGACTACTACACATTTAATTAACTCCCTGTCGTCAACTGGCGCAGTCGTTGTCATTTCTTTTCCACACTTTTAGTACTTGTTTTGCTTGAAAAACAATTTTCCTCCATTTTGGGTCTTCAATTATTTCACGATCTGTTTCTTCGGCCTTATAATCATTTAACATATCTCGCATAATCACAAGCTCACGAATAGTACTGTCTGATAGATCTTCCAGCTTGGCTGAATTTACCAAAAATTCATCAAAACCAAGATCATCAAACAATGTACACATCAATTCGGTATAAGACGAAATTAATCCAGTATCATTATTTTCATTCAACCAGAGTTTCCTTTGCAAATTAACATCTGACAACTCTGCAACAATTTCATGTATTTTTTCACTTCGATTCATAATCCTATCAAAATTCATACAATTTATCTCAACCCGTCAAGATTGGAACTTACCACTGCCTAATTTACAAATCATGATCGCAACTATAAAAGTCAAACTAAAGCCGCTGACCGTCAGGAGCTATGCTTGTTAACACAGCTCAGTAATCTGCCCGACTTTGGCGGGCAGGCCATTGTTTTTTGACTCCAGCAGAGACCTTCAGCTTCTCTTCCTGAGGCCATGTGCGCTTCGCCATGTCGAAAAGTTACAGTTTTTATCTGTAATCTTTGTCTAGTTTGGTTGGGGGTTGAAACACTGGGATTCCTAATACTTCTTATAAAAAATCAGTCTGTCATCTCCTTGCAGGATCATAAATTTATTTGTATCTATCTTAATATTCCAATTAAAGAGCAGAACTCCTTCCTCGTCATAAATTTGTAAGTCTTCTCCTTTCCACTTGTAACTTACTATCCTTTCCTGGTCAGGCGGCATAATTAAGCGCAAACTATCTTGCTTGAAAAAATCCAACTTGAAATTTTCGCCATCACTTTCCTTTGTTTCCCAAACACCTTCAAGACTCAAACCCGTATTGGATAAATTATCAATTTTAGAAAAAAGTAAAACAACCACCAAAAAAATAAAATACAAACTCGTTAATAATATTCCCCATTTGCGGTTGTTGGTATCAGTCAACAACGGAGTAATGACAACTGCTACTATTCCACTAACAACCGAGGCCAAAATCAGACTTTGTAAATTACTCCAATCAACAACATCCAGAATTGCCCTTAGGACAAAGAATGATCCAGTAAATACTGATGTAAAAATGATTGTAAAAAATTTTGTGATTTTAGTTTTTTCCATCCTCCAAAATTTCGGTTTTAAGTCCTTCTGACACCGCAGTTTGCATTGCACTTACTGTGACATCAACACCAGTTTCAGTAAAACGAATTATACCTCGCAGTGTAGCTGATCTTTGTTCTTGTGCGGCCTGTACTAATTGCTTAGCAGCTTGTCTTGCCTGACTTCTAGAAATTTCACCAGGAATTGCTTGTTCCCTCAATTGATGAGCAATTTCTTTTTGAATACGCCTAAGTGCCGCTCTGTTTGGATTTTTGAATGCTCCTTTTAAACCTTCTTTAATAGAGTTTTTTGCTGCACTTCCAGCGGGACCTAAAACCACTTCTGATATTCCAAAAGCTCCACTTATGGCAAGCTCTTCACCATTGAAAGACGGACTTTCTCCAAGTGCAATTCTAACACCCTGTTCAACTGCGTTTCCTGCCAAACCTCCAGCAACACCTGAACCTATCATAATATAACTTGTACCTGCCCCACCAAGTGCCTCTACTCCTCCAAGTGCAGCAACACCTGCACCTCCAAGTCCCAACGTTGCTCCTGTTACAAATCCACCTGCTGCCAAGGCAACTGTTTGTTTCCAACTTTTGCCAGAAGCCAGTCCGTATATCAAACCACCTGCACCTCCAATAAGTCCTGTTATTATTGGTATTGGCAAACGTCCGTCGGGATCAGTATAGATTATAGGGTTATTATACGAATAATGAAAAGTTGTCCAGCTTACAACATAATGATGGTCTGCAATCGGATCCACCCCCGCAAACCTCCCGATCTTCGCATCGTAGTATCTCGCCCCATACGCAAACCACTCGATCCCCGTCACCTGCTCTTTGTGGTTGTAGGTGTAGCGGTCCTGGTATTGGGTGGTATTGGTCCAGTTTCCTTGCATGGGTAGGCC
>PAAY01000014.1 GCA_002698985.1 Saprospirales bacterium | reverse complement strand
GACTGCCAGCGGCGGTTCGGGCTACCTGTGGAGCAATGGCGCTACCACGGCCAGCATCACCGTATCGCCTGCGGCAACGACGACTTATAGCGTAACCGTGACCAATGCCGACGGCTGTACGGCCGTGGCCTCGCAGGCCGTCACCGTGAATCCGCTGCCCACGGCGGCCATTTCCGGAACGGACACCCTGTGTCTGGGCGAGAGTACGACGCTGACCGCCAGCGGCGGCAGCAGCTACCTGTGGAACACGGGAGCGACGACCGCTTCTATCAACGTTTCGCCGACGGCAACGACGACTTACAGCGTGACCGTTACCGACGGCAACGGCTGCACCGATGTGGCCAGCCGCAAAGTAGTGGTACATCCGCTTCCGACGGCCAGCATCACCGGCACCAACGTGATCTGCTCTGGCGACAGCACGACGCTGACCGCCAGCGGTGGCAGCAGCTACCTGTGGAGCACCGGCGCCACCACGGCAACGGTGACCGTATCGCCTCTGGCAACGACGACCTACAGCGTGACCGTTACCGACGGCAACGGCTGCACCGATGTGGCCAGCCGCACCGTTACGGTGAACCCGCTGCCGAATGCGGCCATTGCGGGAGATACCATCATTTGCCTGGGAGAGAGCACCACGCTGACTGCCAGCGGTGGCTCCGGCTACCTGTGGAATACAGGAGCTACGACTGCCAGCATAAATGTCTCACCGCCAACGACGACCGGCTATTCAGTGACGGTAACGAATGCCAATGGCTGTACCGCCATTGCGACAACGAATGTGATGGTGGACTCACTGCCGCCATCTGCCATCAGCGGCAATACGACCATCTGTCTGGGTGAGAGCACCACGCTGACCGCCACGGGAGGAGGATCCTATTTGTGGAACACGGGTGATACAACCGCAGCCATCACAGTTTCACCGGCTTCAAATACGACCTATACCGTTACGGTGACCATTGGAAATACCTGTACTGCAAGTGCCAGTGCCAGTGTAACCGTCAACCCGCTGCCAACGGCCAGCATCACCGGCATCAACGTGATCTGCTCTGGCGACAGCACCATGCTGACGGCATCAGGTGGTAGCAACTACCTGTGGAGCACCGGTGCCACCACGGCAACGGTGACCGTATCGCCTCTGGCAACGACGACTTACAGCGTAACCGTTACCGACGGCAATGGCTGTACCGACGTGGCCAGCCGCACCGTAACGGTGAACCCGCTGCCGAATGCGGCCATTGCGGGTGATACCATCATTTGTGAAGGAGAAAATACCATTCTGACTGCCAGCGGCGGTTCGGGCTACCTGTGGAGCAATGGCGCTACCACGGCCAGCATCACCGTATCGCCTGCGGCAACGACGACTTACAGCGTGACCGTGACCAATGCCGACGGCTGTACGGATGTGGCCAGTACCACCGTTGTGGTCAACCCGCTCCCGGTGCCGTCTATCAGCGGCAACAATGTGATCTGCTATGGTGATTATACCACCCTTGTAGCCTCCGGTGGCGTCAGCTACCTGTGGAACAACGGAGCCGCCACGGCGGGCATCACCGTTGCCCCGACCAGCAATACCACCTACAGTGTGACCGTGACCGATGCCAACGGCTGTACGGCCTCTACCAGCATTCCGGTCATCGTGAACCAGTTGCCGGTGGTGACCATCAGCGGCGACACCTCGCTCTGTATCGGTGAGAACACCGTGCTGATAGCCGGTGGTGGAATAGCCTACAACTGGAGCACGGGCGCCATTACTGCCGCCATCAATGAAACGCCATTGGTTACGACGACCTACAGCGTGACGGTGACCGGCACGAACGGATGTACCAAAGTTGACAGTGTGACGGTGAACGTCCATCCATTGCCAACGGCGAGCATCAGCGGCGACACGGTCATTTGCATCGGAGATGCGACCACCCTCACCGCCAGCGGTGCCCAGTTCTACCAGTGGAATACGGGCGATACCACCGCTTCCATTACGGTGGCACCACTCGTCAATACGACTTACCATGTGACGGTAACCACCCAGTTTGGCTGTACGGATACCGACAGCACCACGGTGTTGTTGGATACCCTGCCCGTGGCCGTGATTACCGGTGTTGATACCATTTGTCTGAACGACTATACCACACTGACGGCCAGCGGTGGCAGCAGCTACCTGTGGAGCAACGGTGCCACAACTGCGGGCATCACTGTTTCACCTGCCAGCAGCACGACCTACACCGTGACGGTAACCGACGACAACGGATGTTCAGGAACGGCCAGCATGCCGGTTACTGTTCTTCCGCTGCCCAATCCGTCGATTACTGGCAACAATGTGATCTGCTTCGGCGACACAACAACGCTGACTGCCAGCGGTGGTGTCAGCTACCTGTGGAGCACGGGCGAAACCACGGCTTCAATTGCCGTTTCGCCTGCGGCAACGACGACTTACAGCGTCACCGCTACCGATTCCAATGGCTGTAGTGATTCCACCTCCATAACCATCACGGTGAATCCACTGCCACCAGCCGCCATTGCCGGTGATACGATGCTGTGTGTTGGCGACAGCACGGTGCTGACTGCCAGCGGTGGAGTGAGCTACTTCTGGAGCACCGGTGCCAGCACGGCAAGTATTACCGTTGCCCCGACGGTGACCACCCACTACATGGTCTTCGTGACCGACGCCAACGGCTGTACCGATACGGCCGGTGTTACGGTTATCGTCAATCCGTTACCAGTGGCTTCCATCAGTGGTGATTCAGTGATATGCCTGGGCGAAACAGCCGTTCTTACCGCCTCCGGCGGAACGAACTACCTGTGGAGTACGGGCGAAACCACAGCTTCCATCAGCGTATCGCCTGCGGCAAACAGCACCTATTCCGTAACTGTGAGCCTGGCATCCGGCTGTTCGGATGTGGCTTCGCACAGCATCACCGTCAATCCAACGCCAACGCCATCCATCAGCGGTGACACGCTGATCTGTCGTGGCGACACGGTACTGCTCACGGCCTTTGGTGGTGGCAGCTACCTGTGGAATACCGGCGATACCACCAGCAGCATAGTGGTGGTACCGGATAGCACCACCTTGTACACCGTGACGGTGACCAACCAGTTCGGTTGCAGCGCCACGGCATCGCACCTGTTGAATGTCAACCAGTTGCCGGATGTGGTCATCACCGGAGGTCCGTACCACTGCTATGGCGATACGACCATCCTGACAGCATCGGGTGGGGTGAGCTACCTGTGGAGTACCGGGGCAACCACGGCATCCGTGGCTGTTTCTCCTTCGGTAAACACCAATTACGGCGTGCTGGTGACTGGCGCCAACGGCTGCACCAATACGGCCTCCATCACCCTGGATGTGCAGTTTGCGCAGGATTCCGTCTGGGCAGATACCATTTGCCAGGGCGATACCTATAATTTCTTCGGTCAGCAGCTGACCGCCACCGGAACCTATCACGACACCTTGTTCTACGCTTCCGGTTGCGACAGCCAGCGTTATACCGTCAATCTGTATGTCCGCAACGATTGCGTGCTCGACCTTGCCCTTCGGAAAACGCCCGCAGCAGGTCAGGTACCGCTCGTAACGCTGGGCGACACGGTGACCTTCACCGTGACGGTCTTCAACCAGGGTACGGTACCGGCTTACAACATCCAGGTGCTGGATTACAAGCCGGCGTCCTTTACTTACCTGCAGAGCCTGAACCCGGGATGGTTCGACTTTGGAGGCGGACCCGCCTGGATCATCGCAGGCCCGCTGCAACCGGGCGACAGCATTGCACAGGACATCAAACTGGTTGTGAACCTCAATGCACTGGACACCAACCTGGTGAACTGGGCCGAGATCACAGCCTTCGACAACGATACCAACCCATCCAATACGCCGCCAACCGACGTGGATTCTACGCCGGATGCCTTCAACGGCAACGATGCCGGTGGTCAGATCGGCTCACCTGCCGATGACTACATCTTCGGTGACGGCACCGGTGTGCCGGGTGACGGCGTTGCACCAACCGACGAGGACGACCACGATGGTGCGCAGATTCAATTCCTGCCGCCACCACCGCTCAGCCTCGGTAACCTGGTGTTCGAGGACTTCGACAACGACGGGCTTTTCAACAACAACGACGTTGGAATTCCAGGCGTGACAGTTGAGCTGTACAACGCCGGACCTGACGGCCTGAAAGGCACCGCCGACGACTTCCTGGTGGATACCACTGTGACCAATGCCAACGGTGAGTACCTCTTCACCGGACTGAGCCACGGCCTCTATTGGGGCAAGCTGAACGGCAACGGCATCCCTGCCGGCTACTTCAGCTCCACGGGTGACGGCCCGCAGGACATGGATGGCCAGGGTCCGTTTGAACCGGCCTACGGGGCTTTCCTCGATCTGGACAATGCAGACGACGGTACCCAGATGGGCAACATGATCATGACCGATACCATCCGCCTGTTCTACTGGTCGGAGCCGACCTTCGAGGATGGGGATGAAAACAGCAACCTGACCCTCGACTTTGGTCTGTTCAGTCCAACGATGGCGGAATTTGACCTCGCATTGTTCAAAGATTTGGCCGCAGGCCAGAATGGAGTGGTTGACATCAACGACGATGTGGACTACACCATCTGCGTGGTCAACGAGGGCAATGTGACGGGCTACGATATCGTGGTGCTCGACGTCATTCCGCAGGGAATGATCCTGAGCCCGAACGACAACAACGGCTGGACACTGCTCAGTCCTGACTCAGCGGTGGTGATGATTCCGGGTGCACTGGCCGTGGGCGACACTGCCTGCGTCAACATCAAGCTGCGCCTGATCTACGCCCTCAGCGGGGCCAGCCTCGTCAACAATGCCGAGATCTTCGACGCAAAAGATGTGAACGGCGATCCGCTGCCCGACATGGACTCCACACCTGACAATGGCGATCCCAACGAGGATGACATCGATCAGGAGCCGGTGACCGTGCTTCCGCATGACCCGACGGGCTGGATCTATTGCGAAGCGAGTGGGGAGATCATCACCGGAGGAACGGTTAGTATTTCCGGTCCGGGTGCGGTCTTTCTGGTTGCCGATGGCTCCAATGGTTATTACGAGTTCTACACCGACGGAACGCCGGGTGTGTACACCCTGACCTACAACCATCCGAACGGTTATCCGCTGAGTACGACCTGCCTGCCATCTGCTGGTCCGTTTGACCCGACCAACATGGCAGATCCGGTGGTGCTTGGATCTGATACCCTGAGTGGACTGATCAGTGACCCGACATGCGGAGCGAACCCATACTACATGAGTTTCATTTTTGAGCCGGGTGATCCGCTGGTGACCCTCAACAACCTGCCGGTAAGTTGCGTGTCCGTTGGTTCCATCGTTTGCGAAGACAGCAACAACAACGACTCGACCGATGTGACCGATCCTGCGGTAGCGGGCATCACGGTGTACCTCTACGATTGTGCGGATACATTGAACCCAATCGCAACGACTGTGACCGACAGCCTTGGTCAGTACAGTTTCACCGGCCTGCCGGCCGGCAACTACCGGGTGGCCTTCGACATTCCTGCAGGTTACCGTCCGGTGAGCACCGGATTGATAGATGCCACCGGCTTCTCTCCCTGCGTAACCCTGAACTGGGGCGACCAGGAGACCAGCCTTGGTCTCTGCCTCCACCTCTGTCCGCAAGTGACAGCCGGAGCTGACCAGTACATTTGCCTGGGTGATTCCACCACATTGATTGCTTCAGTGCCCTATGGTACCGGCAACTACAGTTGGTCACCATCGGCAGGTTTGACGAACCCGAATGCTGCTGTAACCGGTGCCTACCCAACGGCCACCACGACCTATGTGGTGACTTACGACGATGGCCTTGGCTGTGGCAGTTCGGATACGGTGACGGTTTACACCCAGATCAGCATTCCGAACCTCGGCAACAATCCGGACACCCTGCTCCAGGCAGAATGTGGTCAGAACCTGCCCTGGAATGCACCGACCTTCATCGATCAGTGTGACCAGAACCTGACCATCCTGTTCGACTCGACGCAGGTGCAGCAGCCTTGTGGCTATGACCTCGTTCGGACCTGGACGGCCGTGAACAAGTACGACCAGACGGCAACCTTCACCCAGGTGGTGCAGGTGCGTGATACCACGCCGCCGGTGTTCACCTTTGTGCCGGCTGATACCACCCTGGCCAGTTGCAACGACATGCTGGTGATGCCTCCGGCAACGGCTACTGACAATTGCGACAATGATGTGACCATCACCGTGGACGAGACCATGACGACCGGCCCGGATTGCGCCATCATTGTGACGAAAACATACACCGCTACGGATGACTGCGGCAATACTGCCACGGCCACCCAGGTGATCACCACCTACGACACCGAAGTGCCTCAGATCAACGTGACCAATCCAGACCTGGCAGGCCTGCAAGAGGGTGACACCCTCTACATGGAATGCCAGGTAGTGGGTAACCTCGGCCCGGATGACGTGACCGTCACCGATGACTGTGGCAATGCGGATGTGGTCTTCCTGGAATACGATTCGCCGCTGCAGAATTGCGGAACGGCTGGCTACGTGCAGTTCCTGCGCTGCGGCTGGACGGCTACCGACATGTGCGGCAACCAGGACAGCCTGTTCTTCTTTGTCGTCGTAATTGACACCACGCCACCGGAACTCTATACCGTGCCGGCTGATATGATGTTGATGTGCAACGATCCGGTGCCACCGGCGCCGACGGTCTGGGCCGTTGACAACTGCGACAACAACGTGCCGGTGACCTTTACGGAAAACACGCTGCCGGGTGTCATCGTGCGCAGCTGGACGGCTACCGACGACTGCGGCAACACCGTGGTTGGCACGCAGACCATCACTTTTGACGATGGCATGATTCCGCCTGTGATCTACAACGTACCGGCCGATACCACCATCAGTTGTGAGGATCCCCTGCCGGCACCTGATCCGGCGGTTTACGCCCTCGATGCCTGCGATCCGGACCCAGCGCTCGTCGTGAATGACAGCATTGTGGGTGGCGGTTGTGGTTACACCGTTTACCGCACCTGGACGGCAACCGATTTTGACGGAAACAGCAGCTCAGCCACACAGGTGATCACCGTGATCGACGCTGTGCCGCCAGTACTTTCCGGTATTCCGTCGGAAATCACCATCGAGTGTGGCCAGCCGGTTCCGCCGGTTGTTTACCCGACGGCAACAGACAACTGCGACACCAGTGTAACGGTGGATCTTGTAGTGCTGGTCAACGACCAGGACAGCTGCGACATCGTCATCAACCGGATTTTCACGGCTACGGATGACTGTGGCAACCAGACCGGTTTCCACCAGCACATCCATTTGATCGATACGACGGCACCCGTCATCACCGTGACGCATCCGCAACTGGTGGGTGTGCCCAGCGGTGATACCCTGACCTTTGAGTGCGATGCGGTGCCTGTTTTGGAATATACTGACGCTTATGCCACTGATGCCTGCGATCAGGCTCCGCTCCTCTTCAGCACAGAAATCATCGTTGCCCAGCCCAACTGTCAGGGCGAGGACTACATGATGCTCATGCGCTGCGGATGGCGTGCTGAAGACCAGTGCGGCAACGAGAGTGAGTGGTTCGTCTATTTCCGGGTGGTGGACACCCAGGCGCCGGTCATCGCCGGTGGCCTGCCGGCTGACATCACCGTGGACTGCGGACAGGTGCCTGCCCAGCCATCACTGGACAGCATCACAGTGACGGACAACTGCGACCTGGCACCGGTTCTCAGCCTTAGCGACAGCACCATTGCCGGCGGCTGCCCGGGTGATTACGTCATCATCCGCACGCTGACGGCTACCGACCAATGCGGCAATACGGCTTCGCTGACGCAAACCATCACGGTGGAAGATCAGACGCCGCCAGTGCTCAGCGGTGTGCCTGCCGATGTGACCGTTGAATGTGGTAACATTCCGATTCCGCCGGTTGTGACGGCAACGGACAATTGCGACAGCAACCCGATTGTGACGATGAACGATGTGCAGACCAACGGCTGCCCCTACACCATCTTCCGCACCTGGACGGCTACCGATGCCTGCGGCAACAGCAGCAGCCTGACCCAGCGCATCCGGGTGGAAGACAACGAGGCACCGACCTTCGACCATCTGCCGGCCGACACCATCGTCAGCTGCGACGGAATACCGCCTGTTGACACGCTCCTGGCATTCGATAACTGCGACACCAGCCTGATGCTGACCTTCGGTGAAACGACCAACGGCAGTGGCTGCAACTATACCATCACCAGGACCTGGACGGCAACGGACGATTGTGGCAACACCTTCGTTCACACCCAGGACATTCAGGTGATTGACAATGAGGCGCCGCTGTTCAGCAGTGTTCCTGCTGATATCACCGTCGCCTGCGGCAATGTGCCACCTGCTGACACCCTCAGCATCAGCGATACCTGTGATCCTGCGCCGAGCCTGGTCTTCAACGAAGTGACCGGCACCGGCTGCCCGTACACCATCACCCGTACCTGGACAGCTACCGATGCCTGCGGCAATGCGGACAGCATCGTTCAGGTGATCACAGTGGTGGACACCCTGGCACCGCAGATCGTGGGTGTGCCTGCTGATACCACCATTCAGTGTGGTGAGCAGCTGCCATTGGATGCGATTTATGCCACCGACAACTGCGCTGATTCTGTCGCCTTGCAATACAATGAAGTGGTTGACAGCACAGATGTGTGTGATGTAGTGGTGACCCGCACCTGGACGGCCACCGACGAGTGTGGCAATGTTGCGACAGCGACACAGACCGTCCACATCATCGACACGCTGGCTCCGGCCATCGTCTTCAACCACCCGTGGCTGGCAGGCTTCCAGGATGGCGACACCCTGGTGATGGACTGCTCCAACACGGAGGTGTTCGGTGCTCAGAGTGCCGATGCCATCGATGGTTGCAACGAAGCCGTGATCGGATTTACCGAAGGAAGTGTGCTGATCGGTGATTGTGAGACGGATGGCTTCCTGCTCAGCCTCAACTGCAAGTGGACGGCCACTGATGCCTGCGGCAATTCAACTTCCATTACAATCACAATGGTGATCGTGGATACCCTGCCGCCTGTCTTCACAAGTGTGCCGGCTGACACCACCATCAATTGCGGTGATCCCGTTCCACCTTACGGAAATGCTGTGGCGGAAGATGCCTGCGGCAATGCCCTCATCTCAGCCACGCAGGATACCGTTCCTGCAACGGGTGGTTACGACCTGGTGCGCACCTTCACCGCCATCGACGACTGTGGCAATGTTGCGACAGCGACCCAGACCATCCACGTGCTGGATGGCGGAGCGCCGATACTGACCGGAGTGCCTGCAGACTCGACCATCTACAGCAATCAGGGACAAACCGTGCCCGATCCGGCTGTGGTGTCCGCTTACGACGATTGCACGGGCGATACCATACCGGTGACCTTCACCGAGTTTACAGGACTGGTGCCGGGCGGCGGTTGTGATACGCTGATCACCCGCATCTGGTCAGCTACGGATGGTGCTGGCAATACGGTTGCAGATACCCAGCTCATCGTTGTGGTGGGTGGGTATGACGTGACGGTGGTTACCACGCCTGATACCTGCGGCTTCGGCAACGGCACTGTGCTGTTGCAACCGGATACGCTGAACTACCTCTGGAGCGACGGTTATGTGGGTGCCTTCCGGGATTCACTCCTGGCCGGAACCTACACGGCCTATGTGAGCGACGGCGGTTGCACGGACACCCTGGTGTTCGATGTGTCGACGATCTGTCCTTGCATCGAACCCGTGGTGGACAGCATCGAGATTTTTGATGCCACCTGCGGCAATGCCGATGGGGCAGCGACCATCTTGTTGCAGAGCGATCCCGGATTGTACAGCTACTTCTGGTTGCCCAACCACGGCACACCAAACCAGGCCGGAAACGGCCGCACCAACCTGCCTGCGGGCCACTATGTGGTCATCGTCGAGCAGAATGGTTTGGATTCCTGCTTCGCAAAAGTGGAGTTCACCATTGGCGACGATTGTCCGGACTGCCCGCCGCTGTTCATGCAGGATACGCTGGTTGCGACCAGCCAGACCGATCCGGCAAATGTTTGTCTGCCGGTGCCATACACGGTCTCACAGGGCTACAACATCTATGTGGACGGACAACTTTACACCCTGCCGTTGGGTCAGTGTAACAACGAGACCGTGGTGTTCTACACCTACGCACTGGTGACCGGTCAGGGTCAGACAGGACCTTACGACGTGCTCTGGGTCCATGGTGTTGACACCCTGATGACGACCGTCAACAACATGGACGAGCTGGTGGCTGCCATGAATGCCGTTGATTCGGCAGGTATGTGGTACAACCAGCCCGACCTCTTCGGCCTGACGAGCATGAACATCGCTGGCAATTACGGCGATATGTTCATTACTCACGTCGCTTCGCAAAACACCGCCATGATCTCCCCGAACTTCACCAGCACCCCGATGGGTACGGAGATCAGTGTGGGTGCAGGTGCTCACCAGGTGGTGTACGAAAACCTGGCTGACGGCTGCACGGATACCCTTACGGTAATTGTCGACATTGCTCCGCCGCTGCCAGGTGAAATCTTCCAGGAGAAACTGGTTGTGAAGAGTGGCAACTGCGACTACACCGACCTGAGCACCTGTCTTGACATTGCTTACAGTGATCTGCCCAAATACGACTTCGAACTGAACGGCCAGCCGTTCACGGGAGCTTTCGACATCTGCGGCTTCAGTTCCGAGCATTACTACACTTATGTGAGTGTGCCGGGCATGGGAGCAGCAGGACCTTACACGCTGGAAGACTGGACCGTCAACGGCCAGCATTTCAGTGGCGTTTTCAACGATATTCAGGAACTGGTTGCCCTGATGAACAGCCTCGATCCTGCCGGCAACTGGCAGGTGGATGAGCAAAGCTTCGTCATCATTGGTGGTGGCAACAACCAGTACGGCCCGCTCAAGGTGCGTCAGAACAGCACCGGCGCAGCAGCCGTGATGGATGTGAACACCAATACCAGTGCCGGCAATGCAAGGGTGACCTTGCCCGAAGGCGAGAACACCTTTGTTGCCATCCGCAAGGCCGACGGCTTCAGCGATACGCTTACCGTCATGGTGGCATGTGTCAATGCCGACTACTTCTCCAATGTGATCGATCAGAACCAGGTGGATACCATCTGTCTGGACCTCGATGAGATCATGGGTGAAGTGACCGGACTGGAAAACATCTGCCAGAGCAACTCGGGTGCTGCCCAACTGGAACTGATTCCGGGCACCTGGTGCATCCAGTGCGTCGGCATGGAGCCTGGCCAGACCTCGGCTTGTTTCGTACTCTGCGATGAATACGGCATTTGCGACACTACCTACATCGATGTGGAAGTGCGTGCCGTTGCTGAAAGCGAAACCAAACTGGGCGAGGACAACCTGACCACGCTGATCAACCAGCCTGTGACCGGTGACATCCTGGCCAACGACCAGTTCGCATCACCGGTGCTGAGCCTGAACATCGTGCAGAAACCGCAACACGGTGCCGTAATTGTCAACGCCGACAATACGATCACCTACATTCCGTCTGAAGACTATTGCAACGACTTTGACAATGCCACGCAGGATCATTTCCTCTATGAAGTGTGCACGGCAGAAGGTTGTTACACAGCAGTGGTATGGGTAACCGTAAGGTGCTCTGATCTGGTGATCTACACCGGATTCTCACCAAACGGCGACGGGGTGAATGATTACTTCGTGATCGAAGGATTGCAGAAGTACCCCAACCATACGCTTCAGATTTTCAACCGCTGGGGTAACCTGGTCTTCAGGACCAAAGACTACCGCAGCGACTGGGGTGGTACCTGGGGTCAGAACGATCTGCCTGACGGCACCTACTTCTACTTGCTCGATCTTGGCGATGGCACCCGCTACACCGGGTTCATCGAGATCAACAGATAACGTGGACAATGACGCCTCGGCGTTTATTGGAAGGCGGGGAGAAATCCCCGCCTTTTTTCGTACCGTCGAACTCCAGTTCGACGAGAAGCAGTCGATCGGGAGATCGACGGTACGGTACTGGAGGGGTCAGGACATTTCCGGACAAGAGCTGTGTAATTCTCAACTGAAATGAATATTCTTACACCTTCTTTTGAATCATCGATTCTCAGCCTCGCTGTTTAACCTAAGCACTTGCAGCCATGGAAAACAGAAAAGAAAGTCGAATTGCCGTACAGCTCAACCTCAACGTAAGGGGATTGCAGCCATCAGCCACCCTCCGCATCAACGAGCGCAGTGCAGAGTTGGCCCGCCAGGGAAAAAGTGTTTACCGGCTCGGATTCGGGCAGTCACCTTTTCCGGTGCCGGAGCCGGTGGTGCATGCATTGCGTGACAATGCCCATCAGAAAGACTATTTGCCGGTGAAGGGTCTTCGTGAATTGCGGGAAGCAGTTGCGAAGTTTCACAACCGGCATACTGGGTCGCAATACACCGCCGAGGATGTGCTGATTGGGCCTGGCTCGAAGGAATTGATGTTCCTGTTGCAACTGGTTTATTACGGTGACCTTGTCATTCCCCGGCCCAGTTGGGTGTCGTATGCCCCGCAGGCCAGGATTGCTGCAAGGCAAGTTCACTGGGTTCCGACGAAAGAAGAGGAAAACTGGCTGATGACGCCGGCTCAGTTGGAAAAGCTCTGTGCCAAAGATCCTACCCATCCCCGCCTGCTGATCCTGAACTATCCGGCCAACCCGACCGGCGCCACCTATTCCGAAGATGACTTGAAAGCCATGGCCGAAGTGTTAGAGAAGTACGGGGTGGTGGTGCTGTCTGATGAAATTTATGGGGAGGTGCATCACGATGGGACCCACAAGTCCATAGCGTCCTATTATCCGGAGGGTACCATTATCAGCAGTGGGCTGAGTAAGTGGTGCGGCGCAGGCGGCTGGCGGCTGGGAACTTTTGCCTTTCCGGAATCCATGCGCTGGTTGCTGAATGCCATGGCCGTGGCTGCCAGTGAAACATTCACTTCCACCTCAACCCCCGTCCAGTATGCTGCCGTACGGGCCTTCCAAAACGGACCTGACCTGGAGGAATACTTGCAGCTTTCACGCATGGCACTCAAAGTGGTTGGGCAGGCTGTATCGGATTTGCTCGATGACAACAACATCAGCCATCCGGCACCGCAGGGTGGTTTTTATGTGTTCCCAAACTTTGAAGCCTACCGGGGCGCCCTGGCAGACCGCAACATTCTGACCAGTGAAGAGCTCTGCGAAAACCTGCTCAATGAAACGGGGGTGGCCCTGCTGCCTGCCAGCGATTTTGGCTTCCCGGAGGAATTCCTCGGTGCTCGCCTCAGCTATGTGGATTTTGACGGTGGGGCTGCCCTGGAATACATCAGGGGGGCAGCTTCACAGAATTACCAAGACGCCGCAGCGCTCGCAGAGCAAATTGCTCCTAAAGTGATGGAAGGCGTGAGGAAGATAGTGGAGTGGGTGAAAATAGGGATGAGGGATGAGGGATGAGGGATGAGGGATGAGGGATGGAGAGTACCTTCCCCAATCTTTCCATTTCTTTGCTCGTACAAGTCTTGTATGCAAATGCTCAAAGTCAAAGACCTGGAAGTTGTTTACGAAACGGAACGGGGACTGCTCAGGGCGGTCCGGGGGCTGGGCTTTGAGCTGGCTGCCGGAGAGGTGCTGGGAGTAGTGGGGGAGAGTGGTTCCGGAAAAACGGCGCTGTCACTGGCGCTGATGGGTCTGCTGCCGCCCAACGGCCGCATTGCCGAAGGCGAGGTGAGGCTAAAAAAAACAGATGGGACGGAGATCCGGGTGGATACCCTGGGGCCGGTTGCAAGGGCTAAACTCCGGGGGCGTGAGATGGCCATGATCTTTCAGGAGCCCATGACTTCGCTGAACCCGGTGTTTCGTTGTGGTGAGCAGGTGGCCGAGGTGCGTCGTTTCCATTTTGCCGAAGGAAAAAAAGCAGCAAGAGAAAAGGCGCTGGAATTGTTCCGGCAGGTGCAGTTCGACGATCCGGAGCGCATTTACCGGAGCTATCCACATCAGCTTTCAGGTGGGCAGCGGCAGCGGGTGATGATTGCCATGGCACTGGCCGGAAACCCTTCGTTGCTCATTGCCGACGAGCCTACCAGCGCACTGGACGTGACCGTGCAGCGGGAGATCCTGCTCTTGCTGAAAGCCCTCCAGCAGGACTGGAAAGGCGCCATGCTCTTCATCTCCCACGACCTGCACGTGGTGCGCCATGTGGCCGACAAGGTGCTGGTCATGAAAGCGGGTGAGGTGGTGGAGCAGGGTGGAGTTGAGGAGATTTTCAGGAATCCAAAACACCCCTACACCAAACAATTGATCGATGACAGCCGGATGCACCCGCGTAAGACCCCCCAGGTGCCTCAAATCCAAAGCGAACCACTTGTGGCTGTGCGCCACCTCAAAACCTGGTTTCCTTCGGTAAAATCCTTCTTCGGAAAAACCCTGCAATGGGTAAAAGCCGTGGACGATGTCAGCCTGTCGGTTTATCCCGGTGAAACGCTGGGCATCGTCGGTGAGTCCGGCAGCGGCAAAAGTACCCTGGGGCGCAGCCTGTTGTTGCTGGAGGAGCCACAAGCCGGAGAGGTGCTATACCAGAGCCGGAACCTGGCAAGCCTGGAAAAAGGAGCGTGGAAAAAGGTTCGAAAAGACCTGCAGATCATTTTTCAGGATCCCTTTGCTTCGCTAAATCCCCGCCTCACTGTTGGCCAGGCCGTCATGGAGCCCATGGCTGTTCACGGCATTTTTGCGACGAAAAAAGAAAGAGAAGCCGAGGCGCTGCGGTTGATGAAAAAAGTGGGTCTCGAGGAGGAGCATTTTCACCGGTTGCCGGAGGCTTTCAGCGGGGGCCAGCGGCAGCGCATCTGCATCGCCCGGGCACTGGCCCTCCAACCCCGATTCCTGATCTGTGACGAGTGCGTGTCCGCCCTGGACGTAACCATTCAAGCCCGGATCCTGGACCTGCTGATGCAACTCAAATTCGAATTGGGACTCACTTACATCTTCATCTCCCACGACCTGGCTGTGGTGCGCAGCATCAGCGATCGAATTGCCGTGATGAAAGACGGAAAGGTGGTGGAAATTGGCGAAGCGGAGGAGCTGTTCAGGAATCCTCAACATCCCTACACCAAAAAATTGCTGGCGGCCAGTTTGGCCGAGATTTGAATTCTCGAGCGGAAGGTTTTCACCTGCGGTTTGGGCCAGGCTGCGTCTGGTGCTGTCGAATCCTCAATTAGAGGTGAGGTACCGTCGTTCCGAGATGGCTCAGGAAAAGTTTCAGGCCTTCTTTTTTATCCGCATCCAGCGGGTAGCTGATGTTTTCAGTAAAATAAGCTTTCAGATCGAAACCGGGCTGGGGAGTGGGTAGGATGTAAACCAGTTGCGGAATCTGATCGATACCGGTTTGCAGGGCTTTGTTGAAACGCTCTTCAAATCCGGGGTCGAGTGCTTGCCGACTGACCCAGGCAGCAAAGACGAATGGCTTGCCGCTGAATTCTACCCAAGCCTCTCCAAGGTCGTAGGCGAAAGCGTGTTTGTGGTGAAGGTCGATGGCCCTGTCGCCGATGACCAGGGCACCGGTACTTTCCCTGATCTCGGTTTCAAAACCCGGTTTGGCCGGAAGCAAAACGGGGTTGAGTTTCCAGTGTTCAGAAAGCAGGATTCGGGTCAGTTCAACGGAGGTTCTGGAGTGGTAATCGAGGTAGATGTGCGTCAGTTCCTCCAATGGCCGGTCGGCAAAAATGCAGACGGTTTTGACGGCTCCGGTGGCACCGATGCAAAAGTCACTGACCACATGCGCTTCGCCCAGGTCGGGGATGGCAGCCACGGGCAACAAGGCCATGTCCACTTCTCCGCTCGTGAGTTTCCGGGCGCACTCACTGGGAATATCCAGTTGGAGATCGACCTCCTGTTCCAGGCCGCTTTTGAAAATTCCGTACAGGAAGGGCTTGGTGTTGAGGTAGCTTACTGCGCTTATTTTCAGCATCTTGTTTGGGTTCAGTTCAGCACCGGCAGGGCGGTGTAGCCACGGTTTTGCTCGTCTTCTTCAAAAACCACGTCGGTGTAATCCATCACCACATTGTACAGGGTGTCCCGCTCGATGGGTTTGCGGCCCACCTGCCGAATGAGGTTCACCAGGTCACGGGTGCTCATGGCGGGATGCTGCTCTTCGCTGCCGGCCATGGAGTAAATTTTGGTGGTGTCATCGATGGTTCCGTCGATGTCGTCCACACCGTAAGCCAGGGTGAGCTGGGCGTTGTTGCGGCCCAGCATGGGCCAGTAGGCTTTCACATGGTCAAAGTTGTCTAGGTAAATGCGGCTGAAAGCGTACATCTTGAGGTCTTCCACCGTGCTCACTTCCGGCACATTGGACATTTGGTTGTCTTTGTTCCTGAATTTCAAGGGTATGAAAGTCTGGAAGCCGCCCGTCCGGTCCTGCAATTGCCTCAGCAATTCAAGGTGGTGGATGCGGTGCTCGTAATTTTCAATGTGGCCATAGAGGATGGTGGCGTTGGAGCGCATGCCCAGCTTGTGCCATTCTTCGTGAATGGCCAGCCATTGCTCACCGGTGCACTTGTCGGCGGCAATTTGTTTGCGGATGTCGGGGTGGAAAATCTCCGCACCACCGCCTGGCATGCTGTCCAGGCCTGCTTCTTTCATCAGCTTCATGCCTTCGGCATAACTGATTTTCGCTTTTTTGAAAATGTAGTGGTACTCAACCGGCGTGAGGGCTTTCACATGTAGTTCCGGCCGGTGCTCTTTGATTTTTCTGAAAAGAGAAGTATAAAATTCCAGATCGTATTGCGGCAGCACACCACCCACGATGTGAACTTCCGTAACGGGCTGGTCGTCGTATTTCTTTACCATTTCCAGCATCTCGTCCATGGTGTATTCCCAGCCCTCTTCCCGCTTTTTGATCATGCGGCTGTACGAGCAAAATTTGCAGTCGTACACGCAGACGTTGGTCGGTTCGATGTGGAAGTTGCGGTTGAAATAGGTGTTGTCGCCGTGCTTTTTCTCCCGGATGAAATTGGCCAGTGCTCCCATCAGCCCGAGATCGGCTTCCTGGAACAAGGTCAATCCTTCTTCAGGAGTGATCCGCTGTCCGTTCAAAACCTTTCCGGCGATGTTGCGAAGCGAGGCAGAAACCGTGTGGTGAGCCAGCAGGCGTTCAATATTTTCGGTGGTAGTCATAAGCTGCATTTGATTTGGCCGCAAAAGTAACAGTTGTAGGTGGAGGATGTTCGGGCGGTTTTGGCAGTGCCCCAATAATAAACAGGCCGAAGGCCTTTAAACCTGGCGGAGCCATTTAAACACAATGAAATTGTTTAAACGGTTTAAAAAACCTTCCTATACGTTCTCCTCCGCTTGTAAACCTTGTGTTCGTATTCTTTCCAAAGTGACAGCACTTTGGTGTTGAATTCCAGCATTGGATTGATTTTCACTTTCAGCATGCCGGCTTTGGTGGTGTTTTTTTCCGTTTCGTAAAAAATGAGTCCGTGGATGCCTTTGCTGCGCCATTCAGGTTTTACGCCGATGAGCGCCAGTTCAATGGTGTCGTTGAACCGGCGGGCCCAGAGCAGGTGCAACAAACCGAATGGAAAGAGCTTGCCCCGGGCTTTCTGCAAGGCTTTGGACATGGAAGGCATCGTAACCCCAAAACCGATGGGCGTACCCTCTTTGTCGGCGATCACCACCAGCAGGTCCATGCGGAGGAAGCGCACGTATTTTTCTATGTAGGCATCCCTTTGTTTGTCAGAAATGGGGATGAAGCCCGGCAGCTCGGCGTAGGTCTCCATCATCAGGTCGAACAGGTAATTGGCGATTTTGCGGAGTTCGGCCTTGTTGTGCGGGGTCATGATCTGGAGCCCCATTCGGTTCATGGCCACATCCGCAAAGCGGGCATAGCGCTCCGGTATTTTGCCGGTAAGACGCAGGTCTATTTCCACCCATTCCAGGTCTTTATTGTAGCCGGCGGCTTCCACCATATCCTTGTAATAGGGGTAGTTGTAAAGGGTGCCCATGGTGCCCAGGCTGTCAAACCCTTCGGTCAGCATGCCGGTTTTGTCCAGTTGGTTAAAGCCGTGCGGCCCTTTCAGGCAAATGGCACCAAACTGTTTTACATATTCTTCGGCTGCCGCCAACAGGGCATTGCACACCTCCTGGTCTTCCACAAAATCGAACCAGCCAAAGCGGCCGTGAACTTCACCGATGTGTTTGGTTTCCAGTTCATTGATCAGTGCGGCGATGCGGCCAACGGTTTTGCCATTTTGCTTCGCCAAAAACAGTTGCACTTGCGAATGCTCAAAAGCCGGATTGCCCTCCGCACTGAGTTGTTTCATCTCAGCCGAAATGATCGGCGGAACCCAATAGGGCGAGTTCTTGTAAAGCTCAAAGGGGAACTTGACGAATTCCTTCAGCTGCTTTTTGTCCTTTACTTCAATTATCTCAACTCCCATGGTGGTGTTTTTGGAAGGTTTTTTAAATGGTTTTTGAAGGTTTTTACCAGGTGGCTTCAGTTCTTCAGTTCTTCAAATCCTCATTCCTCATTCCCCACCTACCGGCACTTTTTTCCCCCTCCACAGCACGATGCCCGTCAGAATGGCCATGCCGATGAGCAATAAGATAAAGCTCAGTCCCCAGCCACCTTCGAACCAGGTACCCAGGTAACAAAGTATGATGCTAACAGAGCCCACAGTCAGTGCATAGGGCAACTGCGTTCTGACGTGCTCTATGTGTGAACAGTCGGATGCCAGTGAGCTGAGGATGGTCGTATCTGAAATGGGCGAGCAATGATCTCCCAATACCGAGGCACCCAATACCACGGCAATTACATTCAGCAGTATTTCCATGCTGGTAAAATCATTCATTCCAGCAGCATGGCATACTGCCCAGGCAGTGGGAATGGCGATGGGGTAGAGGATGGCCATGGTACTCCAGCTGGATCCCGTGGAGAAGGAGATGAAAGCAGCCAGTATGAAAACCACCACCGGCAGCATGTGCGGACTGATGGCACCCTGAACGGCCGTTGACAGATAAGTGGCCGTATGCAACTCCTCTGTGGTGATGGCCAGCGACCAGGCAAAGGTCAAAATGATGAGTGCCGGCAACATGGCCTTGAAGCCGGTGGTCATGGTGCTGATGGTGTCGCTTAGTTTCATGATGCGTGACCAGATGGTCATGATGATGGCTACGGTTACCCCGGCAAATGAAGACCACAGCAGTGCAGCAAAGGAATCTGCTGCTCCAATCAGGGTGCCCAGTTTCAAGGCCAGGCCGTCTCCTTGTCCTTTCATCTGGCTTATGGCTGCCCAGACATCTGACCAGGAAGGTGAGGCTACTTTTACACCATCCTCCAGCATTTGGCCGTAAAGGCCAGAAAAGCCGGTATCTACCAACCCGTAAATTGTGACGAAAATAACCGTGAGCACGGGTACCACGGCATGGTACCATTTGAGGGGTGCTCCCGGCACGGGGCTCAGGTCTTCAGTGTCTTCTTCTTCAACCGCGCTGTGCTGCACAGGGCTGACATTGCCTGTGGTCCGGGCTCTCACTTCAGCCTTGTACATGGGGCCAAAATCGCGGTTGGTGTACACCAGCAACAGGATGAAAAAGAGGGTCAGCACCGGGTAAAAGCTATACTTGAGCGAGCTGAGAAAAATGGCGTAGGGCGTCAGGTTCTGATCAAAGTTGTGAAGCAGCTTGATTCCCGTATCGATGTACCCAAGTTCAGCACCAATCCAGGTGGTGATGAAGGCTACTGCCGCCACCGGCGCTGCCGTACTGTCAACGATGTATGCCAGTTTCTCCCTCGAAACCCTGAAGCGGTCTGTAACGGCCCGCATGGTATTTCCGACGATGAGGGTGTTGGCATAGTCATCGAAAAAGATGGCCACTCCCAAAAACCAGGTAACGAACTGCGAACTCCTGGGCGACTTTGCGTAGCGAGCCAACTTGTTGACCACGCCTGCCATGCCGCCGTTCCGGGAAATGATGGCCACCATGCCCCCAATCAGCAGCGAGAACACCATTACTGAAATGTGCCCGCCGTCCGTCAGGGCTGCCACCACATATTTTGCGACGACATTGAAAATACTCTCCAGAAAATAATAGAGCGACTCGATGCGAAGCCCGCCGGCGATGAAAGCTCCGGTGAATACACCCAGAAACAGAGAGCTGACCACTTCTTTAAAGAGCAAGGCCATGATGATGGCGATGAGCGGCGGCAATACCGACAGCCAAAAGGGGATGTGCCGGATGCGGTAGCCGTCATTTCTGAGTTTGGCAATGTGGTAGAGTTTGTGGTCGCCATCGTGCGTAAGCAGCAGCAGGCTGCCTCTTTCATCGGTCTTGAATGGAAATACCGCTTCGCCGTTTTTGAATTCCAGCTCTGTAGCCTCGCCGTTGATCTCGAAGGTGGCCACACCGTTTGCACCTGCTGACATGAAGTGAACCCCGTCGTCCAGAACATTGATTTGGTAGTTCTGCACGGAAATGGCTTCCAAATCTGCTTTTTCGGTGGCCAAGGAGTCTTGCTGTGCCAGAAGGGGTGCAGTAAGACCAAATGATAAAAAGAGGAAGGTCAGGTAAAGGTGTAGTTTCATGTTCGACAGCTTTCGTTTTGCCTGATTTGGGCGAAGAGGCAAAAAAAGCAATTTTTTTCAAGCAGTCCCGGTTTATTCCTTTCTTTGAAGCCTGGCAACAGCAATACCTTTATCAGCATGATCAGAAAGCACAGTTTGTATTTTTTTCTTTTTGCACTCTTCATCGTTGCAGGTGGTATTTACACTGCCATGAGTGGCAAAACCGACGCACTTTTCTATTTCAATGAAAATCGCCAGCCTTTCTGGGATGTTTTTTTTCGCTTCGCAACCAAGCTGGGAGAGGGTTATGTGTACATCATTGCTGCACTGGTGGCACTTTTTTACAGGTTGCGATACTTCCTTTTGATTGCAGCGGGGGGGCTGATGGTCATGCTGGTCAGCGTAGTCACCAAGTCTTACTTTGCCGTTGACCGTCCGCTGGCCATGTTGCGGAAAGAAGGCCTGGAAAATTTGCTCAACCCCGTGGCAGATGTCACCCTCCACACAGGAGCAACGAGCTTTCCCTCGGGGCATGCCATGTCGGCCCTGTGTTTTTATACACTCATATTGCTGATTTTACCGCCCAGACGTTGGCTCGATGCACTGTTTTTCCTCCTCGCCATGGTGGTGGTCATCTCCCGGGTGTACCTGTTTCAACATTTCTGGCAGGATGTGTATGCCGGAGCCATCACCGGGTTTGCCCTTGCCGTCCTTTTGTATGCCCTTCAGCAAAAACTTACCGGACCTCGCTTCTCCTGGCTCGACCACCCGGTCTTCAACCGTAAAACCGGATGGGTGGGGAATGGGAGTAGGGAGTAGGGAGTAGGGAGTAGGGAGTAGAGTTTAGGGTGTAGGGTGTAGGGTTTGGGGGCGCTAGCACTCTCATCCCTCATCCCTCATCCCTCCCCCGAAAGCCGATACCGAAAGCTTTCGGTATCGGCTTCGGGGCATCCCTCATCCCTCATCCCTTGTAAATGAGTAGCACGATAGAACCTATTTTCCAACCGATAACCGATAACCGCAACTGGTCCTCACCCTCTCCTGAATTCCTTTGCCGGGGTGTATTTCCAGTTCAGGATTTTGTAGAAATCAAAATCTTCCGGGTTGGGGAGATAGGCCCAGGCCCGGTTGTAATCAGCCGGTGTGAGCACATGCATGTCACTGAGTACCAGTTGGCTGAATTCGTTTTTGATGTCCACCATTCTGGGTGGGATTTTACCGGACTCATCCTCTACATCAGCCAGGAAGAGGGGTTTGATCTTGGCATTGCGGTCAGTGGTCACGATGCAGCCTTTGTGGCCTTCTTCAAATAGCTTTTTCACCCCCATTCCGAGAACGGTACAGAGCGTAAGGTCAAAAGCTACGGGCCGGCAACAGCGCAGTTCATAGCCCATTTCCACCGGTCGGCTCTTGATATTGATACCCAGTTCCTTCAGTCTGCGTTGCAGCAGCACGTTGATGATGTGGGCTTTACTCACATTGCCCAGTTCCGGGTGCCCGTGGTCATCGAAGGTGAACTCGATGCCGCAGTTGAGCAGCTCTTCATCGTCGAGGATGTGGAATACGCCCTCGCTCACGATGGCCACCCCGTGGTCGATGCGTTCAATCTTCCTTTTCACCATGGATGAAATGATCAGGTTGATGATCTTATCCAGGGTGATTTTGGTTTTGTTGAACATCTCAGGAATGATGATGATGGGAAAATGGCAACTGGCCCCGATTTCAAAAGCCAGGTGGCCCGCCGAACGTCCCATGGAAGAAATGACGAACCAGGTGCCGCTGGTGCGGCTGTCCTCGTAAATGGTGTTGCCGATGCGCACGCCCTCATCTTTTGCGGAATTGAAGCCGAAAGTGGGCATCATTCCCGGCAAGGGAATGTCGTTGTCAATGGTTTTCGGAACGTGGATATTCTGGATGTTGATGTGCTTGTCTGCCAGCCATTTGGTCAGGCGGTTGCTCGTGGATGCTGTGTCATCGCCGCCTATGGTCACCAGCAGCACCACGTTGTTTTCGACGAAAAAATCCGGTGAAAACTCCTCGTCTTTCGGCTTGTAGCGGCTCATCCGCAAAGTGGAGCCTCCCCTGGGGAAAATCCTGTCGGCGTAGTGGAAATTGATGTTCACCACTTCGGCCCTCCCATTGAAGAGGTTTTTATATCCTTCGTGAATTCCCAGCACCCTGTATCCGTCTTTGAGAAATACTTTGGCAATGGTACTGATTACGGTGTTGATTCCTGGAGCCGGACCTCCTGCGCATAAAATGGCTACTGATTCTTGCATGTTGATCTTTTTGAAAAACAATTCGCACCCAATAGCACCAGGTGCTACCGGTGGAAATTTGATGGTACTTAAAAGTTAGCTTGGTTCAATTGGCAGGACGGCACGAATGTACGCAAGGTTTCAGGAATTGTTGATGATGTTCATTTGTTGAAATTATTACCGGCCATTTTGAAAGTTGGAAGTGAGCAGTGTTACAGCGGTCAACTCCACTAACCACCTCTCAACCCAACCGAAACAAAACCGTCAACTCATCACAGCGCATTCAATAATTGGCCGAAGTCTTAACTTGGGGCGTTTTTTCACCATAAATAGTTTTACCATGCGCAAATACACTTTACAGCTTCTGGCTGCTTTTTTCTTTTTTACTTTCTTCGCAATGGAGAGCCAGGCACAGACCAATGTGCAATCTCTGATCGATCAGGTAGAACCCAAGGTCATTGAATGGCGCCGGGATTTTCACGAACACCCTGAACTTTCCAACCGGGAATTCAAAACCGCAGTTAAAATAGCTGCCCACCTCCGCAACCTCGGAATGGAGGTACACACCGGCATTGCCCACACAGGTGTGGTTGGCATCCTCCGTGGTGGCAAGCCAGGCCCTGTGGTAGCCCTCCGTGCCGATATGGATGCCCTCCCAGTTACCGAACGTACACCGGTTCCTTTTGCTTCAAAGGTCAGGGATACCTACCTGGGCCAGGACGTGGGTGTGATGCACGCCTGCGGCCACGACAGCCACATGGCCATTCTGATGGGTGTGGCAGAGGTGCTGGCCGGAATCCGGGACAATCTCAAGGGTTCGGTGATGTTCATTTTCCAGCCGGCTGAAGAAGGAGCCCCTCCGGGTGAAGAAGGTGGTGCTGAACTGATGCTCAAAGAGGGCATTTTCGATATTCTGGAACCGGAAGTGGTGTTTGGATTGCACATCAGTGCACAGTTGGATGCCGGTAAGATCCGCTACAAAGCCGGTAGCCTGATGGCCGCCGCCGATGAATTCAAAATCGTTGTTCATGGTAAGCAATCGCACGGTTCACGGCCCTGGTCTGGTGTGGATCCCATCACCATTTCAGCGCAGATCATCCTGGGCTTGCAGACCATCGTCAGCCGCCAGGTGGACCTCACCAATGAGCCGGCTGTTATTACCGTCGGAAAATTCACCTCCGGAGTTCGCAACAACATCATTCCCGAAGAAGCCGAGATGATTGGCACCATCCGCACTTTTGACACCACCATGCAGCGCGATATCCACCAGCGCATCGAACGGACGGCCAAGATGATTGCCGAAAGCGCCGGCGCCACTGCCGATGTGCACATCAAGAGAGGTTATCCGGTGACCTACAACAACCCGGAACTGACCCGGAAGATGTTGCCCTCCCTGTTCAAAGCTGCCGGCGAAGACAATGTTTTTGTCACAAAACCCATCACAGGGGCGGAGGACTTCTCTTTTTACGCCTTGCAAGTGCCGGGGATGTTCTTCTTCCTGGGTGGCAAACCGCACGATGTTTCAGAATTCGACGCAGCACCACACCATACCCCGGATTTCTACCTCGATGAAAGCGGTTTCAAAGTAGGTGTGAAGGCGTTGACACAGCTCACGCTGGATTACATGGGAGTGGAGGAATAGGTAGGTGGGGTGTGTGAGTTTTAGAGGGGTTGTAAAAAAAGAGGGCACTTGATTCAAGTGCCCTCTTTTCATACAGCTTACCGCTTCTTCCTGCCTGCTTTTCTGGATTGCTTTCTTGCGGGCGCAGCCGCTGTTTCCTTCGGTAAATTCTCAGCCGGCGGAATCTCGTAGTTCTTGGTGAACCAGTAAATGCCGAATCCTGCAAAGAGGATGGCGATGATGGAAGCGATGAGGCTGACCATCTCTCCGTTGTAATAGGTTGCTGGTTCGAAGATCATCTTTACCTCGTGTTGACCGGCAGGCAGCACGGCAGCACGCAGTGTGAAATTGGCTTTGAAGATGTCCTTGCTCTTCTGCCCGTCGATGTAGAGGCTCCAGCCTTTCGACGGCGGGTAATACACCTCCGAAAACACCGCCAACTGATCAGCCGCTGCATTGTAGGTATAGATCATCGTGTCTGGATGGTAGTGCGTCAGCCGGATGGTGGCTGCACTGTCGTAATTCATCTGGAAGTCGGCCAGGTGCTCGTCGGCAATGGCTTTCTGGACCACCACCGTGCTGCGGGGATCGAGTCCCGCAAGGGCGGCTATTTCTTGATCGCCGTTGGCAACGGTCTGGATTTCACGCACGAACCAGGCATTTCCGAGTGCGTCCTCGTTGGGCAACACCTGGTCATTTTGAGTGATGAAGTATTTGCAGTTGAACATGCCGTATATATGGCGGTAGGTTCCGGGATCGCCCAGGTACCGCTCGATCATTTCCTGGTAGCGCATCAGCTTGGCGGCGTGGTAACCACCCATGCTTTTGTGGTGGTAGCTGGTAAGCGCATTGGCGAAGGGATTGCGACGGAAATCAGCCACCCGGTAGTGCGGATCCGGGTCTTTCATGATCTCCAGGTCGGCAGCCGTTGGAGCGGTGATGCTGCGCTTTTGCGTGTTGTCGATGAAATCATCGCTGCTCACAAAGCGTGTACCCACTCCCCAGATGTCAAATATGGCGATGGCTCCCACTGCTATGATGGTGACCAGCGACTTCATTTTGCCGAGGGCATAAAACCACAAAGCGCCGAAAGCAAGTGCTACAAACAACAGTGATCGTAGGGCGTCAGCTCTCAACAGCGCAGCGCGGTCTTCGGCAACGGCAGCAGCAAGCTGCGCGGGAAAGTTCTCTCCTGTTTTCTGGAAGTCGAGTACAAAGCTGAGCAGGAAGCCGAGCACCACCAATCCTCCGGTGATCATTCCGGCATTGAGCACAGCTTTCTTTTTCAATGCTGCATTGGTGTCGGAACTGAGAAGGTGGTGCAGTCCTAAAATTCCGACGAAAACGATGTAAAAATTGGTGATGCCCAGGGCCATGGTCACCGCCCGGAATTTGTTGAACAAGGGGAAGTAATCGAACAGCAGGTAATTGAGCGCACTGAAGTTTTTGCCCCAGGCCAGCAAGATGGTGACCAACACCGAAATTGCTGAGAACCAGAACAGTGGCCTGTTTTTATGGAACAGGAAATACATGCCGAGGAAAAACAGCAGGATGAGCGCTGCCCCCATGTACACCGGACCGCCGGTGAACGGCTGATCGCCCCAGTAATGGGTGGTTTGCTGGGCCAGGCTGGTGGCCTGCTCAACGCTTTGCATTTGCCGAAGCGCCTGGATGGTTTTGCTGGATGGGTCGCTGGCAAAGCTTTCGCTGCTGCTGCCGCCGGCAAAATTGGGAATGAGCAGGTTCCAGGTTTCCAGAATCCCGTAGCTCCAGCCAAAAGCGTAGTCTTTTGACAGTCCGCCACCTTCTTCTGCGCTGCTGCCACTGCTGCCGGACTTTTGTGTGAGTTCAGATTTTCCACGGATGGTTTCAGCTGCGTATTCCTGGGTGGTGAGCAGTCGGCCGGTGTTGGTGGCTGCGCCAATGAGAACCGCAATCACCACAATTGCCGAAGCCTTGATGAACTTGTTTAGCGTGTTTTTACGGATGGCATCGATCAGGTAAACCACGCCAAAAATGGCCAGCGTCAAAAAGAAATAATAAGTGATCTGAACGTGGTTGGCATAGATCTGCAGGCCTGTAAACAGAGCTGTCAGTCCGCCGCCAAGCCACCACTTGCCCCGGTAGGTCAGCAGAATTCCGGCCAGTATGGGTCCCATGTAGGCAGTGGCGATGAGTTTGGTCGAGTGGCCGGCTTCGAAAAGTGCCATGTGGTTGGCCGCCAGGCCGAAGCCGAGGGCACCTACGATGGCCAGCCGCCAGTCCACCCGCATGACCACCAGCAGCAGGTACATGCCTGCCATCAGCAACAGCAATCCGGTATGGGGTGGGGCCATGCCGTTGCCGAGGAGCAGCGCCTTGAATACGGGCTTGATGAGGCTGGAGGTGTGGTAAAGTATCTGATAACCAGGCATGCCGGCAAACATGGAGTTCGTCCAAATCGGCCATTCACCGGTTTGGTCGTGGATGGCCCGCATTTCGGCCTGCATGCCCATTGCCTGGATGTTGTCCGATTGGGAAAGTTGCTTGCCTTCAAAAACAGCCGGGGCAAATCGTATGAATGCCACCGCCAAAAGGAAAAAGTAAGCGAGAAGGTGGGGAAGGAGTTTCCGGATAGAACTATTCATCTGTATCGTTTTGTTGAAACCAGCGCCGAACAATCTGCTGCCTTTTTACAGGCATTCATTTCCGGCGGCGCCAAAGGTAAGGAGAGATATGAGTTTAATCTGCCTTTGCAGAGTTTAAATGCCTTTGGCAGGTTTAGTCGGCTTTGCCGAGTTTAGATGCCTTTGGCAGGTTTAGTTGGCTTTGCCAAGTTTAAATGCCTTCGGCATGTTTAATTGGCTTCGCCGAGTTTAGATGCCTTTGGCATGTTTAGTTGGCTTTGCCAAGTTTAGATGCCTTTGGCAGGTTTAATTGGCTTCGCCAAGTTTAAATGCCTTCGGCAGGTTTAGTCGGCTTCGCCGAGTTTAGATGCCTTTGGCATGTTTAGTTGGCTTTGCCGAGTTTAGATGCCTTTGGCATGTTTAATTGGCTTCGCCAAGTTTAAATGCCTTTGGCAGGTTTAATTGGCTTCGCCAAGTTTAGATGCCTTTGGCATGTTTAAGTGGCTTCGCCAAGTTTAGATGCCTTTGGCAGGTTTAGTCGGCTTTGCCAAGTTGAATTGTTGAAATTGTTTATCGGAGGACCTGCCAGCAGATTTAACTCTACATCAGATTATCTTTTTGTCACAGAGTTGAACAAAGATATTACTGGAGTTAATCGAAGCTAGCGCTTAACCCTACTCTCTACTCCCTACTCCCTACTCTAAAAAAAAGAGGCGCCCCCAATACCTGGAAGCGCCCCTGATCAGTCCACTGACTTGAACATCAATAAAAACCTGGAATTACAAGTGGGATCATAACTTGTCAGCAGTGGGTCAGTATCAGTAAGTATCAGTCTAAAACAACCATTCTGCGAACGGCCGTGGTTCCAGGTGTTTCCAGTCTGTAGTAGTACACACCGGCGCCGCCGAGTTCGTCTTTGGTGACGGTCAGCTCGTGGGTGCCGCTGTCATAATCTTGTTGAATCACTTTCACCGGCCGGCCTGATGCATCGATGAAGGTCAGGGTGGCGGTGGTGTTTTCCGGCAGGAAGAAGCTGATGGTCGTGTTCTTGCGGAATGGGTTGGGCACGTTGGCGTACAGCTCCGGTGCGGTTTGCAAGCCGTTCGCAAATACGAGGTTCACGTCCAAGAGCTCCAGTTGTCCATTGCTTTCGGCGTAGGCTTCGGCCGGGGTCGGTTGGTGCTGAATGCTCAGGACATTGCGCAGCGAGCCATTGCGCAGCGACCGGAAGCGGAGCGTGAAAAGCTCTGTGCCGTCGTTCACTTTCACCGTTTTGCTCTCGTTCCAGCTCACGGGGATGATGCCTCGCTCGGCCTGCGTGAAACCAAAATTGGAAGGTGCTGCCAGACCCGGTTTCAGTTCGATGAATTCGAGCTGGTCGGCGTCAAAGTACAGGCTGAACTGGAAGCCGCTGACTGCAAAGTCCTTTGCCCGGAAGGGCACTTCAATCACTTCACCTGCGGCAAAGCGCTCGTCGGGCAATTCAAATAACAGTTCTCCGGCAAAGTTGCGTTCCTCGATGCTCTGCAGGTTGTTGGCGGCGGCGCTGCCGTTTACATCGCCAACTTTGATGGCCACGAAATCGGCACTGCTCACATTGGCCGGCAGGTTGTTGATGTTGATCACTTCCGGAAAGTCCGTCTCAAATGGATTGGCCGGGTTGGGGAAGTTGAAGTCTTTCGGAACGAAACGCCAGCTGGTATTCTGCGGCAGTTCCGTGTAGATGCTCAGAATGAGCCGGCGCAGTTCCACCAGGTCGAAGCTGGTCACGGATTTCGAGCGGTTGGCATCAGCGGCGATGATCTTGTAAGGCGAATCCAGCAGCTCCACACCGAGAATGTGGCGGCTGATTTTCACCAGGTCAAAAGTGCTGACACCGTTCACAGGATCGTCGTCTTTTTCAGGTGTGATGGTGATGTCCTGCCCAAGCGGCACATTTTCGAAGAGGAAAAGTCCACCGGCGCTGGTTACAGAGGCGCCGTTCCATTGCCCGCTGATGTCCACGTTTACACCTTCCACCTGGTTGTCATCTTCGGTTGTGATGGCACCTCCCACATCCACGACGAGGGTGTCGGAGCACTGGCCCATGTTGGCCTGCACCTCGATGGTGGTGGTGCAGAAATCCTGATTTCCGTACTGGTCGGTAACCCACATTTCGATGGGTTGAATGCCAAGGTCTTCGCAGAAATAGGTTCTCACGGTGTCGTCAACATTGGCCGAGAAGGAGTACTGCAAAGGACCGGCGCAGTTGTCAAAGCTCTGTTTGTCGAAATCCTGCGGGTGGATGGAAACCATGGGTGTGTCCAGTACCATCAGCTCTATCACCAGGCCGTTGAGGCAGAAGGGTGTGGGTTTGATGGTGTCCATCACCACGATGGTGTTGCTGCAGGATGCGGAGTTGTTGCAGTTGTCGTAAGCTGTGAAGGTCACATTATAGGTGCCCGGGGGCACATTGGTGAAGGGGCCAAGTCCCGTACCCAGGTCGCTGTTGGTTTCCACGGTGATGATGGAGCTGCAATCTTTCACAAGGGGCTCCTCCAGCAATACGGTTGCCACGCAGGTGGTGTCCACGTAATATTTTTCCATTTCGCAGCCCACCGTAAATACCGGGTCGGTGGTGTCACTAACTTTGATGACCTGCTCAAAGCTGATCACTCCGTCCCAGGGGTCGCTGTCCGGATCCGTATCGGGGCCTGTGGTGTTGGTGGCCTGGGCAGCGGTGGGCCTGTTGGTCACGGGGCCGCTGCGCCAGCTATCTCGGAAAGTTCTTTCGTCGCAATCGCCGTCACCGTCGAGGTCGCAGGCCGGGAAAGGCAGCCCCAGTTCGCTTTCAGGTTGTTCCACAACTTCCTGATCCACTTCAGCACCGACCACACACCAGTTGATTACGGTGTATTTTCTGACGATCTTGTAACAGGCGTCCGGTACGGTGTTGAAGATTTCATCTTCGTAAGAAACTGCGATCATCTCACAGTCGCCATAGAAGATCTGGGGCTCGCCGAAATCCGGCAGCAAATCCATGCAATCGAACTCGAGGTGGGGCGGGAAGCTCACTACCCAGTCAGACACATGGTCCACGAAAATGGTTTGCGTGCAGCTTGCGGGCTGGTTGCCCGAAGGGTCGGCAGCCGTCCAGCTCCGCACGATGCTCCCTTCTCCGCATTGATCGAGGTTGATCGTTACCGAAGGAAGGACATCAAAGCTGCAATTATCCAGGAAAGTGGGTGTTCCAAAGTGTGGTGTCAAAATGTTGTCTTGCTGGGCGTCGTCACCGGCAGCCGCTGTCAGGGCAGCCTCCAGGTTGTCCTGGTACCAGTTGCATGAGATGCGCTGGCTGGGCGGGCAGCTGGCATTGACGACGCCGATTTTATCATTCACCTGTACCGAAACCATGCAGTCGTTGTAGTTGCCGAAGCAGTCGAAAGCCCGGAAAATCACCATTACTTCCTCTCCTGCATCTTCACAGCAGAATGTTACCGAAGGGCCGAAAACCGTGTCGTCTTCGCCATCGTCGCAAGGGTCGTCCATGCGGCGCACCTCAAAGTGATCGATGCAGCAATTGTCGATGGTTCCGTCGTCAAAAGTCTGCGCGAAAACGGTGGCATAGCCGCTGCTGGAAATTGCCACATCGGTGATACCGTCGCAGGCCGGTTGTGGGGTTTCGGTGTCGATTACCGTTACAGGCACTTGGATGCTAGTTTGGTTGTTGCAGGCATCGGTGGCCACGTAGGTGATGGTATGCGTACCAATGCCCAGGCCCGGCGCCGGGATGAAACCGCCCTGTTTGCCGTCCACTCCGTTTACATAGTCGGCTTCGCCAACAGGGGTGATGATCTGAATGGTTACGTCGTTGCAGCCGTCGGAAAATTGGGGTGCCGGCAGGAGTCCCGTTGATGCACAATAGTTGGGGTGCTGCCCGGGCAGGTTGGCGTTCAGGGTGTCCAGCACCACCGAAAGGGTGGGGGCTGTCAGGTCCGAAACATTGATGTACTGAACGTTGTCATTCCCGTTGCCATCGCTGAGGATGACGGTGCCCGTACACCAGTCGATGACCGTCCAGGTGCGGGTGATGCGGAAGCTGTTGCCACAGCTGCTGCTTACTGCATCGCTGTGCGATACCACATAGCCGCAGTAGAAGCCCGTGTTTCCGATGATACCAGAGCCGGTGGCAGCCAGCAGGTTGTTGCCCGTTGCGGCAGCGACATCGATATCCGGGTCAGCAGGCTGGCTGTCGGCAATGCCGGGGTTCAGCGGATTGGGTTCCACAATGCCCGGAAAAGCAGCGTACTGCTCGCAATGCCAGACAATGTCTTGCGGGAAGCTGATGTTGGTGCGGGCCAGTGCGTAAACGATGGTGCAGTTGCCGGAGGCATTGCCCATGTTGTCCTCTGCCCTGTAGATGCGCTGAATTCTGACGGTGTCGTCGTCGCAAATTTCGTTGTCGATGATTTGTTCACCCACAACGGCAAGGGTGGGGTTGGGGTCGCAGTTGTCACTGAATGAAGGAGGGGGCAACTCGCTCAGCTCCGTATTGCAGGCCACCACCACAGGGCTCTGGCAATCGATGACCGGTGCCAGTTTGTCTTTGATGGTGATGTAGCCCCAGCAGTTGTTGCCGTACACAGCGTCGGTCACTTTCACTGTCAGGGTTTGGTTGGCATAGCTGCCGTCAATTTCATAGGTATTGGGGGTAGCCGGATTGCCGTCGGGAACGATGACGCCTGTGTTGGTGGTCACCATCAGGTCGAAGTAGTTGCCCAATGGGAGCAAGTCATTGTCTGCACAGGGTTCCGGCTCGCCTTCCAGGATCATCGGCGCTTCCAGCCCTGCCACGCAATTCTGATCCAGGGAGACCTGCACATTGGTGTTGCAGGAGAGGCCGTTGCTCAGTTCGCTCCAGCAATTACCGAGGGGAGTGGGGTCGCAATGGCTGCCCGTGTTGCCGGGCCAGTTGGGGTTGTTGGTCGGTTCAAAACCGCTGTCGGAAAGGTCCTGCACACTCACCGTCTGGCCATTGGAATTTTCACCTTCGGCAATGGCTGTCACCAGTGTTTTTGGGAAGGCAGGCGCTCCGGCTGCATCCGGGTTAACTTCCACAGTGTATTGAATCACCAGGCTTTGCCCGGGGTCCAGTTGGCCACCGCCGTTCAGCAGGTCACCGATGCCGGTGAAGGCCGGGTTGAGGTCGGGATCTGTGGTAGCATTGGAAGGGGTACCGTGGGCTCCAAAATCTACGATTACCGGTTGCGAAGCGATTTTTACAAATGTGCTTCCCAGGTTGGAGGCCTGGTTGATTGCATCGTTCAGTTGCAGGTTCTGCAGGGGGACATTGCCTGTGTTGAAGACGATGGTCTCGATAATGGCTTCGAAATTTCCGAAGGTGCCGCTGGCTGCCGGCTGCACACCAGCAATGTTTCTGCTCACCAGCACGGAGGGCAGGTTCAGGAGGGTCGCATCATCGGAACCGCCCGTATCACCGGCAAAACCGGGATTGTTGCTCAATGGATCGTCACCATGGTCACTGCTGTCGGAGACATTGTAAAGGGCCGGCAGTGCATTTCCCAGGTCGTCCGTCGCTTCGCAACTGACAACTGCCTGGTTGCTGAGGTTGGCAGGTGCGCCTGCGGCATCGGGGTCCAGCTCGATGATCATGGTGACTTCGATGCTTTGACCCGGCTCCAATGTGCCGCCGGTTCCGTCAAAAATCTGTTCGTTGCCGGCATTGCCGTTGAAGCTCATTACCACGGATGGATTGACCGTAGCTGTGGAGTTGGAAATGAACGGATGCGTTTTGATGGCCACAAAGGCGCTGCCCAATTGCGCAGCGAGGGCATCCGTCAACTGGAGGTTGTGAAGGGTGGTGTTGCCGCTGTTGGCGATGGTCAGCTCCAGTTGAATTTCCACATTGCCGGCAGTCAGGTTGCAATGGCTCGTTGGGGAATAAGCCAGCTTGCTCAGGTTTACCGAAGGAAGGTAAAATGGCGTGGGGTCAATGACTCCACCTGTGTCACCGGGGGTGCCGGCGGGGGCATCGGAGGTGGCACTGGCCAGGGTTCCGCCTGTGTGCCCGGTGGCGAAAGCAGCATTGGCCGGACGGCCGAAAGAAGCCATTTCATTGGCATCGAGTGCCAGTTGTACATCTATTGCGAGGCTTTCGCCCGGTGCCAGACTTCCGCTGATTCCATCCAGTAAATTGGTCTGGCTGATGCCGTCAAAACCGGGGTTCAGCGTTGGCAGCACACTCGCCGAAGAAACTCCGTTGATGGAATAGCTGATGACGCTGTCCAAAGTGGTTCCGGGCAACACATCGGCCAAATCGTCAACGATAGAGAGGGAATCCAGGGTTGCGGTTCCGGAATTTTCCAAAGAGAGTTGTAGGGTGGCCAGCACTTGTCCGGGAACTGTTCCCGGTGCCAGGCCCGTTATGCTTTTCGTCAGAACGAGGCTGTCGGTGATGCCTGCTCCCGGGGTCGGGTTGGCCGGATCGGCGGCTGCCAGTGGATCGTCGAAAAAGCAGCGGTTGAGGTTGGCCAGTTCAATGGTGAATGGCTCGGCACCGGCCGCTGTTCCACCGTTCTGGTAGTATTCCACGCACACAGTATTTACAGGTATGAGGTCAGAACTGACGCTCCACCATACACCCGGGCCATCCTGCCCATTGGCATCGAAATGCACTTCAGGCGTGCCGTCGCCGCTGATGGTGGCGGGGGTGGCGGGCCCGTTGAGTTGAGCAGATAGGTTTACCGGAGTAAGTCCGTCGTAGGCCGTTACCCAGATCTGCTCTGTGCCGTGGAAGTGGCGGTGTTCACCGGAATGGATGTTCACCGGTTGTGCTTCGGAAAAGGTAAAGCAGTATTTGTTGCCGGAGTCACCGGCTGTTTTGCGGCCATTGAAAAACGAGCTTAGTCCCCACCGTGCAGGGCTTAGATTGTTCAGGGTAGTGTCATCGGCAGCGTGGGGAGCCGGCAGTGCGGTGATGTCAACCCTTACACTGTCGCCCATTGCATTGCAGAGGCCGGTGTAAAAGCCCTGTACCATCGTCAGGGTGTCAGCATCAGTCAATGAGTCACGCTCGCTCACCGTGAGCTGGTTCCAGCGACTGACCGGGAGATGCGATGAAAGGCCGGCTGAAAGAAAGGCCGGTGGCTGAGCGATAAAACCACTCAGCGACACCAGCGCCACCATGGCAGCAGACCACCAGGTGAGCTTGTTCTTGAAATTCGGAGGGGTAATCAGGTTTTTCATAGATCTGGAGTAAAAGTTTGATGTTCAAAGGGATAGCTATGTCAGGTCGCTGCAGGGCAGCAACTATTTTTCCTTCGGTAAAATCTGTCAGGCGGCACCAAATGGCACAAGCCACCAGACAACAGTCTTGTTGTGGGTAGTCTTCTCGTAGATAGGAATGTCTCGGCAGTATTTTTCAACTGCACCTAAATCGGATTTGGGATGGATTTGCGGAACGGGACGCTTTTTTTGAAGGGTAGCTGTCGGTCTATTGCCCGCTCTTAATCGGTTTGTATTAAGGAAATAGCTAATATCATGCCAAGAGGAGATTATGGAGGATTATGGAGGGTTATGGAGGGTTATGGAGGATTATAGAGGATTATGGAGGATTATGGAGGATTATGGGGTTAAGCAGGAATACTCTGTTCAACTCTGTTTTCAACTCCTTCAACTCTGTGGTTATGAAGTTTAGGGTTTAGAGTGTAGAGTGTAGAGTGTAGGGTTTGGAGGCGCTAGCACTTTCATCCCTCATCCCTCGTAGGAGGTGCATATTCCGCTGAATTCACCATTCTGATTATCTTAGAGCGCTTCAAAAAAAAACTGTGAGCTCATGAATACCCATTCACGTCTTTTCTCTCTGTTTTTCTTTTTTCTGTTCGCTGCGCAATTGTCAGGGCAGGACACCTTTTCCATCATTGCCGTTGATCCTGAGACCGGGGAGGTGGGCAGTGCCGGTGCCAGTTGTGTGGATGCTTCGGCTTTTGGCGGGGTGATATTGCTCAACGACATCATTCCCGGCAAAGGAGGGGTGAACGCCCAGGCAACCGTTTGCCTGCCTGTGCACATCAACCTCGTCAACGCCATGGCACGGATGGCCGAGGGTTTTGCACCGGCTGACATCATCGAGTGGCTGGTGGAAAACGACGCCTGCGGTAGTGGCACCTACGCCAACAGGCAATACGGCATCGCCGATTTTGACGACGACGGCCAGCCACGAACGGCGGCCTATACCGGCGCCAGTACCCTGGCCTATGCCAACCACATCACCGGACCCAACTATTCCATTCAGGGTAATATCCTGCTCGGTCCGCAAATCCTCGATTCCATGGAAGCCCGTTTTTTGGCAGAGGAGGGGCCGCTGGCCAAAAAGCTCATGGCTGCGCTTCAGGGTGCCAATGTGCCGGGTGCCGATACCCGTTGTATGGCTCAGGGGACCTCTTCCCGTTCGGCATTCCTGCGGGTGGCCAAACCCGATGATGAACCTGGCAATTTCTGGCTGGAACTGAACGTGGTGCTCACCCCAACGGGGGTGGAGCCCATTGACAGCCTCCAAACCCTGTTCGATGAGTGGTACGGCACCATCAATGCGGATTCGGAAAGGGTTGAGGAAGATGGGATCAAAGTATATCCCAATCCTTCACGTGGTCTACTGAACATCGTTTTACCTCCTTCGGTAAAATTGCCTGCGGGAGCTTCGATTTTTGATTCGAAGGGCTCAGTTCTCAAAACCACGACGCTCCAGAGCCGCTCCAACCAGCTGGCGCTTCCGGAGTCCTGGGCGAATGAAGTTTTGTTTTTGAAAATTTCCGACGAGCAGGGCAGGGTGGTGTATTCGGAAAAACTGCTTGTTTTGCCGCATGATTGAAATTGACTTCGAGGCCTACTTCCCCCGCCTGAAATTTGCGAAGCGAGGAGGAAAAAACTGCGTATTCGATCCGGTGCGGCGGCGGTATGTGGCTGCCGAAAAGGAAGAACTGGTGAGGCAGGTGCTGTTGCTGCATTTTACCGAAGGGCTGCATTACCCGAAGGCAAAAATGGCCGTGGAGAAAATGATCACGGTCAATGGCCTGAAGCGGCGTTTTGACGTACTGGTGTACGACCCCGACACCAAGCCCTTTTTGCTGGTGGAGTGCAAAGCCCCGGATGTCAAGATCACCGAAGCCGTTTTCCGGCAAATTGCTGCTTACAACCTGCCCTTGAAAGTGCCCTACCTGCTGGTGACCAACGGCGTGGTCAGCTACTGCTGCCGGATGGACTACGGGGAGGAGGATTTTCATTTTGTGGAGGCATTGCCGGAATACCCGAAGTGAAAATCCGGAAATGCGCCCGGAGATGACAAATGTTCGCAGGAAGCCCTGTTACTTTTTTTAACTTGGGCCCGCAATTGAATTATCATTGAAACGTGGCGGCAAATTGCCGTTATCCTAACCAAACTATGAGTCAAGACAAATTCCTAATCATTGGTGCTGCCGGCCAGATAGGCACGGTGCTGACCCAAACCCTCCGGAAAACCCACGGCTACAACAAGGTCATCGCCACCGATATCCGGGACGGAGAACCCGGTGATGCCTGTTTTGAAAAACTGGACGTGCTGGACATTGCCCGCATGGCCGAGATCGTCAACAAGCACCGAATCACACAGATATACCACCTGGCCGCCATCCTGTCGGCGAAGGGGGAGGCCGCTCCGCTGCGAACCTGGGAGATCAACATGAAAGGCTTGTTCAACGTGCTGGAAGTAGCCCGTGAGATGAACGTGGCCAAAGTTTTCTTCCCCAGTTCCATTGCCGTTTTCGGCGAAGGAGCCCCGAAAGACAACACCCCACAGGACGCCGTTCTGAAGCCCACCACCGTTTACGGCATCAGCAAAGTGGCCGGAGAACTTTGGGGGCAATACTACTGGGAGCGCTACGGCCTGGATGTGCGCTCCTTGCGCTACCCAGGTGTCATCGGCCACCAGTCGGAGCCCGGTGGCGGCACCACGGACTATGCCGTTGAAATCTTTCACAAAGCCATGTCGGGTCAGCCTTTTGTTTGTTTTCTCAAACCTGACACCTGCCTGCCCATGATCTACATGGATGATGCCATCCGTGCCACCCTCATGCTCATGGATGCACCGGCTGAAAAACTGCGGGTGCGAACCAGTTACAACGTGGCGGGCATGAGTTTCACCCTGGCAGAAATTGCGGCCTCCATTCAGAAGCGAATACCGACTTTTAAGGTAAGCTACGAGCCGGACTTCCGTCAGGCCATTGCTGAATCCTGGCCCCACAGCATCGATGATTCCGAAGCCCGCCGTGATTGGGGTTGGGAACCCGCTTACGACCTCGAAAAGATGACCGGGGACATGATTGCGCACCTGCAAATGAGGTATGCCATTCAAAATTGTTGAGAAACTCAACGCTGGCAGGGTTCGGAACCCTGCCAGCGTTTGATCATGCCAACGGCTATTGCGAAGCGAGGGAAATTGTAAAGATGGATTAGTTCTAATTCGTTGAGAGAAGTTGATTCAGGAATGTAATTGATATAGCATTTTTTCCTTCGGTAAAATGCCGAAGAACCACCCAATCACCAACATCAAAAACCAACTGTCATGTTTGATAATGTCAAGCCCGCCATTCAGAAAGAACTCGATGAGATAAGAAGCGCAGGCCTTTACAAAGAAGAGCGCATCCTGGTGACACCGCAGGGAGCCTGTGTAGCCACCGATCAGGGTAAGGAGGTGCTGAACTTCTGTGCCAACAACTACCTGGGGCTGAGCTCGCACCCAAAGGTGATAGAGGCCGCCCACGCTGCCATTGATAAATACGGCTTTGGCCTCTCTTCCGTCCGCTTTATTTGCGGAACGCAGACCATACACAAAGAGCTGGAACGGAAAATTGCCGACTTCCTGGGCATGGAGGATGCCATCCTCTACGCTGCTGCATTCGATGCGAACGGCGGTTTGTTCGAACCCTTGCTGGGGCCGGAAGACGCCATTCTTTCCGACGAACTGAACCACGCCAGCATCATCGATGGGATACGGCTTTGCAAGGCACAGCGCTTCCGTTACAAAAACAACGACATGGCCGACTTGGAGGCCAAACTCCAGGAAGCCCAGGGCGCCCGTCGCCGCCTGATTTTCACCGACGGGGTGTTCAGCATGGATGGCGTCATTGCGCAACTGGACAAGATCTGCGACCTGGCTGAGAAATACGACGCCATGGTAGGCATCGATGAGTGCCATGCCACCGGATTCATGGGCAAAACCGGCCGGGGCACCCACGAGTACCGCAACGTGATGGGCCGTATTGATATCATCACCGGTACCTTCGGCAAAGCGCTTGGTGGGGCATCGGGTGGCTTCACCGCCGCCAGAAAGGAAATCGTGGAGCTGTTGCGCCAGCGAAGCAGACCTTACCTCTTCTCGAACACCCTGGCCCCGGCCATTGCCGGCGCTTCGGTGGCGGTGCTGGACATGCTCAGCGAAACCACCGACCTAAGAGACAAGCTTGAGCGCAATACGAAATGGTTCCGCAAAGCCATGACCGAAGCAGGATTTGATATCCTGCCAGGTGAGCACCCCATTGTGCCCATCATGCTTTACGATGCGGTGCTGGCGCAGAAGTTCGCTGCGCAACTGTTGGACGAAGGCATCTATGTCATTGGCTTTTTCTACCCCGTGGTGCCGAAAGGCAAGGCCCGCATCAGGGTGCAGATTTCCGCAGCCCACGAGCAGGAACACCTGGAAAAGGCCGTTGCGGCTTTCACCAAGGTAGGCAAAGCGCTCGGTGTGCTGAACTGAATCATTTGCAGCCGGTTTTCGTTAGCATTGATTGGATACACCTGAAGGTCAAAACCCCAGCACCATTACCAACCCCTTTGACCTTGATAAATTCTCACATCAAAATCAATGCGTATGAAAAATCGACTGATTGCTGCTTTGGTCGCAGCCGTAATTCTCTTCATCTGGCAATTCCTGTCTTGGGCAGCGCTCGGCCTGCACCAGGCTGAAATGCAGTATGCTCCCAACCAGGATGCCGTCATGCAGGTGCTCAGTGAAAACCTGGAGCCCGGCCATTACTTTATGCCGCAGCCGGCTCCTGGAGCAAGTAACGATGAAATGCAGGCCTACCAAAGCGAGGCTGCCGGCAAGCCCTGGGCAAGGGTCAGCTATTATTCGTCAATGAATGTGAACATGGGCATGAGCATGATCCGGGGTTTTGTGGTGGATTTGCTCTCAGCCATCCTGCTCATTTGGATTTTGGGCAAAATGCAGGGCCTCAACCTGCAAACCGCAGTTTTGTCCTCCCTGTTTGTAGGCTTGATCGGTTACCTGACCATCTCCTACCTGAACAGCGCCTGGTTCGAGACGCCCTCCATGGGCTACCTGATCGATTCGGTAGTTCAGTGGGGACTGGTTGGTCTTTGGCTGGGCTGGTTCCTGCCCGGAAGGATGGAATAAACCTGCTGCTGACAAATGAAAAACACCCCGGCTGAGCAATCAACCGGGGCGTTTTTTTTTATGAGGAATTGAAGAATCGAAGAATTGAGGAACCGAGGAATGAGGGCACTGCAAAAAGTCCGATTGACTAACTCCATTGGGAATTTCAACCATTTATCTGCCGGACAGAGTCCGGCTGGAAGAGGCACCGGACGTCCCGAAGAAATTTCGGGAGGCGCCAGCAGTGACGCTGGTTCCGGACTCTGTCCGGGACCACATCTTGTCGGACTCTGTCCGACTTTTGTTCAGAAGAAATAACATCTTTTGACGAGGATAACACTTTTTACAGTGCGCTCAGTAACCGAGGAATCGACTGGGGCCGGACCGACCTAAACTCATTTAACCGCAGAGTGACATAGTGTTATTACACGGATTTCCACGGATCCCCCCCCAAACCCTAAACTCTACACTCTAAACTCTACACCCTAAACCCTACACCCTAAACTCCACACCAACTCATTCCCAGCCGACCAATTCTACGATTTCGAGGCCGAAGCCTATCATGCCGATGCGGCGGGTGGTGTTGGAGGTGAGTAGTCTGATTTTGGAAATGCCGAGGTCTCTGAGAATTTGGGCACCGATGCCATAGTCCCGTTGCTCTTGTTTTTGGCGGCTTTGAGCAGGTATTCTGAAACGGCGTTCGTTGTTTTTCTTGAGGTTGTGGAGGCAATCGAGGAGGTTGCCGTCTTTGTCGCTGTGTCGCATTATGACGAGGGCGCCTTTGCCTTCTCTGGCAATGTGTTCCATGGCCACATCGATGCGGTGGGCCATGTCGCCCATGATCATTTGCAGCAGTTCGTTGTGTTCCATGGTGGAATGTACCCGCACCAGTACGGGCTCGTCGGGTTGCCAGATGCCTTTGATGATGGCCAGGTGGATGTCACCGGTTTGCAATTGCCGGTAGGCGACTAGTTCAAACTCTCCGAGCCGGTGTTTGAAAGGCATGGTGAACTCCCGCTTGATGAGCCTTTCGTTTTTCATCCGGTAAGCCACCAGGTCTTTGATGCTGATAACCTTGAGGTCGAATCGCTTCGCAATCTTGATGAGTTGGGGCAGGCGGGCCATGGTGCCGTCCTCGTTGAGGATTTCTACCAGCACGCCTACGGGTTTGAATCCGGCCATCCTCGCCAGATCGATGGCAGCTTCAGTGTGGCCGGTTCTGCGGAGTACGCCGCCGGATTTGGCCCTGAGCGGGAAGATGTGTCCCGGCCGTGCAAAATCTTCTGGTTTGGTATTGGGATCCACCAGGGCTTTGATGCCGGTGGCCCGGTCGTAAGCCGAGATGCCGGTGGTGCAGCCGTGGCCAATCAGGTCAATGGAAACCGTAAAAGCCGTTTCATGGAGGGAGGTGTTGTCCGGGACCATCATGGTCAGGCCCAGTTCATCGGCCCTTTTTTCTTCAATGGGTGCGCAGATGAGCCCCCGGCCGTGGGTGGCCATGAAGTTGATGATCTCCGGAGTGATGCATTCTGCGGCGCAAATGAAATCCCCTTCGTTTTCCCGGTCTTCGTCGTCAACGACGATGATGACCTTGCCATTCCGGATGTCTTCAACGGCTTCCTCTATTGTGTTGAGTTGGATTTCCTGGTTGGTGCCGTTATGGCTGTTTGAAGCTTCCACTTGCGAAGTAATTTTTTCCATTGTTGATTTGGTTAGGATAAGTCAGCATGGCTCCAGTGGCAATTGGCTGCAAAGGTTGGCAGCTTATGGCAAATCCACCCGCTTTCTCAGCTCTTTTTTTCTGGAATGCAGTTTTTTACGGGCCAGGCGCTTTTCCGGATCAGCTTTCAATTGTTTGGCCAGTCGGCGTTTTTTGGGTGGTCTTGCGGCTTTGCGAAGCAAATCGATCAGCAGTTCAATTGCCAGCTCTTTGTTTTTGCGCTGCGATCGGGTTTCCTGGCAACTGACTACTAGGTAGCCGTCTTTGTTGATCCGGTTCTTGAGCCGTTTTCTGACCAGTTCTTTTTCTTCTTCGCTCAAAGCTTTTGACGAATCAACATCAAAAAGCACATCCACCTTGGTCTCAACTTTGTTCACGTGCTGCCCGCCTGCACCGGAGCTGCGGGCAGTGCGAAAGCTGATTTCCTGTATGATGTTGTTGCTGTCCAAGGTTCAGATTTTACGACGCTGAAGCAACATCCCTTTTGGTTTTTAGTTGAAAGTGCCGGTTTTTTACCGGGCATTTTTGCGAAGCGAACAAAAAACAACTTACACTGGAAAATCAAAAACATACGGTAATCTTTCGCCTGGTTCAGCTGGCCACCGTTGCGGTATTTGCCGGCCGGGCTTACCAGCACCTTTTCTGGGATGCCCCTTACCGTGAGATTCTATGGGACCCGAACTGGTCGGGGTGGCTGGTTGAGACTGTATTGGGTATGACCTGGGATGAGTACGCCCGGAATCCGGCAGTGGATGCCGCAATCAGCAGACTCGTTTACGGGCTCGGCTGGTTTTACCTGATTTGTGCTCTGGCAGCGGCATTCATTTCAAGGCTGGGGCGATGGGGCAGGGCGTTGATGGTTGCCGGAAGCATTGGACTCGTATTTCTGGCGTTGGCTTACACCAAAGCCCGGTTCTATCATTTCGGGCAGTTCTTCGAATATGCTCTGCAATTCGGCAGTCCGCTTTTCTTAATTTTTCTTCTCAAACACGGGATAACCGACCGTTTGGTACTGTCCATGAAAATAGCCACCTCGCTGACCTTCACTTGTCACGGATTGTATGCCATAGGCTATTACCCGGTGCCGGGTCTTTTCATGAGCATGACCATTCACATCCTCGGCACCGATGCTGCTCAAACCATCATGTTTCTGAAGACAGCGGGAATTCTGGACTTCTTGGTAGCAGTGGGAATTTTTCTGCCGGCCAGGTTCAGCCGGTGGTTCCTGCTCTATGCCGTGTTTTGGGGAGCAGCCACAGCTGCTGCCCGTGTCTTGGGCAATTTCTACTGGCAGTTTCCCCTCGACAGCCTCCACCAATGGGTTTACGAAATGGTGTACCGCTTCCCTCATTTTTTGATACCCGCATCCCTGTTTTTGCAGGCACGAGCCCAGAGACAGAGGGGTTGATCCCGGCATTCTCCGGGAGGTTTGGAGAAGAACAGACGTTACCATTCTCGATTCCTCGATTCCTGAGGGCACTGCCAAAAAGTGCCCTCATTCGTTTAGAGAGGTTTAGAGAAGTTTAGAGAGGTTCCGCTCGGTCGCCCTAAATCTATATAAACCCAAGTTTTAGATCAATGCCAACTCCTCTCAACCAACGACTCTTGCAGGCAACTCCAATTGAAAATGGCTTTTTGCCCCGATGGCTATAGGGGCGCTCATTCCTCGATTCTTCAAATCTTCAAATCTTCAAATCCTCGCCTCCTCAACCTCAATCACACTGCCAGCATTTCGATCATCCTCAACAGGTCCATGTTGATTTCCTTTTCGTTTTTGATGGCAATGGAGAGGGGCGTGTGTTTGAGTTGATTGTTGGAGATGCCTACCATGGCGTTTTTGTAGCCCTGGAGGATTGCTTCCACGGCGGCATTGCCGAGGCGGGTAGCTACCAAACGGTCAAAGCCAGACGGGGAGCCACCGCGTTGCATGTGGCCCACCACGGTCACCCTCACGTCTTCTTCCAGTTTCAGCCTTTGCTTTACCTCTTCGGCAATGTCCTGGGTCTTACCCAGTTTGTTTCCTTCGGCAACGACGACCAGGGAGAATGCTTTGTTTTTGACCGCCTCCTGATTTAGAATCCGGACGAGCTCTTCCATGGAGGTTTCCCTTTCCGGAAGAAGCACGGTCGTGGCTCCGCTTCCGATGGCTGTGTAAAGGGCGATGTAGCCTGAGTTGCGTCCCATTACTTCAATGAAGAAGACCCTGTTGTGCGATTCAGCGGTGTCGCGGATCTTGTCCACCGCATCGATGGCTGTATTTACTGCGGTGTCAAAACCGATGGTGACATCGGTGCCGTAGAGGTCGTTGTCGATGGTGCAAGGAACACCTACCACCGGAATGCCATATTCCTCGTGAAAAACCTGGGCACCGGTGAAGGTTCCGTTGCCGCCCAATGCCACCAAGGCCTGGATTTTGTGGCGCTTTAAACTGGCGTGGGCTTTTTTACGGCCCTCAGGTGTCATGAACTCCATGCTGCGGGCAGTTTTCAAGAAGGTACCACCCCGCTGAATGATATTGCCAACATCACGGACATTCAGCTTTTTGATATCGTCGTTGATCATTCCTTCATAACCACTGTAAATACCGTAAACATCCAGTCCTCGGAAGATGCCCGTCCTCACAACCGCCCTCAGGGCAGCATTCATACCGGGCGCATCGCCACCGGAGGTGTACACACCTATTCGCTTAATGGGTTTGTCACTCATCGTATCAGGGTTTTACCGGTAAAATTTGGTTGGGCTTCCGGACAGACCGGGCGGGGTTCTCAGCTGTTTTTCCTGTCCGAGGTAAAGGGCTGCGAAGATGCATTGTTCAGGTGAAATTTGAAAAGTTCGGCAATGGGTTTTCTCAGGACCTTTCCTTTTCGAAGACTGTGCTTCTGCAAAACTGCATCCAATTGCGACCCAAAATGCCAGGCGATGGACCCACAGAAATGAACGGGTAGGGCCGCTGCCCCCGGGTATTTTAATACATGCCTCTGAACAAATTCTTCCAGACATGATTGCACCAAACCGTTCAGCCAGGCATCTGACTTGAGCCCGGCAACCAATTTTACGAAGGAAGCCAGGAAAGAACCTGCGTTGGACTGGGCGTACAGTGTTTTAATGAATTCATCTCGCCCTCCGGGCAATTTCGGGCTGAGTAATTGCCTGATGTGATCCGGCATTTCACGGTAGAAATAGGCCCTGAGCAATTCTTTGCCGATATGTGCGCCGCTGCCTTCATCACCTAACAAAACTCCCAGATTGGGGATCTGGTCAACCACCTTTTCTCCGTCGAAGCACATGGAGTTGGAACCCGTGCCCAGGATGCAGACGATCCCGGGCTGAGTGCCGCAAGTTGCCCGGGCTGCTCCCAACAGGTCATCAAATACATTTACTTCGGCCTGCGGCCAAACTGCTTGCAGCACAGCCCTGGCCCTTCCAACAGCCTCCGGGGCACGGCATCCTGCACCATAATAGTACAGTTCCATGCGCCCTGCCGGATGGGGGAGATCGGCCAATTCTTTTTTCAGCTTTTCCCGAAGGTCAGCCTTGCCGTAGGTTGGATTGAAACCACCAGTTTCTGCAAAAGCGGTTTCGCCAGCATCGAGCGTCCAGGCCCAGTCAATTTTGGTTGCACCACCGTCGGCCACTAAAAGCATGGAATGTTTTTTTGCAAATGTAAAGCCTGTCAGAAGTTTTGAGCTATTGTCGCCACTGCCTTGTGTTTGCAAGAAGAAAAGATAAAACAAAAAGTTTTTGATAATTTTGCTTAAAATAAAACAAATTGTTTCTTTTGTGTTTGGAAATCACCAATCAGAATGCCGGAGGATGGGCCTAACAAAAAGTAACAGTGATGCAGAAAGAAGTGGTAAATCCCTGGGAGTATGGTGGTCGGTGGTTTTACAGAAAGCTGAGGAGGTACTGGTTTGAGTATTCTGTTGGACTCATCCTCTTCTACCTTTTTGCTGTCCGGGATGTAGATGTTCAGCTCAAAATCGGTGGGAAGCCGGTGGTGGAGGTGACAGAGTCGGTCCATTTCCTCGAAAAACCTGAAGACGAAAAACTGTCTGTATTGCCCAAATTTCCGGAGCCCGGAAATGACAAAAATAGCAAGGCAAGCTCAGCCACTTGGAAGTCTTCTGATTTTGGCAACCTCACCTTCATCCTCAATCCTGACCTGGCTTATGAAAAAGGAGTTCCGGCAAGCATTGTGGAACAGAAATTTACCATTTGCCTCGATTATGTCCGGCAAAACCTCGACAATGCAAAACGGTCGGCAAGGGCCCATCAGATTCCGGTGAGTATCACCCTGGCGCAGGCCCTGCTGGAGTCCAATGCCGGCATGAGCAAACTGGCCCTTCAGTCCAACAATCACTTCGGAATCAAGTGCAAGCGCAAATGCCTGGGCTGCACTTGCAGGAATTACGCCGATGATGACAAGTACGACATGTTCAGGGTATTTGAAACAGCGGAAGAATCGTTCGAAGCCCATGCCAGGCTTTTGGGAACCAACCGGTACGCACATTTGAAGAAGTATGGCAACGATTACCGGAAATGGGCCAGGGGCCTCAAAAAGGCTGGTTACGCCACCGATAAAGCCTATGCAGAAAAGCTCATCAGGATCATCGAGACCCTGAAATTGTATCAGTACGATGGGAATGCCTAGCGCCTGGAAGGATGTCTACCTTCGAGCGAAATGCACGGCATTCTTAAGGACATTGAATGGAAGTCATACTCAAGACAAAGTGTATTAGACAGCGAACACCCATTACGAGTGCCTGCCCATAACGTTCTCTAAACCCCTCTAAACCCCTCTAAACCAACCGGTTCCCTAATATCTCCAAAGTAAAAGGCAGGCTCAGTCTTCAATTATCTCTGGCTGCCTTCAGGTAGGACATTGTATCTGATTTTTTCTCCCAGGTCCTGTACCGGGCTGATTCTTCAAACACTTTCAGCAGCATGATGCGCTCTTCTACCGAGAAAGGTTGTTTATGGATGTTCTTCATTCTTTCGATGGCGGCCAGGGCTTTGTCTATCAGGTAGGTCTGCGAGCCATTGGTTCCTCCCCAGGTAAAGGAAGGGATGAATTTCTCGGGGAAACCGGAACCGAAAATGTTGCAGCAAATGCCCACTACAGTACCGGTGTTGAACATGGAGTTGATGCTGGTCATGCTGTAGTCTCCCAGGAAAAGCCCGGCTTTCAGTTGCCCGGAGGGCAAGAGCGCTCTTTTTTCGAAATCCCAGATTTTGACTTCGGTCCAGTTGTTTTTGAGGTTTGAGCAGTTGGTGTCGGCTCCAAGATTACACCAGGCACCGATTACTGAATTGCCAATGTAACCTTCATGCCCTTTGCTGGCGTGTTCCAGCATCAGCACATTTTTGATTTCACCGCCGAGGGTAGAGTAGGGGCCTGCCGCCGTGGGGCCATAAATTTTAGCACCCATTTTAACCGTACCCTTTTCACCCAATGCGAAGGGGCCTCTGATGTTCGAACCTTCCATGACGGTTGCGTTCTTTCCTATGTAAACCGGGCCGGCGCTGGTATTGATGGTTGCCCCTTCAACCAAGGCACCCTTTTCTATGAAGAGCCAGTTCGGGCTGCCGATCAGGGTGTTTGATTCCGGCAGGGGTTCTGAAGTGCGTCCCTCGGTAATTTTGTCAAAATCCCACCGGATGGACCAATCCAGCAGCGTGAAGAGGTTCCACAGGTTGTTCACCTTTATCAAACTCTGCGATTCGCTGAGGTCGTAGCTGCTGAATACCTCGATGTCATCGTCTACCAGCCTGTTGAATTGGTCAAGGTCGAGCAGGGCGGCAATCAATTCATCGTTGTTCACCAAAGCTTCTCCCACCCCCAGTTGAAGAATCTGATTAACGACTTCGGGAGTCGGCAACACAGCTCCATTGATGAGGTAATTCTTATCGCTGAGGGATATGTCGTAGAGGTCGGTCAGGTAATCCTGGGTGATGAAGGAACCAGAGCCGTTCATGGCTTTTTCCCACTTTTCCCGGATGTTGAGGATACCCAGACGTATTTCGCAGCAGGGGCGGGTGTATGTGAAAGGAAGAAGGTTCGTCCTGGTTTCGTTTTCGAAAAGAATCAGATTCCTCATGAATGGATCAAAGCTAAGACTGTTGTAATTCGGTGTAAGCTGCTGGTTCTTAAGCACTTAAAGCTGAATGCCTCCGACCAGTTCGTTGATGACGTATTAAGGCGGGGCTAATGTAAGAAAAAAGCCCCAACGCAATCGCTGAGGCTTTTTTCTGAACCCGGGTAAGTCTGCCGTGGATTACTCAGTGTCGGTTTTGGCAAACTTGGTCTTTGAAAAACGCTTGTTGAACTTGTCGATACGACCAGCTGAGTCAACGAATTTCATCTTACCGGTGAAGAATGGGTGAGAATCAGAAGAAATCTCCAGTTTCACCAATGGGTATTCTTTACCGTCTTCCCAAACGATTGTTTCTTTGGTTTCAGCGCAAGAACGGCTCAGAAATGCCGTATTGGCGGAAAAGTCTTTGAAGACAACGAGACGGTAGTTCTTTGGATGGATATCACTTTTCATTGCTAAGAATTTTGCTTTTAGTCTGAAAATCAGGGCCTGAAATTCGTTTTTCACCACCCGTTTTCAATTCGGCGGGCAAAGATAGTCCTTTCTCTTAATCTCCCATAACTTCTTGTGCGGATATTTTGCCGGCAACAGTGAGAATCTGCTTTGTCTGAATTAGTTGAGGTGAAAAATTTCATTCTTGGCTTGGGTTTTACAAAAACAACTAAATTTGGCGCCGCTGTAGAATCAGACACAGCTGTGAAGCGAAACAATAGCTAACTAACCAACCAAGTAATTACTGATGAATTTTCCGAAGGAACTTAAGTACACAAAAGATCACGAATGGATTCGTGTGGAAGATGGCAACATCGCCTATGTAGGTGTCACTGATTTTGCCCAGAGTGAGTTGGGTGACATCGTTTACGTGGATGTGGATACCATTGATGAAGAGCTGAACCAGCACGATGTTTTTGGAACCGTGGAGGCCGTCAAAACCACTTCTGACTTGTTCATGCCTGTTTCCGGAAAGGTGCTGGAAATGAACGAGGCCATTTCTGAAGATGGAGGTGATGATCCTACCCTGATCAATTCGGACCCTTACGGTGAGGGATGGATCATCAAGATCGAAATGACCAAACCTGAAGAGTTGAATGATCTTTTGGATGCTGAGGCCTACAAAGCTTTGGTGAGTTAATATTTTTTTTCTGCCCACCCACCAAATTTAACCGGATATACATCTTTCAACTGTCTTGCACGAAAGACCTAACGGCTTGAAGTATTTTTTACCGGCAATCGTCCTTACACTCCTCATTGCCTATTTCAGTACCAGGGGTGGCGTGAGTTTGCCGGTTGATCTGATGTCCATTGACAAGCTTGAACATTTTTTTGCTTACTTTGGGCTGGCCGTTTCGTTTCTTTGGGGTTTTTGGAAAATTGCAAGATTGACCAACCGAACAGCCTGGATAGTGTTCTTTTGTTGTTCACTGTACGGTTTTGGGTTGGAAATCATTCAATATGCCTATTTTCCTGACCGATTTTTTGAACTATTGGATATCGTTGCTAACATTTGCGGCGCATTTGCCGGTTTATACTTATTCCGATTCTTTGTCAACAAAACCTCTTAACTATGGATTTTGAAATCACGGGTTCTGCCGTCTTGATTACTGCCCTGGTTTTGGTGATTTTCACAGTCGTTCTCACTTTTGTAATCCGATCCGTTTACAAGAAGCGATTTGAGAAAAACCTTACCGAAGGGCCCCAAAAGCGCACTTTCAGTTCTCCGCTGGAAGGCCGCAACAAGTATCCGGAAGTGGATACATTCTCATTGCGGGGAACCCTGCTGAACTACGGGCTGCTGGTCGCAATCGTGTTGATGATCCTCGCCTTCAGCTGGACTCAATACGAAAAGAACATCGACATTTCAGCCTACCTCGATACCCTCGAGGAAGAAATTGAAGTCGAAACGCCCCGTACAGCTGAGCCGCCACCTCCACCTCCACCGCCGCCACCACCTGTAATTCAGGAGGTGCCCAACGATGTATCCATCGAGGAGACCGTGGTGTTCGAGGACCAGTCAATCGAAGAAGAAACGGTCGTGGAAGCTCCACCACCCGTTGTGGAAAAAGCGCCACCACCTCCACCTCCGCCACCACCACCACCAAAAGAAGAAGAGATCTTCAAAGTGGTTGAAGACAACCCATCCTTCCCCGGGTGTGAAAACATCACCGACAGGATGGAGAAGAAAAAATGTTCTGACGAAAAGATGTTGCAGTTCATTTACAGCAACATCAAGTACCCGGCCATTGCCCGTGAGAACGGTGTAGAAGGAATGGTCGTCGTAAAATTCGTCGTGGAAAAGGATGGTTCCATCACTGCTCCGGAAGTCGTTCGTGATATCGGCGCCGGTTGTGGAGAGGAAGCCCTCCGCATTGTGAAGATGATGCCCAAATGGGAGCCCGGCAAGCAACGCGGACGCCCAGTGAGGGTACAATTTAACCTTCCGATTCGATTCAAACTCGAGTAATACTTTTCGGAAGTCTGACACCTGCAAAAGCGGCATTCATAGCAATGATTGCCGCTTTTGTCATTCAGGTGTTGACCAAAATCATTTGTCATGGTGAATGAATGCCAGCTTGCCTGCAACGTCGTCCAGCTAATTTAATCCCGACAAAGCTGCAAAGCTGACCAGATCTTCAAACCCAAAATACATTCGCCATGACACTCGAACTCACAACAACCTATGTGCTCCTGGGAGCCGGGGTACTGATCGTTTTGCTGATTGCTGTAGTCTGGGCTTTTAAATACTACTTTCAGAACGTCGCACCCAAACTTGCTGCAGAGCATCACAAGCAGGATAAAGCGAAACACCTTGCCGTGGTGAAATACCCTGAAGTTGACACCTTCAAGCTGATCCCGAGCTTCGGAATGTTGAGCTTGGTTGCGACATTGTTACTGATGATTTTTGCATTCAGTTGGACCAGGTACGAGAAAAAATTTGACATGTCCATGTACCTGACAGACATTTCAGATGACATAGAAGTAGAAACTCCCCGTACTGCTGAGCCTCCACCTCCGCCTCCACCTCCTCCGCCTCAACCACAGGCTTTTGTTGCCGTGGCTGAAGATCTGCCGGAACTTGAAACGGTTGTTTTTGAAGACCAGAGCATCAGCGAGGAAACGGCCATCGAGGCGCCCCCAGCTCCGGTCAAAACGGAAGTGGCTGCACCACCGCCGCCGCCACCACCCCCACCTCCCAAAGAGGGCGAGATTTTCAAGGTAGTGGAAGAAAACCCAACCTTTCCGGGGTGTGAGCATCTGACCGACAAGGCAGAACGCAAGCAATGCGCCGAAGAAAAACTCATGGAGTTCATTTACTCCAATATCCAATATCCACCGGTAGCCCGTGAAAATGGTATCGAAGGCATGGTGGTACTCCAATTCGTTGTGGAACCAGATGGCAGCGTTTCCAATATCAAGGTTGTCAGGGATATTGGCGCCGGATGCGGTGAAGAAGCCGCGAGGGTGGTGAGTATGATGCCTCCCTGGAACCCCGGCAAACAAAGAGGCCGCCCAGTGCGGGTAATGTTTACACTGCCGATCCGGTTCGTACTGGAGTAGGCACGATTTGAAATTAAATAGGAAAGCGGAATCCGGTCGCCACTGGATTCCGCTTTCCTATTAGAAGACGGCGAAATGCATCACACCCTGATGCTCAAAACCGGAAAATGTCCATACTTCACCAGGTTTTCCGGAATACTCTCGATGAACAAACCTGTGATGTCATTTCTGCCGTGGTTGGCTATGGCCAGCAAGTCAGCATCAATCTCAACCGCAAATTCGAGGATGCCGGCTTCCACGCTGTAGTGGTTTAGATTGTGCAGGTAAATATTGTTCAGCTTGTGGTTGGAGACAAATTTTCGCATGGTCTCCATTACCTTGCTGGTGGGCTGAAAATTATGCGGAGTTGTAACGGCCAGCAGGTGCATTTCCCTGGATCCGAACTCCTTGCTGAACTCCAACAACTTTTCAAAAGCCGGGTGCGTGTCCGGTTCCATACCAGTGGCAAAGACCACTGTTTCGAAGCTGATTTCTTTTTGAGGGAGGTCTTTGATGATGAGGACGGGCCTTTTGGCTGTCCGGAGGATTTTCACCGCATTGGCACCAATGGAAAATTGGGAGCGGTCTCCAAAGCCTTGTGCCCCCATGATCAGCAGGTCGTATTCTCCCTGTAGAAGCTGGTTGGACATGTTTCTTTGTCCGTCGGCATAGCGAATTTCATAGCTGCAATCATACCCGTCTTTTTTACATTCTTCAACCAGTACCGACAATCTCTTTTTTGCCTCGTTGACGAGATGCGCAATTTCCGGGTATTTCCTCCGGGTTTCTTCATTCAGTTCATCCCAAATCAGCCCAACGGTCATTCCATGCACAAAATTGATCCTGGCATTGGTTCTTTTGGCAATGGAAAGCGCAACGGCTTTTGCGTTTTCAGCGCTTTCAGAAAAATCAGTGAGGCAGAGAATCTGTTTGATCATGATAAAATTTGGTGTGGTGGAAGTGGGTATGATGGTTCAGAACCAAGAACAAACATATCCTGAACGGGCAGGGCCCGATTATGACAATTGTCAAAACGCCAGAGTGACTTATGTCAACATTTGCCTCGCAGCGGCCTGTCTAACTTTGTCCATTCGTAGTCGCTACCAGTGAAAAACACTACCATTGCGAAGCGACAAAATAAAAAAGCAGGGCCCGGAATTCACTTTCCGGCCAAGCCATTTTGAATCTCAGCGTCTGAAATGACTGCCAACACCTCTTCACATCCTGCCGATACATTGACCACCCGGTCTTCTCCGCCCGCGTGTTACCACTGTGGTGAAAATTGCAGCGATGAGCTCGTTCAATTTGATGACAAGCCCTTTTGCTGTCAGGGGTGCCGGATGGTTTATGAAATACTCCAGAGCAATGACATGTGCCAGTTCTATGAAATCGAAGAAAAGGCCGGGGTGTCATTGAAAGGCCGGAAGCTGGAACAATACGCCTGGCTCGACGACGCAGAAGTGGCTTCCAAAATTCTCGATTTCAACGACGGTCGTATCGCCCGGGTGGCATTCCACCTCCCGCAGATTCACTGTGCATCCTGCATCTGGTTGCTGGAGAACCTGTACAAGCTCGCACCCGGCATCCGGGATTCCAAGGTGAATTTCCTTCGCAAAGAAGCCGCCATCACCTACAACCCCAATGAGACTTCCCTTCGGAAAATTGTGGAACTACTGGCCTCCATCGGCTATGCCCCAGAGCTGAACATGGCCACACTGGAGAAAGGAGAACGGAAGGCCTACAACCGCCGGCTCATCTATCAACTCGGCGTCGCCGGCTTTGCTTTTGGCAACATCATGCTGCTCAGTTTTCCGGAGTACCTGGGGCTGAGCGAGGAGGAGGCAACTTTTCGTCAACTTTTCGGCTACATCAACATCCTGCTGGCTCTGCCGGTGTTCCTCTATTCCGGTCAGGACTACCTGAAATCGGCCTGGCACAGCCTGCGCACCTGGAACCCCGGCATCGATGTGCCCCTGGCACTGGGCATGACCGTGCTGTTTTTACGCAGTGCATACGAGATCATCAGCGGCGCAGGGGCAGGCTATATGGACAGCCTCGCAGGGCTGGTTTTCTTCCTGCTCATCGGCAAATGGTACCAATCGCTCACTTACCACCGGATTTCTTTTGACAGGGATTACAAATCCTATTTCCCCGTTGCTGCCGTGTTGCTGGATCCAGAGGAAGGAGAAAAGACGGTGGCACTCAATAAGCTCAAAGCCGGTGACACCATCCGGTTGCGCCATGGGGAGATCATACCCGCTGACGGCATTCTGAAGAAAGGATGTTCTAGCATCGATTACAGCTTTGTGACCGGTGAGTCCGAACTGGTGGACAAACGGGAGACCGAAGAGGTGTTTGCAGGCGGGCGCCACAACGGCAGCGCTGTGGAGGTTTTGCTGACAAAAGCCGTTTCCCAATCCTACCTCACACGCCTGTGGAACGACCACAGTTTCAAACAGGAAAAACTCGACGGCACCAGCCAACTGGCCGACCGGGTAGGGCGGTATTTCACAGTGGTCATTCTCCTCATCGCTTTCGCAACTCTGATTTACTGGTTCCCAAAAGACCGGGAAACGGCCATTTTCGCATTCACGGCAGTACTGATCATTGCCTGCCCCTGCGCCCTGGCCCTCAACATTCCATTCACCCTCGGCAATGCCGTCAGGATTCTTTCGCAGCGAGGCTTTTACCTGAAGAATACGAATGTCATTGAGGTGCTCAACCACATTGACACCGTCATCTTCGATAAAACAGGGACCCTCACCTACAGCAGCAAAGGGGCCCTCGTTTACGAAGGAAAAGAACTCAGTGGAGATCAAAAAAGCCTGGTGAAGACCCTGGTACGTCAGTCCACCCACCCGGTGAGCAAATACCTCGACAACCATTTTGGCGCAGCCGAAGCCTATCAGAAGGTGGAGGCCTTTGAAGAAGTACCTGGAAAGGGGATAAGCGGAAAAGTCAACGGCCACTGGCTTCGAATTGGCTCCAGGTCTTTCATACTGGGCAAGGAAGCCGGAGCGGACGGTTTTGCGGCAACTTTCAAAAACAATGCAGGTGCTTCGGTTTGCATCGAAATCGATGGTGAATTTCTGGGCTGTTTCCATTTGAGAAGCTCGCTGCGCAATGGTGCCGATGCTGTTTTGAGCTACTTCAGGTCCTGGGCAAAGACTTACTTGCTCACCGGCGACAACGACCGGGAGAAGGCCCTGCTCCAAAGCCATTTTGCCGAAGGAAAAAATGACAAAGACAATTGGTTTTTTGCCAATCAGAGCCCGGCTGACAAGCTCAATTTTGTGAAGCAAAAACAACAGGAAGGACACCGGGTGCTTTTCCTGGGAGATGGCCTGAACGACGCCGGTGCCCTGGCGCAGAGCAATGTGGGCATCGCCATTTCCGAAAATGCCAACAATTTCACCCCTGCCTGCGATGCCATTCTGGACTCACGGCGCTTTGAGGACCTGCCAGCTTTTATGGATTATGTGCGCAGTTCGCTGAAGGCCGTTTACAAAACCTGGATTTTCGCAGGCATTTACAATGTCATCGGGCTTTCCTTTGCCGTAACGGGTACTTTGTCGCCGCTGGTGGCAGCCATTCTCATGCCGGCCAGTTCGCTCACCATCGTACTCATTGGGGTGGGGCTGAGCACTTATGAAGCCCGTAAAAAACTGAGAAACATACCTTTGGCACAGGTGTAAATCACAGAACCAGCCATGATACTCTGGACCGCATTTACAATTGGACTTTTTGGCAGCGTGCACTGTGTGGGCATGTGTGGTCCCATTGCGCTCACGGTTGGTTCGCAAAAGCAGGGTGGCTTGCTCTGGCGGGCCGTTCTCTACAACCTGGGCCGCATTGCCACTTATGCCCTGCTCGGCCTCATCATCGGTTTGATCGGAAAGGGTCTTTTCATCGCAGGCTTTCAAAAGTACCTCGTCATTGCCCTGGGGGTGGCCCTGCTGCTCATAGCTTTGCTGAGTATCAATGTTGAGAACCGCCTGTTGTCCCTGCCTGTGGTGGAAAAGTTCTATTTCGGTCTGAAAACCCGCCTGGGCCGCACCCTCAAAAGTACCAGCCCATTGGCACCGCTCGGCATTGGTATTCTCAATGGTTTTCTGCCCTGCGGATTGGTGTACCTGGCCATTGCCGGGGCCGTCAGCACCGCCGGCGTGGTGGAAGGCGCCGCATACATGGCCCTGTTCGGACTGGGCACCTGGCCCGTCATGCTCACTTCTGTTTTCTTCGGAAACATGCTTTCCCTTCGCTTGCGCAATTTCCTGAAAAAACTCTACCCGGCTTTTCTTGTTTTCTTCGCAATCCTGTTCCTGGCCAGAGGCTTCAATTTCCACATCCCCGGTGAATTCTTCTTCTGGGATCAAATGGACAACCTGCCGATGTGCCATTGAGGGGTTTAGGGTGTAGAGTTTAGAGTGTAGAGTTTGGGGGCTAGCACCCTCGATTCATCAGTTCCTCGATTCCTCGATTCCTCATCCCTCATCCCTCATCCCTCATCCCTATAAAATGGCTTACCGTACAATTACATTGATCGTTTTCGTCCTGTTGATGGGTGTTACACTCACGGCGGCTTTTTTCGACTCGTTGTATTGGGCGGCGGCAGGGGCAGTTCTTTTGCCCATTCTCGTGGTCATCCAGGTGGTGGTGGTGCTTTTTGCAAAAGAAGAAGCGCCTCTTCCTGACCGGCAAAACGAGATGTACGAAAACGACTGAGAGCCTCCCACCAAAAAGGCCTGGCGCCTCATCTTTCCTGTGATTCTTACCGGTAAGTTTTATTGATCTTTTAACCAGTTCCGGCATTGCCCGAAGGGCGAATAAGAGAATGCTGTCAGGCATCATGACTGTCCTGCCCTGCTTTTGCCGGACTCAAAAACTTGCCGCCATGACATTTGAAATGAACGCCACGCAGGCAGCTTTGGCCCTTCTCGGACTGATCTTTTTTGTGGTCCTCGCCATTCAACTTTTTAGATATTCCGCCCGCAAAACGCATGCATCCAGAAAAATCCTTCGCGACCACCGCTGGGCCCGGCATCGTTCGCTTTCGCTGAACATTGGGTTTACGGTGGCCATTGCCGTTGCCGTCATTGCCTTTTCTTTTACTCGCTTCGCAACCGGCGTGAACCACGATGCTTACTCCTACCTGCCGCTGGAGGAGATAGAAATGAAGGAAACACCCCGGACGGCACAGCCTGAGAAGAAACCACCGAAACCCATACCCACCAAAATCGAGGTTGTTCCTTCCGACCTGCCTGTGGAGCCCGTTGTTTTTCAGAACCCGGACCCCGGCGAACCAATGGCCGATCCGGAACCGGCAATACCAAGGCCTGTCGTCAGCGCGCCGCCGCCACGGCCCAAAATTCCTGAACCCGATTCCCTTTACATCATCGTGGAAGTGCCGCCGATGTTCCCCGGCTGTGAACAGATAAGTGACCGGGAGGAGCGTAAAAAATGTTCAGATGCGACGCTGCTGGGCTTTATCCAAAGCCGGCTCATTTATCCTTCTATTGCCCGCGAATTGGCCATCGAAGGGCTGGTGGCCGTTCGCTTTGTAGTGGAAACAGATGGCTCGGTGTCCGGAATCCAGGTGCTACGGGACCCCGGCGGAGGTTTGGGAGCAGAGGCGGTGAGGGTAATCAAATCGATGCCTCGGTGGCACCCCGGCATGCAGGGTGGGCGCCCGGTGCGGGTGCAGTTTACCCTGCCGGTGCGGTTTAAATTGCAATGAGGTAATGGAGGGTTGAGGGGAGTTGATCCCGGCATTCGCCGGGAGGTTTAGAGGGGTTTTAGGTTGCCGACGATCAGGCGGCCGTGGTATTCGCTGGCACCGATCGAACGGTGCAAAGCGGCCAGGTTTTCATGGGTCACTTTGCCGGCTGCGATGATGGTCAGATCATCTCCGGCAGCAGCGATCATGGACATGAGCATTTCTGCTCCTTCCTGCGCTGTTGACGCACCACCTGAGCTGAGCACCCGGGTAATTCCTGGAAGGGTCTTCAAAACCTGGATGGCAGCGAGTGGATCCGGGCATTCATCGATGGCCTTGTGAAAGGTGATGGGGTAGGGCTGGGCAGCACCGGCAAGGCGGCTTAGAGTTGGCACATCCACGGTGCCCACTTCAGTGAGCGCACCGGTGACGAATCCTGCCAGTTGAGGACTGTTCAATGCTTTGAATGTCGCTATTTGCCGGAGCATTTCATCGACTTCAACCGGGGAGTAGCAGAAGTCTCCCTCCCGGCAACGGATCATCAGCATCACCGGAATACTGACGGCATTCAGTACTTCCTGTGCCAATTCAACACCCGGTGTCAAGCCGCCCACCTCCAGCCTGGAACAAAGCTCCAACCGGTCGGCACCCTGCCGCTCAGCGGCCAGTGCCTCTTGCAGGCTTTCAACACAAGCTTCCTTAAGCGGCATTTTGAGACTGTTGAATTGTTGAGACTGTTGAATTGTTGAATTGGTGGGTGCTGGGCCAGACGTTGCGGTGCAACGTCTCTACTCCCTACTCCCTACTCCCTAAACAATTCCTTCCTGCCGAACTTGCTGCAGATGGGGCATTGACGGGGATCGTGGCCGCGGGCGGGGCAGTATTCACGGCCGAAGTAGATGATCTGCAGGTGCAGTTTGTTCCAGCTTTCTTCGGGAAAGAGGGCCTTGAGGTCCCGTTCTGTCTGTTCCACGTTTTTGCCATTGCTGAGGCCCCAGCGCCAGGCCAGGCGGTGGATGTGGGTGTCCACCGGAAAAGCGGGTTTTCCGAAGGCCTGGGACATAACTACAGAGGCGGTTTTGTGACCCACACCTGGCAGAGCTTCGAGTGCCTCCCAATCTTCCGGAACCTGGCCCTTGTACTTCTCCACCAGAATCTTCGAGAGTTCCGAAATGGCCTTCGCCTTGCGGGGTGCCAGGCCACAGGGGCGGATGATGTCCTCGATGGTGCTCACATCCTGCTGCGCCATTTCCTCCGGGGTATGCGCCAGTGCGAATAAATGGGGCGTCACCTTGTTGACCCGCTCGTCGGTGCACTGTGCGGAGAGGAGCACCGCTATGAGCAAGGTGTAGGGATCAGAATGTTCCAGCGGAATGGGCACTTCCGGGTAAAGCTCGTCCAGAATGGCTGCTATCTGTGCGGCCTTTTCACGTTTTGCTTTTGTGATTCGGGTCGTCTTTTTTTTGGGCATGGGCGTGGGTTTTTGGTTGGTTTTCGAGGTGGTTTTTCTGTGGTTTTTGAAAGGTTTTTTCAGAGGCTACTAAAGAATTATGCAGGTAGCACATCAATTTTCAAGTTTTCTTTTTAGGTTGTCCAGAACATAGACGTGTTCGGCATCGATTGCCAAAGATTCCAGGGTTCGCCAGTAAAACCGGGGTGAAAGTTGGGAAGAATAACTGGTGCTGCGAGTCACTTCGGTTCGCTTGCTGTCAACAGGGTGGAGCGTATAAACAGCCTTGGTGAATTGAATCCAGTTTTTACCAACCAACTGGTAGTCAATGACTTTTACTTCCATTAACCTGCCGGGTTCCAACCGTGTAATTTCCTGAACGATATTGCCAGGTTCAAAATAACAGATCCTGGTGGCTCCAACTGCCATCGAATCAACACTGGCTTTGTAAGGTGTAGGAAGTCCCAATTTAATCAACCCTGATGTTTCTCCGCTCAAGGTGTCAAATTCAAACAATGCCTGCCAGGCTTCTTCCGGCAAAGCATTCACCACAACACTGGTTTCAACGGTATCGACTGAAAAATTCCCGTTCAGTGAATATTTTTCAATCAATCCAGTTGCGAGGAAAATAACAATCGGCACGGCAAAAGCACTCAGGTTATTGTCATTCTCATGGTCAGACTTTTTGATGATTTTGAAATAAATCCATCTGGTGAGTATGCCCAGCGCCCCGCTAAAAAGAAAGATTGGCGTTGCCATCAACAAACAGGCATACCCTTCGAGGTTAAATATTGCAATGATGGCCATTACAATGACGAAGCCTGAAAACATTCCAAGAATACTGTGCAAGCGGTTTTCCAAATCATAAAAAAACAACCCAACCAAAAAGGGAAGGATGCAAAAGAAATAGAACCCGTAAACCATTAAAAAAGAAAACAGACTTATGGCGCCAATACCATGTAAGACGATGCTGCCAATCAGTGCTTTTTCGAAGGGAGATTTATTACTGAACATCGTGTGGAGGTTGAAATGAAAAAACCAGGGCTAAAACAAAGCATTCAGCACCTGGTTTCCAAACTCCGAGCCTCTTTTAAGAAAGGAACGGCTAAGCCAAAAACCCCTCAAAAGCCTCTCAAAAACTTTCAATTATTCCCTTACCACGAAAAAGGTCGGAATAATCCCCGTCATCACCTCGCGGACCATGTTTCCGGTGGCATCCACCACAGTCATGCTGCCGGGGGAGGAGAAGTCTCCGGCGTTGCCGGCAAGGACGGTGTTTTCTACGGGATCATAACCCAGGGAATACCAGGTTCCATCCAGGAATGGCGTGGTATTCAGTTGGGGCTGGTTGGTGAAGAAATCGAACACCCTGCCTCCGTAACGGCTGTCGAGGTAGAAGAGGCGGTTGCCCTGGCTGTTGATGATGAGCCGGCCGGCATCGTTAGGCAGTTCGAAGGTTTTACTGATGGTCTTGTTGCTGATGCGAACCAGTTTGCCGGGGGTGCTGAGCGGGTCATTGGGGTCGAAGTTGTGGGCATAGCCCGCACAGATTACCCAAATGTTGCCGTCGCTGTCCTGCACAAGGCTGTTGGGGTTGTCCCCAACAACGATGGTTTCTTTGATGGCAAGGCTGTTCACGTCGATGATGCTGATGGTGGAATCACGGCCGAAACCGCCGGAATTGGCCACCCACAGTTCATCGCCCACGAGCAGCATGGTTTCGGCACCGCTGCCGGTTGGGATGGTGCTGGTCACGGTATAGTTGTCCGTATTGACGACGGCCACTGAGCCATCGGTGCCGGTAGCGCCCCATTGCGACACAAAAGCAGTGGATGTGCCTTCCAAAGCCACCATGTACCGGGGCAATGACAGACCGGTAATCTCTCCGTTTTTCATGAACGTGGCAGCGTCTGCGGCCACCACTTTGCCGGCATTGTTGACGACGATGAAGGCCTGACCATTGGCAATGGTCATGGATTGAGCGATGTTGCCGAGGTCCTCGCCGTTCAGTCCGAAATAAATGCTCTGAAGAACGACATCGCTTTGGCGGTCCCAGAAACTGATGGATCCTGTTCCATTCTGGAACGGCCCCTCGTTGACGATGAAAATGCCTGGGCCAAAAGTGTCAGCTGGCTGGGTGTCGTCGTCTTTGTTACAGGCCGTGAGCGCCAGCACAACGAATGAAAGCAGCCAGATCCATTGGCGGGTAAGGGTTTTGAAAGACATGGTAAACTGTTTTAAAGGTTTAACAATTGGGCGGGCCCCAACTTCAGCACCATGACGAAAAAACAGGAGGAAGGAATCCGGCAGGAACGCCGTGGCAGGATTCTGATCCTCGCAGCCTTTTCTCCGAAAGCTGAGAAGGATAGCCGCACCCGAAGGTGGACTATGCCTCTGGCAGGTCTTCTGACTTGCTCCGGTGCGGCCGGCCTTCCCATTCGCCTACGGCAAACAGTGGCCATCGGTTGGCAGCACTTTGGTGGAGCTTACAGCTGCGGGAACAGTCCAGGATTTTCACCTGATTCCCTTTTCATCCATAAGCATGGAACCAAAGGCGGCGCGAAGGTAGCAATTGAATGTGGAATCCTGGATGGGAAAGGTTGTATTTAGGGTGGCTTTTAGTCGTTGTGATGGGTGAAGTAGGGTGAGATGATTATGCTGTATGCCTGGTTCTATTGTCGTTTTTGACATTCTTTAACGGGGCGTTTCCATTTGTTCTTAGAGTTATCCCCACGACTTGAAGGTTCTAGGCCTGTGGTAGCATAAATGCTGCGTTAAAGTAGCACGGCCTTCAGGCTGTGCAGGTAGCAGTGACCTTCAGGTCACTGGAAGTTATCCCTACGACCTGAAGGTCGTTGGACTATCGCAGCATAAATGCTGTGTTACAGTAGCACGGCCTTCCCGCCTTCGGCTGACAGGCAGGCTGTGCCGGTAGCAGTGACCTTTAGGTCACTGGAAAGGCTACTGGAGTTGCTATGTTGTAAAATATGGGAGGCGATCAGGAGATCGCCTTTACTTCAGGCCACGGCCTCATTTTGGAAGAAAGACCTCAGAAGGATGAGGAAATGCGCCCACAAAGTGGCAGGCAAGCCATAGTGCCGCCGCATCACTGCAAAGCGGTCTTTGAGCGACTGTCGGTGGCGTTTTCGGGAGAGACCGCCTACCAGGTATTCTGCAACGATGAGCTGGGTGTTCACCGTCTGGCGACTTTTTTTCAGAATGCTGATGACCCAATCGATGTCGGCAGCCAGGTTGTTTTCCAGGTATTGCGGAGCGATGGAAGTGCGGGCCATGAATGCCTGGTGGCAAACCACCATGCCCCGTTTCAAACTTTTCCAGCTCAGGTTTTCCGGCAGCTTGCGGGTGGTGAGTTGAGAGCGGGTGCCGAGGTGACGGCGGGTCTCCGTCACCAGCATCACCTCGCCGTACAGCACATCGGTTTCGGCAGTGCAATGCTCCATCATTTTTTTAATGGTGTCCTTCTCAAAAAGGCGGTCACCGGCATTGAGGAACAAAACGAAATCACCGCTGGCCATTTTGAGTCCCTTGTTCATGGCATCGTAAAGTCCCTTGTCGGGTTCGCTGATGGTTTTGAAAACTTTGGCATTGAGCAGGCGGTGGTTCAGGTTCTCCATCAGCTTGATGATGGTGCCGGTATGGTCCGTCGAGGCCCCGTCAATGACAAGGTATTCGATGTGGGGATAATCCTGCGCCAGCACGCTCCGGATGGTGCCCTCCAGCAGGTGGGCCGAATTGTAACAAACGGTGATGATGGTAACAAGCGGTGGTCTGGGTAACATTGATTGGTCTTTCGTCTAAACCTCTCTAAACCTCCTGGCGAATGCCGGGATCAACTCCTCTCAACCTCAATTCCTAAGCTGGTTGATGATTCCCATCAGGTCCAGTTCCTGCCAGCTGCGGTAAATTTTCCCGTCTTTCATTTCGTAGATCACCATCCCTGAGGAACTGAAGTGCTTGCCCGTGGCAGGAATTCCGAAAGCGTCACCGTGGTGAGTGGCTTCCACTACATACCTTATGGCCACATTGTTTCCCTGGCCAAAGAGGTGGGTGATTGTGAAATGTGCATCTGGAAAAGCCTGCCGGTAAAACTTTACAAGCTGCCGCATGCCCTCGATTCCGACGGCCTGGTTGGGTCGTAGGGGGTTGCCATCCGTCCATTCGGGATGGAAGACCTCTTCCAGCAACTCTTCATTCCGGTTGTGGTTCCAGCCTTCTTCAAACCAGAGGCGCACCGTTTCGACGTTTTTACGGGCCTGGCGGCTTTCTTTCAGTGTGGCGCACTGGCAGAACAGCAGCAAAGCAAGGGCGAGGAAGGGGTAGCTGAGTTTCATGGCTGCAAATTGTGAGTTAGGAATGCCCTAAGTTAATGAACAGCGACAATTTCAAAGCTCAAAGTGGAACCTTCTTTAACGAAGCAACGCCACATCGCCACGGTAAAGCAAGACCCTTCCGTCGAGAAACTCTACCTCGATCAGGTACATGAATACCGCCGGATCCATGTCTTCCCCATTGAATCGGCCGTCCCAGCCAATGGTGCCATCGGCACTTGGCGACAGGTCTTTGGCGTCAAAAACTAGCTCTCCCCAGCGGTCGTAAACCCGGAAGAAATTGATGTTGGTGACACCGATGCCCGTGTAAACCCGGAAGATGTCATTGATGCCATCGTTATTGGGCGAGAACACGTTGGGGATGTACACATTCCGGTTGCGGTCTATTTCGATCAGCACCTGGTCACTGGCCGTACAGCCGTTCACATCGGTGATGGTGAGGGTGTACAACTGTGTTACCGTCGGAATGACGGTTGGGTTTTTACAATTGCTGCAGCTCAGCTCTTCCGAAGGCGTCCACAGGAAGGAGTCTATCGGCAGCGAGGAAACGATGACGGGATCCAGCACCGTGGTGGTGTCTCCCAGTTCAATCGTCAAAACATCCGGCAATACCACGTTCAGTGGCACCGGTTCCGAAATGGTGATGACGGTGTCTACCGTGCAACCGTTCAGCACGTCCACGATGGAGATGGTATGCGTTCCGGCAAATACGGGGCTGGGGGTTCCCAAAACCCGCAGAATGCCGTTGTCAACGGAAAACTGGTAGGTGCTCAATTGCCCACCCCAGACAGAATCCACTGTGATGAAGGTGTTTCCTCCTGCACACTGAATGGGTGTAACCTCACCCAGGCTGAACTGGATGGAAGCCGGCTCAGAAATGGTGTGCGTAAGCGTATCGGCACAGCCCTTTACATCCACCACTGTTACAGAATAAGTGCCAGGACTCAGTCCGGCCGCAAAGTTGGAGGTAATGGGTGCAATGCCGTTTTGCCAGATGTAGGATGGTGAGCCGAGCGGCAGGTTGCCTCCCTGCACTTCCACCGTAATGATGCCGTCGTTTTCACCGGCACAGCTCACGTCCATCGTGCCGGCCTGGTTGATGCTGGCAGTGAGTACGGGCGGCTCCGTAATGGTAATGGTGTGGTTGAAAGTACAACCATTTGCATCTTCGATAACGGCCATGTAGGTGCCGGCTGTGAGGTTGGGCAGGGTCGGACTTACGATGTTGCCCGTCCAGGTGATGGTGTAGGGTGGGGTGCCTCCCGTAGGCGTCAGGGTCACCTCTCCGTCAGAACCACCGTTACAGCTAACATTGGTGATGTCAGCGCCCGGCTGGATGGCCGGCGGAGCAGGGATGTCAACCGTAAAAGTATCGAAACATATTCCGTCGGAAACGACGACGAACTGGCTGCCGGCACAGAGCTGAACGGCTGTGCTGCTGGTCAGGTCGTTGTCGCTTTCGCCACTTTGCCAGGTAAAGTCAAAGAGGCCTGTGTCACCATTGGAATACGATGCCGTTGCCGTAGCGCCACCATCGCAGGCGGCCATTGTTCCGGAACAGCTCACCGAGTCGATGGCTGAGAAGGAAACCTGCAGGCTGGGCGGATCGAGCAGGGTGATGCTCTGCACCAGTGGCTCGCAATTGTTGTCGTCGGTAATGGTCACCGTATAGCTGCCGGCGGTGATGGTGGAGCCGCCCAGCACATTGAAGCCTACGCCTTGCAAGCCCGTGCTCCAGTTGAAATGGTAAGGCGCTGCCCCACCGCTTACGAACACGGTGATCTGGCCTCCTCCCGAACCCGGACATTGCGGAGCGACGGTAGTAATACTGTCAATGACCATGGGTGCAGGTGCCACCACCTGGGCACTCGCCTCTGCGGTGCAGTTGTTTCCGTCGGTAACGGTGACCGTATAGTTGCCAACCGGCAGGTTGGTGATGGTCGGACCGTTGGCGCTGTTCGACCAGGAATACAGGGTGATGGGTGCACCGCCGGGTGTTGCCTGAACCGTCAGCATGCCGTCGCTGCCGTTGGGGCAGGAAAGGGTGTCGTTGTCCAGTGCGGTAATGGTCGGCGGCATCGGCTGGATGATGGTGGCAGAAGTGGAGTCTTCGCAGCCGTTGGCATCCTGAACCGTCACGGCATAGAAGCCCGCACCAAGTCCGGTGGCGATGCTGTCGGTGGTGATGCTGTTCCAGAGGTAGTTGAATGGGTAGGTTCCACCCGTTACGCCCACGATGATGCTGCCGTCGTTGCCTGGTGTACAGGAGGCATCGTTGGCCTCCAACACCTCTACCATCACCTGTGGTGGTTCTTCCAGGGTGAAGCTGGTGTCAATTTCACAGCCGGCGGCGTCTTCCATAACAATGGTGTAAACCCCGGCGCACATATTGGTGGTGGTGGAGGAAGTGGCCGTTGTGGTGCTGGGTGGTGGCGGCGGCGGGCTCCCGAACCAGTCGAAGTTGTACGGCAGAGACGGTGGTTGGCCGTTGGCCGAAGTGGAAACTCCGGTGATGGCGATCTCACCGCTGCAAATGCCGGCGCAACTGATGTTTTGAATGACGGCATCCATGCTGAGCACCTTGCGGGCCGGCAGCCAGATGTCGGCTTCGAAAGTACAGCCGTTGCTGTCGGTTACCCGAAGGGGATAGGAGTCAGATTCAAGGCCGTTGATATTGGAGATGGTGTTTTGCAGGGTCAGTCCCGGTGCCGGTCCGATGCTGGGCCACTGGATTGTGTAGTCGCCGTTCACATCCGGTGTGCCGCCGGAAACCACCACATGGATGGCGCCGTCGCCGATGCCGCTGCAAGTGGCCGAGTCGGTGGTGATGAGCACGTTGAGAACCGGGGGTTGGGGCAAAAAGGTGTTGTCCTCAACCGTACAGCCGGTCGCCTGATCTGTAATGGTCAGTGAGTAAACGCCGGACAGCACACCGCTGATGGAGGTGCCGGTGTCGTTGGTGCTCCACAGGAAATCGAATTGTGCAGTAGGATTGTTGACGATAACGCTGTCCACCACGATGGTGGCATCCACGCTGCCGGGGTCGCCGTTGCAGAGTGGGGGCGTTTCATTGAAAAGAATCTCGATGTCCGGCGGGCCGGGCACGGTCACCTGTTCGCTGGCCACGACCGGGGTTCCATTCGAATCGGCAACGGTCACGGTATAGGTGCCTTTGGTCAGGTTTTGCACGGTGAAGCTGCCGCCGTCGAGGTTGATGGTGGCGGGGCCCTGTACAGGACCGCCCATGTCATCCTGCCAGGTGACGGAATAGGGGGCCATACCGCCGCTCACCGTCACGGTAAAAGCGCCGTCGTTGCTGTTGAAGCAACTGACCGAGTCGGTGGTGAAATCCACCACCAGGGCAGTGTTGGAAACGCAGACCTGACCCGGCATTCCGAAGAAACCGATCGAGGACCCGGCCTCATTGATGACTTCGATGCCCGGGCCGGGCGGTGCCACAAAGTTGAGGTCGGTGCATTCCCCGTCCGTTCCGACGACATCAAAACAGACCTGGTACAGCACCGTTCCATCGGGCAGGCTGTTGCCGTTGCCGGCAAGGTTGGCCCAGGAGAAAAACAGCGAATCACTGGTGGCGTTGAAGCTGCCGCCAACGGTGAAGTTGGGGAGCAGCGGCGTCAGGTTGGTGACGCTGAAGAATTGCAGGATATTGTCGTCCCAATTGAGCGCGTATTGCATGGACACCAGGTCGATGAATCCGCCCTCGTTGGTGATGTTGATACAAATGTTGTCGCCAGGGGCTACGGTCATGCTTTGGGCACTCTGGCTGGTGTTGACGCAGCTGGCCATGTTGGCGAAGAACTGGTGCTGGCAGCCTTTGCCATCGGCTACGATCACTTCGTAAACGCCGGGCACCGGCACCTGGAAAGTCACCGTTTCGTTGTGGGTGTAAGGCCCGTTGACGACGTAGCCGTAAACACCTGGGCTGCCCACCAACTCGATGGTGATGTCGTAGTTGCTGCCGTCGAATTCAGGCAGACCGCCCACCACCTCGAAAGTGCCCTGGCAACCGCTCACACCGGTGTTGGTGCTGAGGTTGCTCACGTCTATCTCGTTCAGGTACACCACCGGAAAAGCTTCCGCCACGTTGAGGTTGACGCATGGGCCTACCTCCATGGTGGCCGGGTCCTGTTCGTATGCTTTATCGGTGAAACGGTCAATGGTAAGGGGGGCAAACCATTTCAAGACGGGATTGCCACCATTGTAAAAGTTCTGAATTTGACCGGAGTTGTTGAACTGGATATTTCCGTTGGCCGAACCTCCGGAAACCGCCCAGATGCCCATCGCCGGGGGCGGCGTTGTGGTCAGGCATGGATCCGTTATGATCGTACTGAGGTTGGGTCCGGAAACCGTCGGTGGGCAGTCCAGAATTGCATAGGTGATTCCCGGCTGGGTGCCGGGATCGGGATCACCCGTCAGGTCGGCGTCACCATTGTGCACGATGTTCAGAATTTCACCGAAGCAGAGGAAAAAGGTGTCCTCCACAACAGGGTTTCCAAATTCATCTTCAAAATGCACCGTTCCGGCAAACTGGTCGGCACAGGCCGCAAAGCTGGAAACGTTTTGAATGGTGGCACCCGGCGGGATGCTGATGTTCTGGGGTGTCTGGGCTTGAAGTGCCCAACTGGTAAGTAGCAGGATAGTAAATGGGATGTAACGGAAATGCATTTCTTTCAATTAGCGATTTCGTGAGTAAATGACCGGCGGTTTGGGTTGAGAGAAGTTTAGAGGGACAGCGGTGGTAAGCTCTCTCAACTTCTCTCAACATATAACAATTATCTGCCCTGTCAAACGCGGCCAAAAATAGACAGAAAGAAAGGGTGGAAGGTGTTTTTAACAGAATTTGTTCAAACGGGTCATCTAAACGGCAAAGCGGCGCTTACTGTTGCCCCGCTTCATCCAGTAACTTTTCAACGCTGTTGGCGCTCACGGCGTGGTAGCTGTCCTTCGCCTTCGCAAAAATACTCCTGGCCAGATCCAGTTCACCGGTGTCCACCAGTGCGGTGTACAGCGGCATCAGGAAGCGGCGCCGACCCATGCTGGTCAAAAAACTCTCCAATTGTGGCTGTACCTCAGCCAGATAGCCCCGGCGGATGGCCGTTTCCAGCCAGGCGGCCAGGAGTTCTGAATTGCCGGTGTTGCTGAGTTGAAAAGCCCGGTCGAGTTCCTGGAGGCGCTGCGGGCTGATTTCCTTCGGTAAATTGCGCACGAAGTGCACCCACTCGTGAGAGGTCCAGCCACTTGTGTCTGGCAACTTTTCCATCGCCGCCCGGGCCTGTGCCTCCACCTTTGAGAAGCGATCACTTTCCGGAACGGGGCAGTTACCGGGCAAGCCGGGCTGATAGACCCATTCATCGACGTTGGCCTCGAGTTGGTACTTGTCCAACAGGTTTTCCCGGAGGAAGGCCAGAAAATCCTCGGTGGTTACGGAAGTGAACTTGTGTTTGTCGAACCAGGCCTTCAGAAAGGCATCGAAGCGTTCCCGGCCGGCGGTTTGTTCCAGCATCTTCAGAAATGCCGCCCCTTTCTGGTAGGCGATGTCGGTCATGCCCTCATCAGGATCTCTGCCGGCCAGGTCCAGTTTCAGACGGGTGTCGGGACTTTCGGGCCCCAGGTATTCGATTTCGTCGAGCAATTCACGGTATTCCAGCAACTCCAGCATGTTGGTGTAGTCCAGCCCATACAGGGCCTCCATGATGCGCCGCTCGAAATAAACGGTGAAGCCCTCGTTGAGCCAGAAGTCGTTCCAGGTGGCGTTGGTCACCAGGTTGCCCGACCAGGAGTGCGCCAGTTCATGCGCCACCAGCGAAACCAGGCTGCGGTCGCCGGCGAGGATGGTAGGCGTGGCAAAGGTCAGGCGGGGATTTTCCATTCCCCCAAAGGGAAAGCCCGGCGGCAGCACGATCAGGTCGTAGCGGCCCCAGTCGTAGGGTCCGTAAAGTCCTTCGGCAGTGGTCAGCATGTTTTCCATGTCGGCAAACTCCCAGGCAGCCTTGTCCAGCAAGACCGGTTCGGCATAGACACCCGTTCTTGGCCCCACGGATTTAAAAGCGATGTCCCCGACTGCCAGGGCGATGAGGTAAGGCGGAATGGGCTGCTCCATCCGGAAGCTGTAAACGCCATCGCCGGATTTTTCCTGTGGGTTTTCGGCGCTCATCACGGCCATCATGCCGCCGGGCACCGTTACTTGTGCCGTGTAGGTGATTCGCAGTCCGGGGCTATCCTGGCAGGGAATCCAGGTGCGGGTCAGAATGGCCTGCCCCTGCGTGAACAGGAAGGGCAGCTTTTTTCCGGCGGTCATTTCCGGCTCCATCCAGCCCAGCGCCGCCGCCTCCGGCAGGGTGCGGTAGTAAATGTTGATTTTGTCGGAGGGCTTACGGTACTCCGGCAGGGGCACACGAAGGACCTGTCCCAGCAGCGGATCCTCCTCACCCAGCGTGAAATCAACTGGGTTTTCGGCTTCCCCCACCGTCACCCTGTCGATGTGCATCTGCCGGGTATCGAAGACGATTTCGGTGGCATCCGCTGCCGCCTCAACGGTCCAGCGGGCCACGCCTTCCAGCTCTTTTCTGTCGAAATGAACGTACAGCTCCAGGTCCAGGTGCGTGCCCCGGGCCTCGGAAGGACGACTAAAACTGTGCGGGTCGGATGTGGCGGTTTTTTCGGTTTCCGGGGCTTTTTGTTCCTGCTGACAGGCCAGCACGGTGAAAGCCATCAGCGTAAGTACAGCAAACAACTTTGTCATTGTGTTCTTCATGTTGCGACAGGTGATTTGAAAATGAAACGCGAAGGTAAGGAGAGTGGGGGAGGATGGGGAGGGGGTAAGAAACTCCTGCAAGTGCCGCTGCGCTTGATACTTGTAGGGGCTGAGGATGGGGAGACTACACGCAATGCCGAGGTTTAGAAGGTTTGGTCTTTGTGGTGTTGGTTGTACATAGAACTTCTTGCTTTAATCCATTCTCCAGATAGTCCAAGTTGGCTGATTTTTTTTATCTCAGATTTGTCTAAAGGGTTTTTAATGTTTGGAACTATTAAATCGTCTGAAAATATAATTATTTCTTTTCCTTTCGAGGCCTTTGCCGCATGGTAACTTAGTTCATATGTTCTCTGTAGAAAATCCCTGTAAAAGAATCTAATGTTTTCATCATTGTCGTAGGAAACTAGCCAATATCTGTTCTTCAGCGAGGTGATTAGCTCCGAAATTTTCTTGTGATCAGTATGGTTGTAAAAATTTATATATAGGTCTTTCCCTTTTTTGTAGTATGGTGGATCAAGATAAAATAAGGTTTTTTTAGGAAGGGTTTTATCGAGGTTTTTTATTAGGTCTACGGCATCTTGGTTGTATAGTTTAATTCGAGATTTGTAGCGACTAATCTTTTTTATTCTTTGAATTAAATCATTTTTATTGAACCTTGCATCTATTCTCCATTTTCCATTTTGTTGTTTTCCTCCGATCACACCGGCCTTTAAAATTCCAGATCGATTTGTTCGGTTCAAATAAAATGTTGAAAAACCAACTTCTATCTGAGAATGTGATTCTGGGTTGTTAAGAACTTCTTTATTTCGTTCCCAATTTTCAATAGTTATATCAGTTTTTCTAATTAAGTCAATTAGTTCGTCAGTATGGTGGAGGACAGAATGCCAAAACGAAAAAACATTGTAGTCATAATCGTTAATGTGGACATTTCTTACATACTCTCCAAATAATAGTGAAAGCGCTATGGAAGCTCCACCTGCATAGGGTTCAACATAATGGCCGTCTGTAAGAAGGTTGTATTCTATCAGAAGTTGAATGTAATGAGATAGCTTTCCTTTACCACCTGGATATCTAAGTGGTGAATAATAATTGGAAGTCAAATTAAGTCCCATAATGTGGTAAAAAATATTTCAAGATTATCCCAATTCTTTTTTAACATTGAAGCATCAGGGTGAAAATCTTTGTTGTGTACAAAGGCATTGAAAGTGTCAATGGAAAAGATGCTATCTTTCATGGTTGCCGCTGTGTATGCCCCTTTTAATTTATGCTTGTCTAGAATGCCTTTGTTTTGAATATCCGAGGCAACGGATTTCAGTTTGTGACTCAGCTTGCTATTGATAGTTACTCCGGAAATTGGAAATTTCTCTATATAGCTATCCATGGAAAGTTCAATGAATACCCTGAACGCAATTGCTGCTGAATTCTCAAAGTCTCTCAGGTCAAGGTCTTTTAGTTCGTGGTAAATCTTGTTAACTCGTGACTGATTGATAGATAATATTGTGCTTTTTGGAATTATTGTGGTTCTTTTAGAAATAGGTGATTTGCTTCTTTTTCTACTTTCTTGTTTTTCAGAACTGGAGGTGGCTTTTTTTGGTCTCGTCTTACTAATAAGCTCCCAATGCCCAGCTAGTCTTTGGGTTTTATCTGGTAAGTCGGACTTTTTGAATGTCTCAAGGTAATTCAATCGATCATCCTTGTAATAGATGTCTTTGACGGTAAAATCCTTGCGTAGTAGATCATTAATGGTTTTACTTAGTGGTTTTGCCACCTCTGAAGGGTCATACCTAGTAATGACTTTTCCGTCTTTGATTTCTATTCCTGCCATTTTTCTATAATCAGGGTCACTTACTAGTCTTTGTAGTGAAGAAGATTTTACTTTTCCTAAATTTTTCTTTAAATCTTCGTCAACTGACTCTTCTTTTTTCATGAAGTCAATTATTTGTAATGCATAGTTATATTTCCCTTTCACCCTCTCGTCAAATCTTGCTTTTTGTTGAGCATCCCATCCTACAGTGCCTACTCCATCATTTTGCCCTGTATGCTTTAGTTTAATCCAATGTTCAGCTTCTTTTTCATCATCAAATAAAATACAAGGTACTTTTTCAATTGGAGATTTTGAATATTGTTCAGATAACTTCTTAAATTTATTTAGAATTGATTTATTAGATTCTGGAATAAGATCTGGGTTTTCTAATAGTTTCAAGGCTGTTACTCTTCGATTTCCTTCCAATACGTTGTACACACCTTTCTGCTTTTTATGTTTTGTTATAAAGATTGGATCCCCTGGGTTCAATCCTTCGCTAATAATATCTTCTGCTAATTTTATGAGTTTTTCTTTTTGGTCTTCAATCATTGTTTTTATTGCTTCTCGTTGATTGCTAACCATTTCAAATCTTGGGTTTTCGATGTTTATATTCAAAGATAGAATGTCTACCAGTTCTCGATGACTTGCCATAACTTATGTTTTTATTAAGTGTGATCAACTCCCAATAGACGCAATGCTCATATTCCTCTTCATCCCTGTCGCGAATAACAACGCTGTTCATGGTATTTAAACTATCACAAAGCAATGCTTTTCAATAAGCAAAGAATTGTTGATTGTGGTAAACAACCGCACAAATCTACAAAACCCCCACTCAAATTTCCAAACCCAACCATGTTATCCCATTCACCCCAAAAACAAAGAAAGCCCGCTGGTTGGCGGGCTTTCGGGTTCATAGTGTTTGTTGCCACGGTTTAGTGGCTGATCACGAGCCTTTTTACCAGAGGTAAAGTGTTGTTGCTGCGCAGTTGCACCAGGTAGGTGCCGCTTTGCAGGCTCGCAATGTCAATGGTTTGCTCGCCGGTGTTTCCGTCATCCAGTTTGACTGTTTTGACTTGTTGGCCGAGCTGGTTGAAGAAAATGATCTCCAAGTTGTCGTAGTTGCCGGTTTCCCAGAGGACTTTTACGAACTCGCCGGCGGGGTTCGGTACCAGTGCGAATTGGTGCTGGCTGCGGAACTGGATGCCGTTTTGTTGGATCGTTGTGTTGGGCTGTTGCTTGCGGGCGCTTTCAGCACTGTGGCTTTGCGGTCCGGTTACAACGGGCTTGATAATCATGTTGCCGGGCACATCAACGTACTCCTGGCGGTCGCAGAGGGGCTCCCAGCTGGCGCCGAAGAGTTCTACTTTCACGTAGTAGGTGCCTCCCGGCAGGTTGCCGACCACTTGCGGATTGTCGCAGTTGTTGAAGCAGCTGAACACGGTGGCCCAGTTGCTGGCATTGAAGACGTGCACGATCACGTTGGGGGCCGTGAGGCCGCCGATGGTAATGGTGCCGGGGCTGACATCGAGGGTGATGTTGCAGCCGCCGCCGCAGTCCGTAACCACTTCTTTCACCACGCAGTTGCTTTCGATGAAGGTGTCGCAGCCCACACGGCGGGCACAGCGCAGGAACCAGGTGGTTTGGGTGATTTCACCGGGATCGTAGGTCGGGCTGTTGCTGTTGGGGATGGCCTGACTGGCATCCCAGGGGCAACCCTCGGTTGAGGAGAGCCATACGTATTCGATATCGCCGCTGCCGCCGGAAGGATCTTCCAGGGAAATGATGGGTTCGGGATCGTAGCTGCCGCAATGGCTTTCGTCATTGCCGATCAGACCGCCGTTGGTGACGTTGTCGCAAACCGGGGTGGAGCAAGTAGCGGGTGGCGTAACGGTCACCGTGGTACAGCATCCGATGACGTCGTGGTCGCAGAGGGTCAGGGTCAGGTCGCCTTCGGAAATGGGGAAGGGGCCCATGACATGCGGCACGCCGTAAGCCAGCATCTGCTCGCCCGTTTCGGCCACATCGAAGCCCCAGGCTCCGGTGGCGACGCCGTAAACGGTGAGGGTGAATTTGAAAATATCATCGCTGGGGTCGTCAGGGGTGCCATTGTCGATGCACTCGATGTTGGTCACCTCGGGAGTGAGGGTGCACTGTGGCGCCTCCCCGGTGAAACCGGCGTCGATGGTCAGGTTCACCTCGCCCGGGCCCAGGGTGATGCAAGGCGTGCGGCCGAGCCAGTCGGCATCGCTGTCAACAGTGTCGTCGTTGCCGGCATCCTGAACGGTCAATTTGATGGGGAAGCCGAAATAGCCGTCACCCGGATTTGCGAAGCGAACGGTGTAATCACCTGCCTCCAAATCGCTGAACATGTACATGCCATTGGCATCGGTAATGGTGAAGTCGAGGTAGTTGCCGTTGCAGTCTTCCAGGATGACGAAGATGTCGCCCATGCCGGGTTCACCTTGTTCCTGAATGCCGTTGCCATTGGCGTCGAACCAGACGTAGTCACCCAGTTTGCCGAGGACGGGAGCGGTGCTTACGAGGCCTGCATCCCAGGTGCGGTCTTCCTCGCCGGGGCTGAGGAAGGTGCATTCGGTACGGCCCGTGTTGGGGTCGGCATCGGAATCCACTGCATCGCCAGCCGCGTTTTGCGAAGTGAAGATAAAATCAGCCGGCAGGTCGCTGAACACCACGTAATAGTGCATGTCCGGGGCGAGGTCGGTGAACAGGTACAGACCACCGTTGGCGGTGAATTGCTCGGCAACGAAAGTGCCGTCGCATTTGTGCAGGGTCACCTTCACGCCGTCCACGCCGGGCTCTCCGAGGTCTTGTTTGCCGTTTTTATTCAGGTCATTCCAGACGTAGTCACCCAGGCTTGCCTTTGGCGGCTCCTGCGAGCAGGGCGGCGGTGGCATCAGGGTGTTGCTGGTGTGGCAATCGGGCAGGTCCTGGTCTTCGAGGTCAATGGTAATGGGTCCGTCGGCAATTTTGAATGGCCCCATGGTAATGGTTTCACCGTAGTCGCCGCTGAATTGGAGCACACCGACATTGGAGTAGGCGGTGGCATTCCAGCCGTTTCCGGAACCAGAGACTTTGAAACCAAAGCTCCAAAGGTCATCGGCAGGATCGAAGGTGCCGTTGTCGTCGCAACTGATGTCGAGGAAATCAACATCGAGGTTGACCACCCGCTTTTCGATGCAGTTGGAGGCTGTCCATGCGTCGTCATTGCCTTCGCAATCTTTCGGGCGTACCAGGCGGACATACCAGGTGGTCTGCGTGATGTAGCCGGGATCGTAATCCCGCTCAGTGGCACCCGGAATGGCCTGGCTGAGGTCATCGGGGCAGCCGTCCGTACTGGCCAGCCACTGGTATTCCAGGTCGGGAGTGGGTGGCGGCGGTGGAGGTCCACAGTTTGAACCGTCTTCGAAAACGATGAAGTCCACAGTCAGGCTGCCAAATTGGTTGCCGATGCTGAGGGGCTGCGAGCAGGAGGTGTGGAACTGCACCCTTTGAAGCAGTTGCCCGGAGGGCGAATAACTATCCACCCAGGTGTTTGATTTGAGTCTGCTTTCGTTGCCATTGGCTGCGTCGAGGGTGAATTGCTCACCGAGGTTGACGGTTCCGTCGAACCAGACTTTACCATCGCCACCTTTCTTTTCACTGGCTACGATGTGGACGGTGGCCATGTCGTTGGGATCGCCGTCGCAGGAAACCTTGTCGGGATCCTGGTTGTGGCTGGTAGCGCTGCAATCCTCACCGGTGTAGGTCATGGTGAGCTGTGCGATTTTTTCGCCGCTGTCGCAGCAATCCTGGGATCCTTGCGGATCGTCGTCGTCATCTCCTGTTGCCTGACCACAGGTGAGTCCATCTTCATCCTCGATTTCAAGAATGAGGAGGCTGCCGAACTGGTTTCCAATACCCAGAGGTTGGGAGCAGGAAGTATGGAATTTCACCCTTTGGAGCAGTTGCCCGGAGGGCGAATAGATATCCACCCAGGTGTTTGAAGCCAGGTCGTCTTCGTTGTCGAATTCTGCGTCGATAACAAAGGTTTCATCCAGGTTGACCCATCCGTCGAACCAGACATCACCATTGCCACCTTCTTTTTCACTGGCGACGATGTGCACGTATGGTGCAAAGCCTGGATCACCCTCGCAGGAAACCTTGTCGCTGTCCTGGTTGTGGTTGGATGCGCTGCAATCTTCGCCGGTGTATTGAATGGAAATGCGAACGAGGTCATGGTCGAGGAATGGGCAACAATCATTGGAAGGGTTGCCCGAATTGCCACAAAACTGACCGTCTTCATCTTCAATTTCTACGATCTGGATGCCGCCAAACTGGTTGCCAATGCCCAGAGGTTGGGAGCAGGAAGTATGGAATTTTACCCTTTGGAGCAGTTGCCCGGAGGGCGAATAGATATCCACCCAGGTGTTTGAAGCCAGGTCGTCTTCGTTGTCGAATTCTGGGTCGATAACGAAGGTGTCATCGAGGTTGACCCATCCATCGAACCAGACATCACCATTGCCACCTTCTTTTTCACTGGCGATGATGTGTACGTATGGTGCAGACCCAGGATTTCCTTCGCAACTTGCCTTGTCGCTGTCCTGGTCATGGTAGGAAGCGTTGCAGTCCTGGCCGGTGTACCGGGCGGTTATGCGCACCAGGTCATGGTCGAGGAAAGGGCAGCAATCCATCAATGGAGGTGGGGGTGGGGGTGTGTTGTCGCAGTCTGCAACTTCCACTTCTACGATTGTTTCCGGGTCAAATGGACCACATTCGGCTTCATCGTTTTCAATCTTGCCTGCAAATTCACACGGATCGCAACCGGGAGGAGGAGTATCGCCACAGCAGCCTTTCAGCTCCATGTTGTCCAGCCCAAATGCACGGGCATCGGGATTGCTGCCGCAATGATAGTTCAGATCAAAACCGATGATTTCAAACCTGTAGGAGTCGCCGCCGGAGAAGTTACCGGTGTTGCCGGGGAAGGAAATTGATTCCTTTTTCCAGGCCTGCTGGTCCGTGTCGATGTATTGTTCAATAATCTGAACGTTGTTCTTCAAAACACGAACCCGGATCGATTCAGGGTAATTATTGCATTCGTTGTCGTTGTCGATAATTGGCGGAGCCATTTGGTAGAACTCCCAAGCGGTCAGTTGTCCCGATTCACCATTGTCGAAGGAAATTTCGAAATAAAGTGTTCTGTCTTCGTTGTCGTCGTCGTCCTCATCGTTTTTCCATTTGTCAAAACAGACAGCGTCATTGTCATCGCTGTCGTTGTCAAGGCCATCGATGCAGGAGTTACTGCCTTCGTCCCGTTTAAGGTTTGAAACCTCAAACGCACATGCAGTTCCATTGATGTAATTAGGTGGCCAGTTACCACTTTGTGAACCCAGGTTGCATCCGTCTGACCAATCCCAGCGGACCAATGTGATTGATCCGGTACAGATGGAAGGCGGTTGAGCGGAGCAGCTCGTACCGTCTGTCAAAAACAGCTTGTCAATCCGGATGCTGCCGAACTGGTTGCCCGCTGCTATGGGTTGTGAACAGGAAGTGTGGAAACGGACTTCCTGGAGCAGGTTCCACTGATCGTCGAAAATGTGGAACCAGGTTTCTGCTTTGAATTCGTCTTTGCCGGCGGTGGCGGCCTCCACGGTGAATGGTGTTCCAAGCTGCACATCGCCCTCGAAGAAGAGATCTCCCTCATCGGGGTTTTGCTTGTTGTTCACAATGATGTGAACTGCTTGTTTGTCAGCAGGATCGCCGTTGCAAGTAACCTTGTCGGGGGTCTGGTTGTGACTGGTGGCGCTGCAATCTTCACCGGTGTAGGTGATGGTCATTGCTGCGATTTTGTTGCCGTCAGTACAGCAATCTTCGGCCTGAGCCATTAAGCTGTTGCTGGTAAATGCAGTGAATAAGAAGGCTGCCAAAAAGGCAATTCTTACCGCTGCCAAGGATTGTTTGGGTAAATAGTGCTTGATCATAGTTATAATGTTTTAGATGCAATTCAGGGGGGAAACACTGAATAAGTTAAATCCTAAACCGATAGCCTGGGATGGAAATGTGCCAGTTTGAAATGATATGGAATGTAGCTGGCTGTTGTGAGAAAAGACCAGATGGGTGAATTGGGCTGCAAGATAATGGTATTCCGGCTTTTTTTCAGCTTGATTAAGGAATAAATATTCGAATTACAGGTATTGACAATGTCTTGCAATGTGCAGAATACCGGTTGGGTAAAAGCACAGATTCAAGGGAATTGTTATTTTCCCGGAAATGGTTTCACTTAAAATACACGACTATGAAAACTGCACAGCCCGACCAAACTTCCACCTATCAGTACCTGCCTGAATCTCTGCAAAAAATAGCACATCAGCTTAAAGAATCGCCACCCGGCAATCCCGGTGAAATGCGCAAGATCGTGATGGAAGCCAATGTTCAGGCTGGTGACCTGGTTCAATGGTCGGATTTTGAACACCCTGTTTCCGACAGCTATGGCCGTAAACTGGTTTACAAGGCTGACAATTTTGAGATCATGGTGATGTCCTGGCGGCCGGGAGACTTCTCCACCATACACGATCACGGCTACACCCAGTGGGGAGCGGTGCAGGTGTTTGGCCCTGCCGAGCACGCCACTTTCCGCTATGACGAAGAGGGTCTGATGACCCTGGCCAGGTGGCGGATGAAGCCCGGAGATGTGGTGGGTGTAAGCCATCACCTGGTGCACCAGATGGGTAATCCCACTCCCGATAAATTTTTTCTGAGCCTGCATGTTTACGGAACTTATGAGGCTCAGGATAACGTGACCGGAGAGGCCAGGCTTTTCGACCTGGAGAATGGGCAGATCCACCGGGTGAACGGTGGCGTGTTCTTCGCCTTGCCGGAATCGGAATATGTATCTTCGGAACCAGGGGCTATGGGGGACTTTCCAACACACCTGCGGCACATGGTGGAGCTGAGCCGGCGGCTTGGCAAGATGAAAACAGCAGGCATAGAGTTGCCCGAAGGGCGATGGGAAGAGGTGATTTTCAAAACCTTTGACGCTTCGCAAAAAGTCGCCCTGTGGCAAAAGCTTGTGCAGGTCATTGACGAAAACGGCCATGTCAGCGATTCCATCCAATGGCGCATTCTGAACTGCGAACTCAAAAACGCCGCAGCATTCCAACGTCAGGTAGAAGGGGTGAAACAGTCCGGTGATTCTTTTATGGACTATGCCCGTATGTACGACGAACTGATCTGTCAGCCGTGCATGGACAGCTTCATGCGCAGGTACCTCTTTTTCTTTCAGGAAAAATTCGGGGTGGACTTTTCGAGCAAGTCGCTCATTTCACTGGGTTGTGGCACCGGCCTGGTGGAAAAATTCATGATGGACGAGCTGGGCTTGCGTTTTGAGCAGTGCTACGGCATCGACATTTCAGAGGCCATGATCAATGAAGCCCGGAAACGCATCCAGGCGGATGTGGGCGATATACTTGGATTGGACCCTTCGGTAAAAACCTGGGACATTGCTTTCTCCGGTCTGAATGTGTTGCAATACCTACCCGCCAGAAAACTGGGTGAGGCAATTAGCAAAATCGCAGCCATACTTGAGGATGGTGGTTACTTTGTCGGTGATTTTATCACCCCGGATCACATTCGCTGGTATCCCAACCTGATGAGCGCAGACGAGGGCAACATCGTTTCCTTGCGCACACCGGAACTGATTGAAGAAGGTGGTATCAATTACCAGGAGAGCGAAATCATCAACCTTGATTTTGGTGGAAAACAGATGAAGATCAACTACGCCGGCAAGCACAAACGCTACCTGCCAGCTCTCTACCGCATGCGGCAGCTGTTTGGGGAGCATTTCCAGGAGGTGAGCCTGTACGATGCCACTTCGCTGGCCGAAATACCGGAATGGGCGGATAGCTGCGCTTCAACCCGGTATGTGGTTGTGGCAAGGAAAGGGTAGGAGTGAGCGGTGGACGGTTGCCTGAAAGCGCCAGTGGGACACTATTCAAAAAACGAGTCGTACTGGTTGCTTTGCCTTTCGGGAACTTTGATGGGTTCGTTGAGGTCCAGCACCTCGTTGTCGTCTTTTGCTTTGTCGAGGAGGGTTTTCTTTTCCTCGCCCAGCAGGCTGGAAAAAGTCTCTTTTTCCCATTTCTCCAGCATGTCGAGGCCTTCTTCTTCGAAAACGCCTTTTTGCAGGTCGATGGAGTCCATGAAATTGGAAGTGACTTCCATGAAGCGTTCCATTTCACCCACTTTTTTGCTCACGTCATCGGCAACGGCTTCGAGGGCTTCGTCAAACATGGCGCGTTTGTCTTTGTTGCCGGAGAGGACGTTCATGGCTGAGCGCATGGCCGAAGTGGAAGCGTGAATGGCTTTGCGCTCCTGCTCTTTGATCATCACCTGGTCCTTGATGTCTTCCATGAGCACTTCGGAATTTTCGTACATGCGTTTCAGCACGCGGTACAGCACTTCCATTTTCTTGTAGAGCTCATCCAGGCGCATGTTGCTCTCTTTGAGCCGGCCTGCCCTGCGGGTTTTGATGACCATGGCCGCCTGCTTGTCCATGGACTTGGCCTGCGATGCCAGCTCGAGGTTTTCCTTTATCTGCTTTTCATTCTTGTACATCATCTCCTTCAGGATGTGCATCTGCCCGCGCAGTTTGTTCATTTGCTTGTTCATGTTGCGGAGGTTGTCCTGAAGGTCAGCCACATAGGCTTTGAGGATGGCGATGGGGTCCAGTTTGACGAAGAGGCCGGTAATCCAGCGCATGAGACTCTTGTAGCCATAGCCAATCAGTGCACGCATCTTTGGGTCCACAATGACGTACACGATGGCCGCCAGGGCGATCAGCATCAGCGTCAGGTAAACGGTATTTTGCGCAAGTGCAATAAGTGCCGGCAGTGCATTGGCCAGCAGGATGCCTCCGCCTATACCGAGTATGGCCAGAAAGATGATTCCGGTAATGCCCTCCGGCCGTTGCCAGAATGATTTGGGCTTGTATTCACTGGTACTCATTGACAACTATTCAATTTTCGTCAGAACAGGAAGGGTGATTGCGGCTGCTAAGGTAAGAAGGCTTGTTCTTTGTTGGTGCGGCTTTCGACCAATTGGTGGAATTGACTGAGTATGAATGCAATTACTGTTCAATGCCGAAGGCATTTAAACTCCGCTGAAAGCCCGTCTGACCAGCCGGACAGGGCGGACTAAACGCCGTAAGGCGTAAACGATTAAACAATCCAAATAAACGGTTTTCTTTGCCGCTGAAACGACCCGAAAATGAAATCCTATCCAAGTTTTGATGTAACCATCCCGGTGCTGAACGAAGAGGCCACTTTGCGCCAGCAAGTGGAAATTCTTCATGGCTTTCTGAAAACCAATTTTCCGGAGCCCTGGCGCTGGCGGATCGTCATTGCCGACAATGGTTCCACCGACCGCACCTGGGACATTGCCAATGAGCTGAAGGCAAAGCTGCCGGAGGTGCAACCCCTCAAAGTTCCCCGGAAAGGGGTGGGGCTGGCGCTGAAGACCTCCTGGTCGCAATCCGATGCGGATATCGTTGGCTACATGGACCTGGATCTGGCCACCGACCTGAAGCATTTTCCGGAGGCTATTCAGGCGCTCACTGAAGGGGGCTGCGACCTGGTGTATGGCACCCGGCTGCACCCACGGTCAAAAGTCATTGGCCGAACCTTGAAAAGGGAAATAACTTCGCGGGCCTTCAACCGTATTCTTAAAATGTACCTCGGCGTCCGGTTTTCCGACGGCATGTGCGGTTTCAAATGGCTGTGGCGCAAACACTACCAGCCGCTGCACGAGGCCGGGGCCGTCAGCGACGGCTGGTTTTTTTCGACGGAACTGCTGACCGTGGCTGAATGGAAAGGCCTGAAAATGTGTGAGCTGCCGGTGGAATGGACGGACGACGTGAGCAGCAGCAAGGTGAAAATCGTACCCCTTGCCATGCAATACCTGGAGGCCATGAAAGTACTCAAAACAAAAAAGCCTGCATGAGTGCAAACGCCCCGATAGCAGATGAACTGGTGCTCGGAACAGCCATGTGGGGCTGGACGGTGGACAAGGTCACGGCCTTCCAACTGCTGGATGCCTGGTACGCCGCCGGGCAGCGAAAGGTGGATACGGCCACCAATTATCCCATCGACAGGGTGCCGGAGCACTTCAGGTTGGCCGAGCAGATCCTTGCCGAATGGATCCGGGCCAACGGCGTTGAAGACTTGCAGGTCAACATCAAAGTTGGCAGCCTGAACAACATGCACACCCCGGATCACCTGCTGACCCGCTCCTTTATGCTGATGATGCTGGACGAGTACCAGTTTCTCTTCGGCAATAACCTTCAAACATTCATGGTGCATTGGGACAACCGGGAGGATGAAAGGGAGATCGAGGATACCTTTCGGGCTTTTGGCGAGGTGGTGGCGAAAGGGCTGCGTCCAGGCCTGTCCGGTATCAGGCATCCGGAAATTTATGCTTCGCTGAATGGCACTTACGGGTTTGATTTTGACATCCAACTGAAGCACAATGTTGTTCAATCTGATGTGGAGCGATACGCCAGGCACTTCAGCGCCCGCTGCTTTTACGCCTACGGCATCAACGCCGGCGGACTGAAACTGGAGGAAGGCTATTCCGATCAAAGTTCAATCAAAGCCCGTGGAGCCGATCCGGAAAAATTCGATTCCCTGCTGAACGGCATCCGGACTGTCATTGCGCAAGCGAAGGAAAACAAAAACCGGCCGGCGCTGAACGCCATGCACCAGGTGGGGCTCATTTATGCAGCTTACCATCCGCAAATGAAAGGTGTGCTGGTGGGGCCCTCGAAGGTGCATCAGTTGGAGAGCACCCTGGATTTTTTTCGTAGCCTCCGGCAATACGATTACAGGGATGTTTACGAAGAACTGGTCAAACTGAACCAAAACTGATTGCTATCAAAACCCAAAAGACATACGATTTCCTCATCGTAGGTGGCGGTATTTTCGGCATCTATGCGGCATTGTACCTGGACACCAAGGGCTACAAAGTCTGCATTGTCGAGAAAGAGAAAGAACTGCTGAAAAAGGCCAGCATCGTCAACCAGGCGAGGCTTCATGCAGGTTATCATTACCCCCGATCGGTGGCCACCGCCCGCATGTCCGACGACAACCGGGAGCGTTTTACCAGGGATCACCAGGACTTCATTCTCTTTTCCTTCGATAAATATTACGCCATCGACAAATACGGCTCCCTGACCGATGCCCGTCAGTTTGAGCGCTTCTGCAATTTCATCGGCATTCGCTGCGAGCCGGTACACGACCATCCATTGTTCAATTACAAAAGGCTGGAGGCCCTGTACCTGACAACGGAATACACTTTCGACCCCATTCTGGTGGCGGAGTACTACAAACAGCGCCTTCGGGAAAGGCCTTCCATCGAGGTGATACTGCACAGCAGGGTGGTGGACCCGGTGAGTGAGGCCGGCACCTGGCGAATGCAAGTGGAGCGGCTCGATGATGGTTCTAAAATACCGGTCAGGGCAGGAGGCGTGATCAACGCCACCTACGCCGGCAGCAACAGCGTGAATCGCCTGTTCGGCGTTGAGGACATCCAACTGATGCACGAAATTTCTGAGATTGCTTTTGTGACGTCTCCGCAACTCCAAAAGATCGGCTTGACGGTGATGGACGGGCAATTCGGCAGCATCATGCCCTACGGTAAATCCGGTCTGCTCTCACTTTCATCGGTGGCTTATACCCACCACAAGGTTTGTTATGAAAACCTGCCAACTTTCGATTGTCAGAAAGAGACCGACACTTGCCGACCTGACTTCCCTGGTAACTGCAATTTCTGTCCGGCCAAACCGGCCTCCAACCAGCGCAAGATGATTGGCCAGATGCTGCAATACTTTTCCGACAGGGTCAGCATCGATTACTTCTCTTCTTTCTTTACGATCAAGTCGAAGCTGAAAGCCAATTTCATCGATGATGGCAGGCCGACAGAGATCAACAAATTGCACAGCGATCCTGACTTTTATTGCATATTTGCCGGCAAGATCAACTCCATTTACGAGATAGAAAAAGTCCTGTAAAAATGCCCTAACCAATTCGTTTTCAATGTTTTTGCAGGACGCATTGTTGAACTAAAAACCACTTTATGCCCATCCAGGTAAGCTCTGAAATCGGACCGCTCAAACAAGTCATCGTACACCGCCCGGACGAAGGAATTGCGAGAATCTCTCCGAAAAAAGCTGAAGAATTGTTGTTTGACGACATCGTCTTCCTTCCGCAGATGCAGGAAGAACACGATGTGTTTACGGATGTACTCCGTGCTTTCATTGGCAAAGAAAATGTGCTGGAAGCCAAAGAGCTGCTGGCGGGAGCCATAGCCCACGAACCCGATACCAAAGAATGGGTTATCAACGAAGTTGTAGATTACGAAGAGCTGCCCTCAGCGCTGAAAGCCAAATTGATGAGCCTGCCGGATGAGCGCCTGGCGGATGTGCTCATTACCGGTTATTTGCCCGAAGAGGATTACATCCTGTTTGATCCCATTCCGAATTTTATTTTCACCAGAGACATTGCCGTTACCGTCAATGACCATGTGGTCATCACCAAGCCGGGAAAGGCTGCCAGGTTTCGTGAAAATTTCCTGTCCCGATTCATTTTCTGGTCGCATCCGCTCTTTGCGCACCTGAAAGACGAAGGGCGGATCATCAACCTGAATCACACCGAGGAGTTTCCTCCTTCCAAAAGGGGTGAAGTCGTTTCCGTGGAAGGCGGAGACATGATGATCCTCAACAAAAACTTCCTGCTGATAGGTTGCAGCGAGCGCACCAGTGCGCATGGAATCCACTCGCTCAGGGATGTGCTGTTTGAAAAGGGAGTCGTCAACAACGTGGTGCAGATCAATATTCCCAAAGACCGCTCATACATGCACATCGACACCATTTTTACCCAGATCAACACCAACCACATCGTCGCCTTCAAGCCGATTGTCGTTGATGGTCTGAGCTCTTACGTGGAGGTGTTCAGGAGCAATGGCACCACGGCATTTTACCACAGCATCCGGGATTTCATCGTCAATGAGATCAATCCCAAAATGGAGTTCATCCTTTCCGGAAACGGCGTTTCGCCCTACCAGGAGCGGGAGCAATGGACCGACGGCTGCAACCTGGTGGCCATCCGCCCCGGGGTGGCGCTGACCTACGACCGGAATCCCCACACAGAGGTTGCATTCAGGGAAGCCGGTTACAATGTGGTACATGCCCGGCAGTTGCTCAAAGACATCAAAAGCGGCAAGGTAAACCCCGATGAAATCGAAAATACCATCATCAACCTCCCGTCCAATGAGCTGTCGAGGGCACGTGGCGGCTCACACTGCATGACTTGCCCTATTGAGCGGGAATGAAGAATTGAGGAATTGAAGAACTGAAGAACTGAGGAACTGAGGAGCTGATCGGGCTTCGCCCTTTTTGAGTAATCGAGATACTCAACTTCCCAGTGAATGCCAGGATAAACCCCTCTAAACCCCTCTCAACTTCTATAAACCTCTCTAAACCTCTCTAAACCCTCCAACCAACATGTACACACACAAAGTAGAAAAGCGGGTGAGATACGGCGAGGTGGACCGGATGGGCTACCTCTATTACGGGCATTATGCCTTTTATTACGAGATAGGCCGGGTGGAGTGGCTGCGGTCTTTGGGTGTGTTGTACAAAGACATGGAGGAGAAAATGGGCGTCATGTTGCCGGTGACATCGCTTCAGATGCGCTTCGTGAGGCCGGCCCGGTACGACGAGATTCTCACCATCAGCACCACGCTCAAAACCCTGCCCGATCGCTACATCACCTTTCACATGGAAATCCACAACGAAGCCGGAAAGCTGGTCAATGGTGGCACGGTTCGTCTGGCCTTCGTGGATATGAAAACCGGAAAAGTCATAGAAATGCCCGAAGAGCTCCGAACGCGCATCGCTCCGTTTTTCGAAGAAAAGAAGAGCTGAAAGCGCAGGCTCAAAATTTTTCCTTGCAAACCCTCCGAATTGTCCGGGATCGTTTTTCTTTGTGCGCTGTTGACAGACAAAAATCTCGCATTGATGTGGAGGCCTTTGTTTCCGCAAATCAAATACCCGCCACTATGAACAGGATCCTCACTGCGCTTTTCTACCTTTTTTTCCCTTTTGCTTTTTTATCGTCGCAAACGACTTACCTGCATTGTGGCAAGCTCATCACCAGTGTGGATGAACAGGTGTTGAGCGATGTAACCGTAATAGTGGAGGGCAACAAAATCAAAGAGGTGCGCAAAGGCCTGGTGCCGGCACCGGAAGGGGCTGTGCTTTACGACCTTCGGAAAATGACTGTTATGCCAGGCCTGATGGACATGCATGTTCACATCGAAGGCGAGAGCAATCCAAAACGTTACGAAGAAAAATTCCGGCTGAACAATTCCTTTGTAGCCCTTCGGGCAACGACCTACGCACAGAAAACCCTCATGGCTGGATTCACCACTGTTAGAGACCTCGGCGGCTCCGGTGTGAACGTGGCGCTGCGCGATGCCATCAACCAGGGATTTGTGGAAGGTCCCAGAATCTTCACCTGTGAAAAGAGCCTGGCTACCACCGGCGGCCATGCCGACCCCACCAATGGCGTTCGGGATGACCTGAAAGGCGATCCAGGTCCCAAAGAGGGGGTGGTCAACAGCGCCGATGACGCCTGGAAGGCCGTCCGGCAGCGCTATAAAAACGGTGCTGACCTCATCAAGATCACTGCCACCGGGGGCGTGCTCAGCGTTGCAGCCTCCGGCGACAATCCCCAATTCCGGATGGAAGAACTAGAGGCCATCGTTGCGGCAGCGAAGGATTACGGCTTCACCGTGGCTGCCCATGCCCACGGCAAGGAGGGGATGAAAAGAGCCGTAATGGCCGGAGTGACCAGCATCGAGCACGGTACCTACATGGACGATGAAGTCATCGAATTGATGAAAGAACACGGCACATATTACGTGCCCACCATCGCTGCCGGTAAATTCGTCGCAGAAATGGCCAGAAAGGAAGGCTATTACCCTCGGGTGGTAGCCATGAAAGCGGCCATCATCGGCCCGCAAATACAAGCCACCTTTTCAAAAGCCTACAAGTCCGGGGTGAAAATCGCTTTCGGAACGGACACCGGTGTCTCATTTCACGGAGACAATGCCCGGGAGTTCGTTTACATGGTAGAAGGAGGGATGAAGCCCATCGAGGCCATCAGGGCTGCCACCATTACGGCTGCACAATTGCTTCGGAAAGAAGACCAGTTGGGCACCATCGAGCCGGGCAAGCTGGCCGATATCGTTGCCGTGCCCGGCGACCCACTTTCCGACATCAAAGCCATGCTGAATGTGGGCTTTGTGATGAAAGATGGCAAGGTTTACAAAAACGAAGTGCATTGAATCAGGCATCCTTGCACTCAGTACGCAATGATTGCAATGCACCTATTTGTCGATGATTGACCTTGTATCAATGTTAAATGTCATCTGTTTGACAGCTATGACAATGCCAGAAAATCCGGAAATTGCGGCGGCAATTGCTACCTTTAGCAATTGATCCGTTTGCGGATATATCATTTGAACTAAATGTTTCACCAAAATCTTTTTCCATGAGAATTTTTACACTTCTTTTTGCTGGTTTATTTGCCTTTGCCACTGCCAGTGCGCAGGTGGTGCTGGTTAACTCCCCGGCTGACTTGGCTGGAAATTACAGCTTTTCCGCTGCGGGTTTCGGAGCTGACCTGACAACCGGCGTCTGGACAGGCGATGCGGTATTTGTTGATGACGGCTCTGCCAATCCTACTCACGGATGTGATTCACTGATCAACGGTGCCGATGTAGCCGGTAAGATTGCCCTTATCGACCGCGGAAGCTGCGAGTTCGGTGTGAAGTGTCTTAACGCTGAGAATGCCGGTGCTATCGCCGTGATAGTATTCAACCACACTGCAGGGGCCGGAACCATTGTCATGGGTGCCGGTGCGGTAGGTGATCAGGTCACCATTCCATGTGTGATGCTTTCCTACGAAGATGGCCAGTTGATCCGTGCTGCCATTGACCAGGGAGAAACCGTGAACATCTCCATCGGAGCCATCAAGTTTGACAACGACATTGCTACGAATGATCGCTCAGGGGTATTCCGTCCGCCTTTTGGTACTTTCCCTGCCAGCCAGGCCACGGCGGGATTCTTGGTTCCCGTAGGTGCTGAGGTGACCAACAATGGCCTTAATGTTGCCACCAACATCACCGTAGCTGCCACTATTACAAAGGATGGTAACGAGCTCTACAACGAGTCAGCTTCTGAGGCTATGCTCGAGCCGGATTCTTCAGTTGTCATAGCCCTTCCTGATTTTGATGCTGCCGGTGAAACTCCCGGTGAATTCGTAATGGCTTACACCATCAGCAGCGACAGCACTGACCAGTTGGAAAACGACAACAGCGCCACCACTTCTTTCTTCTTCAGCGAGAATGTTTACAGCAAAGCAGGATGGGATCCGGACAACAACCGTCCTTTCCGTACCAATGCCTACACCATTTCAGGGGGTGGAAACATCGAGTTCCTTTCAGGCTTCAGCATCCCTAACGGCCAGGGCATGGTCATCGACAGTGTTCAGTTTTATGTTGCCATCGGCAATGGCCTGACCTTGGGCGACATCCAGGGTTCTGTCGGAGCTTTTATCTACGAATGGGTTGATGCAAACAGCGATGGTGGCGTTGGAACCGATGAGCTTTCATTGGTGGCCATCACCGATGTTACCTTCCCCGATCCTGCCTCCACCGGCGACTGGGTGAAAGTTCCAGTTCTCGACTTTAACACCTTCGAAGAAGGTCTGGCTGTTTCAGGCGATGGTGCTACCTATTTTGTAGGTACCCGCTACGAAGGCTCTGAGCTCGTTTTCATGGGCTTCGATGAAAACTTCGACCAAACGCTTTGGTCAACTTTCATTGCTCAATCAGACCTGGAACTACCATACATCGGCGTACAAGGCTGGGTGAATAACATTCCTGACGTGGATAATGGCTTCATATTCACAGATTTCTTTGGCTCTGCTGCCACTGCCGTTATCGTAAACTCTGCCAACTCAGCCGAAGACGTGGAAATCGTGAGCAACATGAGCATGTTCCCGAATCCCACATCAGACCGTCTGACTGTTGAGGTGGATCTTCCCGAGCTGACTTCAACCCTCGAATACAAAATCCAAAGCGCAAGCGGTATCGTCGTCCGTCAGGAAAAGCGCAGCAATGTCAACTACGACAAAGCTGATTTCGACGTAAGCGACCTGCCATCCGGCCAGTACTTCCTCATCCTGAAGACTGACAACGGAAGCGCTGCACGTGCTTTCACAGTACAACACTAAGTTCCCTTTTTCACACTACGGGAAACCCACTATACACTCCGGTGCCGGCGTTGCTGGCGCCGGAGTTGTTTTTTTTGGGGGGGATTGTGAGGATTATATGGATTATGGAGGTTGTAAGTTGTAGGTTGTAGGTTGGGGAGAAAGTCTCCATTCAACTCTGTTTTGAACCCTGTTCACACTGTGGTATTAAACCACCTCCTGTCAGGATCATGACTCTCAGGATTAGCGGATTAGCAGGATTTAGTTCGTTAGCAGAGAACCCGGACGTTCATAATTAAAACCCTCATTTCCCCAGTCCCCCCTTTTGTCATCCGCCGAAGGCGGATCTTCACAATGAATGATCAGCCAGGCAGATGCCTCGAAGGTCTCGCTAGCCCGCACCCACCCAAGCACCCAGGATCATGATTCTCAGGATTGACGGATTCGCAGGATTTAGTTCGTTAGCAGAGAACCCGAACGTTCATCATTTACACCCTCATTTCCCCAGTCCCCCCTTTTGTCATCCGCCCGCAGGGCGGATCTTCACAATAACCGATCAGCTACATGGCTGCCTCAATACCACCCCCTCTTCAATTCCTCAAAAAGGGCGAAGCCCGATCAGTTCCTCCCCCCGAATCCCCAACAGCAACCACCTAAAGCTGTAATCAGAAAGCTTGCAAACCCCTTGAAAAGCAGGCCTTTACATTCCAGGAGGCCCTTGTTGAGCTTTGTAGCAGGAATTTGATTTGACGCTGTGATCAAATTTCTGAGCCTGACTTTTGTGTAGCAAAAAGAAAACAGATGCCGCAACTCAACAAATACAGCAGAACCTTAACGCAGGACGACAGCCAGCCCGGGGCGCAGGCCATGTTGTACGGGATTGGCCTCACCGAGGCCGACATGAACAAGGCCCAGGTGGGCATTGCCAGTACCGGATGGGAAGGCAACACCTGCAACATGCACCTCAACGACCTTGCGAAGCGAATCAAAGAAGGAGTAAACGCTGAAGACCTGGTGGGGCTGATCTTCCACACCATTGGTGTCAGCGATGGCATGTCCATGGGAACCGATGGGATGCGCTTCAGCCTGCCCAGCCGCGACCTGATTGCCGACAGCATCGAGACGGTGGTGTCAGCGCAATGGTACGATGCGGTGGTCGCTGTAGCCGGTTGTGACAAAAACATGCCCGGTGCCATGATAGCCCTTGCTCGACTCAACCGGCCTTCCATCCTGTTCTATGGTGGCACCATCAGCCCCGGTTGCGTGGCCGGCAAGAAGCTGGACATTGTTTCCGCTTTTGAGGCGCTGGGTGAGCGGATTGCCGGCCGCATCGATGAAGAAGAATTCAAAAAAGTAGTACAAAACAGTTGCCCCGGACCGGGTGCCTGCGGCGGCATGTACACCGCCAACACCATGTCCAGTGCCATCGAGGCTTTGGGTATGTCGCTGCCCTACAATTCTTCCATTCCTGCCAATGGAACGGACAAACTGGATGAATGCGACAGGGTGGGCAAGGCCATCAGGTATTTGCTGGAACAGGACCTGAAACCTTTGGACATTCTGACGAAAAAGGCATTTGAAAATGCCATCACCGTAGTGACAGCGCTTGGCGGTTCCACAAATGCCGTGCTGCATTTGCTGGCCATTGCCCGTGCGGCGAACGTTGAGCTTACGCTCGACGACTTCCAGCGCATTAGCGACAAGACACCTTTTATAGCGGACCTCAAACCCAGTGGCAAACACGTCATGGAAGACCTGTTCAATGTGGGCGGTGTGCCGGCGGTCATGAAGGTGCTGCTCGATGCCGGTTACCTGCACGGCGATTGCATGACCGTGACCGGCAAAACGATTGCTGAGAATTTGGAGGCTTGCGAACCATTGACCGAAGGGCAGCAAGTCATCATGCCCATTGAAAAACCCATCAAACCGGAGGGGCACCTCCAGGTTTTGTACGGAAACCTTGCAGAGGGAGGCGCCGTGGCAAAGATCACCGGAAAGGAAGGCGAGTACTTCAGCGGCCCGGCCAGGGTCTTCGAATCAGAAAAAGAAGCCAATGCTGCCATCATTGGTAAACGGGTGCAGCCCGGAGAAGTGGTCGTGATACGCTACTGTGGTCCCAAAGGTGCGCCCGGCATGCCGGAGATGCTCAAGCCTACCTCCGCCATCATGGGAGCCGGGCTGGGCCAGTCCGTGGCACTTATCACCGACGGGCGCTTTTCGGGTGGAACCCATGGTTTCGTGGTCGGGCACATTACTCCCGAAGCACAGGTGGGAGGTGCCATCGCCTTGCTCCGGGATGGCGACATCATCACCATCGATGCCGTGAACAACAGGATCGATGTGGATTTGTCAGAAGCAGAAATCAATGCCCGCAGGGAAGCCTGGACGCCTCCCAAACAACAGCTGACGGGCTACCTGAAGAAATACGCCCGGCTGGTATCGTCTGCCAGTGAGGGCTGCATTACCGACGGCGATGAGCCAGTGACAAATGCACATGTGGCTGGCATTAAAAATCAAACAGCATGACAAAACCGGTAAACATTGACGAAGATAAAAATGTGAAAGCCGAAGCTCCGGTGGCCAAAGAAGTGATTACGGGTGCCGAGGCTGTATTGCGATGCCTGATTGCCGAGGGTGTTGACACCATTTTCGGTTATCCTGGCGGGGCCATTATGCCCGTGTACGATGCCTTGTTCAATTACCAGGACAAGATCCGGCACATCCTCCCGCGGCATGAGCAGGGCGCCATTCACGCTGCTGAGGGTTATGCACGTATGATGCGCAAAACGGGTGTCTGCATGTCCACTTCCGGACCCGGCGCCACCAACCTCATCACCGGTCTGGCCGATGCAATTCTGGATTCCATTCCCTTGGTGTGTATTACCGGTCAGGTGCACGCTGCTCTGCTCGGCTCCGACGCCTTTCAGGAAACCGATGTGGTGAACTGTACGCTGCCGGTGACCAAATGGAACTACCAGATTACCAAGGCTTCGGAAATACCGGAAGTTTTTGCCAAGGCCTTTCATGTGGCCAATACCGGAAGGCCTGGGCCGGTGGTCATTGACATCACCAAAAACGCCCAGTTGGAAACACTGGAATTTGTTCCTTCGGCTGCGCCAAAAATCAGGGGTTACCATCCCTTCCCAAAACCGGACGAGCGTGCCATCGAGGAAGCAGCCGCATTGATCAACAATGCAGAACGGCCGCTCATCCTGGCGGGTCATGGCATCCAGATAGCCCAGGCACATGACCTGTTTCTGGAGTTTGTGGAGAAGACGGGGATTCCCTTTGCATGCACGCTGCACGGACTGTCGGTAGCGCCTTCCTCGCATCCGCTCAACATGGGCATGCTGGGCATGCACGGCAACTACGGACCCAATGTATTGCAGAATGAATGCGATGTACTGATCGCCATCGGCATGCGCTTCGATGACCGGGTAACGGGCAACCTCTCGAAATACGCCCGTCAGGCCCAGGTCATCCACATCGAGATAGACAAATCTGAACTCAACAAGAATGTAAAGGCCCATGTGCCCATCCACAGCGACGTGGCCCATGCACTCACCCGGCTTTTGCCGAAGGTGAAGCAAAAAAACTACCCTGACTGGTATGCCCGCTTCGCTGCCTGCGCAGCAAAAGAAGAGGAGGTCGTCGTCAGAAAAGCCCTGGCAGCTGACGAAGAAGGCCGGATCAAAATGGGCATGGTGGTGCACGAGGTGTCTGAGCAGACCAAAGGCAAAGCCATCGTGTGCACCGATGTGGGGCAGCACCAGATGATGGCCGCCCGCTATTACCGCTTTGAAGACCGCAACCTGTGGGTGAGTTCCGGTGGGGCGGGCACCATGGGCTATGGCCTGCCGGCTGCCTTTGGCGCTCAAATGGCGTCTCCTGACAAAACCGTGGTGGCTTTCATTGGCGACGGCGGCTTTCAGATGACCTTGCAGGAGTTGGGATTGCTGTCGCAATGGAAGGCTCCGGTGAAGATTGTATTGCTGGACAACAATTACCTCGGCATGGTTCGCCAGTGGCAGCAATTGTTCTTCGACCGCCGCTATTCGTCGGTGGAGCTGCAAAACCCTGATTTTGTGAAGATAGCAGAGGGCTTTGGTGTGCAGGGCAAGGCCATTTCAAAACCCGATGAACTGCCGGGCGCCGTTGCAGAAATGCTGGCCCACGATGGCCCCTTCCTGTTGCACGTCTGTGTGGCCAAAGAGGAGAATGTTTTCCCCATGGTGCCTGCTGGTGCCGGGGTGGGGGAGATACTGCTGGAAAGACCCAAGAATGCCTGACAAACTGAATTGCAACCAATGAAAAAGGAATATACCATCACCGTTTTTACGGAAAACCAGACCGGCTTGCTGGCCAGGGTTACCGCCGTATTTACCCGAAGGCACATCAACATCGAGAGCCTGACGGTTTCGAAATCGTCCATTGCGGGCATCCACCGCTTTACCATCGTCGTGAACGTGGAGGAGCACATGGTGCAGGTGCTGGTGGCTCAACTCGAAAAGCAGGTGGATGTGGTGAAGGCATTTTATTACGAAGAAGATGAGATCGTGTACCAGGAGGTGGCGCTCTACAAAGTGCCTACCCAGGCCTTCCACAACGGCCAAAGCATAGAGACCCTCATCCGCAGCCACAATGCCCGCATCCTGGAGATCGAACCGAATTACATCGTCATCGAAAAAACCGGCCACCAGCACGAAACGGAACGCCTGCTCGAAGAACTCCGGCAGTACGGCATTTTTGAGTTCGTGCGTTCGGGCAGGGTGGCCATCGTGAAGCCGATGGAACAGTTGAACACTTACCTGAAATCAGTCGAAAAAGAGCTGACGGATGCCGGTTGAGGCAATTCGCTGGTTCTGAAATCATAACAGCAGGCAGAACTGCAAAACACAAACAGCAAAATCTTCGAAAATGGCAAAGATGAATTTTGGAGGCGTTGAAGAAAACGTCGTCACCCGTGAAGAATTTCCCCTGGAGAAGGCCCGTGAAATACTGAAAGATGAAGTGATTGCCATCATTGGCTACGGCGTTCAGGGGCCTGGCCAGGCACTCAACCTGCGAGACAATGGCTTCAACGTGATCGTTGGTCAGCGGCAGCCTTCTGCCAGTTGGGACAAGGCAGTGGCCGATGGCTGGGTGCCGGGCGAAACGCTGTTTCCCATCGAGGAGGCGGTTCGTCAGGGCACCATTGTGCAATACCTGCTGTCGGATGCAGCGCAGATTGCGCAGTGGCCCAATGTCAAAAAACACCTCACCAAAGGCAAAGCCCTTTACTTTTCACATGGCTTTGCCATCACCTATTCGGATCGCACCGGAATTGTTCCGCCAGAGGATGTGGACGTGATACTCGTTGCCCCGAAGGGCAGTGGTACCAGCCTGCGCCGCATGTTCCTCGAAGGCAGGGGGCTGAACTCCAGCTATGCCATTTACCAGGATGCAACAGGCCGGGCTTTTGAGCGCGTGGTGGCCCTGGGTGTGGGCATTGGCTCGGGCTATTTGTTCGAAACCACCTTCCAAAAAGAAGTTTACAGTGATTTGACTGGCGAGAGGGGTACCTTGATGGGCGCCATTCAGGGTATTTTTGAGGCGCAATACAACGTGCTTCGCAAAATGGGGCACTCACCCAGTGAAGCGTTCAATGAAACCGTTGAGGAACTCACCCAAAGCCTGATGCCGCTGGTTGCGGAAAACGGCATGGACTGGATGTACGCCAATTGCTCCACCACTGCACAAAGGGGTGCCCTGGACTGGAAAAACAGGTTCAGAGACGCCGTGACGCCAGTTTTCGAGGAATTGTACAACAAAGTTGCAACCGGTGAGGAGGCTCAACGTTCCATTGATACCAACAGCCAGCCCGACTACCGTGAGAAACTGGAAGAAGAGCTCCGAGAACTCCGTGAAAGCGAAATGTGGCAGGCTGGCAAAGTGGTTCGCAGCCTGAGGCCGGAACGCCAGAAAGAGCCAGTGGAATGATCGTCAGCTTACCTTAGTTAAAAACTTCTGTTAACTGCATTCTTCGGATAAACATTTCCACTGTACTTTGGGGTTTCTTGCCTGAAATCAAGCCCGGCATCGATGAACAGTGGAAAAAGACCCGAACACGATCGCGAAGAATCATTCCTGGACAGGGTTGAAGAGAAACTTCACATCCCTGAGCTGGAAGACGTTCGCACAGGAAAGAGGGTGCCGCACTGGCTGCGCCGGATCATTTTTGCCGTTCTGTTGGTCATCTTCCTTCCTGTGCTCGCCTTCCAGATACCCTGGGTGCAGAGCAAGGCCGCAAAGCACCTGGCTGCCTACCTCTCGAAAGAACTCAACACCACTGTTTCCGTTCAGAAAGTCTGGCTGGGGATATTCACCAGCGTCAACCTCGAAGATTTATACATCGAAGACCAGCTCGGTGACACCCTGATTTACACCCACAAGCTCGATGTCAGCCACCAGGGCCTGCACACCCTTCTTTCACGGAAGCTGCGCATCAATTCCCTGCAATTGACCGGTGCCGAAGTGAACCTTTCACGCCCGGAAGGCTCCGAAAATTTCAACATCCAATTTTTGCTGGATTACCTGGCAAGGTCTCAGGACAAGGCGCATCAGGAAGCGCCAAAACCCTTTACCATTGACCTGAAGCACCTGTATCTCGACAATGTCCGTTTCAGAAAACCCGATGCTGAGATGGGCAAATTCCTGGATGTTGCAGTCAGCCGGGCCGAAGTCCATTTCCGGCAGTTTGATTTGAACCGGAAAAACCTGGGAATCTCCCGGCTGAGCATCTGGCGGCCCTATCTGAGCATCATAACGACCGGTGAAGAAGAACCCGTAACCGAGGTAGCCACGGACAGTCAAACCGAGTTGGTGGCTGAAAAAGTCGTGGAATCCCTGCCTTTTGTCAGCAGCATCGGCAAGTTCGAGCTCAGGGAGGGGGAGTTTTCCCTCCACAATTACCGCATGGAACCCATCCCGCTCACGCCGGATTCGCTGTTGAATTTCAGGCACCTGGATCTGTCTGATATCAACATCGACATCGAAGACTTTACGTCTTCAGACCTCAATTTTCACGGGAGAGTCAACAAGATAGCTGCCAACAGCAGCTCCGGGTTCGTTTTGGAGAGTCTGTCTGCCCAGCAGGCTTCCGTCACCTGTGATGGCATGGAACTTTACGGACTGAAGATCAAAACACCTGACACGGACCTTGGCGACACCCTCATTTTCAGGTATGATGGCTACACCGACTGGCAGGACTTTGTCAACGAGGTGAAAATGGAAGGGCGGTTCCACAATTCATCCGTCACCATTGCCGACATCATTGAATTTGCCCCGGCCCTGAACAACAACCCCTTTTTCAGGGAAAACTCGGGAGAGGTTGTCAGAATCAAAGGGATCATAAAAGGAGCCGTCAACAGCCTCGATGCCCGTGACCTGGTCATTGACATTGCTGACGGGGTACATCTGGAAGGCCGCTTCAACACCCGCAACCTGGCCGTCAAAGATGAGCAGTTCGTACACATGAACCTGAAGAGCCTGAAGACGGACATGCAGACCATCCGCAAGCTCATCCCCGGTTTCAATCCGCCGGAGAATTTTTACCGGTTGGGCAGGATCAATTTCAGCGGAAAATTCGATGGCTTTTTCGTGGATTTCGTTGCCGATGGAAAGCTGCGCAGCAACATCGGCACTGCCGAGATGTTCATGAACCTCAAATTGCGGGAGGGCCGGGAAAAAGCCGAGTATTCTGGTGATCTGTACCTCAATGATTTTGACCTTGGCAAGTGGTCCGGTAACAGCGACTTTGGAAAAGTAACCCTCAACGCCCACGTCAAGGAAGGGGTGGGGCTGACCCTGAACGCTGTCAATGCAAAGGTCAATGGGGTCATTGACAGCCTCGAGTTCAAAAATTACCTCTACAAAAAGGTGGCCCTGAACGGGCATCTTGAAAAGGATCTTTTCGACGGTGAACTGGAAGTGCATGACCCTAACGTGGACCTTACATTTGCCGGAACGGTGAATTTTGCCAGCGAGTTGCCCGTGTTCAACTTCCGGGCTGACCTTGGCCACCTGGCCCCTAACAACCTCAACCTCTCACAAAAAGACCTCCGGTTTCACGGCAAAGTCGACCTGAACCTGAAGGGCAACAACCTGTCAAACATCGTGGGTGAAGCCAACATTGCAGATCTGTTGGTGGTGAAGAATCACCGGGATTCCCTTCGGGTAAACAACGGTTTCATCCGGTCGGCAGAATTGCCCGGAGGGGCGAAGGAATTCGTGGTTAACTCCAGCCTTGGCGATGCCAGTGTGGTAGGCAGGTTCAACATCGACAACATTCCAACCCTCTTCCTCCAATTTTTCGAAACCTATCACCCCCGGATTTCAGAAAAGCTCGGCATTGCCGCAAAGAACCCGCTTGAAGCCGATTCATCCAGCTTCGAATATTCCATCGAGCTGAAGGACTTGCAGCACCTGACTGCGTTCATCGATGATCGCATCGACGGCTTTGATGAAACAGCCATCAAAGGGCATTACGATGGTGTAGAACAAGAGATGTTCATTGAAATTGACATTCCGAAATGGAGCTATGCCAATGCCACTTTCAGCGACCTGTATCTCAACATGAAGCTCACCGAAGACGAGGGCAATTTCAGCATCGGTGTGTTTGAAACCGAACTCGGCAATGGCCAGAAACTGGCACCGGTCAGGTTGATTGGCTATTTCCTGGGCGATACGGTGGAAATGAGCCTCATCGCCACCAACTTTTACAAAATAATGGACGACGTCAGCATCGATGCCGTCTTGACCCTGGATACAGATGATGCATGGCATGTCCAGTTCTTACCCGGCAGGGTGGTAATCCTAAACCAGCCCTGGGACATCGATGAAAACAATTTCCTCCGGATTGGTGAAGGCTCCGTTCAGACGAAAAACTTTGTGCTGACCAGCGGAAAGCAACGCATCGTGCTGGAGAACGTCAAGAACAAAGGCTTGCAGCTGCAATTGAACAACTATCCCATTCAGGAACTCGAATTCATCAGGAAAATCCCACGTCATAAACTCAAAGGTATCGCCGACCTCCACCTGAAGGCCAAAAACATTTTCCAGCTCGAGGGACTGGCTGCGCTGCTCAGAATCGACAGCCTGAACGTGAACGGCGATGATTACGGAACGCTGCGGCTGGATGCCTCGGCGCCCAATCCCAAACAGAGCATCATTGCCACCCTTGCCATTCTGCACCCGGACATGAACCTGCGTGTGGATGGCTATTACAACCCGCCCAACTTCGACCCCAATTTCAAACGCAAGTGGGTAAAACCGGAAAAGAATTACCTGGACGTGAATGTCTCAGTGGAGAATTATCCCTTGCACATCCTGGAGTACTTCGTGGAGGCCATCAGTGAGGTGAAGGGTACCGTCACCGCTGAAGACGTGCATTTTACGGGGCCACCCAACCGCATGGTCATGGCCGGTGAGGCTGAGGTAAAGGGTGCTTCTTTCCGCCTGATCCCCTTGCAAACGGTCTATTCTGTTCCTTCGGCAACCGTGGCGTTGACCGAAACCACCATAGACGGAACCGGTCATTACGTTTACGATAGTGACAAAAACCGGGTCTATGTGGAAGGAGGACTGACCCATGACCACCTGCGGCATCTCGGTGTTGACCTTAAGCTGACCACCGAGAACGGTCGCCCATTCCTGGCCATGAACACCACCGAGAAAGACAACCCCGTCTTTTACGGAACGGCTTACGGAACGGGCTATGTAACCATCAAAGGTGATTTGAAGCAACCGGAATTGCTGGCTGTGGGGCGTTCCATGCCCCGCACCAAAATCGTCATACCGCTCAGTGGGTCGGTGGCACCCAATGAAGTGGGATTCATCACCTTCCCAAAGCAAGATGAAGAAGAGGAACCGGAACTGACCGACGTGCTCAGGGGCCTGAACATGACCTTTGACCTGGAGCTTACCCCCGATGCCAACATCGAATTGATCTTCGACAAAGCCTATGGCGATGTGATCAAAGGCAACGGCAACGGCAACATCCAGGTGATCATGAAGCGGGAAGGAACCATGGAGATTTACGGCGATTACACCGTCAGCTCAGGTGAATACCTGTTTACATTGATGAACCTCGGCTTCAACAAGGCCTTTACCATCGAGCCGGGTGGCACCATCACCTGGTCGGGCGATCCATACAATGCCAACATCGACATCGACGCCGTTTACGACGGTACGAACACCTCGGTTTACAATTTCATCCAGGAGTACCTCCAACTGGCCAGTTCTGACCTGGAGTCAAGGGCACGGACTGCCACTCCGGTCAGGCTGAAGATGAAGTTGAAAGGTGAGCTGTTCAGACCAGACATCAGCTTCGATGTGGAATTTCCCTCGCTGGATACGGAACTGCGTTCACTGGCAGAGAACAAGTTGCGCATCATCCGGCAGGACCCCAACGAGCTGAACAGGCAGGTATTTGGTCTGCTGGTGCTGGGGCAGTTCCTGCCCTCAGATTACACTTTGCAGGCGCAGGATGTCACCATCAACACCCTGAGTGAAATGCTGTCCAACCAGCTTTCCATTTATGTCACCGAATTTCTGTCGGAATTGCTGGCCGGAAACAATATCATTCAGGGCATCGACCTCGACCTGTCTTACAACCGCTATGGCTCCGGCTCCTTCGAAGGGCAAAACCTGGCCACCAGCAATGAGGTGCAGGGAAAGGTCAAAGTGAACCTCCTGAGCGACCGCTTCTCCATCAAGGCCCGGGGCAATTTCGAAGTAGGTCCCGGTGACAACATTTACATCACCAACAACGGTCTGGTAGCCCACGAATTCGTCATCGAGTACGCCATCACCAAAGATCGGCGCCTGAAAATCAGGGCCTACCAGAGCAGCGAACCCGACATCGGCGGTGGCCAGCGCACCAAATACGGCGGCGGCCTCAGCTTCAGAAAGGAATTCGACAACCTGTCAGAGCTGTTCAATTTCATTAAGAAGAAGCGGGAAAAGAAGTAGATTCGGTTGCCGGTTGCCGGTTGCCGGTTGTCCCCGTGCCGATAGCTATCTGCATCGGGGGCGGTTGTCGGTTGGCAGTCGCAAGCTCTTTCATCCCTCATCCCTGTTCTTGCACCCCCTTGCACAAATAAAAATTCCACCTTATCTTGCACACCGAACGTTCCACCCGCCTGAAAGACTGATATTATCGGACATCTGAACCTGTTAGAAAAAATGTGCTGCATGCAGAAAACATCCTGTGGGCATTATGGAAACAAGAATCTCCTCGAAACAATAATTCAAAATGATCCCTCTCCGATATTTCATTGAATTGAAGGGCTTGTGCCATCTTTTTGCATTTCTCATTTTGGCTTTACAATTGTCGGCTCAGCAGGTGGGAAATCCGTCTCCTTCCTCAAATTCTTTTCATACTCCACGAAGTAATAAAATCAGGGTGGCCATTCACAAAGAAAACGGCGACCCCGTCCTCATCACCTTGAATGCCAATCTCGATTCAGATAATACATGTGGTGCTGATGAGAAAGTTGTCAATCCAATCGAAGGCATTACGATACGGGCAGGTCAGGAGCCGGGTGGTGGTTGTGTGTGTGAATCCACGGGATGCCCGGAAGAAATAACAGGCACCACGATTGACCCCTGCGGGTTTTATTCAGAAGTATTCAATTGCAGTCAAAACCATTACAGCATTCAGCCTTTTAAAAATACAGGCTGGCTGAATGGGGTGACGACGTTTGATTTGGTGTTGATTTCTAAACATATTTTAGGTGTCCAACTTCTGGGTTCTCCTTATAAAATGATTGCAGCAGATGCGAATAAAACAGGATTTGTAACTACTCGAGATATAGTATTACTGAGAATGCTAATTTTGAATATTATACCAAAAATATCTTCAGAGTACATAAATCCCAATACAGATAATCCCAACACCTCCTGGCGTTTTATCCCAGCCAGTTATGTTTTTCCTGATCCGGCCAATCCGTGGGCAGAGAACTTCCCTGAGTGCATAAATGTTGACATGACCAACCAGACCGAAGCGCTGGATCAGGATTTCATTGCCATCAAGGTGGGCGAT
>PAAY01000013.1 GCA_002698985.1 Saprospirales bacterium | reverse complement strand
TCCTTCCTGCATTGAAGTAAAAGCCCCACCGGCTCGTCACGAGCTCCGCTCGTTGACGCACTTTCGTCGCGGCCTCTGGCCGCTGAGTGTTTTAATTGATTAGTTTGATTCTTTTTACGGCGGCCGGGAGGCCGCCACCTATGTCCGCCACCGAGCGCAGCTCGGGGCGAGCAAGACGTGCTTTAATGTTTATTCCTGCCCGAGAAGCATCGCTAGCCTTTCAACAATCTCAACATTTCAACAATCTCAACAATCCTAAAAATACCGCGGATTCATAACCCCACTGTCCGGCTGGAGGAAGGTGTATTCCAGCATCACTTCATAGGTGCGGCCAAAGCCCCGCCGGCTCGTCACGAGCTCCGCTCGTTGACGTATCTAAGTAGCGACCTCCCGGCCACAGCCAGGAGTTAGCCCTTCAACAATCTCAACATTTCAACAATCTCAACAATCCTAAAAATACCGCGGATTCACAACCCCACTGTCCGGCGGGAGGAAGGTGTATTCCAGCATCACCTCGTAGGTGCGGCCAAAGTCCCAATGCAGGGAGCCAAGGCTCACATCGTAGGCGGTGCCAAAGCGCAGGCGGTTACTGACCTGAAACTGTGCCTGAACAGCCACGGCATCGCCCATGCTGGGCAAATCGGAAAAGCTCCAGCGGTAGGTGGCCCCCATCCAGAGGCGGGCGCCACGCAGCAGGCCGAAGCTCAGGTGGGCATCGGTGCTGACCGGAGCGCCTTTTACAATGCGGGTCTGGAACGCAGGTCGCATCTTGGTCCATTCACTGAGGGTGATCACACCTCCGGCGGTGATGAAGAAGTGCGGTGATGCCTGCGACAGCGTCGGTGAATCCCCGTCGTCGATGCCGGTGTAGGATTGCTTCAGGAAGTAGGGCACGGAAATTCCGGCAAAGAAATTTCGGCTCTGATAGTGCAGCCCGGCCCCCACATTGAAAGAAGACACCCAGGGGTCGGTATCGGTAACGGGGTCTGAATTGGGTCCGTTGGTTTTGGCAGCCGCCCAGTCGGTGTGGTACAAGACATAGCTGCCCTGAATGCCGGCAGAGATGACCCCTTTGCCGATGGGCATCCGGTAGGCATAGGCCACGTTTACGAAGCTGTTGTTGAAGAAGCCGATGCGGTCGTTGAGCAGGGTGAGGCCCAGCCCCACCCGTTTACCGAAGGCAGGCGTACTGAACAGCACGCTGGAAGTCTGCGGCGCCCCTTCCAGCCCTGCCCATTGCTGCCGGTGAAAGGCAGCGATGGAAGGAACTCCCTCGGCAGCGGCGGCCGCAGGATTTGAATAACTCTTGTTGTAGAAAAACTGTGAGAAGATGGCCTCGTGCTGCCCCATGAGCGGCACCGCAGCCAACAACATCAGAAAAAGTGTAAGTCTTTTCATCTCTTTGGTTTGTAAGATTTCGCAACGCTGGTTTTGGTGTAAGCAGGCCGCCTCCTATCGCAGCACGACGACATAGCCCTGCACGGCGGTGCGGGTGTCATCGTTGAAAGTCAGCTGGTAGAAGTAGGTGCCATCGGGCAGGGGCTTTCCTTTGTAGGTTCCCTGCCAGTCGTTCTGGTAGTTTTCCGTATCGTAAATCTTGTTGCCGTAGCGGTTGTAAATAGTCAGCCGGCTGCCCGGGAAGGCCTCGATGCAGGGGATGAAGAAGGTCTCGTTTTCACCATCCCCGTTGGGTGTGATGAGGTTGGGCACGAAGCAATCCGCAGCCGAATCCGGTCCTTTGATGTTGATCCGCACCGTGGCCGTGTCGCAGAGTCCGGGGCAGTCCACGTCGCAGATGCGGTAGCGGAATTCCTCCAGGCCAACTGCATAGGGCTTGGGAGTGTAGTTGATTTCCCCGTCGCCCAGGTGCTGCAGGGTTCCTTTCTGAGGTTGATCCAGCAGGTAAAACAGCACGCCCTGTTGCGGACCGATGAGGTCATTGGCCAGCAGCTTTTTCCCTGTCAGCACTTCGCCGTGCGGCAAAAAGTAGAGGTCCGGGAAGGCCTGGATGGGTTCACTCCTTTCGAAGACCACTGTATCGGCGCTGTAATCCTTGCAGGCACCGTTTGACAGCACCCAGGCAAAAGCCTGATCGCCACTGCCGAGGTTGATTGCCTGGGTATAGGCTTCCGATTCATTTACCACAGTGGCATTGGTGAGCGGTACCCAACGGCCGGTACCGATGTCTGGCGGGTCGGCTTCCAGAAAGAGCATATCATCCGACGGGCAGATCACATCATCGTCCCCGGCGTAAGCCTCAATGGGGGGCAGTTTGTCCACAAACAGCCAGTGGTAATCAGAGGGCTCGGTGTAGCAGTTGCCGATGTGGGCAACCACACTGTAAGCACCAAACTGGTTGGGTGTGATATCATTGAAGTTCAGCACGGACATCGGCCCTGAGCTGATCAGGCTGGTTCCGAAATAAAAGTCGTAGCTGGCACCGCTGACCCAGTTGGCCACCGAGATGGAAATGTCGGTGCCTTCGCAAACGGTATCGGGGCCGACGAGCTGCGGCAGGGGCGGCGCAGGTTCTATGTAAACCGTTGTTGAAGCCGTAGCTGTTGCATTGCAGCCAGGCAGTTCAACCACCACGAAGTACTCCCCGGATTGCGAAGCCGAGGCATCATTCAACACCACCTGTGCAAGCGGCGAACTGAAGCCATTGGGTCCGTACCAGGTATAAGTGGCACCAGGTGTAAAGGGTACCGACAACTCCAGGTCTTCGCCTTCGCAAGCCGGCGTGTTGACATTGGTCGGGTTGTCGATGGCCACGAAAGTGCTGCTGTTGACCACACTGATCATGGCCTGGTTGGACACGCCGGAACTGCAGCCGTCAACCGTCACCTGCACGGTGTAGGTGCCGGTGTTGGACGCCATTACCGAAGGCACGAAATAAGAAGGTGTGGTGGTGCTGGCCAGCAGGTAGTTGACCACCCCATTGTCGAAATACCAATCGTAGGTCACGTTGCTGCTGCTGTACAGGGATGCCCCCAACTCCAGGGTTTCGCCCTGGCAAAGTATTGCCGAAGAAACCGAGAGCTGCGGCGTCTGCGGGGTCGGAACCACATCGATGAAAGTGGAAATGGGATCCGACTTGCAGCCATCTTCGCTGGTCATCACCAGGGTGTAAGCCCCTTCGTCAGAACTGGTCAGGTTCGGTATGGTAATGCTGAAGGGTCCGTTGGCATTGGCCGTGCCGGTATAGCTGAAACCCGTGGCCGGTGGGCCGGTCCAGGTGTAGGTGATCATGCCAGCCAGCGGCGCCGTGTTGGCCGCTTCCAGAATGGCGCTTTCGTTGGAACAATAGGTGGTGGTGGCCGGCAGGGTGGCCGCTTCCGGCTTCGGCAATACCGGCACCATCATCAGGGTGACCGATTCCTGCGAACAGCCCTGGGTGCTCACGTGCAGTTCCACCAGGGTGCTCGCCTGAAAACTCGTCACCGGATTTTGCTCGAAAGAAAAAGCCTGGTTCTGACCTTGTACGAACCACTTGTACTGTCCCTGCGGAACCGGAGCTGCGAAAAGTTGCACCGGCTCACCCGGACAGACCGGGCCGCTGTTGGTGGCCTCGGCGTTCGGCGCAGTGGCAACCTGCACCGGTATTGCCTCTGAAAGAGGCGAAGGACAGCCATTGACATAGGTCTTCACAAAAAATGGCGGTACGGCCAGCGGATCGGTAGCCGGCAAGGTGAGCGTGGCCTCAGAAGCCGAGAGGGTGACGCCATTGCCGTTGATCCATTCGTAATGCACGGTGCCGATCAGCGGCGGGTTTTGCACTTGCAGGATGATTTCTTCGTCGGAACAAACGGGGCTGTTGGATGCCACCGTGGGCTTTTGCGGAACGGGCAAAATGCCGTCCACCACAAAGCTGGTGCTGTAGGTGCAGCCGTTCACGCTGGTTACCGTCAGGGTGTATGCACCGACGTCAGAAAATTGCGTGTCGTAAATAATGGGGTCGGGAGCTTGCGAGCTGAAACCGTTGGGGCCCGTCCACTGCCAGGAAACGGCATTGCTGGCATTGCTGAAAAGCTGAAGCGTGCCACCCTCACATGGATCGCTGAGGAAAAAGTCAGGATTGGCCATGGGGGCGTTCAGCAAATTGGCATAAAAGGGATCAGACTCCACGGTGCATTGATCCACCTGGACGACCACCGTGTAATCCCCCGTATCACTTGAATCCGCTTCGGGAATGAACAGTTTGGATTGTGTGGCGCCGGGGATGGGATTCCCATCGAGGAACCACTGGTAATCCACGTTGCTGCCCACATAATCCTGAACGGACAGCTCCACCGTTTCGCCCGGACAGATGGGGCCTGCCGTGGTAATTTCCGGCTGGTCGATCGGGTCCACAAGGTTGTCAACGAGGAAGGCCTCTTCGGCGGTGCAACCCCAGATGTTGCTGGCCTGCAACAGGTAAGAGCCGTTGTAAGCAGCCACCGCATTTGGGATCACGGGGTTCTCCAGTTGCGAGCTGAAACCATTGGGGCCCGTCCATTGGAAGAAGTTGGCCGTTCCGAAATGGTTGGCCTGCAAGATGAGGGGCTGAGGAGCACAATCGGGTGCCGGTGTGTATTGCGCCTGCGGCAACACACTCGGCTTGGGGTGCAGCTTCACCGTGGTGACGGCCAGGTTTTCCGAAGAGCAGCCGTCTTTTAAAACTTCCAGGTAAAAAGTTTCAGAAGTGATGACATTGTTGATCACCGGATAGGCCTGGGTGGAATACAAAGTGTTTTGCCCGGCACGGAACCAGCGGTACTCCACACCCGGAATGGGGTTGGAGAGCAGCGTTACCGACTCGCCCTGGCAAACTGGGCCGTCGTTGCCGGCGTAGGCCTGTGGCCGCGGCTTGATGTTTACCGGAACGGGATCACCTTCCACCACGCAGCCGTTGCTGTCGGTCACCCGCACCCGCCAGTTGCCCGGCAGGTAGGATTTGTGGTGGCGCCCCAGCCTCGTTTCGCCGGTCTGGGTGGTCATGCCCGGCAAGTTGAGCACGCCGGGCGCCGTTCCCAATGGGCCGATCCATTCGTATTTGGCGGCCTGTGTCTCGGTGCTGAGGATCAAGGTGTCGCCGTTGCAAATGGGCGTTCCGGCAAAGATGGCCGGCTTCTCAACCGGAGTCACCACCTCGATGCTGCCCTCGTCAGAAGAGGGGCTGCAGCCGGGGGCATTCACCGTCAGGGAATAAAGCCCGGACTGAAAAGTTGTGACGCCCGTGATGACCGGATCGGGCACATAAGAGGAAAAGCCGGCGGGGCCGGTCCATTTATACGAAGAGCCCTGGGGCAGCGGCTGCGGCGACAACACCTTCAGCTGCACATCGCTGCCGGCACATATTTTTTCCGGAAGGTCGAGTTTCAGAACGAAAAAGGAATCTTTCTCCAGCTCCAGCAAACCATGGTCGTCGGTCACTTCGCAACCAAAATAATCGCTCCTGACCATGGGATGGTACATGCCGATTTTCAGCCCGCTGAAGGTGGGGCTTGATTTCCAGGTCTGCCCGCCATCGATGGTGTATTCCACCGGCGACCAGCCCGAAGCATGGATCCTGATGATGCCGTTCTGACCGCCCAGGCACACCACCGGTTCCGCAACCGAAATGCTGTCGATTTTCAGCAATGGCGGGGTGAATGCACAGGGGGTGCAAGGCGCTGCATGCGCTGCATCCAGGCAGGTGGACAGGTACTGGTTGCTGATGCCGTTGAGCATGACGCTCTGCCCGACATCGGCATTCTGGGAGTTTGGCGGAAGGAAAGGATCGGTGGTATTGTTGAGCAGGTAGATGGAATCGCCCTGACAGGAACCTTCGTTGCCGAATTTCAAGACAGGAATTTCCTGCCCCGGCTGCAAAACGAGGTCCTGCAAGCCATTGGCCTTGAGGTTGAAAACGATGTAGTCATAACCCGGCGCCTCGATGGGGGCATCGTAACGGTGGATGCCCATGAACACCATCTTGTCCGGGATGAGGTTGGTCAGGTCGTGCACCCTGAACATGCCGCTGGGCACCTTGACGGTGAAGCGCATGGCCCCCACCGGATCGGCCACGGGCGGCAGGTTGTTGCTCGTCACAATGGCCACCTGGTAATAGTTGTCCGGAAGCAAAGTGAGCCGGGTAGCCACGGCGCAACTGGTAAAGTACAGGCAGTTGGCAGAGCCGGGGGCATAGTTGCCGGCAAAGGCGTTGTTGCCCTGACCGGCACCTTCTATTTCCAGCTTGTTGCCCGCCGGGATGCCCTGTGAGTTGGGCTCGGCAAAGGGGTCGTTGTCGTTGTCCATCAACTCCGCCGGACCGGGACATCCGCTCAGGTCGTTTTCAAATCGGAACAGTTCGATCTCCTGGTTTTGTTTGTAGCTGATGTCAGCCGTAGCGCCTACCAGCGCAAAGATGAGGTAGTCGGCCTGAGGGTTCTCAGGGGGCTGCACCACCACGGTGGCCAGTTGCCAGGTGCCGTTGACACTGGTCAGGTTGGCCACGTCAAAGCCGCCGGCCGGCACCACGATGGTCACCTGTGCCGAATGCGTCAGGTTGGCCGGGGGACTTACCCAATCCACCTGTGGCCGGGCAAAGACCGAATAGGTTTTGCCGTCGGGCTGAAGTTGCAGTTTGAGCTCTACCTGGCCGTGCAGCACAGTCAGCGCACAAAAAAAGCTTAGAAGTAAACTGAATAGCGTTTTGCTCCTCATCATGGGGGTTGCGTTTGAATAAATGGATTACAGGCGCATTTCAGCATTGAAATGCCATAGTGGTGGGATGCTTGTTCGGACTGTTGTTTTTTGCGAGTGCCTGCTCAATTCAAATTCCAGGCTGCTTAGCCATAGTGCCTGCAAGTATTCACATTGGCCTTTACAGACTGTTTATCAGTCTTTTAGCAACTCGCCTCGTCTTGATTACCGCCTTCTTGTTTTTTATAAATTGAACCGTGGTAGGATGCGTCGTAAGAAGTTGTTCGCTCCAACCGTGCAACAAATATGCCGATTGGGTAATGTGTTGAAAATTGTTAGGGTTCGGGCCTTGTTTTGCTATTTGCCCATGCCCCGGTAAGAATACTTATTTTCAGGTATGCGGAGGTGAGCAGGTGCAGGATAGGCCTGAAATGCCACAGTTTAGAGACGTTATATCTTAATTGATTTTGCTGTCACAATGGGGAGTTAAGAATTTCAACGTCCAATCCGGTGTCGGAAAATTCCCACTGAAAACATTCATTTTGAGTATATTACATGCTCAAAAACTGAAAACCATGGTCACTTCTCACAAACTCCTCGCCGCCATCCTTTTGGCATTGATCCTCCCCTCCTGCAAAAAACTGCAAGTTCTGAGCCTGGAAGAAACCCTGCCCACGGCACGTTTCAAGAAAGCAACCGTGGCAGCAGTGCAGCCCGAAACAGACGGCCTGGTCATCCACCTCAAACTTTGGTTTGAGTATTCCAACCCCTTCAATAAGCCACTGCCGGTTCCGGAACACGAATTCAGCTTTGGCATGAACAGCAAGACGATTCAGCGCAGTACAATGCCAGCTTTCAAGGTGCCGGCAAAAGGCTCCACCAGAAAAGCCTACGACTTTAGCATAGACCTCACTGGCAGCAATGCCCAGCGATTTGCCAGCTACATTGGAAAAGACAATGTGTATGAATTCAAATCCAAGTTCCGGATCAACCTCAATGACTTGCTGGATGAACTGCCTAAATACAACATCGTCTTGCCTGAAAGCGAAAAGGTACCGGAAGCCACAAAAGAAAAGCTTCAAAATTACCTGAACGAAAAACTGGGAGAACGGGAATTTGAACTTGCTCATTCCGACACCTTGCGTATCCCGGCTTTTCCAGAGATCCGTCCTGCCATTGGGCAGCCCATTCAGGCTCGCTTTATAGGGCAGATGGAGTCCCTAAACTTACAGCCTGTAAAAGATGCCATCGTGCCCATGGGCAATCTTCTGATCAACAGCAACTTCAGCAACTCCATGGCAGATCCCTTCGTCAAAAAAATGGAAAGCACCACGGTCACCATTCCGGCACCGACAGCTACCGAATGGTTCCGCACAAAAGACGTCAAGCTAGCCGATTATGTCCTCGAGTTGCTCGATGGCGCCGGACTTGACATGGAAGATGAGTGGGAGGACCTGAAATCCAAAATGATTCCCGACAATGCGCATCCTCAACTGATGGACCACCTGGTAAACGTGTATTTCAGCAAATTAAATCCGGACGCTCCAAATCTCTGGACCAACTACAAAAACCAATGGCAAAACTTTGTGAACACCCCCGGTTTTGAAATTCATTACCCCGGTCCGAATGTCACAGGCCTGCAGGTGGAAATACCTTTCGAATTCAAAAACAACAACGAATTCCCCATTACCGCACCCGGAATGAGCTCAGCGGCCATCCTCAACAACGGCACACCGGTAGCCTTTTCCATTTCAGTGGATGGCGATCAGCCCACCATTGACGGCAACCAAACCAAGACGATGAAAATGGTCATGACGCTGAACTGGCAAGCAGCCACAGAAGGCATGCTCTCACTCATCAATGGTCAATCTTTTCAACCCAACCTGAACGGTGAAGTGCAGGTGGACATGGGCTACGGACCTATGAAAGTGGAGATAGATATTCAACAGATGCTGATGCAGTTCGGGCAGTGAGCAAGTATGATTCCGCCTTAAGTAGCAATGTGAAAAATGCTTTGTTACCACTTTGCTCTTGTCGCAAGGAATAATTTGAGATGTGTTTTTGGGATTCTTTTTGGGGTTTTTAACTTTGGCATGCAGGAAGTCACTAGATTGTAGCGGGTATTGCCGGATGCCTACGATTGGAAAAGCTTCGCAATCGCTCCCTTACCATTTGCAGAATTGTGCACATAAACCATTGACCTGCTGGAATTTGACGCAAACAACTCAAATTTGAACCTGGTTTGATATGCGAAAGTGGTGATGGTGGAATAAACTACAACCATGTATTCGCGCATTGTACACAATGCTAAATAAAACTCAGATTGAAGAATAAAAACTTACATAATGCATTAACCTTACTAATTTCTGTAGTCTGGCTTGCAAATGGACTTTTTTGTAAAGTGCTGAATCTTGTACCTCGACACGAACAGATAGTTGCACGAATATTAGGGGAAGATTACTCAAGATCTTTAACTATTCTCATTGGTTTGTCAGAAGTTGTAATGGCTGTTTGGGTGCTCTCTAAATTTAAATCAAAGCTCAATGCGGTAACTCAAATACTCGTAGTGGCAATGATGAATACTTTAGAATTCATTTTTGTCCCAGACCTTCTACTTTGGGGAAGACTTAACTCCTTGTTTGCATTGGTTTTTATTGGCCTTGTTTACTACAATGAATTTGTCTTAAATAAAAATTTAATACAACAGAAATCGTGATAAATTTTCTAAAAAACCATCCATTTGCAGTGGAGGCTCACTTCGAAAGTACGCTTGTACTAACATTTGCCGTCCCTAAAGACCAGCTTCAAAACTTAATCCCAGAATGTCTGGAATTGGATACTTTTCAGGACAAATGGGCTTTTATTGCTATTGCGATGGTTCAAACTACTGGACTTAGGCCAAAAGGCTTTCCAAAATTTTTGGGAAATGACTTCTTTTTGATCGGCTATCGAATATTCGTCCGACACACAAATAATGAAGGAAAAAGATTAAGGGGACTATATATAATCAAATCGCAAACCAATAAGAAGAAAATGGAATTCTTCGGAAACATTTTCACCCATTACAATTACACTACAACGGACATTGAACAAACAAAAAGAGAAAATCTTAAAAAAATCAAATCAACTCAATCTAAATTTGAAATTACCATTGAACTAACAGAGGACGAAATAAGTCTACCTGAAAACTCACCGTTTACCGAATGGAAAGATGCAAGGAAATTCGCAGGTCCTTTACCACACACCTTTACCGTAAACAGAAAGAATAAAACGATACTAACCATTTTAGGTGTTCGGCAAAATTGGAAACCTAAGCCTGTAAAAGTAGAAAGCTACTACTTTGACTTTCTTAACCAGTTAAAACTTCAAAACATTGTTTTGGCAAGTGCTTTCGAGGTAAAAAACATTCCATATTCCTGGGAAAAAGGAAAGATTGAAAAATGGAAATAAAAAGACAAAAATTTCAAGGGGTACTCAATATCCTCAGCTTCAATAGACACTTTTACGCGTTTGGACTTATTGCCATGGCAATAATCATTGGAAGCCAATACATACTGAACTGGAATGAGGGCTTGTTTTGGCTGGTAATATGTGGCTTTATATATGGACTTACCATGCCATTAATCGTATCTGCATATGTCTACGATTTCTCTGGCTTCTACAATTTCGACTGGTTGAAAAGGATGAACCTAGATGATAGCCCACAAAATCTTAATCTCAACATCAATGCAGGCTTTGATGAAACAAGTTATATCATCAAGAAAATTTTACCTTATTCAAGACTTCAGGTTTATGATTTTTACAATGCCAAACAGCATACCGAACCAGCAATAACAAGGGCAAGAAAAGTGAGTTCAGTTTATCCAAACACCCAACAAATAGACTCAAGCAAAATCCCACTAGAGGACAATTCCGTTGACAACATATTTTTAGTATCTGCTATTCATGAAATCCGCAAGCAAGAGGAGAGAATTCAGTTTTTGAAAGAATGTAGAAGAGTATGTAAACCGAATGGGAATGTAATCATGGTGGAACATTTGAGAGACTTTCCCAACTTTTTTGCGTTTACAATTGGGTTTACACACTTCTTTTCTAGTACAACTTGGAAAATGGCGTTTAAAGAAGCTGGATTTGCATCAATCAATGAATCTAAATTCACACCATTTATGTCAATTTTCAATTGTAAATAACAATGATACTACACTTCAAAGTAATAGGAACTTTGTTAATGGGCTTAGCGTTAGTTCATATAATTTTTCCAAAGTATTTCAACTGGAAAGAAGAACTAAAGTCATTAAGTTTAATCAATAGACAAATGATGACAATTCACACTTTTTTCATTGCTTTGACTGTCTTTCTAATGGGTTTGCTTTGCCTAACTTCAGCAGCTGAACTCACAGAAACGAGACTCGGTAAAACAATTTCTCTCGGACTTGGAATATTTTGGTCGCTTAGACTGATTATTCAATTTTTCGGGTATTCTCCAAAACTATGGAAAGGAAAACGATACGAGACAATCATCCACATTTTGTTTAGTGCATTATGGTTGTATTTAAGTATCATATTTTGGATGAATTACCTAAAGCAATAGCCAGCACAAAACATTGCAGAACAAATCTAGCCATCTATCAGCAGGCTACGATTGTTATTCTCACCACTGAGCGCAGCGGCACTTCCACCCCATCATCAAGCTTTTCCGGCCACTCTCCCCCTATTGATTCAACTTGCACAGTCCTGTGTTGCACTACGATTTTCAAGACTCCCTCCACCCCACACTCATCTTCACCCCATACCTCGGTTTGAGGGTGATGAGGGGTTCGGGTTTGATGGGGTGGTTGGGAATGAAGATTTTACAAAAACGGCAGTACAACTTTATTCTGTTCCCGTCAGTGAATGTATATCTGTCTTAACTCAACGTTTTTTTTGGGAAGCGTTGACACTATGTGTAAAACTCCTTCCTGGTAGCAAAAAGCCGGATTCTTTAACTGGCCCAGAGGAACCTCAATTTCAGCCCCATCCATACTTTGGATCACCGCAATAAAGTCAGAGCCATCCTGGAAAACTCTAAGAATACGTGATTCGATGGTTCCTGAGGCATAAACCAATTTCCACTCTTTATTGAGTGTTCCTAAATGGTAAGTTTTGATTTCTTTCCCGGGCCAATTCGACACATAGAGTGCCTCAGGATTAGCCATATAAATGACTCCGGTTACAGAATCGAGGTCAATGAAATAGCTCCAGTTATTGTAATAATAATCACCCGACTCAATCTGTTCTTGCGCCAATTCAAAACCATTGTAACCCAAAAACTGAAGCGAGTCCTTGCTCAATTGAAATATCGCCGAAGTGAAAAAATGATCCTTTTGCACATTTTCAGGAACATATCCTGGCAGATAGTCCGGATCGTAAATCTTCAGATATAACAAGCTGTCTTTCACAAACAATTGTTTGCCGAAATATCCATCCAGATACAATACAAAATAATTTGACTCGGGGACCTTCCTGTCAAGGGCCCATATATGATCCAGATTAAAATTCTGATCCATAGTAAATACCACAGGCGTGTAAATCAAGTCTTTATCTTCATTGACATCAAAATTGAATTCACCTACACAATACAACACATCATTTAAGAGTATAGCATTGCTGATGTGCAACAACTGTACCCTCGACTTTTTACACAGCTTTTTGACATCATCAAAACCTCCCGGAAAAGTTTTTTTCAACTGCAATTTATTGATCAGGTCAATATACTCAGATTCTATAATATCCCGATACCGGCTGACATGACCATTGGTGTCGCATTTCCAAAGGACATAAGGCAGGTAATTTGAAGAATTCATAAAATACATATCGCCATTGCCACCAACCCCCAACAGTACATTCAACAAAAATGAGTATTTGGGGTCATCAACCCTTAACTCAACACTTTTTTTCAGACAACTCTCTACTACCTGTTTATTGCATACATTGATTACCGAATCAACATTCTCACTAAATCTGGCCAGCAAATCACGATAGACCATATTACCCTCACAATCTTGCACTATCAGGCCAGACCGCAAGCCTACAGAAAGCTTTTGATAAAGTGCCGAGTCTTGAATTACATACTTTTCGGCCATCAAGCTATCCCAGCCAAAAAATGAGTTGATGTATATTTGATTGATCTCTTCCATAGAACTCCCCATCACCACTTTCACATCCCCAACGAACTTTTGGTCGAGTTGCTCAAAGGCAAATAATGGCAGATCCACACAAGCTGAACAATCTGAAGGCGAGGCCGTGATATAGGCGACCTGGGCGAACAATGAACTTGAAAATACTAATGCGAAACAAAAGGTAACAGCGCCTAAAATGTTTGTTCTCATGTTCCACTATCTTTATTTGTTGTAAATAGCAGGTTGATTCGATATGAACCAACCTGCCTTTCATAAATCATTGCTCAGAAAAAGTGTCGCTATCAAATGTGAACTCAGTTTCTGAGTATGTTCCAAAGTCATCTTCTTTTTCAGATAACAGGATGCCGGAAAAAGTTGAACCAGAAGTTGTTACAACAACCATGGACCCAACTTCACCTTGCTTATCGTAGCAAATCCTATCAGGCATTTTGTCACATCGAATACCTTTTATAGTAGCTTTGATAACACCCAAGTTCACTTCGATGGACCATTCTCCAATCTTATTTCCTTCCTTGGTTTTTCTAACAAGAGCATGATCACCGGGAGAGGAATTTAGAACCGCTTGATTTGTGGCGGAAGCTGAAAAAGCAAAGAGAAAAAACACGAAAATTACAATCAAATTTTTCATAATAATTTTTTTTGCGCAAATATCCATAGGAGTATCTCAACTACCCACGCATGGATAATTGCAGGTTAAAAACAATAATTCTGGTGCTTTAGGCCATCAGCAACCATTAAATATCTACAACGCGCAATTTGTAGCTTAGAGTTTTTAGTGAAATATAGCGTTTCGAAGTGATAATACCATCCTTCCTCGTAGCGGTATTATTGCGAAATTAAAAAAAAAAAAAACACCAGTCAAGAGTGACACAAAAAAAATTACCTTAATAGGTATTGAATGAGTTACCCACCCCCACGAGAATTAAACGCAGCCGCACCTGCAATCCTAAATCGGGCATTTATCCACTCCATCACCCCCTTAATTTACAAAGCCTTCCTGTGAAACCTTTCGCTCTTCAAATCTCCCTCCACCCCACTTCCATCTTCACCCCATACCTGGGTTTGAGGGTGATGAGGGGTTCGGGTTTGATGGGGTGGCCGGGCAGCAGTTTGAAGTTGAAGCGGCGAACCATCATGGCCAGCAGGAGCGTAGCGAGCAATGATTTTGAAATTAATTTTTAACCCCAGACACACTTAATTGAACTATCCCCATCTGTACTGGAATTCCTCCAGCGCTTCCTACTAAACGTACTGCCTCGGGGCTTCCTCGCCACCCACAAATTCAATGCTAACTTCCAGCACCGGCAAAAAAACCTTAGCTCCCGTCCACTGCCCGGCCTGCATATACCCTGGCAACAGTACCTCGGGCAGCTCACCGGCAAGACCCCAGAGGCTTGCTCCTTCTGCCAGTCGAAGTCTATGTTGTTCCTGAGCTACCTCCCACGTCAGCCAAGCCTGGCAGAAGTCTTTCCACCCTTTTCGCAAATCATCCGCCTTCCGAAGGCTTACCTCATGCCTTCCCCTTGAGTTGCCCCCGGCTAGCGCAGGCACTTACAGTGCCTGGTTGCCTACAAAATGAAGGCTTGTTTTTAGTACGAGAAAAAAATGTTTCCTGTAAAAAAAAGATTAGAGTTTTTATTCCTACCTTTATTCTGCTTTTTCCTGCAGCCCAATGGACCTGCAATGGCAATATCACTATTCAAATTACGTAGCGCCTTAGATATTGTCTGCTGGAAACAGCGGCTTTCGTTCAACTGAATTGTAACACGCCAACAATTCGGGACGTGTCGAGGACTGGTTTGTGGGTAGGAGTCGCTCAAGGGCGTTTTCAACGCCTAGGTGTTAACTGGCATTATTAACAATTAAAACATTAAAAATGAAGATTTTCACGGCATTACTGGTTTGTACATTAATGAGTACCTATTCTTTTGCACAGAATTACAATTTTAATGGGACAATCAGTCGAGAGGTGCTTGATAATTATTTGGACCGAGCAATCACAATGCAAGCTCTTTCAGACATACAAGGTGCAGGATTACAACCTGAATCGGAGCGCATTAGAGACATCAATATGCTGGACGATATTAATGCAAAGTTTATAGGAAGAATGGCTGGATGGTGGGAAAGTGGATGGGGTCAAACTAATCATGATAATTTCTTTAACAAAGTTCAACAAAATGTTTCAGATATAAAGGCAAACGACCCTCAAGTCATATGTCAAGCTTCAATATTCGAATACGTAAGTGGTACCATCGAATCATTTTGGATTCCTAATTATGTCTGGAATGAATTTGGGATTTCGCCTCCTAAAAATCACAGATTAGATTACGAATCTATGCTATACCCAGCACCTGCTTCCCAATACATGATATATGAAAGACCTATGACTGAAGGTGAACGCCAATGGATTCCAGATATTACGCAAACTGCAACTCAAATGTGGATTTATTATATGGCTACAAGATACATTTCGGTGGGGTGCGAAGCAATTCACTTTGGTCAAGCAGAAATAATGAACAGGCGTGATATAGGCAATAAAGAATACTGGAAACTTTTGGATAGAATTCGCAATTATGCTACTTCTAGAAATAGAGGGGTCGTGCTTTGCGATGCACATGTTCCATCTGGTGGCATGTATTACGAACCTTCATTAAATATGACAATTGAGTCATGGCAAAATTATAACTATCCACAAGGTTGGGACAAACAACTATTGTGGGATTTTCATTCTATTTGGGTAGGATATGAAGAAACGTCAGAATGTACTCCTACTTTACAACCGGTTATAGTAAACCCTCATCCTGATAAAGGATTACACCAAAGAAGTTTAGGCGGTTTACATCCACAAGGGTGGTATACTGTAAGTAATTCATATTTGGTTGAGTTAGATAATGGTGGAATAGGCACGCAAGTAGGCTGCAAAGGAACTCCTGATTGGTTTCTTTACGGCTGGGATGAAATCAGTTGGTTTGCTTCGCAGCCTGAATATTACAGAAATGAAGTTTTGAAATACACATACTACAAAATAAAATGTATGGACATGAACGGACATCTGAATATGCCAGGAAGAAGAAAAATAATACTGACACCTGGAGGGCCCATAAATTATTATAGAGCAAATACCGGAAATTTTAATCAACAATCCACAATTAAAAGTATCTGGAATGGGCAGTTTCCTAGCCCTACAGATTGGGTTCGGAAGGATTTTTCAGATGATTTCGTCTCTAATTCACCCCAACCCGGGATTGCAAAAAAGAGTCTAATTTTTCTTGGAAATAATAGGATGTACTACATTGGAAAAGACAATCGAATTCATGGATATATAAAACATAGCAATATATGGTTGACAGTAAGTCCATCTTACGCAGCGGGAAATGTAAGTTCACAAGAACAAGCAGCAGGGGACTTAATTGCAAATCCTTCAGGAACATACTTGTATTATCGAGGTACTAATGGACTCATTTACCGTTTCAAAATCAATAGTGATTGGTCATATACATATTCGGCTATGCCTACCAATACTGCAATGAAACAACAGAATATAACAGCTGTTGGTTCATTGATATGTCCATCAGATAATCGCTTGTATTATATCGCAAATGAATCAAGTAATGGTAATGCAAAAAGAATTCACGGTTTTATTAAATCCGGTTCGTCTTGGATTACAACAAGCCCCACTCACATAGCAGGGAATGTAAGTTCGCAAGAACAAGCAGCAGGGGACTTAATTGCAAATCCTTCAGGAACATACTTGTATTATAGAGGTACAAATGGATTCATTTACCGTTTCAAAATTAATAGCGATTGGTCATATACATATTCGGCTATGCCTACCAATATTGCAATGAAACAACAGAACATTACAGCTGTTGGTGCATTGACATGCCCATCAGATAATCGCTTGTATTATATTGCAAATGAATCAAGTAATGGTAATGCAAAAAGAATTCACGGTTTCATTAAATTCGATTCGTTTTGGACTACAGTAAGCCCGTCTTGGTCGGCGCATGCGAACGGACAGAATATAAACTCACAACAAACAGCTAATAATCAATTAGCCTGCAGCCCCGACAATCAAACCATATCCTATTTAGGAACTGACAATGAATTGCATGGTTTTAAAATTGCCAGTGACTGGGATTACACATATTTCAATTTCAAACATACTCCATCCAACAAGAAGCCGAGAGAGAGCTTAGCTTTCAATCAAGACAATAAGCTCTTTTATATTGCTAGTATTTCTGGCGACAATAAGGTGCATTTTTTTGAATATGGCGAATGCCATTGCGAGAATCAAGCAGTACAAGATGTCGAGCCTAATTGTTGTATGTACTTGACAAACAACCAAAATGATATTTACTATCAACAAGCAGCCGAATCCAATTGGGGAGCTCCAAATAATAAAGAATTTACGCATCATGATTTTTACATTGAACTATACCCTAACCCAAGCGGCCTGAGTAAAGTCAATTTGGAAATTAATGGAGTTAATGATGATTCAACGATTCAAGTAACAATATTAGACATGCAAGGCAAAATTTATTCGGAAAGAATAATCGATTTTGGCCATTTCCCAACTTCATTAAATGTACAAAATTTACCGAATGGTATATATACCGTACACGTAAAAACGGATCACTCAACCAAAGTAGTTAAATTAATAATTTCAAAATGAATTATGAATAAAATTATGTTACTCCAAAGATTGGACAAAGTTGAAAAAATTGCAACAGCATCCAAATTTGAAAGGATGCTAACAAATCCTTTCAAATACTTTAATGCAATCATATTTCGGGACTTAATTTACAAAAGGAAAAAAGTGGAAAAGAAAGTCTTAGGCAAAACATTCTTTGATACAAAGATCCATTTATTTCTACCATCAAGCACAGATATATATTTAACTGGTGGCAAATCCCATGATTCAGAAATTAGACTTGCCAAATTTCTCATAAAAAATTTGCAAAGTAATGATTCTTTTGTTGATGTGGGAGCCCACTATGGCTACTTCACCTTACTTGGTTCAAAATTAGTAGGCAGTAATGGCAAAGTTTATTCTTTTGAGGCTTCACCCACTACTTACAGAATACTATATGAAAACACCCGCGACAAATCAAATATCGAAGCTCTGAATCTTGCTGTATCTGATGAAGCTTCCACACTGAAATTTTATGAGTTTCCAAACTTGTATTCTGAATACAATACATTAAATGTTGAACAATTCATAAATGAAAATTGGTATTCTGAATACAAGCCAAAAGAAATCACTGTAAAAAGCATCATTTTAGATGATTTTCTATCTACCAAAAAAATAGATCCAAAGATTATCAAGATAGATGTAGAAGGAGCAGAAAATAAAGTTATTGTTGGACTAAAGAATTATTTATCCGAACATTCACCTTTTATAGTCATGGAATATTTATCGGATCAACGAGGTAATGAAGAGCACCAAAAAGCAGAGAACAACCTAAATTCTTTAGGATACACTTCCTTTATTATTGATAAATCCGGGAATCTCAGAAAAATTGATTTTATATCAAAATATTTAGAGGAAAACAATTTGGAATCGGACAATATAGTATTCTCAAAAAAAGAGAACGCCAGCTAATCGAGTCGGAAAATGTGACTAAATGTAATATGGATTGGCCACCCAACCATCTCCCATTGATTTAAGTTTCCACCCTGCACTACGCTTTTCAAGACTCCCTCCATCCCACTCTCATCTTCACCCCATACCTGGGTTTGAGGGTGATGAGGGGTTCGGGTTTGATGGGGTGGCCGGGCAGCAGTTCGAAGTTGAAGCGACGGACCATCATGGCCAGCAGGAGCTGCATTTCCATCAGGGCGAAGTGGTTGCCGATGCACATGCGGGGGCCGGCGCCAAAAGGCATGTAAGCCAGGCGGGGCCTTTCTTTTTCCGCTTCCGGTAAAAAGTGTTCCGGATAAAAGTCGGTGGGCCTTTCGTACCAGTCCGGGTTGCGGTGCACGGCGGCAATGGCGATGAACACCACCGAGCCGGCCGGCACCCGGTGGCCCAGGATCACATCGTCTTCGATGGGTTCCCTGCCGATGGCGAAGGCCGGTGGATACAGCCGCATGCCTTCTTTGATGACCTGCATGGGGTAGCTCAGCCCGGGCAGGTCGTTAAAGGTGGGGGTTCGGTCACCCAGCACTTCGTCCACTTCATTGCGGAGCGACCGAAGCACTTCAGGATGTTGCGACAGCAGGTAAAGTATCCAGCTGAGGCCGTTGGAAGAGGTCTCGTGCCCGGCGGCAAAGAGGGTGATGGCCTCGTCGCGAAGTTGCTGGTCGGACATGGCTTCGCCGGTGTCGGCGTCACGGGCTTCCAGCAGCATGGTCAGCAGGTCGTTGGGACGGTTGGTCATGGCCCGCCGCTCATCCACCAGGGCGTAGAGCTGCCTGTCGAACCAGTCCATGTCCTTTCGGAAATGCCGGTGGCGGCCATTGACGTAGTAAAAAGGAACGAAGTAGGGCTTGGTGGTGCGATCGACGAGGTAGTCCTGTGCATCCACCATGATGCGGTACATCTCGGCGATGTCGGCTTTGTTGTCGGTGCTGAAAAGGGTCTTGAGCACGATGTCGGCCGTCACTTTCATCATCTCCACGGAGAGGTCCAGCACGGTAGGCTTTTCCGTTCGCCGGCGCAAATCCGCAAAGTAGCGCTCTGCCACTTCGCCCATTGCGACGAAAAGCCCTTCCAGCTTTGCTTTGTGAAAGCCCGGCTGTATCAGCCTGCGCTGCTGAAACCAGGACTCCCCCTCGTTGGTCACCAGCCCATTGCCGAGGGCGAGGCGGAGGTTTCGATAAGCAAAGCTCTTCCGGTAGTTTTTCTGGTTGCGCTGCAAAACATGGGCAATGGCCTCGAGGTCCGTTGTGACGAAAATTTTTCTGAAGAAAAAGGGAATGCGGTAAAAACTGCCCAGCGACATGCCCTTTCCGGTGGTGAACCGGAAAGGGTCCATCAGAAACTCTGTCCCGGGGATGAGCGGATTTTTGCCTTTGAAAACCGGAAGCTCAGAAACCATGGTGAGGGTTTTTACAGGCACCGGTCCGGAGACCGGCGCCAGCAGGTTTTTGAGGGTTTTTGAGGTTTTTTGGGTTTTTGAGCAGGTGGTTGCCTCCCTACTCCCTACTCCCTACTCCAAAAGAAAAAAGGTTGCTGTGCTTGACAACAACCTTTTTTCTTTCTGGTTCTGGCTGCTTTCTTTAGGGCTTCAGGGGTGGATCGGGGAAACCGGCATACATGCGTTGCACACGCTCGTCTTTCTCCCAGGCTTTCACCACTTCGATGATCGAGATGAGTTGCTCATCGGCGGTGGCGATTTTCATTTTTTCCTCCTCTGTGGCAGCGGCTTCTTTTTGCTCGGCCAGGGCGGCGTGCAGGTCGTTGATGCTCTTCGTCGCAACGTAGCGCATCCAGAACAGCTTGCCATCGTTCATGGCGATGTCTTTCAGTTGCGAGGCCACTTCGATCATTTGTTCAGGACTGGCCTGAGCGGCAAGGTTGGTGTAGTCTTCGATGAAGCCAAACTGGCTGAAACCGCCCACCTTGTTGAGGTTTTCTTCGAAAAACGGCAGCTTGTCGGTGCGGCCTGCATCGGCGTACAAGCCGGCCAGGGCCAGGATGATGCTCTCGCTTTTCTCAGATTCCAGCTTTTCGGCAACGGAGAGTGCCTCCTCCTTGTCGAGTTCCAGCAGGGCTTTCAGCGCTGCCGACACCACGCTCAGGGCGGGGTCGTTGTTGATGGCGGACTTGATTACATCCACGTAGGTGGAGTCGCCGCTTTCGGCGAGCTTGCCCAGCACGGTTTCCCGCACGGCGGAGTGGGGATCGTCGGTGGCCATTTTCAGCAGTTGGGGTTCCGTTTCATCGTCAAGCTCCACCAGGTTGGTGGCGAAGAGGCGCAGCAGCCAGAAGTCATCGCTCAGGGTTTGCTTGAAGAGGGCCTGAACTTCCGGGCTATCGCTCTCCCGAAGTTCCTGCATGGCTTTGAGGCGGTGGAGGATGTTGGGTGCCAGCTTCAGTTGACTGATGTATTCCTCCTCGCTTTTGGATTCGTCAATTTTGGCCAGCAACATGCCGTCGCCATCGAAAACGATGAGTTCGGGATCGGCTGGAGCCGGCAAACGGAATTCCTGTTTGCGCTGGTTGATCAGGATGCGGTGGCGTTGCACCTCGCCGTTGACGTAAACATCTACGTCCACCGGCAGGATGAAGATGGGCGGCATCTCCTCGGCGTTCTGTGTCTGTGCCACCTCCACGATGACCTCGCCGGTTTCGTCGTCGTAATCGTAATCCACTTTCAGCTCAGGATGGCCTTCCTCGTAGAACCACTGGTTGAAAAACCAGTTGAGGTCTTCGCCGGTCACGTCCTCAAAAGCCAGGCGCAGTTCGTGGCCTTCCACATCAGAGAACTCATTGTCAACGAGGTACTTGTTCAGCGAAGCAAAGAAAGCCTCATCGCCGACGTAATTGCGTAGCATGTGCAATACCAGTCCACCTTTGTTGTAGCTGTGTGCGTCGAACATGTCCTCTTTGTCGTCATAAGTAAAATGCATCAGCGGGTGGATGCCCTGCTCTGCCGATTGGAGGTAACCCTGCAGTTCCTGAATGCGGTGAAAATCTGCTTCGTCCTTGCCGTATTTGTGCTCCAGCCAGAGGTATTCGCTGTAGTTGGCAAAGCCCTCGTTGAGGGTGAGGTTGGCCCAGCTCTCGCAGGTCACCAGGTCGCCGAACCAGTGGTGGAACATTTCGTGCGCCACAATCTTTTCATTGGTCAGCTCATCCACGAGTTCCCTGTCAGTACCCTGCATGAACTCTCCGAAAATAACGGCCGTAGTGTTCTCCATGGCACCTGACACATAGTCCCTCACCACCACCTGGGAATATTTCTGCCAGGGGTATTCGTAGTTGAGAATATCGGAGAAGAAGGTCAGCATCTCCGGTGTGTAAGGGAAGATTCTGCGAGCATACGGCTCATACTCCGGCTCCACGTAATAATCCACAGGTTTGCCTTTCCACTCGTCGTGCACCACCGAAAATTCCCCAATGGCCACCATGAAAAGGTAAGGGGCATGCGGCAGGTCCATGTGCCAATAATCGGTGCGGGTGCCGTCGGGGTTTTTCTTCGAAGAAATGAGGCGGCCGTTTGACAGGGTCACAAAGTTGTCGTCAACGGTGAGGTACATTTCCTGGGTGCAGCGCTCGTTGGGCTTGTCGATGGTGGGGAACCAGCGGGAGTTGTTTTCGGTTTCGCCCTGGGTCCATATCTGGCGGGGCTTGCCGGGGTCTTCACCGCGTGGGTTGATGAAAAACAGCCCTTTGTCGGAAGTGATGGCGGCGCTGCCTCCTGTTTCGGAAGGGCGGGCGGTGTAGTCAATGAACAGCTTGTATTTCTCATCGCGGTCGTAGCTGCGGTCCAGGTGGATGGTGATCTGACTGCCGTCGTAATCGTATTTCAGGTCTTTACCGTTATCCACCAGTTTTACTTCGTGAAATTCGAAGCCTTTGGCATCCAGCACCACCTTGTCGGTGGCATAGAAGTAAGGTTTCAGGGTAAGGGTGGCCTTGCCGAGGACCTCCTCCTTTTCCCAGTCGAAGCTGAGTTCCAGTTTGGTGTGTAGCAGGTCGTTTTCCCGGCGGGCACTGGGGTTGTAAACCGGCAGTGTGTAATCTTCTTCGGCAATTTCCGGAATGGTGTCGGGGTCGGGCTTGGGAGCGGTGACCACCAGGGTGTCGAGGTTCCGGTGTTCCGGTTCCGGCAGGATGATGGCGGAATATTCTTTTGGGGCGCAACTGCCCAGAAGCAGTATTGCGACAGCGAAAAAAAACAACTTGTTCATGCAGTCGAGGTTGAGTGGTTTGATAGTAAAGGACGCCTTGCAGTCGGCGATGAGATTGACAAATAATCTTCTTAACGAAAGTTGGCAAAGATAGGAACAATGACTGCCTGAAGCGCCGTGGAGTTGCCCGCTTCGACAAATGGCCGCTATTGTTTTGTCAACGGCCGGTTTATGACCATGGATGCAAAACCGGGCTAGAGCATTTTCCGAACCCCTTGCCAACCATAATTGCATTAATTTGGACAAGTCTGTTACTTCACCTGCGGCAAAATGTTGAATTTGGCCTTCGCCTGAGCAAAAAGCACAAACAATGGCTTCCAACAAATTCGTCTGCATACACGGTCACTTCTACCAGCCACCCCGGGAAAACGCCTGGCTGGAGGTGATAGAGCTGCAGGAAAGCGCAGCCCCCTTTCACGACTGGAACGAGCGGATAAACTTCGAATGCTATGCCCCCAACGCGGCTGCCCGCATTTTGAACGAAGCGAAAGAGATCCGGAAAATCGTCAACAACTACGCCCGCATCAGTTTCAACTTTGGCCCTACCCTGCTCGACTGGCTGGAGAAGGAAGACCCCGGCACCTATCAGTCCATCCTGAATGCCGATGCCGATAGTGTGCTGGAGTTCGGCGGCCACGGCAATGCGATGGCGCAGGGCTACAACCACATGATACTGCCCCTGGCCGATGAGCTCGACAAAGAAACCCAGGTGCTGTGGGGCATTGCCGATTTCAGGCACCGCTTTGGCAGGGCACCGGAAGGCATGTGGCTGCCCGAAACCGCTGCCGACCTGCCCACCCTGGAGGCGCTGGCAAAACACGGCATCAAATTCACCGTGTTGGCGCCCCGGCAGGCCAAAGCCTTCCGCAAAATCGGGGATGAGGAATGGATACCCCTCGATGAGAACATAGACCCCCGCAGGCCTTACCGCTGTTTTCTCCCTTCGGGTAAATACATCGACCTGTTTTTTTACGACGGTGGCAACGCCAAAGCCGTGGCTTTCGAAGGTCTGCTCAACAAGGGCGAGTACTTTGCCGGCCGCATGTTGAGTGTCTTCGACAATGATGACTCCCCTCAACTTTCACACATCGCCACCGATGGCGAAAGCTACGGCCACCACCACCGCTTCGGCGAAATGGCCCTGGCCCATTGCCTCGATTTCATTGACGAGGGTAAGGAAGCCGAGATCATCAACTACGGCCTGTACCTCGAACGCTTCCCACCGGAATACGAAGTGCAGATCCACGAGCCCTCCTCATGGAGTTGCGTGCACGGAGTTGAGCGCTGGCGTTCCAACTGCGGCTGTTCTGACGGCGGCCAACCAGGATGGACACAGGAATGGCGTGGCCCCCTGCGCGACGCCCTCGACTGGCTCAGGGATGAACTGCGCAAGGTTTTCGAAGACAAAGCCGGCGTGCTGCTGAAAGACATCTGGGCTGCCCGCAATGACTACATTCAGGTAATCCTGAACCGCGAGAAAGCCAACGTGAAGCAGTTCCTGAAAAGGCATGCAGTGAAGGAGCTGTCAGCCGAAGAGACCACCACGGTGCTGCGCATGCTGGAAATGCAACGCCACTGCATGTTGATGTACACCTCCTGTGCCTGGTTCTTTGCCGAGATCTCCGGCATCGAGACCAACCAGGTTTTGCAGTACGCCCTGCGTGCCATCCGTCATGCCGCTGCCGAAACCGGCCAGGACCTCAGCCCTGAGCTGGAAAAAAGGCTGGAGCTGGCACCGAGCAATGTTTACAAAAACGGAGCGGAAAGCTTCAGGATCAATGTTTTGCCGTCGGAAATGAACCTCACCAGGGTAGGCATGCACTATGCCGCCTCCTGTGTTTTTGAAGACTATGAAAAGGAGGACGAGTTTCTGCATTTTGAAGTGCAAAACGACTTTTTTGACAGAAAGCAAGCCGGCTTTCAAAGGCTGGCATTTGGCAGAACCTCTTTGGTTTCCGACATCACCTGGTCGGTTAAAAAGTTCAGCTTCGTGGTGCTCTACCTGGGGCAACAGAACATTTTCGGATCGGTGGGTATCAACATGCCGCTGGAAGAATTCATGCAGAAACAGCGGCAGATGGAAGAGGCTTTCAAAAGCTCCAGCCTGGGCGACACCATCGAAATGATCCATGGTTTCGGAACAGAGCTGTTCTCTTTCCGGCACCTGTTCAAGGACGAGAAGCGCAAATTCCTGAACCTGATCATGGCCCGCAACCTTCCTCCTGTGGAAACCGCCATCAGGGATTATTTCGAAGACAACTACCAGCTGATGGTGGGCATGAAAAACAGCAACATCCCCATTCCGGAAGGCTGGAAGAGCATCGCCCAGTACATCATCAACAGGGACCTGTATGAGTTTTTCCGGAACGGCAACCTGAAAGTGAAAACCCTGATCCGGCTGGCCGATGAGTTTGAACGCTGGAACCTCAGCCTGACCAACGAAGAGGCCCTAAGCCTGGCCGCCGGTGAGCGGATCTTTGCTGAAATTCAGAAAGTGGGTGCGAATGAGGCGGGCCTGAAACACCTGAACTCGATTATCCAGATCATTGAAGCACTTGATGTATTGGACGTACACCCTGAATTGTGGAAAACACAAAACCTGTACTACCAACTTACCGAAGGTTACCGCAGAGGCGACTGGGTTTACATAAACAAAGAATGGCAGTCGAGTTTTGAAGAGCTCGGACGACTGCTGAAGATTGCCATGAAGTGAAGCGGTCAGGCGGATTCCGCCTTCATTTTTTCTGCATTTTCCGCAATGGTCAGCGCCTCGATGATTTTATCGAGGTCTCCTTCCAATACCTGGTCCAGGTTGTAGAGCGTGAGGTCAATGCGGTGGTCGGTAATGCGGTTCTGCGGGAAGTTGTAGGTCCTGATCTTTTCAGAGCGGTCGCCGGAGCCAACGAGTGATTTCCGCTGGGCGGCCACAGCCGTCTCCATTTTGTTTTTCTGCATTTCATACACCTTCTGGTAAAGGCGCTGTTCGGCTATTTCCTTGTTGGAGTGCTGTGAGCGCCCTTCCGTGCATTCCACCACCACCCCCGTGGGTAGGTGGGTGAGCCGCACCCCCGATTCGGTCTTGTTCACATGCTGGCCACCGGCCCCGCTGGAACGGAAGGTGTCGATTTTCAGATCGGAGCGCTTGATGTTCACATCCTCCATTTCCATCTTGGGCATCACGGCCACGGTGGCGGCAGAGGTGTGCACCCGGCCTTTTGATTCGGTCTCCGGAACACGTTGCACCCGGTGCACACCCGATTCGTATTTCAGCTTGCCGTAAACATCGGTACCGGTCACTTCCATGGTTATCTCTTTGAAGCCTCCAACGGTGCCGGGGTTTTCTGAAAGGATTTCCACGCTCCAGCCCTGCTTCTCAAAATAGCGGCTGTACATTCTATACAGGTCACCAGCAAACAGGCTTGCCTCGTCACCCCCGGTGCCTGCCCTGATTTCGAAGATAACATCCTTTTCATCTTCGGGGTCTTTGGGGGTGAGCAGCACCTTGAGCTTCTCTTCCAAGGCTTCCTTTTGCGCTTCCAGTTCCTCCAATTCGGCCTTTGCCATTTCACGGATCTCCGGATCCTTTTCGGCAGCCAGTTCACGGGCCTGCTCGAGGTTTTCGAGCACTGTTTTGTACTCCAGGTAGGCATCCACGATTTCTTTCAGCTTGGCGTACTCTTTATTGAGTTTGGCATACCTGGACTGATCGGAAATGATGGAAGGGTCTGACAGTTGCTCTTCGAGCGTCAAAAAGTTGTTATGTATGGCTTCTAACTTATCGATCATGGTTGCGGCAATTCTTTGAAAATGAAGGTGGAAACACTCCGGTAGGGCTCAACAGGGACAGTTGATGAAAGGCTAGTAATTAAGATGTACCGGAAGAATATGCATGGCTATAAATTTCAGGCCGCAAAGGTAAGGCCCCCGCATTCGGTTTACAAACTTTACTTTCGCAGCTGATTTCAGAAACAGATGGCCTGCATCCTCCACATAGAAACAGCTACCGATGTCTGCTCCGTCGCCCTTGCGGAAGCCGGGCAAGTCCTGGCATGGAGAGAAGAGCAGTTTCAACACCACAACGACCATTCAAGAAACCTCACCCTTTTCGTACAGGAATGCCTCGGCAAAGCAGGCAAAACGCTGGAGGAACTCAAAGCGGTGGCTGTCAGCAGTGGCCCCGGTTCTTACTCATCACTCCGGGTGGGCACTTCCGTAGCCAAAGGCATCTGTTATGCGTTGGACATTCCGCTCATCGGCATCGACACTTTACAGGCTTTGGCCCTCGCTGCGCAACGGGCGATGCCCATCGATGGGGCCTTGTACATCCCCATGATCGATGCGCGCAGAATGGAGGTGTACTACCGGATTTTTGACGATACCAACAGTGCTCTGACGGAGGCCGGAAACCTGGTGTTGACGGAAGATGCGTTCAGCAAGTATTTTTCCGAAGGTAAAACGCTGGTCTTCACCGGCAACGGTGCACAGAAGGCACAACAATTGCGCTCCCACCCCAAGGCCCGTTTTGCCGACCTCCAAACCTCAGCCCGGCACCTGGTGGAGCTGACTTTTTTGAAGTACCAGAACCAACAGTTTGAAGACCTGGCCTACTTTGCCCCTTTCTACCTCAAACCGCCCAACATCACAACTCCCCGAAAACGGGCTTTTTGACTACAGATTAAGCGCTTTTCATATTAAACTTTCCAATACTTTCAGCTTTTTTTTTATTTTGAAAACCTATTTCTATTTTCGCCTTGAACTCAGTCTGGTTAGGCATAAGGGAAAGAACTTATTTTACCGATTGGTATAGTTCTTGGTTAACCATGTATCGAAATTTCGCTAATTTGTAAGGGACTACTAACGGCGAGTTTCATGTTCAATGAAAGCAATTTTTTAACCACAGTCTAAAAACATAAGTATGAGAAAGCAAAAGAACGAGACAATCGTGTTGAAGAAGGGAAAGCAAGAGATTCAACTCGATTACTCTGAGTTACGCAAAGCGGTGTTGGTCCTGAGGGCCATCAACCACAAATTGCGGCAGCGGATGATCAACTTGTTGGAGGAAAACGGCAGCATGACCGTGACCGACATCTACGTGAAACTCCGCCTTGAGCAATCTGTTGCTTCACAACACCTCGCCATTCTGCGCAGAGCCGGAGTGGTAGTCACACAGCGGCAGGGAAAGTACATCTACTACTCCCTCAACAAAGATCGCCTCGAGCAGATCTCCGGCTTGATTGAAGAGTTGGCTGCCTGACACAGGCTACCCTCTTTGAGAAGCAAACCAGAAGCGGCATTTATTGGATAACGGCTTTACACACATTTCGAGAAATAATCCTGTGATTCAAAAAGCTACACAAAACATTGAAAGCAGGCACTGAAAGAGTAAGCCCGAACCGCCCCCCGGCAGTTCGGGCTAATTAGTGTAAACAATTCAAAAGATGCTGCAAATCAGTGGGTTTGCGGCATTTTTTTATACTGTTTTTGAAAAAATAAATAATTGCCGCATATTTGCTCAACCCATTTTGCAAACTTCTATTAAAACAACTTCTATGAGAAAGGCTAAGTTATCGATTGACAGCGATAAGCTGCAAGCGTCTGCTGAGCTACTAAGGGCACTGGCTCACCCGCTCCGGATGAGAATTCTCGGGTTTATAGATCAGAACTCGATGATCAACGTCAACAAAATCTACAACACCCTCAAGCTCGAACAATCCATTACCTCCCAGCACCTTAGAATACTGCGCTCTGTTGACCTTGTAGAGACCCACCGCGAAGGAAAGTACATCTATTACAAGATCAACTACGACAAACTCAACCAGGCAGTTGGAGCCATTGATACCTTTTTGCAGAAATCGGAAGATGCTTAACAAGGCATTTTCATTTTCAACATTTCCAGATGCTGAATAGGTGCACTGATTATACATTGCGAATGTTTGCAAAATGAGAATCGCTTAACAATCTGCGCACAAAGGGCTGAAACCAGCAAATCAGGTTTCAGCCCTTTACATTTGGCTTCTGGTCAATCCAGCTTAGCCTTCGATAAACAAGGCGGAAATGGAACGGTGCTCGTGCGTGTTCCTGATGGCACGTGCAAACAATTTGGCCGTTGAAAGCACCTTGATCTTTTTGGAAGTTTTTCGCAACGGAATGGTATCGCATACGATCAATTCCTCCAGTGAGGAGGACTCGATGTTTTCATAAGCTTTGCCACTGAGAACGGGGTGGGTACAGATGGCTTTTACACTTTTGGCCCCTTTCTTCAGAATGATGTCGGCAGCGCGGCAGAGTGTTCCGGCGGTATCAACGAGGTCGTCAACCAGGATGACATCTGCTCCGGACACATCACCGATGACAGTCATCCCTGCCACCTCATTGGCTTTCTTGCGGTACTTGTCACAAATGACGAGATCGCGGCCGAAGTACTTGGCATAGGTCCTCGCCCGCTTCACACCTCCCACATCCGGCGATGCGAAAATGACATTGTCCAATTTCTGTTGTTCCAGGAAAGGAATGTAGATGGCTTCACTTTTCAGGTGGTCAACGGGGATATCGAAAAAGCCCTGGATTTGATCTGCGTGGAAATCCATGGTCATTACCCTGTTGGCGCCGGCGGCCTGCAGCAGGTCTGCAACCAGTTTGGCTGAAATGGGTACGCGGGGCTTGTCCTTCCTGTCCTGTCGGGCATAGCCGAAATATGGCATCACAGCGGTGATGTAACCCGAGGAAGCCCGTTTGGCCGCATCGATCATGAGCAGCAGCTCCATGAAATTTTCCGCAGGAGAGAAAGTTGACTGGATGAGGAAAACAAAGGCCCCCCTCACCGATTCGTTGATCACTAGCTGCATTTCGCCATCGCTGAAGCGGTTAAGCTTTACATCGCCCAAAGGCTGACCATAATAATCAGCGATTTTCTCTGAAAGGTACAGAGAACTTGTTCCGGAAAAGAGTTTGACTTCGACCATGGTATTTGATGAAAAAGGAGTGGGAGAGCCGGCCAACGGTTGTGCTGTACCTTTAACCTGACTCAGTAGTATGTCACTCTGTCTCATAAGAGAACCCGAAGGTGGTATTGATGCCCCTGAAAGTGGGTAAAAATGGATTTCGTCGCCTTAAAATGGTGAAGTTATCAGCCCGTTTCTTGCAAAGTAGTTATCTTTCTCGCTCCAAATCCCATTCGCAAGATCTGTCCCCGACAATTCCACCACAAAAGTAGAAATTCTCAGAACAAAGCCGGGGAGCTTAGCTGTTCTTTTTGCGTCATATTCAGCAGCCTTTAGAAACACTATTGAAACCTGATTGAAATGAACCGCCTGAAAGCTACACCCATTCTTACCTCTCTGTTGGCCGGCTCACTGCTTTTCAACGTTTTTGGATGTCAGCAAATCGCCCAGGAAGATAGTCAAAAAGTGCTGGTTTCTTCAAAGGACGGTAAATCGAGATTTGCGGACTACTGGTACGCTGGCCAGGCAGAACTGAATACTTACCAGGTAGAACAATCCCGCTACGGGGAAATGCGAGAAGGCAAAGCCGTCATGGTTTTCGTTACCGAAGATTTCTCAAAATCAAAGCATGTAAAACTGGACAACCCGGAAAAAGACTGGAAGGACAAGGTATCGGTGATGAAGCTCAATTTCGTAAAGCGCTTTGTCACGGGCATTTACGATTACTCCATGATGCTCTCGGCCTTTACGCCGGTTGATCTGGAAAACTACCCCCACAGCCTGAAAACAACGACGACATCGCAGGACTGGTGCGGCCAGTCATTCGTTCAGATGAACCTCAAAGGCAATGATTACAAAGTGCAACTCAGGTCCTATTTCGAATCGGAAGGCGATAAGGATTTCTCAACCGGCGGAGACCTGCTGGAAGACGAATTGTGGAACCGCATCCGAATAAACCCCCAAAGTATTCAACCCGGAGAAATGGACCTGGTGCCCAGCACTTTGTTCAGCCGGCTGAAACACGAGTCCATAAGACCACGCCGCGCCCGCATCCGCCTGGAACAGTCCGAAGCCATGAACCGCCTCATCGTGGAATACATGCACCTCGACCGGACCGTCATCATCGGTTACGAGCCGCAGTTCCCCTACCATATCCTTGCCTGGGAAGAGCAGGACGAAGGAAAGCTTTCTTCAAAAGGAACCCTGCTGCAATCCATCAAAGCTCCCTATTGGACGCAACACGACAACGACGACCTGTATTTGCGCGACAGCCTCCGCCTGCCCAAGACGATCTTTTGATTGGGTGTAGGGTGTAGGGTTTAGGGTGTAGAGTTTAGAGTTTGGGGTTTGGGGTTTGCTAAAATGTTTCTTTGAGTGTCATCATGAGTCAGCTGCAGAGAAAGTGCCATCAATCGTTGAGAGTGGTTCAGAGAGGTTGAGAGGAGTTCAGAGAAGTTGGCGAGAGGGTGTTCAATAAAGTGTCTCAGCAACTCGGCTTCATTGAATGTGAAAAAATCATTTTTCAATCGTCGTTCCTGGCTGAAAAAAAAGCCCCGATTACATCAGCCATCTTGTAACCCGCTGTTTCAACGGCGGGAATAATGCCAGTCCCCCAACCCACATCAAACTTCTATTCAGAACATCACATCAGAAACGACCAATCACCATTGCAGCTTGAAATGTTGATGCTGATGTTTTGTAAAGATGGTTGATGCTGTGAGGGGTCTTTTCGGCAACCCCTCGCTGAAGCAAGGGGTTTCAAGATGTTTGATGGAGTGAATTGACTTTTAGCAAACAGCAATTTCAAAATCAGATAGCTTACGCAGTATCCTCAAAACCAGAAAGGCGGAATTGTGGAGCCCCTCAACCATATCGACTGATAAAACGGCTGAAGCTCTGGCGTTTGATGGCGGCTTCCATGAGGTCCGGAAACTTGTCGGGTGTACAGGCAAATGCGGGAACGTCCATGCCTGCCAATTGGGCTGCCAGCTGGTGGTCGTAGGCCGGTGCTCCTCCATCATCGAGGGCCAGCAGGGAAATGAACTGAACGCCACTCTCTTTCAGTTGGGCCACTCTTCGCAACATTTCGTTTTTGTTTCCTCCTTCGAACAAGTCGCTGATCAGGACGAGGATGGTTTTGGCAGGAGCTGAAACCAGTTTTTCGGCATAGGCCAGGGCAGCGTTGATATCGGTGCCGCCACCGAGCTGCACGCCAAACAGCATATCTACGGGGTCGTGGAGTTGTGCGGTAAGGTCTGCCACGCTGGTATCAAAAGCGACGAAATGGGTTTTTACCGAAGGAAGTGAAGCCAGTATGGCCCCGAAAATTCCGGCATACACCACCGAGTTAGCCATGGAGCCGCTCTGGTCCACCAGCAGGATGACATTGCGCAGAGACTGTTGCCGGCGGCCATGGCCGTGCATTTGTTCCGGAATGATGGTGTGAAGGCTGGGCTGGTAATGCTTCAGATTGGCCCTGATGGTACGGTGCCAGTCTATCTCACGCAATTTGGGGCGGCGGTTGCGGTCGGCCCTGTTCAGGCTGCCCCTGACGGCCTGCTTGAGCGGATTCTCGAGGCGGCGTCGCAAGTCTTCCACCACTTGTTGCACAAGCTGTCTGGCGGTATCCCTGGTCTTTTCCGGCATCACCTTGCTCAGCGAAATGAGGGTGGCAACCAAAGAGACATCCGGCTCCATCATGGAGAGCAACTCCGGCTCCATCAGCATTTGCTTCAGATCGAGGCGCTCCAGAGCATCCTTTTGGATCAGCTGCACCACCGACCGTGGAAAATACTTCCGGATATCGCCCAGCCAGCGGTTGACGTTGGGTGAAGAACTGCCCAGCCCCCCTTTCCGCTCGCTGTCGTACAGCGCTTCCAGGGTGGCATCCATGCCACGCAGTTGCTCCCCCAGCGTGATCTCGCTTTCGGGATCGGCCTTGCGGCCAAGGATCATACGCCATTTTTCCAGGTGATCAGCCATGTGGCAAAGATAACCGGGGCATTTACCCGAAGGGAGAAATAGTGATGGAATACACAGCAGCCCTTTACTTTTGTGCAGCACCGAAATGGATTAACACGCTCAATTTTTGAAGATGATAGAAAGTGATGTTCTCGTGCTGGGTTCCGGTATTGCCGGGTTGACTTTTGCCCTCAAGATGGCCCATGCACGGCCCGATCTGAAGATAATTGCCCTGAGCAAAACCGCTGACACCGAAAGCAATACCGCCTATGCGCAGGGAGGCGTAGCAGCCGTATGGAATCCGGAAGTTGACAGCTACGAAAAGCACATCAAAGACACCCTCATAGCGGGTGACGGACTTTGCAACGAGGAAGTGGTCAAGATTGTGGTTCACGAAGGGCCGGAACGGGTCCGGGAGATCATCGAATGGGGTGCGCGTTTCGACAAAAAGGAAAACCAGAAATACGACCTGGGCAGGGAAGGTGGCCACAGCGAAAACCGCATCCTTCATTACAAAGACATCACCGGCTGGGAATTGCAGCGCACCCTGCTGGCGCAGGTGGAACACACCCCAAACCTGGAAGTGCTGGAGCATTACTTCGCCATAGACCTCATTACGCAGCACCACCTGGGACACACCATCACCAGGGTGACCCCGGGCATTGAATGCTACGGAGCCTATGCCCTCAATAAAAAGACTGGCGAGATTGAAACGCTGCTGGCCCGAACCACTGTGGTGGCCACCGGTGGCGCCGGACAGGTCTACCGCAACACCACCAACCCCGTCATTGCCACCGGAGACGGCACTGCCATGATGTACCGGGCAAAGGGCCGCATCGAAAACATGGAGTTCGTGCAGTTTCACCCCACAGCCCTTTACAATCCGCAGGGAGAAAACCCCTCCTTTCTGATTTCAGAGGCGGTGCGGGGTTTTGGCGGCATCCTGAAAACGCCCTCCGGAGAAGAGTTCATGCAGAAATACGACGAGCGGGGTAGCCTGGCTCCCAGAGACATTGTGGCCAGGGCCATCGACCGGGAGATGAAGATCCTCGGTGCCGAATACATGTGCCTGGACTGCCGGCACCTGGACAAAGACGCCTTCCTGGCCCACTTCCCCAACATTTACGAAAAGTGCCTCTCCATCGGCATCGATCCCATGAAGGACATGATTCCGGTGACTCCTGCCTGCCACTACATGTGTGGCGGCATCCGTACAGATGAATGGGGTCGCACCTCCATCAAAAACCTCTATGCTGCCGGCGAATGCACCTGCACCGGCCTGCACGGCGCCAACCGCCTGGCCTCCAACTCCCTCCTGGAAGCCATGGTTTTTGCCCACCGCATTTTCCTCGACCTGGAAAAGAAAATTGACAGCCTGCCCCCTATCAACAAAAATATTCCGGACTGGAATGCCCAGGGAACCACGGAACCCGAAGAGTTGGTGCTGATCGTGCAAAGCATGAAAGAGCTGAAAGACCTGATGAGCTACTATGTGGGCATCGTCCGCTCCAATGTCCGTCTGAAAAGGGCTTCCGACCGCCTGTACCTGCTCTACCGGGAAACGGAAGAATTGTACTCACACACCACCCTCTCTCCGCAACTCTGCGAACTCCGCAACCTCATCACCATCGCTTATCTGATAACCCGCTCGGCTTCCATCAGAAGGGAAAGCCGCGGCCTGCACTACACCACCGACTACCCCAACAAGCTGCCTTTTATTGACAAGAGCATTTTGTGATTGTTGAAGTGTTGATCCCGAAAGCTTTCGGGAGTTGAAGTGTTGAAATTGTTGAGACTGTTGAGACTGTTGAGACTGTTGAATTGTTGATGGAGTTGGGTGGTGGATCAGACGTTGCGGTGCAACGTCTCTACATTGATAACAATTCATAAAGAAGGATGGGAGTACCACGGAAATGTAAAAGCTAGCGCTCCACAAACCCTACACCTTAAACCCTACACCCTACACTAAACAAAAGTCAGGTTTTTAATTTCGCTGCGCAACGGCGATTACTGGCAGCGAATCGGGGGATTTAGTAGTTTAAGCCCTGAGAAACAGCAATTAAAACAAAATCCGGGACCGGGGATGCGCAGGAATGAGCAAGTGGTGCGCATTTCAAGTCAGGTTTCGGAGATGCCCATTTCACACACAGAACCCATGCCCAAGACCCCTTCGGATAAATTGTACAATCTCATCAAATCGCTGTCGAGTGCGGAGAAGCGGTACTTCAAGCTCTTCATCAACAGCAAGGATGCCTCCAACAGCAAGTACCTGCAACTCTTCGATGCCATTTATGCCCAGGAGGAATTTGACGACGAAGCCCTCCGCCTTGAGATTTACGGAAACGAGCCGGTGGAGAGCCGCAAGTTTTCGGAACTGAAAGCCTACCTCTACCAATTGGTGCTGAAGAGCCTGGAGAGTTACGACGAAAAGTCATCGATTGATTACCGCCTGAAAGGATACTTGCTGGGCGTGAGAACCTTGTTCCGGCGCTCTTTTTTTGACAATTGCAAAGACCTGCTTTACAAGGCTAAAAAAGTGGCCACGGAGTACGAGCATTTCACCTCGCTGATAGAAATTCTGGAATGGGAAAAGCGCATTGCCTATGCCCAGACGGACATTGCCTGGCTGGACCGGGAACTGCGCCGCATTTCAGAAGAAGAGGCGCACTGGGCCAACTGTCTGAGCAACTTCGTGGCTTACCGCAATCTGTTTTTCAACATGCTGCTCAATGTCCGGAAGGAGGTGTCGAGGAGTCCGGAGCAGCTGGCCCAAATGCGTAAATTGATGGAACATCCATTGATGCAGGACGAAAGCCAGGCCCTGTCCTTTTCAGCCCGGGTGATGTACCACCGGATCAACTCCATTTACCTTTTCACAGCTTCGGAATTCGAGGCGTTTTACCAGTCCAGTAAAAGGCTTGTGGAATTGATGGAGAGTCACCCCCGCCTGCTCAAGGAAGATGTATCAGAATACATCTCAGCGCTGAACAATCACATCATCAGTTGCGGCCGCCTGCAGCGCTACGGGGAAGTGGAGCAAACACTTGAAAAACTGAAGGCCGTAAAACCCCTCACCAAAGACGACGAGGCCAAAATCCACAGGCAGTATTACCAGAACAAGTTCCGGCTTTGCATCAGCAGCGGCGATTTTACCGAAGGGAAAAAAGCCCTCGAGGAACACCTGCGTGAAGCCGAAAAGTTTGACCAGGCCCAGTTCAGCAAAAGCAACTTTTACTTGCAATACTTCTGCATTTACTTCGGCTGTGGGGAGTATGAAAAAGCCCTGGATGCCCTCAACGACTGGCTGAGCCTGACGGGTAGCGTGGAGCGAAAGGACCTGCAGAGCCTTGCCCGCATCCTCAACCTGATCATCCACTACGAACTGGGAAACAGCCTGCTGCTGGAGAGCCTGCTGCGGTCAACTTATCGCTACCTGTCGCGGGAAAACCGGCTGTCAGAATTTGAGCGGAAGATGATGACCTTCATCCGCGACATGAACAAGCCTTTGACGAAGAAAGAGCGTGCAGCTTCCTTTGAGGCGGTGAAAGAAGAATTTGGGCAGTTGCAGTCGCAACCTGCCCACAGTGTCTTCGAGCTGTTCGATATTATGTCGTGGATAGAGAGTAAGGTAAGCGGAAAACCCTTCTCTCAGGTGGTGAAAGAAAGGTTTCAGAAAGAGACTGGCAAAGCCGGCTGATCAGCCTCCGAATTTCAATTTGGTGTTGAGCAGGCTGAAGCTGCTGGTGGGCTGAGGTGTGAATCCTTCGTTGCGAATGTCCACATCGTCCCAATTGATGTAACCAAAAGAGCCGCTGGTGGAGGGGATGTAGTTGCGGCCGCCTGTTGTTTTACGGGCCTCTTTGCGATCCAGGGCCTGGCTTCGAAAATCATCGAGGGTCAACTTCTTTTTCATACAGAATACGTTTTGCAGGTGCTGTTAAAGTAAGGCGATTTTTAGCCAGCTTAAAATTACTGTGGGGTTGCATGTTGGCAGTGCCAAAAAATCGCAAAAGTCAGAATGCTGATCTTTTAGGGGCCTGAACGCTTGTTTGCGAAGATAACCAAAAAACGCCGCCGGGGCCACCCCTCAATTGTCATACAAACAACCGATGCAGGAATAATGCCCGTCAGTGGCCCGCCTGAACCACCAGTTTACCGATGGTCCGGCCATTGAAGCGCACGATGTACAGGCCCGGATTCCAATCCGACACATCCAGTGTCAGTGAGCCGGAGATGCTTTGCCTGCTTACAAGCCGCCCGGGCAAATCAGTGATCAGCAGTTCGCCACCCGCTGTATTTTTCGTCGCAAAAACCACTTGCCCGGCAGCCGGGTTGGGGTAATACGTCAGTATTTCGGTCAGTGCTTCCGAGGTGGGGGTTGCGCAGGCTGCATCGTTGCCGGAGGCGAAGGAAGGTTCATTGGTGGAGAATGGGCCGGTGCCATTGGGACAACGGGCAAAAGAAATATCTTCATCAAGTTGGGGGAACACCACCTCGTCAACTACCTGCAGGTTGGGGTTCACCAGTTGCAGCTGCTCTCCACCTGCCGACAACTTGAAAGATGCGTGCAGTCCAGCCTGACCGGTATCATCATCAGCCCAGACGATGAGGTAAGCCCCGGGGTCAATGAACACCCCGTTGGGGAAAGTCCATTTGGCGGGCAGAAGCACATCGTCGGTGAGGTGCCAGCCGCTGAGGTCGATGCTTTGGGAGCTGTTGTTGAAGAGTTCTATCCAGTCGTCGTACTCGCCGTTCTGGTCGGACACGGCGCTTTTGTTGTTGGCCATCAGTTCGTTGATGACCACACTGGAAGCTGTAGACAGGGCAAAGTATTCATGGGCAGCTTTGGCTGGCAGAAAGCGGCCAGCCTGCTCATTTTCCGCATAGAAAAAATATTGCCCGCCGCCTGCGCCTACCGGCAACACAGCGCCGTAGATGAGGTCACCGGCAGCACCGTCGCCGTGCAGTCCGTCGTCAAAAAGCTGGTAGTATTTGAACACCTTCCTGACGTTGGAGCGGAAACCCAGCCAGGCATCGGCAGCTTCGTCCAGTTCCACCGTAAACACCACGTTTTCGCCGGGGGCCGGCACGGCCGGGCTGTGGGCATGATTGCTCAGCGCTGGGGACTGGTACTGCCGTTCGGGCAGGCCTTGCAGGTAGGCCGTTCGGCCATCCATCAGTTGGAGCAGGCCAAAAGCATCGTAGCCATCGTAGCTGTCCACCACGGTTTGGGTCAGGTTGTCTTCGAAATCCTGAAAGCTGTAAAAACTGTTGGGGTCGGTTTGCAGCTCGTCGGCAATGAACTCGTGCAATTCATCGGCCCTGTTCTCCAGCCAGCCCGACAGGATGAGTTCCTCCACCATGGTGCGGTAGTGGGCCATGTACATCCTGCGCCAGGTAGGCTGGCCGAAGAGTGCCTGCAGCAGGGGCTTCTGCGGATCGTCTTCTCCCTGATATGGGTTCAGTTCCTGAAAAAAGCCGAGTGGCGGTTGAGCGCCCGCAGCGGCATCCACATCCACCCAGGGAAATTTGGCGAAGGACTCGTTGAGGTCATCCGGCACCGGCACAAAGTGGCCGTCATCCATAGTGGCCAGGTAATAATTGCGTGCACCCGCTCCGAGGTAGCTGTCGAGGTTGACGAAGAGGTTGTTGAATGCCGACCACCACAGCATGCGGTCGATGTCGAAATGCTGGTTGGCACCGGCGGGGTTGTTGGCCAGGGTCTCAGTGGCTGCAATGAGCGCTTCCCAGCCTGTGGTTGACTGCATCTGGTAATGTTCGAAATAGCAGGCAATGCCGGGGCCAAGGTATTCGAGCGAGGCCCCATGCCCCACCGTGCAGCCAAAGGGCGGGTTTTGCGGAACGTCGTCAAAATCGTAAGCGGGGTTGCATTCAAAGCGGGGGGCATCCGGATCGAGCGGGAAGGCCCTTTCAAAAAAGGCAGCGTTGATGCTTTCCACATTGGCATAAAGGCCGTGGTAAGCGCCGTTGACGAAGACCCTGGCATAACTGGCCCGGGGTGCTTCCATGAACTGCCGCGCCGCCTCCAGCGAGAGCACCTCACGCAAAAAGGAGGGGTCTTTGGCGCCGTTGGACAGTTTGAGCACTTCGATGCCTTCGTAATCCTGGTTCTTTACATAATCCAGTTTGATGTTGAGGGGATTTTTAGGGTTGTCAGGATGGTAGGTTCCTCCTCCACGGTATCGCACTCCCACGCTGTCGTAGCTGACGCCGTTGACCTCCACCGTGGCCAGCAGGCGCTCACCGTTGCCGGCGGCGTAGTAATCGTCCAGAATGGCGTCCCAGTTGCTTTGCTCAAAGTTGATTTCTATCGTCGCAATATCGAACGGGCTGTAGAGGGGTTGCGAAGCGAGTTGCACAGCGAAGAAAAAGAGGAAACAAAAACAGCAGTAAAGGCGGCTCATAGTGCTTTGTATTTTGGCCAAAGGTAGCCATGTGTGCGTTGGCTTTTTCCGAAAAAGTGCCAAAAGCCACGGCACGACAAAGCCCGGCGAACCGAAAGCAAGCGCAGAATGTCCGCCAGTGCCGGTAGTTTAAGTACCTTTGCCGCCGCTTTGGCAAAACGGTGAAATCGAAGCTGGGGCAGTTGGACATTTTGCGAAGCGAAACCACTAATTAACAACAACTTAGAGTCATGCACGCACTCATCGCCGTCATTACGGGTTTGCTTTCCGGATTGCACGCTTCCACCTGGGGCATGTACAAAGACAGTCCGCACGAAGGATTTTCATGGAGCAAGTATTTTCGCAGCGCCATCATTGGGGCCATCTACGGACCCATCGTCTGGACCCTCACGGGCCTCGACCTGGATACAGCAGCCGGCATCTTCCTGCTCTGGGGCGCCACCTACATGGCCGAACGCCTGACCCTGGAAGTGTGGAAAACCTTCCTCCGTTCTGAAGACCAGTCCAAATACTTCATCCCCATGCAGCTGCACGTCATGGGCCGTGTGGTGGAAAGCCGCAGCGCCCGCTACCTGGCGGCTGTGGGTTATGTCGGCGGAATCATCCTGGTAGGTTGGGGCGTCATCAGCCTGTGGCAGGCCTGGAAAGCCGGAGATGTGAGCATCAACCCCTACCTCATCCTGCTCCTGCTGAGTGTGGGTGGCTGGGTATCGGCATTCGGCGGGGCGTGGAAAGATGCCCCCATCGAGGGTTTTGAGACTTTCAAGTTTTTCCGGAGCCCCGGTATCGCCTACTTCTACGCCTGGGTGGCCGGCAACCTGACCGACAACTGGGTGGTCATCGCCATGTGCTCCATCGGCTTCACCGTGGCCAGCATCGAAACCTACAAGACCTTCTTTTTCCCGTCGAAACCAAGAGGTAAATTCGCCGGCAAGCCGATTCTGTTCCCGGACATGCTGCAGCGTCGCAAACCCTTTGCCTGGCTCTACGTAGCCATTTGGGTGTTTGTAATCACTACGGCGGTACTGGCCTTTACCGGTGAGCACCAGGGATTGGTGTAATGAATTTTCCCCTTCGGTAAATCATCAGACATGCACAGGATTTCCAGCAACTGGACCTTGTTCTTCAAAATATTTCTGCCCACCTTCTGGATGGTCTTTTTTGGTGCCCTCACCATTGCCCTCTGGATGGTGGACACGCCTTACTTTGGCAACATTCCCGCCATGCCTTTCAAGCTGGGCATGACCTTCTTTTTCCTCGTCGGAACGGCGGCCCTGTACTTCACCCTCATGCAATTGCTCCGCGTTGACCTGGACGAGGGGCACCTGTTCCTGAGCAACTATTTCAAGACCTATCGCTATCCATTTTCCGAAATTGACAGCATCAGCGAACGGGACGTCGTCTTCTTTCACCTGGTTCGAATCAAGTTCAAAGGCAAAGGGCATTTCGGCTCACGCATCAGTTTCCTTCTGGATGATTCCATGCTCAGGGCCTTTTTCCAGAAACACCCCGAAGCAGCCGCCCAACTGCCGTTCAGGAGTGCTGAGGAATCGAGGAACTGATCCCGACATCCGTCGGGAGAGGATCTGAAGGCAACTCCTCTCAACCAAAATGATAATTGTCAAAATAAAGCGGGGAGGGAAATACTTTTCAACCTGCCTGAGCGGGGCTTGTTACCTTTGCACAAAAGCAACCCGTTATGATTAAACTACTGATATGGGGGCTGGCGCTTTACTTCGTGTACCAATGGGTGCAGAAAAAATTGGCATTGATGAGCGGCAGCAACCAACAGCACTTTCAGGAACCGCAACAGAACGAGCCCATTGACGAAGGCGAGTACATCGATTACGAAGAAATAAAATGAGTACAACGCAGCATTCAGCCTTCAACATTGGCGACTGGGTGGTTTTCAAATGCAACCAGTTCATCGTTTTCAACAAACCGGCAGGCATTCCCGTGCAAGCCGACAAGACCGGCGACAACTCGCTGCTGCAGCTGGGCAGTGCCTACAGCAAGCGCACGCTTTTCCCCATCAACCGCATTGACCGGCCGGCCAGCGGACTCGTCGTTTTCGGAAGGAAAGAAAGCGCCACCGCCCACCTGAGCAAGCAATTCCGGGAGCGAAAAGTGGAAAAGACCTACCTGGCCGTGGTCGGTGAAATGCCTTCGGAAAAATCCGGCACCCTGCGCCATTTCATCCGGAAAAGCGGCAAAGGCAACAAGGCCATCATCGTGGACGAGCAGCAGGGCAAAGAGGCTGTTTTGGAATACATGGTGCTGGGCAGCATCGAAAACTATCACCTGCTGGAGATCAAGCCCCTGACCGGCCGCTACCACCAGATAAGGGCCCAACTGGCGGCCATCGGTTGCCCCATCAAAGGCGATGTGAAATACGGTTTCCGCCGCTCCAACAAAGACCGCAGCATCCACCTGCACGCCTGGAAACTGGCCTTGCGGCACCCCGTTTCCGGTGAACTACTAAACCTGGAAGCCCCAACTCCCGAAGACCCCGTTTGGAGGGCATTTGCTGACAACGGATCCCTCCCCCCTCTTACTCAAGCCGATGCACAATGAACCACAACAGCTTGCTTCTCACATTCTTCAGCCTTTTCTTTCTGAGCAGCTGGCCTGCCCTGCATGCCCAGGATGGCAACTTCATCGAGCCTTTTGACACCCTGGGTTACGAAAGCCGCGCTGAACAGGCCGCCGCTGCTATCAAAGACCTGAAAGACGGCGTGCTGGTGGTACGCCTCCGCTCAGACCAGCGGAAGATAGAAGCCCTGGAAGGGCAACTGGCCACCCCAAACCTGAAAGAAAAATACCGACAGCGTTTGCAAAAATTGCTGGACGATACCCGCCGTGAGAAAGAAGTGGAAAACAAATCACTCGTGGCTGCCTTCCGGGAGCATTTCGATTTCAGCGAAGTACTTTTCATGTACGATACGGCCACCTACCTGGTAAAAAAAGGCTTGCAGGAAGGCTACTTCCTCAACGACAGCCTGCAAGCCGACCCGCACCTGTCCTTGCAGGGCAGGCCATTCCGGCTGGTGCGCTTCGGCAGCAAAAGCGGCATGAAACAACGCAAAAGCCTCATCGGCATGGACCTCGATTTCAGGGACCTTCCGGCGCCCTTCCCAACTTCCGGAAACGTGAGTTTCTGGGAAGGCATCGTGCTCATCTTCAAAAAGGATAAGAACTGGAAAAGCGACTACCACTTCCACGTCAGCCGCTTCAACGACCAACTCCACAAGTTCTATGAAAAATGCCGGAGCAAGGGGTGGCTGGAATAGGGTTTAGGGTGTAGGGTGTAGGGTGTAGAGTTTAGAGTTTAGGGTTTAGACCTGCTACTCTGCTAAACTCTGCGTCAAAACGCTGTATAACTCTGTGGTTAAAATTGGATGAGTCATGAGGGCCTACTCATGCCGCTTCTTTCTTGTAAATGATCAGAAGATCCCGATCAACATATTTTTTCAGTCTTGGACGCAAGTATTTGTAGGTTACCAGGTCCACTTTTCTACCTATCAACTCCTCCAAATCCTGTTTGTACTTTACATAGTCAAACAAGCTGGTTCCGGATTTTTTTTCAAACTGCAGGGCGATGTCAACATCACTGCTTTCGGTCATTTCATTACGAGCCAACGAACCAAATACACCTACCCACAGGACAGGCTTGTCCTCAAAATATTTTCTGATGGTATTGATTATCGATTGGTGGTTCATTGATTGGATATAAATTGCTTTGGACAAATTTACAATAATCTATCCGACATATAGCCCCAGGCTTAACCTCCTGAAACAGTGTCCTTCTCTTCCTTCAAAAACGGCTCAACGGGAACGGTGTCCAGGGGCATTTCCACGACGGGTTTTTCCGGGCGTGGCGGGATGAGGCTTCGCACGGAGGTATCGCGGTTGGCACGGGCCCTGGCCAGAATGGTTGAATCTACGATCTCGCCGGCCCGCTCCAGGGCTTTGTCTGTGCAGCTGCGGCGCCAGGAGCGTTCCCAGCGGGACAGGCGCTCGGTCACCTTTTCCTGAATCACCTCTTCCTTGGTTTTCCCTTTGGGCTGTTCCACACAGGCCTGGGCGAGCAGCAGGGCCAAAACCATCAGGTATGTCAATCGTTTTGCCATGGCTTATTGCTGTTCGGTGGTGTCGCCTTTGATGCGTTGCAGGTAGCGCTCTATTTCCTCCAGCCGCTCCTGCATCATGGAATCCACGCTGGCCTGCACCAGGCTGTCGAAATGGAGTGTGCACAAACTGTCGAGGATGGGCCGTAGGCTGTCCACCCCCTGGTTGTAGAGGCTGTCCACCAACAGTCGCTCTTTGTAATTGAGCGTGGGTGGCGGCGGCTCGGTGCAGGCGGCAGCCAACATTGAAGCCACCACGCTTGCCAGTGCTATTTTCGACAGTAGTTTAATCATCACCAGTTTCTTCCGGATGCGGGTTTGGTGGCCTTGGCTCTTCTCAGTTTCCGCTGAACCTTTTGCTCCTCTTGTTCCATGATTTTGAGCAACTGCTCCATTTCTTGTTTGGAGAGCTTTTCCTTTTCGGGTTTTTCTTTCGGTTGTGACTGTTGGGGTTGCTGCTGCTGTTGCTGGTTTTGCTGATCCTGGTTCTGATCCTGTTGCTGTTGCTGATCCTGGTTCTGCTGATCCTGGTTTTGGTCTTGTTGCTGGTTCTGTTGGTTCTGCTGCTGTTGCTGTTGCAGCTTCAGCAGTTGCTGGGCCAGGGCCAGGTTTTCTTTCGTCGCAAGGTCGTTGGGGTTGATTCGCAGCGCCTGTTTGTAAGCCTCAACACTGTTTTTGAAATCTTCCTTGTTGAACCAGGCGTTGCCCAGGTTGTGCCAGGCCCTGGCCTTGATGGCCGGGTCGGTGGCTGACTCGGTCACACCTTTGTAGTGCTCGATGGCTTCGTCAAAACGCTCCTGCCGGTAAATGCTGTTGCCCAGGTTGTAGGCGCCTTTTGGAGTGGGGTCCAGTTCCTGGGCCTTCCGGTAGGTATCCTCAGCTTCGTCAAAACGGCCTGACTCATAGAAACGGTCGGCCTTCCGCAACAGCGCATGGCCATTGGCAGCGTCCTGGCTTTTTGCCGAAGGAAGGGCCAATGACATTGCGACGAAAAAAAAGAAAATACCTGGAGCAATGATGCGATTCATGGAGTCAGCTTGGATACAGGGCTTAGCCCGACAGCAGGCAAAAGTACTAAGCGACTTGCTTAAACGGACATTCGGCGTGGGTAAGTGGCCGCTTGTCCTATTTTTGCGCCTTCATGCCGGCACGGGTCAACCCTTTAGGGGGTAGCTTGTTCCTTCCGAAAATTCCTGCTGCTTTGACAAAACCAACTCCATTCTGGCTGCTGAAAATGGCCTGGCGCGACAGCCGTCGCAACCGGGGCCGCCTGCTGTTGTTCATCTCTTCCATCGTCATCGGAATAGCGGCCCTCGTAGCCATCAACACCTTCAGCCACAACCTGGAAAGGGACATTGGGCGGGAGGCCAAGAGCCTGCTCGGCGCCGATTTCGTGGTGGAGAGCAACCAACCCGCTCCCGACAGCATCCTGGCCGTTTTCGACACCCTGGCCGTAGAGGAGCAGTCCAACACCATGAACCTGCTTTCGATGGTGTATTTCCCCAAAAACGAAGGCACCCGGCTGGCGCAGATCAGGGCCCAGCAGGGGGCATTCCCCTTTTATGGCAAGTTCGGCACCAGCCCGCCCGAAGCCGCTGAGCGCTTCAAGGCCGTCGCTTCGCAACCCGAACCCGATCCCAATGGTACAGACCGCATTGCACTGGTAGAGAAAACGCTGATGCTGCAATTCGGACTGGAGCCGGGCGATACGGTCCGGGTCGGCAAAGTTCCTTTCGTCATCGAAGGCACCCTGAACGCAGCATCGGGAAGGGCCGGAGTGGCCGGCTCCATGGTGCCGGTGGTGTACATCCCCGGCAAATACCTGAAAGAAACAGGACTGGTGCAAATGGGCAGCCTCATCTGGTACCAGTACTTCTTTAAAACGCCGGAAGGAACCGACGCCGACGCCCTGGTGGACGCTTCCCTCAAACCCAAACTGAAAAAGACCCCCCTGCGGGTGGAAACCGTGAGCGACCGACAGGAAGGTGTGACCGAAGCATTCAGCAATATGCAGGCCTTCCTCAACCTGGTGGGCTTCATCGCCCTGCTGCTGGGCTGTATCGGGGTGGCCAGCTCGGTGCACATCTACATCAAAGACAAAATTGCGAGCATTGCCGTGCTGCGCTGCCTGGGGCTGAAAGGCGGACAGGCCTTTCGCATCTACCTGCTGCAAGTGGTGGTGCTCGGCCTGGCTGGTGGACTGTTGGGAGCCTTGCTGGGCAGCCTCTTGCAGGTGAGCCTGCCAGCCGTCATGGGCGATTTTTTGCCCATCGAAGGTGTGAGCACTGAGGTATCCTGGACGGCCATCGGCGGCGGCGTGCTGACGGGACTGGGCATCACCGTTTTGTTTGCCCTGCTGCCGCTGCTCAACATCCGCCGCATCTCACCGCTGCGCACCCTCAGGGCCTCTTACGAAGCCGACACCGCCGGCAGCGATCCGTTGCGCTGGGTGGTGTACCTGCTCATCTTCGGCTTCGTGGCTGGATTCACCTGGATGCAATCCCATGATTTGAAGGCCATGTTTTTTCCGGTGGCCGTGGGTCTGGCTTTCCTGGCGCTGGCCGGCGTGGCCAAACTCCTGGTGTGGGCGGTGCGAAAGTGGTTTCCGGTGGGCTGGAGCTATGTGGCCCGACAGTCCATCGCCAACCTTTACCGTCCGAACAACCAGACCCTCATCCTCATCGTCACAATAGGACTTGGCACGGCGCTCATCTCGACGCTCTTCCTCGTCAAAGACCTGCTGCTGCAACAGGTGGCCTATGCCGGCACCGGCGATGTACCCAACATGATCGTGTTCGACATCCAGCCGCCGCAAAAGGACGACATCGTCAAACTGACCGAAGAGCAGGGCCTGCCCGTCAAACAACTGGTGCCCATCGTGACCATGCGGGTGGAAAGTGTGGATGGCATCACCAAAGCCACCAACCTGCCCGACTCATTGGCGACAGCCGAAGCAAGCATTGACGAAGACGAAGACCGCCGTTTTGACGATGATGAAGACAGACCGCGCCGCGACGATGGCAGAAAAGTGCGCAACTGGATCTTCGACCGGGAATTTCGCTGCACCTACCGCGACACCCTCATCGACACCGAAGAAATCGTGGAAGGCGAGTGGAAAGGCGAAGTGGGCGAAGACGGGGTGGTTTACATCTCCGTAGCCGACAACGTGGCCCGGGCCATGAACGCCAAAATCGGCAGCAAGGTGACCTTCAACGTGCAGGGCGCCCTGGTGGAAACGGTGGTGGGCAGCATCCGCAAAGTGGATTTCCGCAGGGTGCAGACAAACTTCCTCATCCTTTTCCCGAAGGGGGTGCTGGAACAGGCCCCACAGTTTTATGTGGTGGTCTCACGGGTGGATTCAGAAGAGCAAAGCGCCCGCTACCAGCAGGCCCTGGTCAAGAACTTCCCGAACGTCTCTGTCATCGATCTGACGCAGATCCTCCGATCGGTGGAAACGGTGCTGAACAAGGTCTCATTCGTGATCCGCTTCATGGCCCTGTTCAGCATCCTGACCGGACTGGTGGTGCTCATCAGCTCGGTAGTGCTGAGCAAATTCCAGCGTGTGAAAGAAAGCGTTTTGCTCCGCACCCTGGGCGCCCAACGAAGCCAGATACTCTGGATCAACGCCCTGGAATACTTCCTGCTGGGAACCCTGGCCACCTTCACGGGTATCGGACTGAGCATTGCCGGCAGCTGGGCCTTCGCCCGCTTCATCCTCGACATTCCGTTCACACCCAACCTCTGGCCGGCCGCAGCCGTGTTCTTCAGCATCACCTTGCTGACGGTGCTCATCGGCATGCTGAACAGTCGGGAAGTGGTCAGCAAACCACCACTGGAGGTGCTGAGGCAGGAGATATGAGTGGGTGAGGATTTGTGGATTTGAAAAACTGAGCCCCGAAAGCTTTCGAAGGACAGGGCCAAGGTCAATTCCGCTGTTTCTTGCCAAAGAGCCGTTCCCACAGGTTTCGTTTTCGCTTCTCCTGGCGCCGCCGGCGTTTTTCACGGCGAATCTCCTTTTGCTCATCATTGCGCAAGCGAAGGATCTCCCGGCGGATGTTTTCGGGGAGGTAGCCATTTCCATCCTCATTTTGCTGATCAAAAAAGCGGGGTGTGTATTGGAGCACCTCTTCCCCCATCGAGGTGATGATCATATCGGCCAGTTCCAGTTTCCGGGCACGCACGATACTGTCTTCCGGCAGCATCATTAACCGAAGGAAAGAATCTATGAGTACGGAATCAGCGGGGATGTAATCGTAACAATCCAGGTTGGCGAGGGCACTGCTATCGGGCTGTTCAAATTTCGATTCCTTGAACTTTTTGAAACGTGGGTTGCGATAAACCCGGTTGAGGAAGTAACCGCAAATGGGCAATGCCGTTGCCGAGCCCTGCCCCAGCGAAGTGGAATGAAAGCGCACTACCGGCTGTGAGGCACCCACCCAGGCGCCGAAAGCCAGGTCGGGGGTGTAGCCCAGGAACCAGCCATCGGCGTTGTTGTTGGTGGTGCCCGTTTTGCCGGCCACGGCATACTGAAAACCGAACTGACTGCGCAGGCGGGCGCCGGTGCCTTCGTTCACCACGGCTTGCAGCATGGTCGTCATCACCCTGGCAATGCTGTCGCTCAGCACCTGCTCGAAATTGCGGGCATGGGGGCGGTCGAAATCGATCAGGGTATCGCCCTCGGCGGTTTCCACCCGCACCAGGTACCAGGGTTCTGGTTTGCGGCCCTGGTTGGCCAGCGTGGCATACACCTGCACCATCTCGTACAAGCTGGCATCGACGGCGCCCAGGGCTATGCCCGGCTCTTTTGGAATGTCAGAGCTGATGCCCATGCTACGGGCCAGTTCCCGCACGGGCTCTATGCCGGTTTGCATGATCAGTTGCGCAGCGACAGTATTCACGGATTTCTTCAGGGCACCTTTCATGGAATAACTGCCGCCGTATTCCCCCTCCGCATTGCGGGGTGTCCAGTCCTGGTACTCCTCGTAGGTGATCAGTTCGTTGGGAAAGCGCTGGCAGGGATCAACCCCTTTCATCAGGGCTGCGCTGTACAGGATGGGTTTGAAAGTGGAGCCCACCTGCCGCTTTGACTTTACGTGGTCATACTGAAAGTATTTGAAATCGATGCCGCCCACCCAGGCCCTTACTTTTCCGGTGGCAGGTTCCAGCGCCAGGAAGCCCGCATGGAAAAGCGAGAGGTAGTATTTGAGCGAATCCATCGGCGCCAGCAGGGTGTCCCGGTTGTGATCGGCAGCACGCCAGTCGAAAATGGTCATGTTGACCGGCAGTTTGAAAAGGGAGTCAATTTCTTCGTCGGAATGGCCCTGCTCCTTCCATACCTGGTAGCGCTTTGTTTTTTTCATTTCGCTGCGCAACAACTGGTTGCTGCCCCAGGGCAGGGCATTTCTGCGGCCTTTCAGGTGGCGGTAGTACTGCCGTTGCACCTCGGCCATCTGGCGGTTCACGGCTTCCTCGGCATAGCGCTGCATGCGGGAATTGATGGTGGTGTAAATTTTCAGCCCGTCGGTGTAGAGGTTGTAGGGGCGGCCGTCGGGTTTCGTCAGTTTGCTCAGTTCATCGTCGAGTTGCTGGCGCAGGTGGCTCCTGAAGTAGGTGGCCATGCCTTCGTAATGGCTCTCGTGAGAGTAGTTCACCTCCAGCGGAATGGCTTGCAGGGAGTCGCAATCGGCAGGTTCCAGGTAGCCGTATTTGCTCATCTGTTGCAGCACCACGTTGCGGCGGGTCTGCGCCCGTTCGGGATGCCTGACGGGGTTGTAAAGGTTGGGGCCTTTGAGCATGCCCACCAGCATGGCCGCCTGCTCCACCGTAAGGTCTTTGGGGTCTTCGCCAAAAAAGCGTTGCGAAGCGACCTTGATGCCATAGATGTTTTCACCGAAGGAAACCGTGTTCAGGTAAAGGGCCAGGAGCTGGTCCTTGTCGTAGATCTGCTCCAGGCGGTGGGCGATGAAGATCTCTTTCACCTTGGCAACGGGAATGCTGAATATGCCGTGATCCTTGCGTGGGTAGAGGTTTTTGGCCAGTTGCTGGCTGAGTGTGGAACCGCCACCGCCGGTGCGGTCCATCAGCAGGACGGTGCGCAGGAACACCCGCACCCATGCCCGCAGGTCGATGCCGCTGTGCTGAAAGAAACGGGCATCCTCTGTGGCCACCAGCGCATTGATGACGTACTCGGGCAGGTCGTCCAGGTCGGCTGGCAGGCGGTTTTCGATGAAAAACTTGCCGAGTAGTTCCCCGTCTTCGGAATACACCTCAGAGGCCACATTCTGGTTGATGTCTCGCAACTCGGCATAAGAAGGCAGCTTGCCAAATGCTCCGGCATACACCAGTATCACAAAGAGCAGCATGAGCAAGAACAAGCTTCCGGCGGCCATGCCGAGGCGCTTCAGCCATTTGGCCGTCCGGGGCCGCTCCTTGCTGAACCTGGCCCAACGCCGTTTTAGGGAATGTAAAAAGCCTCCCGAATCACCGGAATTCGAATGCTGAGGAACTGGGTTTTGGTCGGTCATAGTGTTTTGATGCCGCTTTGAACTTAGGTGATGGCACAGGCCAAACGCTGGAAGTGCAAATTTCTTGTAATAGGTTTGCAATGGAAAGAAAGTTACCTCCCCCTAACTTTACCCCTTTTATACCCAAGAAGAAGTTTTTTGGGAAAATCCCAGCTTTAAACTTCAGCAGGGGTTGGGAGTTTGGTCGGCTTTGCCGCCCAAACCACTTCGTTATGAGTACAACAAAAACCCTTTTGCAGAACAGCATTTTCCGACATAGCGATCCGATCACCCTGGCGGCACTGCTCATAGGCTTGCTGGCCCTGCCCGCCTTTTTGCTCAACCTGGGCATGGCCCCCTTGACCGACGACGAGGGCATCCGCACGCTGGTGGCGCTGGAGATGGAGCACAGCGGCAACTACATCGTACCCACGCTTTTCGGGGAGTATTACTACAACAAGCCGCCGCTGTACAACTGGCTGCTGGCCGCCTTCTTCCAGCTCACCGGTGATCAGTCAGAGTTCACCGCCCGGCTGACCACGGTGATCGCCCTGCTGCTGTTCGTGTACCTCATTCGCCTGACCCTGTGGCAGGCCCTTCGGAAAACAGCAGCGCAAAACAACTGGCCCACCGGCTGGGACTGGCTGCCGGCGCTGGCCTTCCTCACCTGCGGCCGGGTGCTGTTCTGGGATTCCATGCTGGCCCTCATCGACACCAGCTTTTCGTTGGTCATTTACTGCCTGTTCATGTGGCTGTTTTTCACCGGCCGGCGGCAGCGCTGGGGCTGGTTCTTTGCCGGAGCGTATGCGCTCACGGCCATCGGCTTTTTACTGAAAGGCCTGCCGGCTATCGTTTTTCTCGGGCTGAGCATGGCCGCCTGGCTCATATTGCAGCGGCAATGGAAGCGAGTGTTCAGTGCAGCCCACCTTATGGGTTCGCTTTTTTTCATCGTCCCAATGGCTGCTTACTATTGGGCCTATTCGCAATACAACGGACTGGATCAGGTTTTCAGCACCCTCTTCAACGAGTCGGCCAAACGCACCCCGATGCAATACGGCATTGGCGACACGGTGCTGCACTTTTTCAGCTTTCCTTTTGAGTTCCTCTTCCACTTTTTGCCCTGGACCCTATTGGCGGTTTATCTCCTTCGGAAAAAAGGCTGGCAGTTCCTCCGCCAAAACGATTTCATCTTCTGGAACGCCCTGGTGGTGGGCATCAACATCGTACCTTACTGGTTGTCGGTGGAGGTGTACCCGCGCTACCTGCTCATGTTGGTGCCAGCGGTTTACACGGTGCTGTTTTACTTGCATTACCAGCACCGGGGGCAGCGCATTCATTCGGCGGTCAACAAGGCTTTTGGCCTGCTGTGCCTGCTGGCCATCGGAGCAGGGCTTGCCCCCCTGTTTTGGGAACCGCTGAAAGCAATACCTCACTTTTACCTTAAAACCGCATTGCTGACGGCGGGACTGGCGGCCCTGGGCCTTCTGGGCTGGCGCATGCAAAAGGCCCGGCTTTTTTATTTCGTCGCAATCATGCTGCTGGTGCGCCTGGGCTACGACCTCTTTCTCATTCCGGAACGAAACCGGGTGATGTGCGCCACCGTGATGCGGGAAGAAACCATCGCTGCCGCAAAATTGACCGGAAGAAAGCCCGTTTATGCCCTGGAATACAGCCTGGGACTGCAACCGGCCACCGGGTATTACTTCGCCCGTGAAACAAAGCAGCCCCTTTCCGTAAAATTTGAAAACTTTGACACCAGCGCCCTTTACATCATCAACCCCATGACCTACCCGCCCAATACCTACGACACCCTCACCACCTTCAAAATCCGGTGGGAGTGCCGCGACCTGGTGCTGGGCCGCATCAACAGCACCTTTTTGCACTGGCACCAGCGCAACAAGGCGCAACAAAACGACAGCAAATGAGCCAACCCAAACTCTCTGTGGTCATCGCCGTGCTGAATGAGGAGGACAACATCCTGCCGATGTGCCAACGCGTCGCCGTTGCACTGCAGGGCATTGACTACGAGCTCATCTTCGTTGACGACGGCTCCACCGACGGAACCCTGAAAAAACTGAAGAGCCTCTCCGACGAGCGGCTGAAGATCATAGAACTCCGAAAGAACTACGGACAGAGCCTGGCACTGATGGCCGGCATCGATCACGCCTCCGGTGAGTGGATTGCCACCCTGGACGGCGATCTGCAAAACGACCCTGCTGACATTCCGGAAATGCTCAAACTTGCCGAAGAAGGTGACTGGGACATGGTGGCCGGTGAGCGTACCAACCGCAAAGACGATTTTTTCCTTCGGAAAATTCCCAGCCTCATCGCCAACTGGATCATCCGTCAGAGCTCCGGTGTCAAGCTCCGGGATTACGGCTGTGCGCTCAAGATCATCAGAACGGATATTGCCCGGGATCTGGGTCTCTACGGTGAGTTGCACCGATTCATCCCGGTGCTGGCCGTTTTGGAAGGAGCCCGCATCACCCAGGTGCCCGTACAGCACCACCCCCGCCAATTCGGTCAGTCGAAATACGGCATGGGCCGCACCATCAAAGTCATCAGCGACCTGCTGCTGATGCTCTTCTTCAAACGCTACCTGCGCCGCCCCATGCACCTCTTTGGCGGCATCGGCATCGTGCTGTTCACCATCGGCGCCATCATCAACCTCTACCTCGGCTGGCTCAAGCTGCTCGGCCATGACATCTGGGGCAAACCCCTGCTGCTGCTCGGCCTCATGCTGGTCATCGGCGGCATCCAGTTCATCACCATCGGCATCGTGGTGGAAATCCAGATGCGCACCTATTACGAATCACAGCAGAAAAGACCCTATCAGGTAAGGAAGGTGTGGAGGAGAGTTTAGAGTTTAGGGTGTAGGGTGTAGGGTTTGGGGGGCTAGCTCTTCATTTATCCCTCATCCCTCATCCCTGGTTTAGGGTTTGGGGGCACTAGCTCATATTCCTCCGTGGAACTCCGTGTAAAAACTCTGTGCAACTCCGTGGCTAATAAGAGTAGGGAGTAGGGAGTAGAGAGTAGGGTTTGGGGGTGCTAGCTCATTATCCTCTGTGGAACTCCGTGTCAAAACTCTGTGCAACTCCGTGGCTAATAAGAGTAGGGAGTAGAGAGTAGGGTTTGGAGGGGCTAGCTCATATTCCTCCGTGGAACTCCGTGTCAAAACTCTGTGCAACTCCGTGGCTAATAAGAGTAGGGAGTAGGGAGTAGAGAGTAGGGTTTGGGGGCGCTAGCTCATTATCCTCTGTGGAACTCCGTGAAATTACTCTGTTCAACTCTGTGGTTAAAAGGTTTAGGGTGTAGGGTTTAGAGTGTAGGGTTTGGGGGCGCTAGGTAATATTCCTCCGTGGAACTCCGTGTCAAAACGCTGTGCAACTCCGTGGTTAAAAAGAGTAGGGAGTAGGGAGTAGAGAGTAGGGTTTGGGGCGCTAGCTCGCTCGATTCCTCGATTCTTCGATTCCTCATACCATACATTTCTCCTCACTTGAAATCCACAAAATCCGTGGGGTTGACGGGTTTGCCTTCGTGCCACAGTTCAAAGTGGAGATGGGGTCCATCGGAGAGTTCACCGGTATTGCCGATGATGGCGATGGCCTCTCCGGCCCGGACGAAGCTGCCGGTTTTTTTCAGCAGCGAGGAATTGTGTTTGTAAAAGGTCACGATGTTGTTGGCGTGCTGGATGGCGATGGTGTTGCCGGTTTCCAGCGTCCAGTCTGAAAAGATGATCCAACCATCGAGGGCTGCTTTGATGGGGGTGTTTTTAGGCGCTACGACATCGACGCCGAGGTGGTTTTCGTCTTTGTTGAAATTGGCGGTGATGGTGCCGCTGATGGGCGGACTGAAATACATCTGCTCCAGCGGCTTGTCACGCGGAGAAATGTTGACCGGAACACCTGACTGGTCGAGCGCCTGGGCGGTTCCGTTTTGGATTTCAAATTCTCTTCGCAATTCCTGCTCTTCTTCGGAAATGGGAATTTCTTCGAAAACGGAATCGAGGTTGGGCGTGGTCGGCACCTCTCCTTCCGGCTCGTACTGGACTTCTCCGGTGAGCATGCGGCGGAAAGATTCATTGTAGGTGGCCTGGGCCTCAGTGAGTTGTTCCAGAGAGTCCAGGTCCTGATATAGTTTGACCAGGGTTTCGTGATCCACGGTATGGTTGTTGGGCAGGAGGCGGGCCAGTGGGGTGAAGGCAAAAGCCAGCCATACCAGTATCGCTACCAGCACCACCACAGAGCTGATAAGGATGTAAACATTGAGGAGAGAGAGGTTGTAAGCCCCCACTTCTTCAAAGGTATCTTTGTTCATCACCACCAGGCGGTAGTTGTCTTTGAGCCGTTCCCACCTGCTGCCTTGCTTCTTTTCCTCTGTCATGTCGTTATCGTTTGATGCGAACAAAATAAATTTGCGGCCCTTTTAGTTGAGTGGGCGGCAAGAAAAGCAGGTTTTGAAACCCCTTTTGGTTCGCCCCGTAAAATTCGGAATTAAACTGAGGAATCGAACCCCGAAAGCTTTCGGGGGAGGAACTGAAGAACTGAGGAACTGAACTAACCAGCAGAAACCTGAAAAACCATAACCCGCTCGCCACTTGCCCGAAAAGCATTTTTTCCAATTGCGATTAGAAACATGTTCAACATGAGATATATCAACACCCTTCTGTGTTTTGCCCTTTGTTCACTTGTCATTGCCGGCTGCGTCACCCAAAAGAAAAAGGACGAAGTCAGCAAGTTGGGCAAGGTTTACCACAATACCACGGCCCGCTACAACGGCTATTACAACGCCGACCTGCTCATTCAGGAAAGCATTCTGCAACTGGAACAGCAACACCTGGACAACTACAGCCAACTGCTGGCCATTTACCCCTATGTGGAAGCCTCCAACCCCAAAGCCGTAGCCGAAGACCTCGACCTGGCCATGGAAAAAGTCTCCGTGGTGGTGAACCTGCACCGGGTGAGCCAATGGACCGACGACTGCTACCTCATCTTCGGAAAAGCGCAGTTCCTGAAACAGGAATACGAATCGGCTGAGGAGACTTTTGAATTCATGACCGCCGAATTCCACCCGACCGAGGTGGCGGCAAGAGAAGCCAAAACCAAATCGGGAAAGCGATTGAAAAAGGCCGCCAAGAGAGGCGAGAACACCGACAAAGAGGCCGTCAAACAACTGAGCAAGAAACAGCGAATAAAGCTGGCCAAACAGAAACAAAGAGAGCGTGAGAAGGAGCGCAAACAGCGCAACAAGGAAATCAAAAAGGCCAGAAAGAAGGGTGGCAAGGCTCCACCCAGAAAACCCAAAGAAGAACCGAAAGAAGAAACCACCATCGTGGATGCCGGTGAAACCGAAGAACCTGCCGACACCACCAGGCACCGCCCTGCACCGGGTTCCATCCGGCTGGGCGATGTGAAACCCATCATTCCCGAAGGCGATCCCGAAAAGTACATCATCAAACACCGGCCGGTGTACCAGGAGGCCGTGCTGTGGCTGGCCCGCACCTACATCGAGCGGGAGAATTACGCCCAGGCCGAACGCCTGTTGAAACAACTCGAAAGCAGCGGCTCCACCTATCCTGATGTACGTGCTGAGGCGATGGTCGCCAAGGCCCATTTTTACATTCGTCAGAAAAAGTACGACCAGGCTGTGCCGGCCCTGGAGAGTGCCATTGCACAGGTGAAAGACAACCAGCGCAAAGCCCGCCTGGCCTTCATCCTGGGGCAAATCCATCAGATGGCCGGCCGGGGCAGCGATGCCTATGCCGCTTTTGAACAAGTGCTGAAATACCGTCCGAATTACGAAATGGAATTCAGCGCCCGGCTGAACCTGGCCACCGCCGGAGTCAATTCCGAAGAGGAGTCCGTGAAACAACTGGAGCGGATGCTCAAAGAAGAAAAGAACAAAGAGTTCAGGGACCAGATCTATTTTGCTCTGGCTCAGATAGCCCTCAACAAGGGCGACAAAGTGGCCACACGCCAGTACTTGCGCAAGTCACTGGACAACAGCACCAGCAACCGCTCCCAAAAGGCAGAAGCCTACCTGCTGATGGCCGATCTGTTTTTTGAAGACCAGGATTTCGTTCAGGCCAAGCTGTACTACGACAGCACCCTGACAGTGATGACGGTGACAGATGAGCGCTACGGCAGGGTGAACAACATCGCTGCCAACCTGGAAGGCATTGCCGAAAGCATTCAAACCATTGCCCTGCAGGATAGCCTCATAAGCCTCAGCCGTCTTTCCGACGAGGAGAAAAGAGATCTGGCCGCCCGGATCAAAAAAGAACGGGAAGAAAAGCGACTGGCGGAACTGAAAGCCAAAGCCAATCAACAGGCCAAGAAAAACACACAAGGCCCCACCGGCCCTGCCTTCCAGCCCGGCTCCAAATCAAATTTCTGGGCCTACGACGACCGGCAAGTGAAAAACGGCAAACGTGAATTCCAACGCAAATGGGGCAACCGGGTGCTGGAAGACGACTGGCGACGCTCCAACCGCCAATCCTTCGCTGAGCTTGAAGAAAGCATCGGAGGGGCAGCCATCCAACCCGCAGCGCTGACACAGGAAGAGGTCGATGAGATTTTCAAAGATGTTCCGAAAAACGATAAGGAACTGGCAGCGGCTCACCGCCAGATCGAGTCGGCCTTGTTCAAACTTGGAACACTCTACCGCGATAAACTGCAGAATTACGAGAAAGCCATCGAGACCTTCCAGACGCTGCTGAATCGATATCCGCAAACGCAGTACATCCTGGATGCCATGTACTACATGCACCTGTGCTACAAAGACCTGGGTGACGAACAGAATGCGCAACTGTATTACGACAAGATCGTGAATGGCTATCCGGAAACCCGTTATGCGAAGCTGCTGAAGGACCCCAACTTTGCCAACCAGGTGAATGAAGAGGCCAACAAGCTGACCCGCTATTACGACGAGACCTATGCAAAATTCGTTGCCCGCCAATACAGTGAGGCTTATGAGCGGGTCAAGAAAGTGGGCGAACAGTTTGGCGCTACCAACAGCTTGCAACCCCGTTTTGCCCTGATCGGTGCCATGTGCCTCGGCAACCTCCAGGGAAGGGATGCCTATGTGGAAGCATTGAAGGAAATCCTGGCCAAATATCCGGAAGAACCAGAAGCCGCCAGGGCCCGGGAGATACTCCGCCTCTTGGGCGAGAAGGTGGCCAGCGGCCCCGGCCAGGAGCGAAACCTGCCGGCCGAGGAAGGCCAAATTGGCAATTACAAGCCCAATGACACGCAGCAGCACTACGTGGTCGTCGTCTTCAACCACGATGTGTCACTCAACGATGCCAAAATTGCAATCTCGGATTTCAATAGCAAGTTCTTCAAGCTGCAGAAGCTGCGCATGAACAACATCTACCTCGACAACGGGGAAAGCAAATTGCCGATCGTCGCCATCCGCCGCTTTAAAAACCGGGACGATGCCATGACTTATTACGACACGGTATTGAAAAACAAAGCGGACTTTCTGGATGAAGGAAAATACAGCTACGACCTCCTGCCCATCTGTCAGGACAATTACCGGGAATTGCTGAAGACCAAACAAGTGGAGGAATACAAAACTTTCTTCCAATTGCACTACCTTCAGTAAAGGATTCTCCAACAGGTGAACGAACGCCGGCAGCCCAACTGCCGGCGTTCGTGTTTGTATACTCAAAACGAAGTGGTTAGGGCGGCGATCCCGAATCCCGAAATCCTTCGGGATCGGGACCTAACTCCCAACCCCTACTGAAGTTTAAGGCTGGGGCTTTCCCAAACTACTTCGACTTGGGTATAGATTGTCAGTCTTCAAAAAAGTGGTTATTGAAAGGCGAAGGACTACTTTTGCCGGTCAGAATAAAACCAAATTTCTCCCATGCTTACCACACCTGCTCAGCCGATGGAATTCAAAATAGGCAAACTCAGCAATGACCAGCTAATGTCGCTTTACGAGCGCATTCTGCTGCCCCGCCTGATCGAGGAAAAAATGCTCATCCTGCTTCGGCAGGGCAAGATCTCAAAATGGTTTTCCGGCATCGGGCAGGAGGCCATCGCAGTGGGGGTGACCAGCGCCCTGGAGCCGGACGAGATCATCTTTCCCATGCACCGCAATTTGGGGGTGTTCACCACCCGTGAGATGCCCCTGGTTCGGCTGTTCAGCCAATGGCAGGGCAAGCTGACCGGCTTCACCAAAGGCCGGGACCGCTCCTTTCACTTCGGTGCGCTGGATTACCACATCGTGGGAATGATCAGCCACCTGGGTCCGCAACTTGCACTGGCCGACGGTGTGGCCCTGGCCCACAAACTTTCCGAAGAAAAAAAGGTAAGCGTGGCCTTCACCGGCGAGGGCGGCACCAGCGAAGGCGATTTCCACGAAGCGCTGAACGTGGCCGCCGTCCGGGAACTGCCTGTCATTTTCATCGTCGAAAACAACGGTTACGGATTGTCCACTCCGGTGTCGGAGCAGTTTCGTTGTGAGCACATTGCAGACCGGGCAAAGGGTTACGGAATGCGCTCGGTCATCCTGGATGGCAACAACATTCTCGAAGTTTATCAGGCCATCAGCCAGCTTGCCGAAGAACTGAGAGAAAAGCCGGAGCCGGTACTGGTGGAGTGCAAAACCTTCCGGATGCGGGGCCACGAGGAGGCCAGCGGTGTGAAGTACGTTCCGAAAGAGCTGCTGGAGACCTGGGCTCAGAAAGACCCGGTGGTGAACTACGAGAACTTCCTGCTGTCCGAAGGAATTTTGACGAAGGAAAAGTCAGAGGCCATCCGGAAAGAACTCAAAGACCGCATCAATGCTGCCTGGAAAGAAACGGAAGCACAGCCTGAGCCCCAGCCCGATGAAGCTGCGGAACTGGCAGACGTGTATGCACCTTCGGAAAACAAGGCAGTTGCCCCGGCCTCCGGAGCGGGTAAAAAAGAGCTGCGTTTCGTGGATGCCATTTCCGACGGCCTGCGCACAGCCATGCAGCGCCACGACAAGCTGGTGCTCATGGGCCAGGACATTGCCGAATACGGCGGCGTTTTCAAAATTACCGAGGGCTTTGTCAATAAATTTGGCAGGGAGCGGGTGCGCAACACCCCGCTTTGCGAAAGCGCCATCATCGGTGCAGCGCTGGGACTAAGCCTGAAGGGCTACAAAGCCATGGTGGAAATGCAGTTTGCCGACTTCGTCAGCGTGGGTTTCAACCAGATCGTGAACAACCTGGCAAAGATCCACTACCGCTGGGGCGCCAATGCCGATGTGGTGGTGCGGATGCCCTGTGGCGGTGGCGTAGCTGCCGGGCCTTTCCACTCACAAACCACCGAAGCCTGGTTCACCCATACGCCGGGCCTCAAGGTGGTGTACCCCTCCAACAGCCACGATGCCAAAGGCCTGCTGCTGGCAAGTTTTGAAGACCCCAACCCCGTGATGTTTTTTGAGCACAAGGCCCTTTACCGCAGTATCAGCGGCGAAGTGCCGGAAGGATTTTACACCGAAGAAATCGGCAAAGCAAAGGTGGTGCGCCAGGGAGCTGATGTCAGCGTCATCACTTACGGCATGGGCGTCCATTGGGCACTAAAAGTTTGCGAAGAAGAAGGCATCGACGCCGAAATCCTGGACCTGCGCACCCTGCTGCCTTACGACCGGGAGGCCATTGCAGACACCGTTAAAAAAACCAACAAAGCCATTGTGCTGCACGAAGCCACGCTGACCAGCGGCTTTGGTGCTGAGATTGCAGCGTACATTTCCGAAAACCTCTTTGAATACCTGGATGCCCCTGTGGCCCGGGCCGCATCACTGGATACACCCGTGCCTTTTGCACCCGTCCTCGAAAAGAACTTCATGCCCGTGGAGCGTTTCCGACGAAAATTAAAAGAGATAACCTTTTACTGATTTCTCCGTACACAGGCTTTTCTGTCATACCAACATTATCCAAAACGAAACAACACCATTGCCGCAAGGCGATGGAACAACCATGAAATGCCTATGACCATCTTGTTGTGTACGAAAGAAACGCTGCTCCAGACTACCCTCAGCTTCCGCTTCAGAAAAGTGGGATGGGTTCTCAAGTCCGTCTCTGATGAAGCCGCCGCCAAAAAAGCGCTCAATCACAGCTATCCCGACCTGGCCATCGTTGACCTCCACATGCCTGATTACGCCGGACTCGACATCATCCAGATGCTCCGGCGCGAGGCAGGTGCGGAATTCCCCATCATTGCCGGCAGTCAGCTCGACGAAGTTGCCCTCATCCGCGAGGCCCTGCGGCTGGGTGCCAGTGATTTCATCGGCAAACCCTACCGTCCGGATGAGCTGATCATTCGCATCCAGAAGCTGACAAAATCCATCTCCGCCCCGGTTCTGGAATAACAGCCGGTGGCATTCGGCTGGGGAACGACTTTTGCATGAGCCGGGGTGACGTGAAAAACCGCCATATAGTGGCTATCTTTCAGGCCTGTATTTTCGCCTTCGGCAAAATCCGGGAATCAACATCAACACTCCGTTCATGAAAGGAATCATTCTGGCGGGCGGGCTCGGCACCCGCCTCTACCCTTTGACGCTGGCTGTCAGCAAACAGCTGATGCCCGTTTACGACAAACCGATGATCTATTACCCCCTGTCCACCCTCATGCAGGCGGGCATCCGGGAAATACTCATCATTTCCACCCCTTACGACCTGCCCAATTTTGAAAAACTGTTGAAAGACGGCAGCGAGATCGGTTGCTCATTCTCTTACGTTCCGCAACCGGATCCCAATGGCCTGGCGCAAGCCTTTGTGCTGGGCGAATCTTTCATCGGCAACGACGCTGCAGCGCTCATCCTCGGCGACAACATCTTCTACGGGGCCGGCTTGCCGGAACTGCTCCAGCAAAGTGCCGACCCGGAAGGCGGGGTCATCTTCGCCTACCAGGTGGCCGATCCGGAACGCTACGGCGTGGTGGAGTTCGACAAAGACCTCAGGGCCATATCCATCGAGGAAAAACCCGCCAAACCCAAATCCAACTACGCGGTGCCGGGGCTTTACTTTTATGACAACCAGGTGGTGGACATTGCCAAAAACCTGAAACCCAGCCCCCGCGGTGAGTACGAGATTACCGATGTGAACAAGACCTACCTCGAAATGGGCCGGCTCAACGTGGGTGTGCTCGGGCGGGGCGTAGCCTGGCTGGATACCGGAACCCACACCTCATTGTTGCAGGCGGGGCAGTTCATCCAGGTTATCGAAGAAAGGCAGGGCTTGAAGATCGGCTGTATCGAGGAAGTGGCCTGGGAAATGGGCTTCATCGACGACGAGCAGCTCGAGCGCCTCGGCCATAAGTTCATCAAAAGCGGTTACGGAGAATACCTCCTCAACCTGCTGAAGATGAAGGAGTAGCAGGCTCCGACTTTTTCAGAAACCACAAACCAAGTACCGCAAGCACACACAAACCGCTGAGGAACCACCACAGCGTGCTGAAGCCCCAGTGTGCAGCTACCTGCATGCCTATGGCCGGCGCCAGGATGTGCCCCAGGGAAAATGTCATGGTGAACAAGCCCATGTATTGCCCCCGCTGCTTTGGCGGAGCCATGTTGAGGGCATAAGAATTTGAAAATGGCATGTTCAGAATTTCACCGAAGGTGATGGCCGTCATCGAGATCAAGGCTATGACGATGGGGATTAGCCCTCCCAAATCCAGAACGAGGTATGAAACAGCGTAAAGAATGGTGCCCCAAATGATGGTGTCCAACTGGTTGAAGCGCCGCTCAGCCAGGTAAACGATGGGCATTTCCAGAATGAATATCAAAAGGCCGTTGTAGGCCATCAGCAGTCCTATCTGCCCTTCGGTCAATGACATTTCCTGTTTGTAAAACACCGGCAGTGTGGATAAAAACTGCATGAATGCCACAGCCCCCAGCAAGGTAATTAGCAGGAAGAAAAGGTAGCGCCGGTCTTTACAGGGAGAGCCGAATCCTTCATCGTCGGAAACTTCCTCCTCCACGGCTTCCATCTTCTCCACCTTTTTTGGAGCCAGCACCGCACGGAACACCAGGGCCGCTGCAATGCAGGTGAACCCATCTACATAAAACAGTGTAAAGTAGCCGTACTTCATGGCCAGCCAGCCCCCCAACGCCGGCCCAGCCGACCAGCCCAGGTTGATGGCCAGGCGCAACAGCGAAAAGGAGCGGGTCCGGTTTTCGGCTTTGGAATAAGCTGCCACCGAGGTCATGCTTGCCGGGCGGAAGGCCTCCGCCACCGTGCTCATGAGAAGCACCATCAGGTAAACCTCCATGGGGGTTTTCATGAACTGCAATAGGGTGAACAGGATGCCACCCAAAAACAGCGTCCAGAACTGCACCTCGTAAAAACCAAAGCGGTCGGTCAGCTTCCCACCGAGGAAAGACCCCGCCACCGATCCCACCCCGAAGGCGGTCATGGCCCAGCCGGCCTGCTCCAGCGAAAAGCCCAGTTTGGTGGTGAGGTAAATGGTCAGAAATGGAAGCACCATGGTGCCGCTCCGGTTGATGAACATCACCAGCGACAAGAGCCAGACCGGTCTTGACAAACCGGCAAAGGACTTTTTGTACAAGGAAATGGTGCGGGCAATCATGGCAGTCGGGTAAATTCAACAGCCACGAATGTCAGTTCTTCTGGTCAAAAGCGTATGGGATGACCCGTCATTTGGATCACGCCGCCGCTTTCCCTGTCACAATTTGATGAATGACCACCAGAAAACGGCCGTCTTTGGCATCTTTCTTTGTGTCTGTTAGATGCATTCCAATTGCACCGCCCTCCCTTCTCATCCACAACACTCCACACGAGCTTCAGCTAATCCTATGAATTGAACGAACAAGGTTGCAAGCAACCACAGGCTTTTTTTAAACACAAAAACAAAAACTAATGACAAACATCCACTCGCGCCTTCTGGCCTTTCTCTGCCTTCTCATTACTGCATTTCCACTCGCTTCGCAAAACCAGCTCAATCCGCTGGAGCTAAAAGTGAAGCAAGCACAACAGGAACTTTCCTTTAGTCAATTCAGCCCATTTGAATACCGAAGTGATGTCAGCGAATTTCCGGCTGTCAAAAGTGAGCTGGCAGAAGCCACCCTGCTCAATCTCAAAATTTCCACATTGCAAAACGCTTTCAAAGCCCAACCCGAAGCCATCACACTGGAGCTTCCTTCGGCAAACGGTTCACCGGTCCTCATCGACCTGGTGCGGGCCGAACCCCTCGCCGATGATTTCGTCGTTCGCACCTCCGGTGCAAACGGCAATGTCGTAGCCTACCAGCCCGGCCTCCACTACCGGGGCATCGTCAGGGGGAAAAGCAACTCACTGGCTGCCATCAGCCTTTTCGAAGATGAACTCATGGGCATGCTGAGTACAGAAGAAGACGGCCCATCGGTCATCGGAAAGCTCGAAGGCAAAAAGGATGTCTATGTTTATTACCGTGAAAAAGACATGCTGGCCATCAACGAATTCGAGTGCTACACCGACCACCCGGCCATGAAAAAGGTGGACTTGAAGAAGTACAAGCCCCAGACCAGTGGCAACAACAAAAGCGTCGCAAACTGCGTGTTTGCCTACCTGGAATGCGACTACGACATGTTCCTCGAAAACGGCTCTGTGGCCGCCACGGTCAATTACATGACGGGCCTGTTCAACATGGTATCAGCCCTGTATGCCAATGAGACCATCACCATGCAGGCCTCTGAAATCTTTGTTTGGGACACGGCCGATTCCTATCCCACCACCAGCACCATCGATGCACTGAATGCTTTCCGCACTGCACGGCCTACTTTCAATGGCGACATTGCCCACCTCGTTTCCCGGGGTGCTCCTGCCAACGGCGGTGTGGCCTGGCTGGATGCGCTGTGTTCAACTTATGCCTACGGTTACAGCTACATCTTCAGCACCTACCAGCAGGTGCCGGTATATTCCTGGTCAGTGGAAGTGATCACCCATGAGATGGGCCACAACCTCGGCTCACCACACACCCACGCCTGCGCCTGGAACGGCAACAACACCGCCATCGATGGCTGCGGCCCGGCAGCCGGCTACAGCGAAGGTTGCAACGCCACCGTACCAGCCAAAGGAACCATCATGAGCTACTGCCACCTGGTAAGCGGTGTCGGCATCGACTTCAACCTCGGTTTTGGCACACAGCCCGGTGATCTCATCCGCAACAAGATTACCAACGCACCTTGCCTGAGCACCTGCGTACCCGGCTGCAACATGACTGTTTCGGTAACGGGCACACCCGCTACCAATGGCAACAATGGTTCTGCAACTGCCGCTCCCAGCAATGGTACAAGCCCCTATTCATACACCTGGAGCAACGGTGGCACCACCGCCTCGATCTCCGGCCTTGCACCTGGCACATACAACGTAACCGTGACCGACAACGCCGGATGTACCGCCACCGGAAGTTACACCGTAGAAGATCAAACCCCCTGCTCGCAAAATGCCCTCACCCTGACCATCGTGCTGGACAATTATCCGGAAGAAACGAGCTGGGAAATAACCGATGACGCCGGAACCGTCGTGGCTTCCTCGGGTGGAACCTATGGCAGCTATGCCGACGGTGCCATCGTAACTGAAAACATCTGTCTGGCAGACGGCTGTTACACCTTCACCATTTTTGATGTGTACGGGGACGGCATCTGCTGCTCCTACGGCAATGGCTCATACACGCTGGTTGACGACCTGTCCGGAACCACCCTTGCCAGTGGCGGCACATTTGGCTTTTCCGAAGCAACGCCCTTCTGCCTGCCTGCCGGCGGCGGAGGTGGTGGCGGCGGATGCACTTACTCACTGATCAACTCGGAGAGTTTTGAAGGTGGATGGGGCATCTGGAACGACGGAGGCTCTGACTGCCGCCGGATCAGCTCCAGCAGCTATGCCAACACCGGGGTGAGAAGTGTTCGCCTCCGCGACAACACCAACTCTTCAACCACCACTACGGATAACCTGGACCTGTCCAATTACGAGGAACTGACCGTTGCATTCTCTTACATCACTGCAAGCATGGACAACTCCAATGAAGATTTCTGGCTCCAGATCTCGCTGGACGGCGGAGCCTCCTTCACCACCGTGGAAGAATGGAACCTGAACGACGAGTTCGTGAACCTGCAACGCTACAACGACACGGTCATCATCGCCGGGCCGTTCACTGCAACCACTCAGCTGCGCTTCCGCTGCGATGCCTCCGGCAACTCCGACTGGGTGTACCTGGATGACATCTCCATCTCGGGCTGCAGCACAGGACCAAATCTCAATCCTACCGGGGATGATGACAAGGCCATCTCAGCCATTCAGACCGCCCCGGCCTGGAACATCGAGGATTTTTCAGAAAATACCCTGAAGCTGTTCCCCAACCCGGCAAGCTCTGAAGTAAGCATCGGTTACAAGCTCTCTACCGGCACTGCTGCCAAACTGCTGGTAACCGACCTGACCGGCAAAGTCCACCTCATCAGAAAAGTTGAGGACCCAAGCGGAATCTACAAGCTGGACATCAGCAGCCTGCGCCCGGGCTATTACTTCGTGCAAATGAAAAACGATACTGAAAGTCTGACCCAGAAACTGGTTATCCTTAGATGATATACCCAAATCGAAGTAGTTTGGGAATACCCCAAGCTCTAAACTTCAGTAGGAGGTGGGAGTTTGGCCGGCTTCGCCGCCCAAACCACTTCGTTTTGAGTATAATAGGGTTTTCGGTTAAATGACAAAGGCGGTCCGGATCAGTTCCGGGCCGCCTGTTGTCATTTATGAGAGAGAAACTTACTTGAGCTTGAACTTGCCTTTGCCGGCAAGATGGCCTTTGTTGTACACCTCTACGGTGTATTCACCTGCAATGAAAGAAGCGTTTACCGGCGCCCATACCAGGCATTCCTGCACCTCTTCATTTGCATAGTCGATCTGGCTCATCATGGTAAAACGAATTTCGTCGTTTTTATCCAGGTCCTTGAAGAACCCAGAGCCCATGTCTTCCACGGCAAGTGTTTCACCAAGCGGATTGATGATTCTGACAATGAAGGTTTCAGTCCCGGGCTTTACCACTTTGTTGTCAAGTGCAGTGAAGCAAACTTTGATCTGATCCACCCGCTTGGCTTTGTCTTCATCTTTCACTTTGCCGCTGTTTCGCACCTTTTGTCCAACGGCTTTCACTTCCCGCATCTTCACAACGGATGCGATGCTCACCTTGCTGGCCAGTTCTTCCTTTTCTGAAGCCAGTTGAGCCTTCACTTTTTGGAGGTCTTGGTTTTCAGCGGCTTTTGCCTGCAGGTCAGTGGATAATTTTGTGCGCTCTTCCACCAGTTGCTCGTTTTCGGTGGCCAGCATTTCGTTCTCCTCTTTCAGTTTTTCGATCTGAGCGAGGTATTGGCTCACCTGTGCTTTCAGGTTGTTGAGCTCCACGCGTGCTTTTTCCAGTTTATCCTTGGAACCGATCAGTTGGGAAATGCGGCGTTTTTGCTGCTCCAGTTCGGCTTTTTGCTGATCGATCAGTGCGTTCAATTCTTCGTTGCTCGTTTTCTGAGCTTCCAGGTCAGCCAGTGCGGCATTGTACTGCATTTCGAGTTCTTCACGCAGTTTTTCGCTTTCTTCCAGTTCCGAAACGGTCTGCTCCAGGGCACGTGCCTTGGTAATGGAATTGTAGGCGAGGTATCCGATGGCGGCCAGCAACAAAATTCCGACGGTGACGATGATGGCCGTCGTGTTCTGATTTTGCGGTTTGTTTGATGAGTAAGTGGACATAGTTTACAAGAATTTACGTGTTTCAAATGAGGTTGAGATGTCAATTTGCCATTTTATGCTGTGCTTCTGCCATGGCAAGGCTTTGCATTTTTTGAGAGGCGCAGCCGGCTTAATAACCACCAAGCGGTTATAAAATTTTGAAAGACAATGACAAATTTTCAAAAATTCCCGGCAGAGTTTCAACCGGAGAAGCCGCAAAGGAACTGATTTCCAACCAGAACTCCCTGTCCGGCTTACCCCCATTAAGGTGATAACTCATTAAAAGGTTCGGGAATGTATGAGTGGGTTTTGCGGCGGAGGTCACAGTCCTGAGATCTTTTAAGGATTCGCTTTTGATATGAATTTGCACTACCTTTGCGTTCAACATCCGTTCTATTGGTTTCCAGCAAGTTATGATGGCGCTTTTGGCAATGGCCGCCCGGGCAATGATTCCGGCTGCTGCATTGGTGACTAATTTTGCCCATGCAGTCCAAAGATCAGCCGGCCGAGGCCGCACAGGGGCAAAGAGGCCTGCCAACTGAAATGAGCTAACCGGGTTCTGATTTCAACCCAACAATACTGATACATCATGACAAACATTTTGCGCCAAACCTTTCTCGCTTTCTTTCTACTGGTTTTTGCTTTTTCGGCCTCCGGCCAAAACAACGACCCCGCTTACACGGTGCAAATAGGCACGTTTGTGAACCCCAAACCTGAAGACTTCAAAAGCCTGCAAACCCTCGGCTTCGTATATGCTGTTCCGCAAACGCAAAACCAGGCTGATATCTTCATCGGCGGTTTCACCGATCAACTGGAAGCGGAAAAACTCGCTGAAACCCTGCGTAGCCCGCAGTACGGATTTGCCAATGCCCGCATGGTGGAACTCAACACCGAAGGTGGCCACTTTTACACCATGGTTCAGTTGGAAATCCTCACCGCCGGCAAGGAAATAGACTGGGAACCCTACCTTCAGCTGGGCCGCATCTATGTGGTTTTGGAAGACAAGATGATCAAGGTTTACACCGGCATTTTTCCTGACAAGGCCACCGCAAACGGCGAGCTTCCGCGCATCCGGGCAGCCGGATTCAAAGATGCTTTCGTGAAAGATGTCAACAACGTTTTGCTGCACGAAATCGGCGATTTTGAAATCGGCCCCCGCAAAAAGAAACCGCTGATCCCGCTCAACTTCGACCGGCCGCCGGCAGAGCAGCCCGTCGTTGAGACGAAAAAAGAAACCCAACCTGCAGAAGTGGTTGTTGCCCAACCGGAAATGCTGACCAGCAAGGGCGTGGAAGAAACCCCGCCTGCTCCTCCTGCCAACAAACCGGCGGTCAACTTGAGCGCCACCCTGCCGGATATCCGTGCCAACGTGAAGCGCCAGTCGGCTATCGAGTTGCAAAAAGTGCTCAAAACCCTGGGCACCTATTCCGGCAAGGCCGACGGCTATTACGGACCCAACACCCGGGCAGCCTACGATAGAGCCGTGGCCAACAACCGCCAACTCAAAAAATACCGCATCCTCGCCCGCTATTATTACGCCCCGGCCAATACGGCCAAACCGGGAACGGTGCAATGGGCCATCAATTCACTTTGGGAAGACAGCCCCGCAGCCCTGGAAGTGCTGAAGCAATCCAGCCTGCCAGTGGCCAAGGCCTACCGGGCCTATTTCGAGTTTGTCACCAAAGGCCCCGGTGCCACCGTCAACGACCTGATGAACAGCGCCATCAAACAGGCCTTCGCAAATGTGAAGAGCGATTTCCCCCGCTTTGATCCGAGCGCCACCTACGCCTATGTAAACATCGAGCAGCTGATCCTGCACCTGCGCTATGTACAGCAAGTGAGCCCACAGGAAGTTGAAGCACCCTGCTGGCTGTTCAGCAAACACCCCGGTCCGGCACTCAATGCCTTTTCTGCATCGTCACAAACCCTCGGTCTCCACATGCAAAACTGCGGCGGCTTCTGGGATTGGGAAGAAGTGCAACTCCTGCACGCCATTGCCCAGGACATCGGAGCCGCTGACCATCCTTCGCATAGCTCCACACCGGTTTTGGCTTCTTATTTCCTGAATCCGCAGGCACCCGATGCCGCCACCCAAAAAGAACTGAAACAGTGGAATGCCACCCTTTGGAGCAACCTGAATGCCTGGTCGAGCCGTGACCCCATGTTCACGGACATGGTCAATGCCCTCAAGATCACCTGGTTCCAGACACAGGTCTTGCTGGAAGACTACTACATGAATTACGGACTGAAAGCTGAAGAGGCGACGGCACTGGCACTGGCCACCATCAAGGCCATTGCCGGTGAGGATCTCAAAAGGTTTATGTGATATACCGAAAAGGCCCGGTGACTGAGTTTCACCGGGCCTTTTTAGAGCCTGTTTTGATTGGATGGCTGGTTGTATTCAAAGCCTCGAGCGCTTTCCTTTTTTCCTTTCTTTGTCCAGTTGCTTCCGCTGCTCTTTCTCCTGTTTCAACTGCTCCTTTTCCAGTTCCTTTTGCAGCCGTTGGTAGGTTTCCTGCTGGCGAAGTTCCATTTCCTTCAGCCGCTCGGCCTGCTCCCGCATCCTTTCAGCACCTCTGGACTGCAATTCCTCCATGCGCTCCCGGATTACGGCTTCTTCTTCTTTCATTCGCTGTCGCAATTCTTCCATGCGCGCCTTCAGTTCTTCTTCGTCAAAATCACCATCGGCGTGCTGGCGGAACCATTCCTCGTCAAAATCCCCGAAGCGCTCCCGCATCCGTTCTTCCATTTCCAGGGCTCTTTCAGTCATGTCCTCAAAATTGAAATTGAACTCAAAGCCCTCCGGGTGGGTGAAGAAGCGGAAGTTGTCGAAGTTTTGCGGATGTGCAAAGGCATAGGCATCCCACAGGGCCTCGTTTCCGGCATCATCCAGGATGATGGTCTGGTCTCCTTTTTTCATGCCTTTGATTTCCTGTCCGTTGATGATGACACTGCCTTTCTTGCCTTCCTTCACAATGATCTCAACGGGTTCTTCTCCAGGCCCCGTTTCCACGATGATGGTCGTTTCACCCCTGCCTGTCATTTTCGTCACAATTTTCCGTTGCTGTTTACCGAAGGAATGGAAAAAGGCCTCATGCTCCGGTGAAAAGCCTCTGGCGGGTGGGGCCGGTGGCGCAGGTGCAGCGGGTGGGGCCGGAGCAACGGGTGGTGTGGGTGGTGTGGGTGGTGTGGGCGGCACAGGTGGCGCCGGAGGCACAGGCAGTTCTTCCATTAATTCTGCAATGCGACCTTCGTAGTTGGAGTACTCCGATTCCGGAATCACCTTGCCATCGATCTTCAGCTCGGTAATTTCACCGTTGCGCATCTCCACTTCGATTTCTTCCTTTCCATTGCTGCGTAGAAAACGCCTGACTTCTTCCCTTTTTTCTTTGCCCGGAATGGTGTCAGCCGGCACTTCCTGCCAGTCAGTGAATACGGCAGCCGGCAAGTCAGGATCGTTCAGCGGCAGGGCCTCTTCAGCCACCGCTGTATTTTTAGTGTTGAAGGCAAACAACATTGTTGAGACCAGCAGAATGGCCATTGCACTAATGCGTCCCATAAGATCAGTTTTATTGGATGAAGGTTTCAGTATCCTGCGGATACGGTTCAACAGTCGGTAATTTCTTGTCATAAGGGGCATGGCAAGCAGTGGCGCCGATTGGTGGATTTCCTGCAGTTTGTACAAGGCCCGGGCGTACACCAGGGAATCGCCGCAATGCGCCACTGCCAGGTCATCGGCACTGTGCTCCCGCTCCAGCCGGATCTGAGCGGAAATCCACCAAACAGCCGGGTTGAAATAGAAAAGTATTTCGACGATGGACTGAAGGATGTTGAGCAGGTAGTCCTGCCTTTTGATGTGAGCCAACTCATGGGCCAGCACGGCCTCCACTTCCTCGATGGACAAGTGGTTGAGGGCACCCACAGGGAAAAGAATGACCGGCTTGAGCCAGCCGATGACCATGGGTACCCCGGCCGCCAACGATTCCAGTAAAACGACCTCCCTGTCCACGCCAATTTTCAAGCGGATGGCCTGAAGTAGCTCCTGCCAGCGGGCATCTACCGGGGAGCTGTTGCGGTATTTGAGGCGTTGAACGGCTATCAGCCCACCGGCAAAACGCAAGGAAAAAATGACCACTCCCATGAGCCACACCAACACGATGGCAGGCAGGTGGTCGTCGCAAAATCCTATCAGCCTGTGCAACCAGGAATCGAGACCCACCTGACCTCCGGCACTTTCAGCCGTCAGCATAAAGCCTTGCACTGCCTTGCCTCCCTGATCCAAGAGGGCGAAGAAAGTGATCACACTGGTCGTCAAGACCACCATCAGGGCGACATACCCCACTGTGTGCAGCAAGTGGGCGCCTTTTTTCCGAAGAAAAAACTGGAAGGCGCTGAGGATGAGTGCCACCAAAAAGGCTTGCCAAAGTGAATGAAGTACCGTCCAGCCCAATGCACTCATGACCTGCCCGGTGAATATGTTTTCCAGAATATCCATTGCACGCTGGTTTTTGCTGTGGTTATTTCCGCTGCTTCTCGATCTCCTCGATCAGCGATTTGATCTTGCCGAGCTCCTCCGCCGAAGGTTTGTGACTGCCCAGGGCCTGCACCACCAGTTGCATGGCAGAGCCGCTGAATACATTGTCCAGGAAATTGTCCAGAAGGTTGCGCTGGATGGCTTCCCGCTCAGGTATTGCTTCGTAAATGTGGGTGCGGGAATCGGTATTCCGCTTCAGCAATCCCTTTTCGTGCATGATCTGCATCACTTTCAGGGTGGTGGTGTAGCCCACCTCCCTTTTGCTGTTCAAAAATTCGTTGACGAAGCGCACCGTGGAGGGTCCGTGCTCCCACAACACTTGCAGTATTTCCAATTCAGCCTCTGTGGGCTTGGCGTATTTCTTTTCAGCCATTCTTTATCGATTGAATTAAGTACGACACTTTTCGTACTGCAATGATATACGAAGATTGTCGTAGTTGCAAATTTTACTACGATTTTTTTCGTAGAAGGTTGGCCGGTGCCAATTTTATTGAAAGGCCAAAAGGGGTGACAGGCCGGCCAATCTTAAAAAATACCCGGCCCGTGGAGGCTTTTCATAAAGCTCAGTTCGTCGCCTGTTATCTATCACCCCGGCAGTTGTTGCGCTTATGCCGCAAATGATCTTAACTTTCCACACCGGAACCATTTCACAAATTCATTGTTGGAGGCAGACCCGGCCACCGGGAAAAGTTTCTGACAGGAAAAAACCAACGACCATGAAAGAAAACTGGATCAAGATTTACAGCTCACAGGACCTGGTGAAGGTCAAGATTGCCGAAGATGTATTGAAACAAAACGGCATCGAGAGCCACATCCTCAACAAGCCCGACTCCATGTTGCCCATGCTGGGAGAAGCGGAGCTCTACACCCTCCCCGAAAAAGCCGAAGCAGCCAGAAAGGTGCTGCAGGAAAACGACATGCTGGACTGATGGCTGCTCTCATACATTGCTGACGAAAATAAATTCTGACATGAAGACCCTCGTCTTACACCTCTTGTTTTTTGTTGGTTTTTCGGCCTGCGGCCAAACCGCAGCCAATGACCCACAGCTCGTTGAAAATGAAAAACCCGAACTGATGAGCATGGATGATTCAAAATTGGAAACGGCCACTTTTGGTGGCGGATGCTTCTGGTGCGTCGAAGCCATTTTTCAGGAACTGAAAGGCGTTCACAGCGTGGCCAGCGGTTATTCCGGAGGAAAATCGGCCAACCCGACCTACCGGGAAGTTTGCAGCGGCCTGACCGGCCATGCCGAAGTGGTGCAAGTGAAATTTGACCCCGAAGTCATTTCCTATGAAACGCTGGTAAAGGTCTTCTTCACCACACACGACCCCACCACCCTGAACCGCCAGGGCGCCGATGTGGGTACCCAGTACCGCTCGGTCATTTTTTACCACAATGAGGAGCAAAAGGCCATTGCCGAAAGACTAAAACAAGAATTTGCACCAACCCTGTGGGACGATCCCATTGTGACGGAAATTAGCCCCTTCACCGCTTTTTACGAAGCTGAAGAATACCACCAGGATTATTACAGCAACAACCCCAACCAGGGCTATTGCAGAATCGTCATCAACCCCAAAGTGGAGAAATTCAGAAAGCAATACGCCCACTTGCTGAAGGATTGAGTCCCGATGCCGATCCCGAAATCCTTCGGGATCGGGAGAGGAATCGAGTTTGCCTCTCTGCCCAACTCAACCCGTCACCCGTCACGAGTCACGAGTCACGAGTTACGCGTCACGCGTCACGAGTCACGTGTCACGCAACGTGAATCACCAGAGCAGGAACAGGCCCCAAAAAACCTCAAACCACACAACTCATGAGAAACTGGAACAAACTAACACCTGAAGAAGAATACGTCATCGTTCACAAGGGTACCGAGATGCCTTTCCGGAACGAGTACAACGATCACTTTGCAAGAGGGACCTACGTTTGCCGAAGATGCGAGGCACCCCTGTACCGTTCGGAAGATAAATTTCATTCCGGCTGCGGGTGGCCAAGTTTTGACGATGAAATTCCGGGCGCTGTGAAACGGGTACCCGATGTGGATGGCCGAAGGATTGAAATAATATGTAACAATTGCGGAGGACACCTTGGGCATGTTTTCGAGGGCGAACAATTCACCCAAAAAAATGTGAGGCATTGTGTCAATTCAATTTCCATGAAATTCATTCCGGAAGAATAAAATAACAGTACGGATATTCCTTTGCCCTTTGTGACCTTGCCCGACACCTCCGTCTCAAGACAGCAACCAATTTTCTAACATAAAATCATATTGACATGTCAGTAATGAAAGTAATCGAAATCATGGCCAGCTCAGACAAAAGCTGGGAAGACGCCACCAAAAAAGGACTGAAGAAAGCGGCTCAGAGTGTAAAGAACATCCGCTCTGCCTGGGTGCAGGACCAAAGCGTAACCGTTGACAAAGACGGTGATGTGAAAGAATTTCGTGTAACCCTGAAAGTGACCTTCGAGGTGCAGTAATTCCAGGCACCTCCTCACAAACGGTGCGGTTCCGGGTGGTGTTTGCATATTTGCAAAGCGACCCAGAGGAATCGCACCGTTTTTTTTTTAATTCAACTCCCGTCCAATGATTTATGAATTCAACGGCTACCGCCCCGTCGTTCATCCCAGCTCTTTCGTGCACCCGCAGGCTGCCGTCACCGGCAATGTCATCATCGGCAAGAATGTGTACATCGGCCCTGGCGCAGCCATCCGGGGCGACTGGGGTGAGATCATCATCGAGGACGGCTGCAACGTGCAGGAAAACTGCACCATCCACATGTTTCCGGGTGTGACGGTGACGCTGAAAGAAGCCGCACACATTGGGCACGGGGCCATCATCCACGGGGCCACCATCGGCCGCAACTGCCTCATCGGCATGAATGCCGTCATCATGGACAATGCCGTGATTGGGGATGAATGCATCGTGGGAGCGCTCAGTTTCATCCAGGCGGAAAAGCAGATTCCCAACCGCAGCCTGGTGGTGGGCAACCCCGGCAAGATCATCAAGGAAGTGAGCGACGAAATGATTAAATGGAAAACGAAAGGCACTGAACTGTACCAGCAACTGCCGGCAGAATGCCATGCCCACCTGAAAGCCTGCGAACCCCTCACAGAGGTTCCGGCCAACCGGCCGAAACAAGCTCCCGCATATCAGACCTGGAAAAAATCTATGGGCAAGTAAAGAGCCCTTAAAAGTGAACGGTTTAACCAAAGCTCTCCCCCTTCACTCCACCACCGCTATGCACTTCAACTCGATGGCAATGGGGGTAGGCAGGGCGGTGATTCCCACCGTGGTCCGGCATGGTTGGTTGTCTTTGAAATACTCGGCATAAATGCGGTTGAAGGTGTGAAAATCCCGCTCCATGTTTACGAGGAAAACCGTCACATCCACCAGTGAATCCCAGCTGGCCCCGGCATCATCCAGTACCCGCCTCACATTCTGAAACACCGAATGGCATTGAGCCTCGAAGTCGAATTCCAGGTAATTGCCACTGGCACTGCGCTTCAGGCCCGGCACCTCATCGGTTTGCGGATCACGGGGGCCTATTCCCGAAAGGAAAAGCAGGTTGCCCACCCTGCGGGCATGTGGATATAAGCCAACCGGCTTTGGTGCTGAACCGGCTTCTATCTTTTGTGATTTACTCATGTTGCATTTGTTTACTTCGCCCTTCGGGCAACAGCGGTTTTAGCAGCGCGTTCAAAACTTCACCCATTTTTCTTCACTGCTGCCGGCATACACCACCCTTTCGATGAAGCGCATGCCTCGTACACCATCCGATACTGTCGGGAAATCCATGTACAGCGGATCGGGTTCTTTCCCTTCCAGCCTTGCCCGAAGGCAAATGGCAAAATTCCGGTAGATATTGGCAAAGGCTTCGAGGTAGCCTTCCGGGTGTCCGGCAGGAATACGGGTGTGGGCTGCGGCCTCCGGATAGAGGTTGCCCACCCCGGTTCGCAGCACCTCCATGGGTTTGTCCAGCCATTTCACATACAGCGAGTTGGGTTCCATCTGGAACCACTGAAGGCCGGCTTTCGTTCCGTAAACGCGGATGTTGAGGTTGTTCTCCTCGCCTGCGCAAATCTGGCTGGCGTGCAGGATGCCTTTGGCACCGTTGTCGAAGCGCAGCAGTACATTGCCGTCGTCATCCAGCAGGCGACCTTCCACGAAGGTGCTCAGATCGGCACACATCTCGGTGATTTGAAGGCCGGTAACGTACTCGGCCAGGTTTTCGGCGTGGGTGCCGATGTCGCCCATGGCACCTGCGGCTCCTGATCGGGCAGGGTCAGTCCTCCAGGAGGCTTGTTTGCTGCCGGTATCTTCCACTTTGGTGGAGAGCCAACCCTGCGGGTACTCAACCACCACCTTGCGGATTTCCCCGATGTCGCCATTGCGAACCATGGCCCGGGCCTGTTTCACCATGGGATACCCCGTGTAGTTGTGGGTCAAGGCAAACAAGAGGCCTGAGCGTTTGACCAGGGTTTCCAGGTGCAGGGCTTCCTCCATGTTGAAACAGAGCGGCTTGTCGCACACCACATGGAATCCGTTTTCCAGTGCCAGGACCGCCGGCCGGAAGTGAACGTGGTTGGGCGTCACGATGGAGATGAAATCCATGCGCACATCCTCTGGCAGCTTGCTTTCCTTTTCGATCATTTCTTTGTAGCTGCCATATACCCGTTCGGGAGGCAGGCCCAGGTCAGCCCCCGACAATTTAGAGCGCTCGGGATCTGAGCTGAATGCTCCGCAAACCAGTTCAATCTCCCCATCCAATGCAGCAGCCATGCGGTGCACGGCGCCAATGAAGGCACCGCGGCCGCCGCCTACCATGCCCATTCTGATCTTTCTCTTCATCAGTAAAAAGGGTTAAAGTGATTTTATCTTGATGTTTTTGAAACGAACCTCATGCTGGTGATCCTGCAAGCCAATATGGCCCGGTGAAGTAAGGCCAAAGTCCGGGTATTCACTGAACTTGGAGGCTTTTACCAGGGCCGTAAATTCCTCTGAACCCACCTGGTACTCGATGCACTTATTGCCGTTGAGCCAATGTTCCACATGGCCGTCTTTATGGATGATGCGTCCGTGGTTCCATTCACCGACGGGCTTCATGTAATTGTCAGGAGCGGCCTGGAGGTCGTAATTGTCGCAAGTGCAATGGGTCTTCAGGTCAAAATCCGGATGGGACTTTGCATAGGCTTCATGGTCCAGAATCTGGTACTCAGGCGCATTGGCCCACATGGGCAGGTTGCTGTCTTCTTTCACGAAGTAAAAGACTCCGCTGTTTGCCATTTCCGTGATCTTGAAATCAAACACCAGCTCGAAATTTCCAAATTGGGCTTTGGTGATGATATCCCCGCCGAAATCTTCCGGTTTGGGATCAGGTGTGGCCAGAATGACCATTTCGCCATTTTCAACCACCCAACCGTTTTTCGGAAGGTCGGGCCGGTTGTAGCCCCTCCAGCTATCCAGTGTTTTTCCGTCGAAAAGTAAGGTCCAGCCGGCTTCAGCCTCTTCAGGAGAGAGAACGTTGTCAGCAGCCGGTGCTTCACCAGTGGTCTCTGCTGTTTCGGAACCGGCTGAGTGCTTATTGTCGCCACATGCTGCCAAACAAAGCAGCACCATCAAATAGGTAAGTGCCTTCATAATTGAATATGTCAGAAATGAAAAATGAATGAGAAGGGCAAGATAGAAATTTCCGAAAACAGCAAGCGCCCCGGAAAGGATTTCCCGGGGCGCCTGTTGATCTCAGGTAAAAATGATGATCAGACCTTCATGATGTCTTTTTCTTTCACTTCCACCATGTGGTCTATCTTTTTATAGTATTCCGTAACCATGTCCTGGACTTCCTGCTCCCTGCGCTTTCCAAAATCTTCGGGGTATCCATCCTTCACGGCTTTTTTGATGGCATCGAGGGCTTTGTGGCGGGCATTGCGCACGCTGATTTTTGCTTCTTCGCCAAAGTGCCTGGCTTGTTTGGCCAGTTCTTTACGCCGCTCTTCGGTAAGCGGAGGAAAACTCAGGCGAACCACCTCACCATCGTTCATGGGTGTCACGCCGAGGTTGGCTTCGAAGATGGCCTTTTCGATGACTGGAAGCATTTTTTTCTCCCAGGGCTGGATGGACAGCGTTCTCGAATCGGAAGCGGACACGTTAGCCACCTGGTTGAGTGGCGTCTTGGCACCATAGTATTCTACAGTGATATCTTCGAGTACAGCAGGAGAAGCTTTTCCGGTTCTGACTTTGGTTAGTTCGTATGCCAGGTGTTCGATGGCCTTGTCCATGGAACCTTTGGCTTCGTTCATGATCTTTTCAATTTCAGCATCCATAGTTCTCAATAGTTGTTTGTTCAGGATCGGGTTGAGACCGCAAATTTCAGGTCTAAAGTTTAAAAATTGTAAATAACCTGTCCTTTTGATATCTCAATTTCCTGCTTATCCTTCATTTTCTGGATGATCCTGTCAACCGTTTGGTGTATGCCCACCTCCTGGTTGTTGAGCAAAATGTAATCTTTGAGCTCGGCAATTTCCTTTGGACGTTTGTCCTCCACGATCATCCGCTTGATGGTGTCCGTGGCCGTTTTTTCGATGATTTCTTCATCCACCAGGACATCGCTCAAAGCTCCGCTGTCATTGTTGAGGTAAAGCAGGTTGTCAATACCTTCTCCAGGGTCGTCAAAATGTTCAACCTGTTCGGGTTCAACATTCTCTCGGCTATAGAAAGGGTCATCCGGGTAACGGGTAACCCGCCGGCATTTGCGGCGTGAGGCATTGATGAAGCCCACAAGCGTGTCGAAATCCGGCTCGTCAGAAACGATGAGAAACTCGACATCCAGCCCCACTTTCTGGTGCAAACGCCCCATGACAAAAGCGATATGAAAGTTCAGGCCGGCCTCTTCGTATTCGTTTGAGACGGGGATCCATTTGAGGTCCCGGCCGAAAGATTGAATCTTTCTGACAAAGGCCAGCGGAATCTTATCGTGCTGAGTGGTATCCACGAAGACGAATAGCTTGGTTGCTACTTTTTGCAGCTTTTTCACTTTGACAAGTGTGAGCGTCTCGTAATCAATGAAAATGTAACGCCTTCTTCGTGTCCTGTTCATAACGCAAAGTAGAGGTAGGTGTGTGAAAGTTTTGGTGAACGGCTAAGGTAATGCAAAAGAAACCTGCCAACCAAATTTTGGCGGTGTAAAGATAGCCGAATTAACTAATATGATTATATGCTTTTGTGTATGGCGTTTTGAAACACTGCACTTGTATGAACGGCATGCTTTGAAAATGAAAGAATTACTATGTGTTTCACCTTTTGAAAAAATTGCACTTGTCGCTGGAAATACCCTTTCACGGGTAGAAAGCCCAAAACCTATCTTTGTTGAACTTTCCTTAGCATTGTAGCTGCAATTCAACAGCATGCATGCTCGTTTCGTCCAAAACAAATAACCTATGAACCGTTTTGCACTGATCCTCCTTCTGCTTCCCTGCCTTCATTTGAGTGCAAATGCCCAGAGCAGCGATTTTTACAATTACATCGAGAAATACAAGAAAATCGCAATCAAAGAAATGGAGCGCACCGGCATTCCGGCCAGCATCAAGTTGGCACAGGCCCTCCTGGAATCCAACGCTGGCAAAAGCGAACTGGCCAGAAAAGCCAACAACCATTTCGGCCTGAAATGCCACAACGACTGGACAGGGCCAAAATACCACAAAAAGGACGATGATTACGATGCTTTCGGAAACCTTCAGAAATCCTGCTTCCGCAAATACAGAAATGCAGAGGACTCTTACATCGCACATTCCGAGTTCCTCAGAGACCCCAACAAGGCCAACCGCTACGGCTTTCTTTTCCGGCTCGACGCTGACGATTACAAACGTTGGGCACGGGGACTGAAAAGGGCGGGATATGCCACGGCTGCCAATTACGATAAAAAGCTCATCCAGTTGATCGAGCAGTACGAACTCTACCGCTTTGACCAGATGGCACTCGATCGTTTTGAGGACGAAATAAAACCGGACGACATGATTGCCGGGCTGAACCTTCACCTCGTCAACGATGCCAAAGTGGTGTTTGCGAAGAACAACATCACTCCACAGCAAATCTCCTTGGCTAGTGGTGTCAAAATGAAACGCCTCAAAAAATACAACGAACAATTGCCGGAGGAGACCGTCGCATTGCCCGACGGTTACAGGGTCTTCATCCAGCCCAAACGCTGCAACTACCGGGGTCACCAGAAGTGGCACTATGTACAGGAAGGACAAACGATGTTCGACATTTCGCAGCTGTATGGGGTAAAACTCAAAAAACTCTACAGCCGAAACCGCATGCCCGAAGGCAGCGAACCCCAGCCCGATGAACGCATCAAGCTTTCCGGATGGAAAATCAAGAAAGGAACCCGGCCGCGCCTGGTGAATGAACCGGAACCAACGAATACCATCCCCAACCTTGGCGACGAATACCTGGACGAAGTCGAAGTGCCAAGCCCCAGCACCCAACCCACCAACGACTGGGAGCCCGGAAATTCCGGCAACGATGAAAACACCAAGCCTGAACCTGCTCCGCAAGCGGTTTATTACACCGTGGTGAAGGGAGACACCCTGTACGGAATTTCCAAGCGCTTCGGCACCACCGTTGAAGCCATCCAGAAACTGAACAACCTTACAGGAACCACCCTGAGCATCGGCCAGGTATTGCGGATCAGGTAATGTCAAATCGCTGTACTGGAAATTGGCACCACGTTATCAGATATTTGCAAATCTGATTTTCAGGAAACTGCCCTCAAAATGAAAAAACACATCCTACTGCTCTGTTTCGCCGCCCTGGCGGCAATGTCGTTGACAGCCCAGAATTCGGCCTTCGGAATAAAAGGCGGGCCCACCCTCGGCGTACAAAAATGGAACGGCTTCCAACAGGATCCGCTCATCAAGTACCATGCAATTGCGTTCATCGAGTCAGCCGATGAAGAGGACCAGTTTTCAGTGTTTGCACAGGCCGGCTACCACTTGAAGGGAAGCGCCATCCGCAACCGGAATTTCTTCAGCCCCATCAACGGGCAGTTTTACCGCCCGCCAGCCCAGCAGTTCATCTTCCACAATATCTCACTCACACTGGGCGCCAAGCGCAAATACGATTTCGGTGTGCGGAACAAAATGTACTACCTCTTCGGAATCAGAGGAGATTACACCCTCACGACCAACCTGGACAAATACCGCGAGCTGAACGAACTGAACAACAGCCTCTTTTTCCCAGATGAGTTTTTCGTCAGAAATTGGAATTACGGCGTCACTCTGGGTGGCGGCTTTGAATTTCCGTTCAGCGACCTGGTTGGCGGAATGCTGGAGTTCACCGTGAATCCCGATTTCTCCTACCAGTACAAGCAACCGCAAATCCCCAATGTGTACGATCCCTACACAGGGCAAACCCGTGCGCTCGGTGAGCGGCTCATCCGCAATGTGACTTTCGAAATGACCCTGGGAATCCGATTCATGCGCATTGTAGAATACATCGATTAAGCTCCCTGATGACTGTAAAAGACCGTGGAATTGACTGGATGACCTTCTCGCTCTACCTGGCACTCGTGGCCATTGGCTGGGCCATGATCTACACGGTCGGCTACAAATCCGGCTACCCGGACAACTTCCTCGATTTTTTGGGAACCACCGCCGGCAGGCAACTGATTTGGGTGGGCATATCCCTGGCTGGCTTTTTCATCACCTATTCCATCGAGGCCATTTTCTGGCGAAACTTTGCCAACATCATCTACACCGCCAGCCTGGTTTTGCTGGTGCTGGTGCTCATCTTCGGAAAAACCATCAAAGGCGCCACCTCCTGGTTTGATTTTGGGGGAGGCATGTCTTTCCAACCCTCTGAATTCGCAAAATTCGGGACCGCACTTGCCCTGTCCTCCTACCTCGGAAACTATTCCAAAGGCCTGAAATCCTGGAAGCACCGGTTCTATGCCCTTTCGTTTTTCATGGCCCCCGTTGCACTCATCATGCTACAGCCCGACGCCGGATCCAGCCTGGTATTCATGGGGTTCTTCATTGTACTGTACAGGGAGGGCTTTCCCGGTTGGGTGTTCGTTGCGGGTTTCCTGCTCGGCTCCATTCTGGTTGCCGGTCTTGTAAATCCGCCACTGGCCATAGTCAGCATAATCGCATTGGCGGGTCTTGCAGTGTACTTCCGGAACATGCCCAGCCGGCACCGATGGTGGGCACTGGCGCTGGTCACATTGTCCGTCGCTGCGTATTTCGGATTCAAATACGGCTACGCCTTGTACACCAGCCTGGCATTGACGGCCCTGTTGCTCGGTTTTTTCCTCTACCACTGGGGAGGTCGACAAAGAGGTATGGCTGTCCTGGTGCTCTTTTCTTTCATGCTGGGCAGCATGGTGGCTTTCTTCGCAAATTTTGCTTTCAACAACGTTTTTGCACCCCACCAGCAAGAGCGCATCCTGGTTTGGCTGAAACCCAACGAAGCCGACCCGCAGGGCGCCGCTTACAACCTCAATCACTCAAAAATGGCCATCGGCTCCGGCGGCCTTACCGGTAAAGGCTTCCTGAAAGGAAACCTCACCCAGGGCAACTTCGTGCCGGAACAAATCACCGACTTTATCTTTTGCGCCATCGGTGAAGAACAGGGCTTCCTCGGTGTCATGGTGGTCATCACCTTGTACATCCTCCTCCTGGGCAGAATCATCGTCATTGGTGAGCGGCAACGCTCTGACTTTGCCCGCCTGTACGCTTACGGGGTGGCCAGCATCCTTTTCGTCCATTTCTTCGTCAACATAGGCATGACCATGGGGCTGGTTCCCACCATTGGTATCCCGCTGCCATTCCTAAGCAAAGGCGGCTCTTCCCTGCTCATCTTCACCATCATGATCGCAGTGCTCCTGAAACTCGATGCCCGAAGGATTTGAGGGGAATTTTCTGGGAGGTTGAGAGGGCTTGCCCTCGATTCTTCAGTTCCTCCCTGCCACAAGCACCCCCTTTTGTCATCCGCCACAGGCGGATCTTCACAACGAATGATTAGCTAGGCAGATGCCTCGTTTCCAGACCTTGTCTCGCAAGCCTGCAACTTTGCAAGCCCCCCCTTTGTCATCCACCTTGTCAGGATCAGGATTAGCAGGATTCACGGATTAGCAGGATTGTGGTTCGGTACCAGAGAGCTCGGGTGTCAATCATTTACTACGAACCTTCCCCGGTA
>PAAY01000012.1 GCA_002698985.1 Saprospirales bacterium | reverse complement strand
TAAATCTTTGCAATTTAGCAGACTCTGTCCCCCCTCGAGGGGGGATAAGGGGGGTGATTTTTTACAATTTGCAAGTATCTGTAAAATCAACTCTTCTAAAATTCTAAAACTGCTGCAAATGAGGGAAATCATTGGTAATCAGGGTATTCACCCCCCTGTCCCCCCTCGAGGGGGGAGGAGGGCTAGCAAAGGTGAACAGCAGTGCAACCATCGATGATTCAAGGATTCAGGGGAGGTTAATTCTTAATTGAACATTCGATTCCTTAAAAAATGGCATTTTGCCCCGATGCCGATAACTATCGGCACGGGGGACTCAGAAATCGAGGGGGAAAGAGCTAGCGCTTCCAAACCTTAAACCCTAAACCCTACACTCTAAACTTTTTAACCACAGAGTTTTAAGAGTTGAATACAGAGGTGAACAGAGTTCCCTGCTGAACCCAATAATCCTCTATCCCCGATGAATATCGGGGCTATAATCCTCTATAATCCTCTATAATCTTCATAATCCTGATTTGAATTCAGGTCGTAAATTTTTACTAGCGACCTGAAGGTCGCTGTACTTGCGCAGCATAAATGCTGCGCTACTTTGACGGGCAGAATTAAGGAGCTGGCTGGAAGCCAGCGCCGCACAAAAAATGCGCTGCGGAGAACCACAGCGCATTTTTGCTTTTTTTAGGGCCGGTTAGATCAGCTTCCGAAATCGTCGAAAGCGATGTTTTCTTCCGGCACACCCAGGTCGTACAGCATTTTCTGTACGGCGGAGAGCATGAGTGGCGGGCCGCAGAGGTAGTATTCGATCTCCTCCGGCTCTGGGTGGTTCTTGAGGTAGTTCTCGTAAACCACCTGGTGGATGAATCCCACCGGGCCGTCCCAGTTGTCTTCGGGCAGCGGCTCTGACAGGGCGATGTGGTAGGAGAAGTTCGGGAACTCCTTTTCGATGGCCCTGAAGTCTTCGGTGTAGAACAACTCCCGCAATGAGCGACCACCGTACCAGTAACTGACCTTCCGGTCGGTTTTCAGGGTGTGGAACAGGTGGAAGATGTGCGAGCGGAGCGGAGCCATACCGGCACCACCACCGATGTACACCATTTCGCGGTTGGTGGGTTTGATGAAGAACTCACCGTAAGGACCTGACACCACGACTTTATCGCCCGGCTTGCGGGTGAAGACGTAGCTGGAGCATACACCCGGGTTGACCGGCATCCACCGGTTGTTGGCGCGGTCCCATGGTGGGGTGGCAATACGGATGTTGAGCATCACGATGTCACCTTCTGCCGGGTGGTTGGCCATGGAGTAAGCACGGAACTGCGGCTCCTCGTTGACCATTACCAGATCCCACATTTTGAACTTGTCCCAGTCTTCTTTGAACACATCGGGTTTCTTGCCCATGCGCGGGTGAGAGGTGATGTCGATGTCTTTGAAGTTGCAGGTAATGACCGGCACGTCAATCTGAATGTATCCACCCGGTTCGAATTCGAGGTGTTCGCCTTCCGGCAAACGCACCACGAACTCCTTGATGAAGGTGGCCACGTTGTAGTTCGATACCACTTCGCACTCCCATTTCTTGATACCGAAAACCTCTTCCGGCACACGGATGTGCATGTCGGAGCGCACCTTTACCTGGCAGGCCAGGCGCACGTGTTCGGCGACTTCCTTGCGGTTGAGGTGGTTGAGCTCGGTGGGGAGTACATCTCCTCCTCCTTCATCAACGTTGCAGCGGCACATGGCGCAGGTTCCACCACCTCCACAAGCGGATGGCAGAAAGATGTTGTGGTTGGCCAGGGCAGTCAACAGGCTACTTCCGGGCTGCACCTCGATGGGGTTTTCCTCATCGCCGTTAATGACGATCTTGACGGCACCCTGCGGCACCAGCTTCTTCTGGGCCAGAATGAGGCCGAAAGTGAGCAGCAGGATCACCGCCGTAAAGGCGATTACTGAATAAGCTACGAATAGGATATCCAACAAAAATATCATCGTAATATGGATTGCAGCTGTCAGGGCGGAGCTTTCGACCGCTCCTTTCAGCTCGGGTTAATTCATGTAGTTGGCCGGGTTGATACCCATGAGGCTCATGAAAGCCATACCGATCAATCCGGTAAGGATGAACGCAATGCCCAGTCCACGAAGTGGTGCCGGCACATCGCTGTAGCGGATCTTTTCACGGATGGCAGCCATCACCACAATGGCCAGGGCAAAGCCCACACCGGAACCAAAGCCAAAGGTTGCAGCCTCGGCGAAATCGTACTCACGGGCCACCATGAAAAGGGCACCACCCAGAATGGCGCAGTTCACAGTGATGAGCGGCAGGAAGATACCCAGGGCACTGTACAGCGCCGGAGAGAATTTCTCCACTACCATCTCTACCAACTGCACGGAAGCAGCAATGGTGGCGATGAACAGGATAAACCGCAAAAAGGTCAGATCGGTTTTGAACACACCACTTGGTCCCAACAGGTAAGTGTTGATAACCCAGTTGATTGGGACGGTCAGGGTGAGTACAAAGACCACTGCTGCACCAAGTCCCATGGCGGTTTTCACACTCTTTGATACGGCCAGGAATGAGCACATGCCCAGGAAGTAGGCCAATACCATGTTTTCAATGAAAACCGACTTCAGAAATATGTTGAATAATTCGCCCATGATGGAATAGTTATTCTTTGTTCTTGTTTCGTCAGAATAATCTCACAGAGACCATCCTTAGGAAATGTCAATCAGTTTAGGATTGCGTGAACGCTGGATCCAAATGATAATGCCAATGACGAACAGCGCTGCGGCCGGCAACACCATCACGTTGTTGGGCATGTACCAGGAGAACCAGGGATTGGTAGTCGTATCAATAAGATAGTCTGCACTGGGGCCAATGATCTGGAACCCCATGAAACTGCCTTTGCCAAAAATCTCCCTTGCCGTCGCTACAAGGATCAGGATGATACCATAACCGAGTCCGTTCCCCACACCGTCGAGGAATGACTGCCAGGGTTTGTTGGCCATGGCAAAAGCCTCCAGGCGGCCCATCACGATACAGTTGGTGATGATCAAACCGATGTAAACGGAAAGCTCTTTCCAGATGGGATAATCAACCGCTTTGAGCGTCAGCTCTACCACGGTAACCAGGGTGGCGATGACCACCAGCTGAACAATCATCCGGATCTGCTTTGGTATGCCTTTGCGAAGGAGTGAAACGATGAGGTTGGCAAAGGCAAGCACGAAAATCACCGCAATGGTCATTACCAAGGCCTTGCTAACAAGGGTCGTAACTGCCAGTGCTGAGCAAATACCCAACACCTGAACGGTGATCGGATTGTTGTCGTTGAGCGGATCGATGAGCATTTTCCGCTCTTTTTTGCCAAACAAACCTTCTTTTTTGGTTGCAACTTCTGACATAACTTATTGAATTTAAAAGCCGAAATCAATCAGCCCTTTTTTAGCTCTTTTTCTGTGATTCGAAATAAGGAAGGTAAATCTCCAGTCCTTCCTTCAGCATATCGGTAACACCGTTGGAAGTAATGGTGGCCCCAGTAATGGCATCCACCTGGTGCTCAGGGTCTTTTACGCCACCCTTCACCACAGATACCGAAACGTACTTATCACCTTCAAAAATCTTCTTGCCTTTGAATTGGGCTGGGAAGGCGGGGTTGTCAGTAATTTCCGCTCCAAGTCCTGGAGTTTCACCAACGTGCCCGAAAGAAACCCCGGCAATGGTATTGAAGTCCTCTTCAAATGCAATGGTTCCCCAGATTTTGTCCCACAGACCGTTGCCACGAACGGCCACCAGGTAAAGCTTACCCTTGTCACTGTTGTAAATGAAAACAGGGTATTTGCGCTCATCAACGGGTTTCTTCTCTTCCTTCGCCAAATCAATTTCATCAGCTTTGATGCCCTCAATAACATTGCCCTCGGCATCCAGCACCTGCTGCTCAATCTGTTCTTCAAACATTGCAAGCACTTCCTCATCGCTCATTTCGTCGAGTGGCTTGGGAAGATATTCCTCGATGGCCTTCAGAATGTCTCTTTTTTTGAAGACAGCTTCATTGGCATCGTGAATCGGTTTCAGACCGGAGAAAAGTAATGCCAGCAGGACCGAAACGATAACGGTCATGACCAGCGTGTAAATGGTGACATACTTGTTGCTGTACATATCAGTTCAGTTATCACTTTACCGGATTCGCCCTACGGGCAAACCCAAAATTGGTTTTTATGCAGCTACCGCCGTGCGTTTTGCACGACGTTTAATGTTGCCCTGCACGACAAAATAGTCGATCAGCGGAGCAAAGACATTCATGAAAATGATGGCCAGCATCCAGCCCTCGGGGTAAGCCAGGTTCATCACCCGGATGAGGATGCCCAGCACACCTATTGAGAAGCCGTAAATCCACTTTCCGACATTGGTGCCGGAGGCTGTTACGGGGTCAGTGGCCATGAAAGCAATGGCAAACCAGAAGCTACCCATGTAGAAGTGGTAGTACCACGGAATCTGCATGTACACATCAAACTCCCAGGCATTGAGGACGAGGGTCATGAAAACGGCACCCAGGATGCCGCCAATGACGATCCGCCAACTGGCAATGCCTGTGGCGAGCAACATCAGCAACCCCAGAATGATGAGCGGTTTGCTGGTCTCACCAACGGAGCCAGGAATGGTGCCCCAGAACATCTCTGCCGGTGAGTAAACGGCCGTCACTTCAGCCCAGCCTTTTGTAGCAAGGGCCAGCGGAGTGGCACCGGTGAAGGCATCTGTTACCGCTATTCCCCCATCTCCAAATGTACTCAGCCCGAGTCCGTTGAACAGCCAGTCGAAGGCGTGGTGTGCCCAGCCATAAGTCTCGGTTACAGCCTGCGCACCAGAGTAGTCGATGCCGGCTACCCAGCACTGGTCACCCGAAATGGTTGTCGGGTAGGCGAAGAAGACGAACAGACGGGTCAGCAAGGCGATGTTGACGACGTTCATCCCCGTTCCGCCGAAGGCCTCTTTACCGATGACCACGGCAAAAACGATGGACACTGCCAGAATCCACAGTGGGATATCCGGTGGCATGATGAGCGGAATGAGCGCACCCGTCACCAGGTAGCCTTCCTCGATGGGGTGACCTTTGCGGGCAGCATAGTAAAATTCGATGCCGAGACCCACCACGTGCGCCACGATGAAGATCGGCAGGATCTTGATCAGGCCGTAGGCAATTTTCAGGTGGATGGCATCCAGGAAAGCCGTGTGCTCACCAATGGCCAGAAAGTGCTGATGGCCAATGTTGTAGGTACCAAAGAGGTAGCACAACTGAAGGGCCAGCACCACCATCACCATGGTGCGTTTCAGGTCCATGCGGTCGCGGATGTGAACACCCGGAACGTCGCTGGTCACGTGGTTTGGTGTGAACAGGAAGGTGAAGAAGCCATCGTAAAGGGTGTGCAAAAAGCGCTTTTCCTTTGGCGGCTCAAACTTCTTTATCTTTTGAATCAGGTCTTTCATTTGCTACGTTGATGATTCGTTGTTATCAAACTAAAAGGATTGCAATCAGCAGATCCTTATCAACCTTGTTCGTGCATCATGTCCAGTCCCTGGCGCAGAATTTTCTGGAGGGGCTGTTTTGAGGTGCAGGCAAACTCACAGAGCGCCACGTCCTCTTCTATCAATTCATAAATACCCAGGCCTTCCATGCCGTCGTAATCGTTGGTCAGGATGGCCTTCATCAGGTGCTGAGGCAACACATCCATAGGCAGCAACTCTTCGTACTGGCCGGTAACCACGAAAGCCCGCTTTTCACCGTGCGTGTTGGTATCGGCACGGTAGGTAGCTTTCGGGAACAGGAAGTTGGGGAAAGTGCGTGAAACCGTCGGCGTGTATTTGGAAGGCAGCAACCAACCGAACATTTCATAGTAGTCGCCTTCGGCAACGACGGTGATCTGGTCGTCGAAAAAGTTGAGGAAATTCTCAGCCTGTTTTTTGCGTCCGCTCAGCACATCGCCGGAAATGAGGCGCACATGGTCGTTGGACAGGTTGTTTTTGACCAGTTCGCCAACATTGGCGCCGATCCAGGTGCGCACATACTTTGGTTCCTTCAACTCAGCGCCAGTGATAGCCACCACGCGTTCGGCATTGAATCTTCCTTCGGTAAACACGGCACCGAGGGTAATCACCTCCTGCACGCCGAGGGTCCATACCACCTGCTTAGCGCCTATCGGCGCAATGTGGTGGATTTGCACGCCCACATTGCCCGAAGGGTGAGGACCTCTGAACCAGCGTTTCTCCACGCCTTTGGCTTCGGTGAAAGCTTTGGCCGGAGCTTCTTCTCCATTGGCACTCAGCCCCAGGTAAACCTTGCCGCTGGTGAGTAAATTCAGTACATCGAGGCCTTTCTGGAAGGCTTCCTCCCGGCCTTCAACCACGAAGTTGTTATCGGGTGCCAGCGGGGCAGTGTCAAAGGTTGAGACGAAGATATTGGCCGGAACGGCTTCAGGGTCAGCTACGATGTCATAAGGGCGCTGGCGCAGCAAGGCCCATGCGCCGCAGTCCATGAGGTAATTCACGAGGTCTTCCCGGCTGCCCTTTTCGGGGTCAAATTTTTCGAGCTGACGGTATTCGATTTCTTTATCGGCTTTGATGACAACCTCAGTGATTGCCCTGCGCTCGCCGCGATTGATGGCAACGACTTCACCGCTCACAGGTGCCACATATTTAATTGCGGTGATTTTCTTGTCGTTGAACAGGTGGTCGCCGGCCTTTACTTTTTGTCCAACCTCAACCGCCAGTTTTGGAATGGGAGCAATGCCCAGGAAGTTGGGCGGCTGCATGGCAAAGGTGGTGGCTTTGATTCTTCCATCAATCTTGGGCGTCGCGGCTCCTTCCAAACGGATGTCATATCCCTCCCGCAGGTCGGTCACCGCAGCATCACCAACGTACTTGGGCAGGCGTTTGCGGAAGAGACTTCTGACGGAAGGAAAAATGGATGTGGCGTCAGGATCTGCACCCGGCCCCACTTTTTTGGCCTGGATGCGCAGCAGGTTATCGGCTACCTGTACCAGCACAAAGAATGCGATCAGTACAACAGCTGCCAACAAAGCCAAGCCCAATGAATTGGAGCTGCCGGTATTATCCTGGGCCATCAATGGTGAGGAAAGGAAGAGGAGAGCGAGCGGAAAAAACTTCGTAACAGCAGTTTTCATCTGCGAGTCGTTGTTTCCAGCTTTAAGCTTGTGCTATTCCCAAAGCATCAAATTTCGGGTGATAGGCAGAAGCAAAAGAGCTATTTCAAAATGGTTGTTCGTCTGTCAGTCTTCAAAGGTTCTGGAGCACTTCCAGCGGAGCGGCAAAATACGTGTTTTTACATAGGCTCCGCCAAAGTCGGCGCAAAGTTAAAAAAAGCGGGTATTCACAAAAGGTTAAGAAAAATCACCCCCCAATTTAGACTTGATAAAAACAGAAAAATAAATCTGCCGCCGATGCCGGCACAAACTAATACACCTGAACAGGAATGAAAATCCAAATAAAATTGCATGTTCCGACACCTATTCATTAAGTTTGTTCCATCTACACCCACTTGCCATGAAAACAAAGATTCTTTCCACACTATGTGTTTTAGCCTTCCTTTTTGGGTGCCTGGCTGATTTCAGGCCCGCTCCCCCGCCCCATTCCGACCTGTTGCTGCAAGCCGATCAACTCAAAGAAAAGCAGCTCTTCGAAAGTGCCTTAATGAGTTACCGGGAGGCTAAAACCCTATACGATTCCCTGGGGCAGACCGACAAAATTCTGCAGTGCACGGCCGGCATGGCGCACTGTTGGTGGGCGCTACATCATTCCGACAGTGCAGTTGCATTGTGCCGGCAAGCGGTTGCTGACCATGGCGCAGACACTGCAGAAAAGCCTCCTGCCCTTGCTGAGATCTACACCATCCTCGGCAATGTGCATGCTGATAAGAGAACGGCTGATGATTTTTATCAGGCAATGACTTATTACGAAAAGGCAGTTGAAATTCTCGAGTACAACAATGCAAATACAACCGACCTGGTCATGGCCAGGGAGCGTTTCGGCATTGCCAACTGGCTCATTGGCAATTACGAAGAAGCCAGGCGGTGGTACAGTCAATGCCTTCGGGAAATGCCGCCAACTGACAGCAGCAATGCAGCCATTTACGCCACACTGTACAGCCATCTGGGCAATGTGCTGGAAGACATGGGAAAAGTCTGGGAAGCTGCCGAAAGTGTGCAACGGGCTTACGCAATCTCCACAGATTATAACTTGGCGAACGGAGTGGCCGAAGCGGAATTTTTGAACAAACTCGGCCGGATGCAACTGAAAGCGGGTGATCCGGGGCAGGCGCTGGTCAGCTACGAGGCAGCCCTTTACCTGCAAAACAAGTTTGGGGAAAAAGAACAAAAACTCACGGCCCTGATACTGAGCGGGTTGGCGGATTGCCAGTGTTTGCTGGGTGATGACGCCAAAGCCCTCACAAATTACAGCCTGGCCAAAGACTACTGGAGCGAAAAAGTACAAGACGATCTCAACGGCCTCCAAACCCTGCTTCGGCAAATGGCCAATTGCCACCTGCGTCACAACAGACCCGCCACAGCGGCAAAGCTGCAACAGCACGCACTCGACATAGTCCTGAAAAGCTTCGGGAAAGAAAGCCTTGCCTACCTGATGGTTCAGGAAGAACTGGGAAGAAGCAGGCAGCAATCCGGGGCGTATAAAGCCGCCACCGAGCACTTCCGCAAGGCCCTTGCCTCCGGCACCCAACTTTTAGGGCCACACCACCCCAGGATGTTGGAGATTCATTTGCGACTCGGTGAAACACAAATGATGAGCGGCAACCTGGCAGGCTGTGGGGACTTGCTGAATTCGATTTCAGAAGACCCTAAGCTCAGTGCAGTCATCGACCATTCCATTTTACTCAGCTTGAAATATGAACAGCTTCTGGCCGACCTCAGCATGGCCAAATTTGAACTTGACAAAGGGCCCGAAAAGCTCTGGAAGGCCCTGGCACATTATTCCAGAGGGATAGCCCTGGCCCAGAACACCCAACGGCAATTTCTCAATGAAGAAAGTGAGTTGCACCTTCAACAGACCGTAAAGACGCTTTGTGAAAAAGCACTGGAAAGCTGCGCTGCTTTGCAAAGGATAAGTCCCTCAGAAGTTTCTCCTGATTTGGTGCTGAGTTTCATGGAGGCTTCGTCCAACGTGCTGCTCATCGGTGCCAACAACTCCCGCCTGGCTTTGGCCGATAGCAGCATTCCGGCCGATAAGAAAGCGCAATTGACAGAATTGGTACAGCAATGCAGGTATTATTATTACCGGATGAATGCTCCACCAAATGAGAACACCATTGCTGCAAATGGGAACTATACCTCGGGAGGCGAAGAGGAAGAGTGGCAACTGAGCTACTTTGAAGCACTTCGAAAACTGGAAGCCCTAAAGGAAGAATTGGCAGGAAAGTATCCAGCATTTAAGAATGGAACCCTTGGCCAAAGCCCTCCTTCAGCTGAGGCCATCAGGGCCTCGCTCGGCAAAGAAGATTGCTTTATTGCATTGCACGAAGGGAAGGACTACCTGTACCGCTTCCGTTGCGATCGCAATTCCTACACTTTTGAGCAGTTGGCACCGGTCAGCGCTTACACATCGACGCTGGACTCGCTGTTGAGCATGCTGTATGAAGAACCTCGCCGTTGGCAATCGGACCGGGAGAAAGCGTATCAGTACCGGCAGTTTTGCAGCCAGTCACAACGACTTTACAGGCTGCTCATCGGGGAGCCATTGGGCGAGGGTGGAAAGTTGGTCTTCGCTACTTCCGGTAAATTGAATTTCCTGCCTCCCGACATCCTTTTGGTGCAGTCGCCGGCGACGACAACCAGCCTGGACTGGCGCTCACTGCCCTACCTGTTCAAAACACATCCGGTGCAGCAGATTGAATCGCCGGGGCTTTGGCTGGCCCCATCCATCGATCAGCCTGAGGCTGCCGGGTACGTCGGCTTTGCACCTGATTTTACCGAAGGCAACAGTAAAAATGCGGGTCTGACGCCTTTGAAGAACAATGTAAAAGAGGTGGAAGCAGTGGCTGAACTATGGGATGGATCCGCTTTTACCAATAGAAATGCAACCATTGAAAATTTTTGGCTCAGTGCCGGCCACAGTGCCATTTTGCACCTGGCCACCCATGCCAGCTACAACGACAATTTCCCAGCCAACTCCAAACTGTATTTTGCAGGGACAGCTGAAGATTTCGACCAGCTCCCTACCTGGGAAATAGCCCGCAACCATCTGCCCGCATCGCTGCTGGTGCTGAGTGCCTGTAATACCGGTTATGGCAAGCTGGTCAGCGGCGATGGCGTACACAGCCTGTCGCGTGCTTTCCGGCTGGCAGGTGCAGAAGCTACCCTGATGAGTCTGTGGTCAGAAAGCGACCAAAGCGGAAATGACCTGATTGTGCCTTTTATGAAAAACCTGAAAGAAGGGATGCCCAAGAGCGAGGCATTGCAAAAAGCGAAAAGTGAGTTCTTGCTATCCGTCCAAAATGACCGTATGACCCATCCCCACTACTGGGCCAACCTGGTATTGACAGGCAATGACAACCCCTTGGATGTGGAACCCGGGCAACCTTCAAAAGCAGGAATATCACCGCTTTGGCTGCTAATGCTCTTACCAGCGCTGGCAATTTATGCGGTTTGGCACCGACTGACCGGTTCAGGGTAGAAACTCCAGCAATTGCTGAGCTTCTTTCTGAAAAGGGTTGGGCTGTGTGGCCAGTTCGTCAAAAGCGGCTTTGGCTTCTTCGTTTTGCTTCGCAAACAAAAGTGCCCAGGCCCGGTACCATTGCAAGTCGAAGGTATGACCGGTTTTTACGTTCTGAAAAGACCCGAGGGCTTCGGATGGGTGGTTGGCAAAAAGTTGCAGAATGCCCAAGTCGAAATAGAATTCTGATGAATGTTCAGCTTCAAAGCGGCTTTGCAAATCCTTCATCAATTTCAGCGCATTCTCATAATCACCGGCTTCGTAAAGTTGAATGATTTGCTGCTCCTGCTGCCCTCCTTGTTGAGATTCGCCACTTCGAAACAGTGACAAGGATTGCGGAGGAGAAAGGTATTCAGCCGCCAGGCTGGAAACAACATCTGATTCCTGAAAGATGAACTTTGAAACCAGCAGCAGAAGTGCCATTGCAGCTATTGCGATAAACACCCCCCGACGAAATATGTAGGGAGATTTTTCTTCCCTGAAATATTTGCCTGTAGGTCTTTCCATGGCCTTCCTGAGCCTGGATTCCGTCTCCTGAAACCGATGCTGTGACTTGATTTTTTTCAGAAGCTCAAAGGTCTTGGCAAGATCCCGATCAGTGGCAAGCTCCTGCCGGAGTTGCTTTTCCTCGGCCGGAGGCAAGTCCCCTGCCAGGTAATCCTCCAGCTTTGCGAGCTTATTTTTGTCAAGATTGTGCTGATTCATTACTCTTCGTTGATTTTCCGGAAATCCTCAGAACTTTTGATCAGGCTTATCAAAGCAGCCAGACAAAGGGTCTTTTTCTTCCTGAAATAACCATAAGTGTACCCCAGCTGTTCAGCCAGTTCCTTTTGCGGAATGCCTGACCATGACAAGCTGAGCACTTTTTTACAATCGTCTTTGAGTTCGTTAAAGGCTTTTTGGAAGAGTAGGAATTCCTGATAATCTCTGAGCGCATATTCTGCCTGCTGTTCTGCGTCATCGACAACTTCAAATCCACTAAACCTCTCTAATGTTACCTTTTCGCGTTTCCTACGTTGGAGTTCATTGTACCAGCGCCGCTGGCAAACAAGGAATAGAAAGGCTGAAAAAGGACAAGTGAGCTCCCATCCGGGCTTCTGCGCCTGCTGCACGATGGAGATCAGGGCATCCTGGAAAACGTCCTTGGCATCCTCCACGGACCCCCCATTTTTCCTGACCCAGCCAATGATTTTATTGGCATGCAAGGCATAAATCTCATCGATGACATCTGAGTCAGCATCCAACAAGCCGGCAATGTATTTATGATCGGGGTGCATCAACAGGGATTACAAATGGGTCTGCCCGCAAGAAAAGGATTATCACATAGCAATCCTAAATTCCGCCCAACTTTCATAATCCTCAATAATCCCCATAACCCCCATAATCCACCACTAACCACAAAGTTATCATAGTTAAAAACAGAGTTGAGCAGAGCACCCTGCTAAACCCAATAATCCTCTATAATCCCCATAACCCTCCATAATCCTCCATAACCCTCAATAATCCTCCCAATCCCCTCCCTACCTTTGCACCATGAAACAGATCATGCAAATACCCGGCATACTTGCTTTTTTATTTATGGGCATCGCTGTTCACGCCCAATTCAACCGCCAGAGCATTGTGCAGTACCAGATGGATGGGCTGGCCCTGAATCCTGCCTATGCCGGTGCAGCCGGTGCCACCAGCTTTGAAGCATTTTACTTTGGCAATTTTGACAATTTGGGCACGCTGTCCAGATCGGCGGTGGTGAGCGTCCACGGTCCAAGTTATTCGGGGGACAGGGCATTTGGCGGAGTGCTGGAATTTTTCAAAACGGGCTTTACTTCAGAAGTTGCCTTGCAGCCGGCATTTGCTTTTCTTCGCCCTGCGGGCAACGGTACCTTGTCCTTTGGTGCCGGCATCGGAATACGGTATTTCGATTTTGACGACGATGGTTTTGGTGGCGCTCCTGCCAACTTTGCCGTTCTGGAAGAATCTGCAGGCGCAATGTTTCGCAACGATCGTTTTTTCGCCGGTTTGTCGGCCGCCAATTTTTATGAACTGAGCCTCAGGAATGAGGACCTGGGCAGCCCGGGAGTGGTGCCCAGAGATGCCCCCATTTCACTGACGGCCGGAGGACTTTGGCAGGTGCACGAGGACCTGATTCTGAAACCAGCATTCCTCGTGCAGACTGTAAAAAGGCATTTTCTGTCGGATGATGCCGTTGCTGCACCGGCAGACACCCGCTACACCAACCTGGAATTTTTACCCTCCGTCATCGTGCAGGAAACCTACCTCATCGGTCTGCTGATGGGCGTCAGCGATTTTGACGACGGCAGCCGGCTCAACCGCATCGGCCTGAGCATCACCCTGAACTTTGACAATTTTCACATGGGATACGCCCTCGTCAGAAACAGCAATAATCAAAACCTGGAACTACCAACCAGCCACATGATCAGCGCAGGTTATACCTTTGCCGCCCCGGATCAGTCCGGAACCCCAAAATTCTTTTGAGCACCGTGCAAAAAATCAACATGAACCCAGCTTCATCCACCCTACTGAAAAAAGTGGTACTCACCGGCCCCGAGAGCACCGGAAAAACCTTCCTTTCAAAAATCCTGTCGGAACATTTCAATACCACCTGGGTGGAGGAATACGGCCGTGCCTATTGCGAAAAAGTCGGCCAGGACCTTACGGCCCTCGATTTTGCCCACATTGCCGGCGGCCAGCTCTACCTGGAAGACGAAGCCGCCAAAAAAGCCAACAAGGTACTCATCTGCGACACCGACCTCATCGTGACGGAGATCTGGGCAGAAATTTACAAGGTGCCCTGCCCCGACTGGATCATAGAAATCAACCACCAGCGTCACTACGACCACTGGCTGCTCCTCAGCCCTGATGTGCCCTGGGAGCGCGACAGCGTTCGCCAATACCAGGAAATCAGGAACTGGCACTACCAGCGCCTCCACGATGAATTGAGCAAAAGAAAGCTGCCATTTACGGTTATCAGCGGCAGCTACGAGGAACGTATAGAAATGAGTACAAAACTGGTGGGTGAGGTGATTCGTGACGGCGTAACTCGTAACTCGTAACTCGTGACACGTGACACGTGACACGTGACACGTTGAGTTGTGAGTTGGCCTGAACTTGTGTTGGGATCAGCCCTCTGCTTCTTCCTTTTCTTCTTCCGACTTGAGTATCTGATCGTAAAACTTGGCGGATTTTTCACTGAGAATGGCCGGATCGAACTCCAGCCCCAGGAGAATGTCAACCAGGACGGTCATTCTGCCCTCCACATCGTAAAACTTGTTGATCACTACAATCTTACGGTCTTCCACGATGCAGTAACCACTGTTGAAACTTCCCTTCTCATAGCGGATTACATAACCTAGTTCTGTGAACAGGGCCTCCATCTTCTGCAGCGAGTGCCGAGTGAACTTCACCATGTCGTTTTCGTTTTGCGGCAAATATCTGGAATGCATTGGCAAGCGGACAAAACAGCACTAACAATCATTTTTAAAAAACTATTTACCACCGAAAACAATTCTTTTCTTTTTGACATTCACAAAATATAAAACCTTAAATAGTTGACTCAGCAGTCAATTATGCTTAATTTCGTCCGATCAATCCAATCACTGCTAAAATTCTTCATTTATGAGAACACATCAGCGTGAAATCCTCATCTATTACAATCCCGAGTCCAGTAACGACAAGAAAACCGTTGCCTACGCACAGAGTTTGACACCGCATGTTAAGACTTACAGCTTCGACAAAGCACCGTCCACGGGCACCAGCTGGCAGCAGATCATCAGCGCATTGAACCTGCGGCCGAAAGACTTGCTCAACCGGGCACATCCGTACTACCAGGAACATATCCGCGGTCGTGATTTTGACGATGAAGGATGGCTGAATGTGATTAAGCACAACCCGGCACTGATCAAAGCTCCCATTGCCATCAAAGGACACAAGGCTGTACTTTGTACCAGCGCCACCGACATTTACAAACTGATGAAATCCGAAAATCCGGTCCTTGCCTGACCGGCAACGAATAAGACTGAAAAGCAAGAAGAGCAGGTTCCACCACGGTTCCTGCTTTTTTGTTTACCGAAGGAAAGATAGGTAGGAGCCCTTTGTCAATTTCCCTACTTTTGGGCCCCGGTTTGGCTGAGCAGGCCAGGCCTTCAATTCAACACCAAGAACAAAAAAGCACCACATGCCGAGTTTTGAGATAGAGGGCAAACTCCACAAGAAATTTGACACGGAGAGCAAGACCCAGACTTTTCAGGCCAGAGAATTTGTCATCGAAATTCAGGATGGCAACTACCCCCAGCTGATCAAATTCCAACTCACACAAGACCGCTGCGCAGTCCTGGACAATTTTGAAGAGGGCCAGCAAATCAAAGTGATGTTCGACCTCAGGGGCCGGGAATGGCAGGGTAAGTACTTCACCAACCTGAACGCCTGGAGAGTGGAAGCTGCCACGAGTGCAGAAGAAGCCCCTCCCCCACCCAATGAGGATTTCGACTTCCCCACAGTTAGCGATGAGCCACCGGCTGCTGATAACGATTTGCCGTTTTGAGGGTTGAGAAGAGTTTAGAGGCGTTTAGAGGGGTTTAGAGGGGTTTAGAGGGGTTTAGATGCGTCCCTGGAGCAACCTCTCTCAACCTTCTCTCAACCTTCTCTCAACCTTTCTCAACTTCTCTCAACTTCTCTCCCCGCACTGCCACCGTTCTCAATGCCAGAAGCTCACAGGCTTCGGATTACCTTTGGCATCGAGGATTTTCAGTTCCAGGCCCTGGCCGCCAAATTTCTGGAAGTACTTGAGCGAGAAAGGATGTTTGCCTTTTTTCAGAACCAGCTCGCCCTGCTTTTTGCGCATGCCGTGAATGCCGTCGTTCTCAACAACAGCCTGCCCGGCGATGCTCAAACTGGAACCATCGTCGGAATTGAGCTGAAAGACGTAGGCCCCTGTTTCGGGCACCTCCAACCAGCCAGAGAATAACAGGCCGCATTTTTCCTTCGGCAAACCAGCGGGCAGTTCAACTTCACTCAGTGTAAAAACCGTGTCTGGAGAGAGCTGTGCAAAATCAGGCAGTTGGTCCCAAATACCCCGGTACATTTTCACCTCCAATCCCTGACTCAGGTCTTTGGGGGCTTTGGACTTCAGGGCTTTCATTTTCCTGAATTCGTAAGTGCCCACCAGGCTTTTACTGCCATCCGGCCACTCAGCCTGCACAGCCAGCGTGGTGGTTTTGCGAAGCGACAGCGGGCCTTCGTAAACCTTCCACTCTCCCTCGCCCAGCTTGTACCGGATGGTTGCACCTTCTTTCAGGGTGCGAAAGGTCACGGGAGCTTTTTTGTAAAAAAATGACCCCAGTCTGTCAGGGCGGGGCGTCAGGTAGCCGGCATTGATCTTCTTCACAATCATCGGATCAATTTTTACCAGTAACCTGTCGTAGGTCACCAGGCCGTTGTTTTCTTCCTCGATGTCGGACAGTTGGGTGTAAACAGCGGCTGACAGGCCGGCTTCCCTGTTCAAAGGCAGCAATTGCCAAATCAGGTCTTCATAGGCCTTCATCAGTCCCTCTGAAGATTGAATGAGTTCATAACCCCAGCCCTTGCCGGTCCAGGTGTGACCTTTGATGTTGAGGCCCAGCCCTCCGAACTCGCCCAAAACCCTGGCCCTGTCGGGGCCGGCTTCTTCGGCCGATGGAGCCTTTGGTTCCGGATAGGAATGAATGTCTATCACATCACCAAAGCCGGAATCTGTCCAACCGCTGGCATTGTCGACCAGGCGTGTGGGGTCCCAGTTTTTGAGTTCCACCACGAAGCGGTCGGTGTTGAACTGCCCCCAGCCTTCGTTGAAGGGCACCCACATCACCACCGAGGGGTGATTGAACAAGGCATCCACCATGGCTTTCATTTCCACCCGGAATTTCTTCCGGGAAGTCACGGAGTTGTTGGCGGCGCTCGGCATGTCCTGCCACACCAACATTCCCAGCCGGTCGCAATGGTAGTACCAGCGCTGAGGCTCCACTTTTACGTGCTTGCGCAGCAGGTTGAAGCCCATGTTCTTCGCTGTCGCAATGTCGTGGATGAGGGCCTCTTCGGTGGGAGCGGTGTAGAGACCATCGGGCCAGTAGCCCTGATCCAGCAAACCGAGCTGAAACAAGGGTTCGTTGTTCAGGTACAACCGAGGAACGCCTGCCGCATCCTTTTCCACGCTGATTTTCCGAAGGCCGAAATAGCCTTTCACTTTGTCAATGCTGTTTCCGGCGTCGTCCACCAATTCCAGTTCCAGGTCGTACAGGAAGGGGTCATCCGGTGACCAGGCCCGGGGATTGGAAATCCGCAAAAGCAGTGGCGTTCCGGGCCGGCCGGCCGACTCTGCGTTGAAGTTCTCACCATTTACCCGTGCAATGAGTTTCAGGTCTCTACGGCGTTCGCCCTGCACCTGCGCCCGGATGATGACCCGGCTTTTGTCGAGGTCTGGCTCGCAGCGGTATTCTGAGATGTAACTCTGCGGCACTGCCTCCAGCCACACCGTTTGCCAGGTGCCGCTGACGCCGGAGTACCAGATGCCGTGTGGGTCCAGGCTTTGCTTTCCTACGGCCTGCCCTCCGGCGTTGGTGGAATCAGTGACGACCACTGTCAGCTCCTGTTCGCCTCCGGCAACAAGGCGGTCGGTGATGTCAAAGGAAAAGGGATCGTAGCCGCCGTGGTGCCAACCCACCTGTACGCCGTTGACAAAGACTTCCGACTCGTAATCAACGGCTCCAAAATGGAGCAAAACCCGCTTCCCGTTCCAAGCCTGCGGGATTTCAAAGCGCCTGCGATAGTTCATGATGTGATGCGGCTCCACCTTTTTACCGACGCCGGAAAGTGCCGACTCAACCGGGAAAGGCACCAGGATTTGACCGGTGTGATAATTCTGATCGGTGTTTCGGTCCAGTATCCACAAATCCCACAGGCCGTTCAGGTTTTTCCACTCGCTGCGCAACATATTGGGTCGGGGATATTCCCGCCAGACATTGTAAGGGTTCACCGCTGCTGACCAGTTGGTTTTCAGCGGTGCGTCAGCCATCTGCCATTGCGCCAGCGAAGAAGAAACAAGGAACAGGAAAATGCAAAAGGTAAGAAGCGATCTCAGGTGCATGTGAATCGTGGTTTGGTTGGATACCTGTTTCGAAGGAGCGAATGTAAGGCTATTGGGAATTAACTGGAGCCTAAGCCCGCCATTGCCCGAAGGGCGAAGGGAATAAAAAAAGCCCCCTGCGAACAGGAGGCTCTGATTAGTCTGTATTATTGGTGCTAACAATCAAAAGCAATAGTCGTTGGCCTCGATGACCTGTTTGGCGATCAGCCTGCGGGCGTTTTTCACATTCACCGGCGGGTATTTGGTGTAACGCTTCACACCCATCAGGAAGGTCTTCAGCAAATCTCCTTCGGCAAATGAAGCCAGGGCATCTTTGGCGGCTTTCTCGATGCGGGCCTGGGCATCGTGGAAATACACTCGCAGCATGGCGTCGTACACTTCCTGCTGGTGCTTTTTGTCGCTCATTCCAGCCAGGCGTTCTACCCGCAGCAGCATGGATTCAGCCACATAAGTATCGATCATCATGTCGGCTACGTTCATCACGACCTCCTGCTCGTTTTTGATATCGAGCTGACCGTCCATCTGCATCTTCACAGCTGCGCCGGCGGTCATGAGGATGATTTTCTTGAAATCCTTCAGTGCCTTGTGTTCCTGGCCGTAGGCACCTTCGGGCTGCTCGAATGAAGGCATGGATGCCAGTTCTTTCTGCACCTCCCAGGCCGGGCCCACCATGTCAATCTTACCTTTCATGGCCCGCTTGAGCAATTGGGAAACCATGAGCAGGCGGTTGATTTCATTGGTGCCTTCGTAAATGCGGTTGATGCGGGAATCGCGGTAAGCCTGAGCGGGCGGATACTCCTCAGAGAAACCGTATCCCCCGTAGATCTGTACGAATTCATCCACCACATAGTCCGTCACTTCGGAACCATAGACTTTGATGATGGCACATTCAACGGCGTATTCTTCGGCGGCGTCGCGCATGGCATCGGCATAGTTGCTGCCAGCCGCCATGAGGGCTGCCTTTTTATCCTGCAACTGATCAGACACCCGGTAGCATGCACTCTCCAGTGCGAAAGTCCGGATAGACTGCTCTGCTATTTTGTACTGGATGGCGCCAAAGCTGGAGATCGGTTTGCCAAACTGATGGCGCTCATTGGCGTATTGCACGCCGGTGCCGATGGCCAGTTTGCATCCGCCCATGCACATTACACCCAACTTGAATCGGCCGATGTTCAGGGCAGAGAAAGCGATGAGGTGCCCCTTTCCGATTTCACCGAGCACGTGGTCAACCGGTACCCGGACGTTCTCGAAAAACACCTGACGGGTGGAAGAGCCCTTGATGCCCAGCTTGTGTTCCTCAGCTCCGAGGGTGATGCCCGGCCGGTCAGCCTCCACGATGAAGCCGGTGAATTTGTCACCGTCAACCTGCGCAAAAACGATGAACATATTTGCAAAGCCGGCATTGGATATCCACATCTTCTGCCCGTTGATGATGTACTCTTTTCCATCGTCGCTGAGATCAGCGCGGGTCTTGGCGGCCAAGGCGTCGGAACCGGAGCCTGGCTCGGTGAGGCAGTAGGAGGCTTTCCACTCACCGGAAGCAAGTTTGGGCAGGTAGGTCTTTTTCTGCTCCTCGGTTCCGAAGTACAGGATGGGCAGCATACCAATGCCGGTGTGGGCAGCGATGGTAGTGGCAAATCCACCTCCCATCCGGCCGAGGTACTCACTGATAAAGGTGTTGGTATTGGTATCGAGCGGCATGCCGCCGTATTCCTCGGGAATGTGGCAACCCAGCAGGCCCAGTTCTCCGGCTTTTTCCATGAGGGCCGGCTGGTGTTCCAGTTGAGTGGCTTTCTCTCCGGCCTCTTTGCGAAAAGACTCCACCATCTGGACGACCATCTTCTGGTCTTCGTTGATGTCTTCAGGAATGAAAATATCTTGAGGTGATGCATCCCGGATGATGAATTCCCCTCCATTGAGAACGCTGTTTTTTTCTGCTACTTCAGCCATGGTTTGATACATTTTAGTTTGAGAAGGAAAGGTTTGGCGAATTTTCGCTGACAAATTTAAGGGCAGTTCGCCTATCTAACAAGTTTCGGGCATTTCTAATTTGCGAATCTTCGCTATGAGCCTGTTTAAATTCCCATCACTTGGCTGCAAGCGGCCAATTTTATCCTGCACTTCGTTAAATTTTTCGCCGGATTACCCGTATCCGCCTGC
>PAAY01000011.1 GCA_002698985.1 Saprospirales bacterium | reverse complement strand
GCCGTTGGCAGCGGTGAAAGTTTGGGAATAAGTACCGGCCTGCGTCAAAGTCTGTTGGCCGAACTGGTAGCTCTCGCCTTCGCAAATGCTGGCACTCAGGTTCGTGTTGCTCACCGGCAAAACCGTCAAGGTCAGGTTCACCACAGAGTCGCAGCCGTTGGCAGCCGTAAAGGTCTGGGAATAAGTTCCAGCCTGGGTCAAAGTCTGCTGTCCAAACTGGTAGCTGTCGCCTTCGCAAATGCTGGCGCTCAGGTTCGTGTTGCTCACCGGCAAGACCGTCAAGGTCAGGTTCACCACAGAGTCGCAGCCGTTGGCAGCCGTAAAGGTCTGTGTATAGGTGCCGGCCTGCGTCAAAGTTTGCTGGCCGAACTGGTAGCTCTCGCCTTCGCAAATGCTGGCGCTCAAGTTCGTATTGCTCACCGGCAAAACCGTCAAGGTCAGGTTCACTACCGAGTCGCAGCCATTGGCAGCGGTGAAAGTTTGGGAATAAGTACCGGCCTGCGTCAAAATCTGCTGTCCGAACTGGTAGCTGTCTCCTTCGCAAATGCTGGCGCTCAGGTTGGTATTGCTCACCGGCAAAACCGTCAAGGTCAGGTTCACCACCGAGTCGCAGCCGTTGGCAGCGGTGAAGGTTTGGGAATAAGTACCGGCCTGCGTCAAGGTCTGCTGGCCAAACTGGTAGCTGTCGCCTTCGCAAATGCTGGCACTCAGGTTCGTATTGCTCACCGGCAAAACCGTCAAGGTCAGGTTCACCACCGAATCGCAGCCGTTGGCAGCGGTGAAAGTTTGGGAATAAGTTCCGGCCTGTGTCAAAGTCTGTTGGCCGAACTGGTAGCTGTCGCCTTCGCAAATGCTGGCGGTAAGGTTCGTATTGCTCACCGGCAAGACCGTCAAGGTCAGGTTCACCACAGAGTCGCAGCCGTTGGCAGCCGTAAAGGTCTGAGTATAAGTACCGTCCTGCGTCAAAATCTGCTGGCCAAACTGGTAGCTGTCGCCTTCGCAAATGCTGGCGCTGATATTCGAACTGGTATTGGGAAGAACGGTGACTGTTGCTGTGGCGGTGGCTGTGCAGCCATTGCCGTCAGTTACGGTTACGGTGTAGCTCGTGTTTACCGAAGGAGAAAGCGTGATGGCAGCGGCGGTGGCACCTGTGCTCCAAGAATAGGCTGTGCCGCCACTGGCTGTAAGGGTGGTTGAGTCTCCCTCGCAAATGGTCGTTTGACCGGAAATAGCTGCTGTCGGATTGGGATGAATGGTCAGGGTCACCGGCGTGCGGGAATCGCTCACGCAACCGCTGAGGGTGTCCCTGGTTTCGGCGTAATACGTTCCGGCGCCAGCCGGTACGAAAAGCACAGTGCCTGTGGCCAACGGGGTTCCGCCGGCAGGTGCCGCATACCAGTCGGCAGTGAATGGCCCGGCAGGCAGGCTGACGGACAAGGCCGGAATGGGCTCACCGGAACAAATGGCAGTATCGCCATTGCTGACAGGAGGAAGAATAACCGGGCAGTTGCAGCCGGGATTGGCGATGAACAAGGAAGCATTGCACCCCGTCTGGGTGTCGAGTGCCGAGACGGTAATCGAGTTTGCCGAAGGAATGCTGTGAATCAAAAAGGTGTCAAGCCCCATCTGCTGAACCACACCCGAAGTGGCCGTCACCTGATTAGCATTCGTTGCCAGCACCAGCACACTCCAGGTTGTCAGGTCGGGAGAACATTCTGCAGGCGTGAGAATGGTGATGACCGGCTGCGGGTTGACGAAAACCGTTACCGAAGTGGAGGCAGGGCAGTCATTGTCATCCGTAATGGTAAGCGCATAATTGCTCGTCGAAGGCGGACTGATGGTGATGGATTGCGCATTCACGCCATTGCTCCAAAACCAGTCGATGCCGTCGCCGGTGGCGGTCAGGGTTGTGCTGTCGCCTTCGCAAATGCTGGTATTGCCGCTGATGCCCACCACCGGGTCTGGAAAGACCGTGATTTGCAGCGAATCGGTGTCGGTGCAGCCATTGGCATCGGTAACAGTGACCGAGTAGATGGCTCCATTCACCGCCAGCTTTTGTATTTCCTGGCTGGTGTCGCCGGTGTTCCATAAATATGAAACTCCACCATCGGCAAAAAGGAAGAGGCTGTCACCCGGGCAAACCTCAAATTCTCCAAAAATGGTGGCCGTAGGCTGGTTGTGAACTACAAGCGTCGCACTGGCCACGCCGGTGCAGCCATTGCTGTCGGTGACAGCAACGAAATAGGTGTCCTGCATGGATACGGTAATGCTCTGGGTGGTGTCCAAAGTGCTCCAGAAATAGCTGGCATAGCCCGGTCCGGCGTCGAAGGTGGCCGAATCACCGAAGCAGATGCTCTGGCTGGTCAGGCTCGGATTGGGTGCGGGGTTGTTGTCAACAGTTGCCACTCCGGTTCCGAGGCAGCCGTTGGCATCGGTTACATTTATGGTATAGTCGCCAACCGGCAAGCTGTCAATTGTGTAGGGTGAAGGCACGTCAATGACGGAGCCGCTGGTGCCGGCGCCATTGTCCCAGCTGATGTCAAAAGGACTCAACCCGTTGTTGACCACCACTTCGATCATGCCATCCGTTTCACCGGGGCAGCTCACTTTGGTAACATTGAAAGTGAGGGTAACTGCCGGGCAACCGAATCCAAAATCCAGGTTGTGGTTGTTGTCGCCGGCACCGCCGGTAGTGAAGGTGATGACGGCATCGCCATTATTTGCTACAGCGTCGTTGTCTCGCATATCGGCAGCGGCATCAGAACCGCCGTTGTCGGCCACGGTGGGCCCGGAGCCGGCGATGGACGGATGGGCGCTGTAATTTTCTATTTTTAGGGTGTAGGTCATTCCCGGTTTGAGGTCGTAAACGCCGTATTTGACACCGGGAGTGGTGCCCGTGGAATCTGATGAAAAGCCGTACAAGCCACCGCTGACAGTGGTTGTAGAATCCAAGAGTAGCGTGTCTTTGTAGAGCTTGACCACTACGCCCGGTATTCCGGATTCCGATGGATCCTGAATGCCATCGCCGTCGGCATCGTCCCAAACCCGGTTGCCGATCTCTATGGGAGCCGGGTCGCAGGCGGCTTCGAGGTCTCCCAGGCCGTTGGATTTTCCGAAGGTAGGTCCGGAAGAGCCTCCTCCGTTAAAAACCCGGTAAGCCCGGGATCGGGTGCCCAGTGAATCATCCATCCAGAAAATCCCTCCGTCGAAGGCCTCATTGGCGTCGTCAATGGGATCGAATTGTGTAGCTGCCACATCTGGCCAGCCGGCAATGTGCAGCAAGCCCCCTAGAATGACCTCGTCGTGAATCCTGGTTCCGGTAACCGTAAAGCGATCCTGGTAGTAGAACTCCCCGTTTCCGGGACCCTGTCCGGTGCCGGCACCGGCTGAAGGGCCGAAAGCGCCGGCTGGGTTCGATTGGGCGTTGTTTTCGATGGTCCAGCCACCGCTGCCGTTGGGGCTGGCCCTAAGGAGGTCGCCGGCAGTATCACCCCGGTAAAGGGTGCTGCCCGAAACCGGATGCAGCTGGTCGTGTCCCATCTGGTCGCCAAAGCGGTCGCGGAATCCCAGGATCATGTCCTCCCCGTCGAAAACGATATCGCTCAGCATGGGCTGGGGATAGGTGTATTCGGAGTTCCAGACGGGGCCGTGCACCGTGAAGGTTGTCACCCAGGGGTTCCACTCTGCATTGGTGTAGGAAAAGGAACTCTGCCGGACGGCAAAACCCCGGTTGTAGTTGAGCGGAAATTCGAGCACCTTGCTGAAGGTCTCTGCCACGGGGTCAAATTTGAAAACAGTGGCTTTCAGGTCGGCGGCATTGCCCGTGCTTTCCGCCGAGCAAACGATGCCCACGTAAACAAAGCCGTCTTTGATACCCAGCCCGAAAGGCCGCACATCGGTGGCATTGTTGGCGCAATTCAGCCCGGTGAGGGTGGTCAGGTCGCCATTGGCCGGGTAACGGCTGATCTGTGCAGCCGAATCCGGCGGTACGGGTGCCGTTGCGGAAGCGAGGGGAATTTTGTACAGCTTGCGATCGGCCAGGTTGATGGTCCACAGAAACAATTCATCTTCGGAAATGTCCAGGTCACCAAGCGAGATTTTCCCAACGGGATCCCATGAGTTGGCATCCCGCTGCCAGGCGGTAGAGCCGGTTGCTGAATTAGGGTGAGGGTCTGCCCCGGTTGTTCCCGGGCCAAATAGTGCATTCAAGTCCACGAAAGTGGTGACGGTGTCGTTCACCATGTCGTAACGATAAATGGCACCGGTGGAATCTGGTCCGAAACCGCTGTGCCTTTTCATGTAGGCTCCGGCAAAAATTGAGGAAGACGAGCGCTGATAAGCCAATCCGTAAGTCGTTCCTAATTCCTGGGCCACGGCCAAGGTGGTGTGACCAGGCAGGTCAACACCCGGAAGTTGTGCCGTTACATTGCCCGAAGAATAAGGCATGCCGACCAGGACATCCATGTTGGCATTGGCGCCGGTGAGTTGGTTGTGTTCCACATAACAATTGGTAAAAATCAGCGGGTCGCTGTCGCAATAATCGACCGGGTTGTTCACCGCTGCATCCACGTTGCAACTGCCGGCGGCAGCAAACTGGGTAGTCGTCCCCCCAGCCGGGCCGGCTTTCAGCCAATTGAAAGTCCAGGTAAATTCGAGCCGGTAGGTGGTTCCCGGAGCCAGCCCTGTCAACAGGTAGGTGCCAAGGGAATCCGTTGTGGCAGTGGCCGTCGGCGCTCCGGGAGCATCATCGTCGTCATAAGCCGAGACGGTGACGCCTGCCATGGGCACCTCCTGCAAGTTGCTGCTATTGTCAAAAACTCCGTTGGCATTGTAATCCCTGAAGACAAAACCGCCAATTTCGGTGGAAGCCCCCGTGCATGGCGCCAGGGCCTTTACCTGGTTGATGGACAATGCAATCAGTGCTAAAATGAAAAGCCTACTCAAATTCATCCTTGATTTGGGTTTATTCGTGCTTGCAGACCAGGTGTCATGCCTTGATCTCAATCAATACAATTGATGGCATTAACCACCAGGCACCTGGTCGGTGAAAAATTGTTGGGGGGAACTGTAAACCGAATTGTAAAGGGTGAGAATTCCGGAGCTGTCAGCGTTTTTGCGGCCGGAGGCCGCTGAGAGAATCGGGGGGCATTAAAAGATAAACGACTGACTTACTGCTGTTTGCAGCTTGCCGGAATTGTGAGGTTTGAGCAAGTTTTTGAAGTATAACTGCCTTATTTCCAAAAAACAAGCCGAAAAAGGGGAACAGCCCTACCGCATGAGTTGCACATAGCCGGCCAAGGGTTCTTCACCATTGTTCAGGTCAAGCACATAAAAGTAGGTTCCGTAGGGCAGCTTTTTACCTTCCCAGGTGCCGTCCCAATTGCTCTGGTAATTGACCGCTTCGTAAACGAGGTTGCCCCAGCGGTTGTAAATGCGCAGGATGTGCCCCGGGTAATTGGAAAGGCCGTAAATGGTGAATGTTTCGTTGACGCCGTCGCCATTGGGAGAGAAAGCATCGAAGATGGTCAGTTGGCTACAGGCCACGGCAACCTGCACCACCGCCGTGTCGCAACCGATCGGGTTGCAGATCACATAGCTGAACTCGTCCGGTGTGTTGTCGTCGCAATAGCCGTTTTGCGGAACGTAATTGATGTCGTTGTTGGTCAATATGAACACCTCGCCATTGGAAGGCTTGTCGAGGATGAAAATGTCCGTCATGCCGTTGATGGTGTCGTTTTCGAGCACCTGTACCACCACGGGCTGCCCTTCACCGGTGTTGATCCAGTCATCTTCGGCAATGGGCGGATCGAGGAAAGGCTCCTCTTCCACCACCTCCACTTCCAGGAAAGTTGTATCGCAAATGCCGTATTCGTCACAAACGATGATACAGGCTTCGTCGAAACCGGTTTCCAAACCGAGGTAAATCAGGCAGTTGCCGTCGAGGGCAAAAGCGGCCACTTCCCCACCCGAGCCCGGGCAAGGACTTTCGATGCTCACCGGATTGCCGATCAGCTCGTCAAAATCCACACAGATCGTGTCCACATCGCCAATGACAACCTGATCCTGGAGATAGTCGGTGTTTACGCAGGCGATGATGGCGGTTACTTCCTGCTGGCAGCCGTTGAGGGTATCCGTCAGGGAAAGCTGGTAGGTTCCGGCCGGCAGGGCTATGGCCGCACCTTCAGGGATCTGGGCCTGGCTGATGCCCAGGCTGACGGTGATGCCGCTGGATTGCTGTTTGATTTTGATGGGACCATAAGTGTTGGCAGCGTTGCCACCCTCTATGCTGACGCTGCCGGTCTGCTGATCCACCACCACCTCCCAGTTGCCGAAGGGGTCCCAGAGGCTCATCAGGGTGGCAAGGTCCTGGGCGGTGCTGAACTGGCCGTTGAAATTGATGCCGTTCACCGTCCAGTTTTCAACCAGGTAGGGGCCTGCCTGCCCCTGGTCCGGCAGGTTTCCGTAGGGAATGCTGAAAACGATGCGGAAGCCGCAGGGCTGGTAACCACCCGGGTAAACCATCCCGTTGATTTCAACGATCATTTGCTCTGCTTCGGCAACACTGACCGGCAGGCAAAGCTGCCCCGGCTGGCTGCTGCAACTGCTGTTGGCGAAGCCGACGGTATCCGTCTGGAACCAGGGTTCACAAGGCATGGGGCAGTTTACGGCAATCTGGAAGGTGTCGGCACAGCCTTTCACCGTATCGGCAATGACGAGTTCGTATGCTCCCGGTCCGAGTTCCAGTTGCGAAGCGAAGGAAATGGTATCACAGGCCTGCCAGCCGGAGGTGATGTGGGTGCCATTCAGTTTGGTTTCAAACAGATCGAGGTCATTGAAAGGTACTTCAAAACAGAATTTCGCCGTGCTGTCGCAATCCGGCAGGTCTTGACTCAGTGGGGACAGTGCAGCAAAGCCACAACCCGTAGAATCAACGGGGCAACTCACATCGGCCAGGAGGGTATCCCTGCAGCCGGTGTTCATGTGCACAAAGATGACCTCGTGAAACCCGGTATCCAGCGCCACCTGGGTGTTGTTGCCCGCACAGGCGGACAGGCCGCTGCTAACTGGTACGCCATTGTCCAGGATGCCCCATTGCGCCAGCGAATCAAAATTCAATTCCACACAGAAGAGCTCCTGGTCACTGCAACTGGCGGCTTCCACGGAAAGGGTGTCAGCGGGAATGAACTCAAACAGGCTGCACAAAGAATCCACCTGAATGTAAACCAGGTTGGTGTCGCAAATGCCGGCATCGTCGCAAACGAGCAGGCAGGCGGTGTCCTGTCCGATGAAGCCAGGATTGGGATTGTAGGAAAAGCAGTTCTGGTTGAGCAGGATGTTGCCGGATTGCGGCGACTGGCAAAGCGTCACCCCCACAAAATTGCCTGGCAGCGAGGTAGTATCGAGGCAGGAAATCTGGCTGGGCACCTCCTCGAAAGTGGTCAAAGACAGGGTATCAGTTTTTTGAATCACTTCGAAAACGATGACTTGCGTGTCGCAAACCACCGGCTGAAAATCGTCGCAGATGATGATGCAAAGCGTGTCCGTTCCGGTAAAGTTGGTATTGGGGGCATAGCCAACGCAAGTCGGGCCCACCTGGCTGAAAGCGCCGTATTGTGGCGTCTGGCAAAAGGCGAATTGCGTCAGGTCACCCAGCAATTCATCAGTTGAAACGCATACCTCCGGTACCGGCTCGTTAACATAAGTCTGCACCGTCACGGTATCAGCAGCTACCTGGTGCTGTTCCACAATGAGCAGAGCTGTATCTGCACAGCCATCCGGTGCTATGAGGATCAATTCCATGCTCCCCGTTCCGGCTATATTGAACAGGGAACCACCCGGCGGGCCAAAGGGTACGGGCATCAGGGTGTCGGTCTGACCGGTGGCCAGGGAACTGACCAACATCGGCCCATAATTCTGGCCCGGCACCCCTCCAGTCAGAATAGGCGGCAGTCCGGAGATGGCCCAAAGCCCAGCCGGATCCCAGCCATTCAGGGAGTCCACAATGGCACCCAAATCCGGGGCAGCCCCGAAAAACTGGTTCCCTCCTGCTGTCCAGGATTCGATGAAATAAGGCCCGGCCGGCAACGAGAGTACGTCGTAACTAACCTGAGATGGGGCTCCGCAGGGTGACAACAGACTGGTACTCAGATCAGCGCCATTCAGCGAGGCCTGGAAATTGCCGATTTCCGAAACAGGCACATCGATGCACAGAACCGCCGTATCGCCGACGGAAGTCAGAAACAAAGTGTCAGCCGTGAAGAGTTCGTCGCAAATAACAGCCGGCTCCACCTCGACGAAAAACCAGGTGGTGTCGCAAAACTGGTCGTTGCAATGGAGGAAATAGCAGGACACTGTACCGCCATTTTCTCCGGATACGATTACGCTGACACAGTTCCCATCCAGATTCACATCGATTTCTGGATCTCCCTGGCAAACTGCGATATCACTGTAGGGAGGTGGCACCTGAATGAAATCTTCTGAAAGGCAGGTGTCCAATTGCGTCGTTCCGGCCGGCAAAAACAATTCAAGTGTATCGTTGGCCGGCAAGACTTCAACGAAGACCATCGTGCTGTCGCACAACTGCGGGAAGGCATCATTGCATACGACCACACAAAAGGTGTCGCTTCCGGCAAAGTTGGTCTGGGGCATGTATTGAAAGCAGGAATCCCCAAAGATGGGCACCTGCCCGCTTTGGGCAGCCAGGCAAATCCCAACATTTTCTATTCCACCGGGCAATTCTGCACCAGACAGGCAAAAGGTGTCCGATGCACTGTTTGCGACGACAGAAAGAAACAGCGTGTCCGTTTGAGGCTGGTAGGGCTGCGGATTGATGACCAGCGTATCCGAGCAAAATGTCACGGGATCCAATGCGACAAAGAAATGTGGCTGCTCATCGGCAATTTGCACCTGTAGCCCGTTGGGCAAAATGGAATAGTTGACACTGAGGATGGAATTGGAAGTGGATGGGATGTGGGTCACATCCATGTTTCCGTAACTGTTGCTGATTTGACCACCGAATATGATGCTGGCAGCGGAGTTGAGCTGCCAGTTGCCGCCGGGGTCCACAAAATTCATGAAGACCACCAGGTTGGCCACGTTGTTGAAAAAGCCGTTGAAGGACTGGCCGTTAACGGTCCACTGGTTCAACTGGTAGGGTCCGGCAAAGCCTCCACCCGGCAGCAGTCCATAGGAATAGACGATGACCGAATCGAAATCGCAGCCGATGAGGTTGAGGTAAGGATTGCCGTCCAGTGACAACTCGTAATTACCAGCCTCCAGGGGTGAAAGCGGAATGCACACATTTTGCGGAACGCCGGGAAAGGTTACCAGAAGGGTATCTTCCAGAAAAATTTCGTCACAATTGGCAGGAACGGTGGCCAATTCAAGAAAGTTGGTATCACAAAGACTCGTGGAGTTGTCGAAGCAATGTACAACACAAATCAAATCCGGTGACAAACCTGTGAATCCGGATGCGGGGTTCAGGGTTACACAGTAGTCTAGTATTGAAGTGGCCTGAACGGTTCCCGGGTTGCCGTCTTCACAGATTGCGTAAGCAGTAAGAGTTCCTGTGAAATCAATTACGGAATCAGGGATGCAATACACGGAAACAGAATCAGCCGGTATGGTGACCAACAGCGTATCGTTGACCGGTTGTGAAGCTACACTCTCAAGGGAATTTTTCAGGGACGAGTTGAATCCGGAAGCATTTACACTGGTAGCAAAGAGAATACTCAACAACCCAACCACCCAGATGCCGGCCAATGAATGTGCTTGTACTCTTCGTAACATAGTAATTGTTTGATCACCACCTCCCCGATGAAAGAGGTGAGTAATGAGGGAACCACATGGGTGTTCTCCTGCCTCCAATTCAATTTTCAGCGTGATGTTTGGGCCGGCTGAAAGGAATTGTTGCCGGCGCTTGTGTAGTAATTCTCGTGTTGAGAGTGTTCCTTTTTCGGATTCTGGCGATTAATGAATTGTTCCAAAATCCTAAAACAAGAACCTAATGTGTGGATGTGAATGTGGGGCAAATATAGTTTACCAATACATTAGTTAGCATAGTATGAATGATTTAGGCGGATTACAAGTAGGAAAAGTGCCCTATTTCTTGCCGAATCTCATCCGATCCACCCGGTAGTTTGTGAGATTTGCGCCTTTTAAGCCGGGACACAAAAGCTGGAATACCTTGATATAACTCCACAGAAAATCAAAGACGGATTGACCCAAAAAATTGAAGAACCATGAAACTCGTAGATACGCACGCCCATTTGTATTTAAAACAGTTCGCTGCAGACCGCTCGCAAGTGCTCGAAAATGCCAGGAAGGCAGGTCTTACCAAAATTTACCTCCCCAACATCGATGTCAAGTCAATCGACCCCATGATAGAACTGGAAGCCCAGTCCGAGGGGTTTTGTGAAGCCATGATGGGATTGCATCCCTGTTCTGTCAAAGCGGATTTTGAAAAGTCCCTGGAAGTCATTGAAGATTGGCTGAATAAGCGCCCTTTCTGTGCGGTGGGTGAAATCGGGCTTGACCTGTACTGGGACAAGTCCACACTCGAAATTCAGCAGGTCGCCTTCCGGCAACAGATCCGGTGGGCAAAAAAACTTGGTATCCCGATCGTGGTACACACTCGTGAATCCATGGACCAGGCCCTGGACCTCATAGAAAGCGAGTTGGATGAATCACTTTCCGGAATCATACACTGCTTTGGTGGCACACCGGAGCAAGCCCAAAGAATCATAGACATGGGCTTTTACATGGGAATTGGCGGGGTGATCACCTACAAAAAGTCCGGCCTGGCCCAAACCCTTGCGAGCGTGCCGCTCGAGCACCTGGTTTTGGAGACCGATGCGCCTTACCTCACACCGGTTCCGTTCAGGGGTAAGCGGAACGAAAGCGCCTATATCAAGATCATAGCCCAGCACCTTGCCGACGCAAAAAAGACATCCATCGAGGAAATTGCAAGGCTTACGACAGCAAACGCAGAAAAAATTTTCAGAAAAAAACGGGGGTAAATACAACTCTTTGCTATCATTGCCCCATCTTGCCTGTGTGAATATTTTCCAGCCTTTACCAAAGGAAAGAAATTGAAAAACTGCACGCCGACAAAAATTTTGTAGTGTTACTTCTTTTTACAATTTTTGCGGCGCACCAGCCCCAGGCTGCTATATGGAAATATGTTGGACTCGCATTTTCAGCTTCAATCATATTTCCTGAAAGCCATACGGTCGAGCAGAGGGTGTGAGAAAATCCATTGATTTTTTCACTCGAAGAAACAACAGCGAAATTGGAGAGGTGGCCGAGTGGTCGAAGGCGCACGCCTGGAAAGCGTGTAAGCGTCAAAAGCGCTTCGTGGGTTCGAATCCCATCCTCTCCGCCGGGCTCAAAAGAGCTTTTTTTGATTCTCAATTCTTTCATTGCGAAAAACTCATTTTAAACGTAAAACTTTACGACTATGCGCAAATTATCAGCATTACTGCTCGTCTTTGGTCTGGTAGCATTTGCGAGCAACATTTATGCTCAGGATGCCTCACTTGACACATTGAATCAAGACGGTGACACTACCGAACAAGCTGCTCAACCTACAGAAGAAGTGGCAGCAGACGAAACTCCGGCAGCTACTGAGACTCCAAGCGATGAGCCTGAGCCCGCAACCGGTTTTCAGGTTTTGAAAGAAAAATTCATTCAAGGTAGCTGGGAATTCATGCTTCCCATCCTCATCACCTTGATCATTGGTCTCGCACTCTCTATCGAGCGCATCATCACCCTCAACATCGCCTCAATCAACACGGAAAAACTGTTGACTCAAATTGACGATCGCTTGAAGGCCGGTGACATCGAAGGAGCCATGGAGGTTTGCCGTGCAACGCCTGGTCCAACGGCTTCGGTGCTTTACGAAGGCCTCAAAAACGTTAAAAACGGTCCTGACGCCGTTGAAAAAGCCATCGTTTCTTACGGTAGCGTACAGATGGGTCTGATGGAGAAAGGCCTCGTTTGGATTTCATTGATCATTGCACTTGCACCGATGCTCGGATTCTTCGGTACCGTAATCGGTATGGTTGCCGCCTTCGACGACATCGAGCGCGCTGGTGACATCTCACCGACCATCGTTGCCGGTGGTATTAAAGTGGCCTTGTTGACCACCGTATTCGGTTTGATCGTGGCCATGATCATGCAGGTTCTCTACAACTATATCGTATCAAAGATTGACAGCATCACCAACAAAATGGAAGAAGCTTCTTTCGCCTTGATCGACATGTTGATCGAGAACAATGCATTCAATAAATAATTGAAACCCAACTGAATATGTACTCAACATTAATAAGAAGAGGTCCGGTATTCGCCTTTCTGGCAGCACTGCTCCTCATCATCATAGCCATTATCCCAATCATAGGAGGAATGGAAGCCCTGAGTTCAATTCCTGACAAGGAACAGGCTTTTGCTCCGGAAGGGGATATCTTCTACACGGCCTTGTACATAACAGCAGCATTGTTCATCATTGCCGTTGCTGCTGCTATCCTGCTCAGCCTCTTCAACATTATCAGGAACCCAAAGGAGTCCGTAAAAGGTTTGATCGCATTCGGCGTTTTACTGGTACTTTTCTTTGTGTTTTATGCAATGGCTGACGCTGACGCAACAGGCTCATTGAAACAGACCATGGAAACCTTCAAGATTACCCCGGGTGTGAGCAAGCTCATTGGCGCTTCTATCCGCCTCACCTTGCTGCTGGGCCTGGGTTCTGTCATCCTGATGGTTATCCTTGAAATCTGGAATTACTTTAAAACTCAATAACCATGGCCAAGAGTTCACGTGAAGCACCCGAGATCAATGCCAGCTCGATGGCAGACATCGCCTTCCTGTTGTTGGTGTTCTTTCTCGTAACCACAACCATTGACGTTGAAAGGGGTATCACGGTGAAGTTGCCAGAGTGGAGTGAAGAACCACCGGAGGATATTCAACTCAAAAAGCGGAATATCTTCTCCGTATTGGTCAACGCCTCCAACCAGCTTCTCGTTCGTGGTGAATTGGCAGACATCGATGATTTGCGCCGACGTGCCAAAGAATTCATCATGAACCCTTACAATGATCCGGAACTGGCCGAGGCTCCTAACACAGCCATCATTTCGTTGAAAAACGACCGCGGTACGAGTTACAAAACGTACATCGCCGTTTACAACGAGCTCAAAGCTGCCTACAATGAGCTTTGGGACGAAGAATGTATGCGTCTGTATGGAGTTCACTACAGCGAGGACCTGCCCATTGAGAAGAAGAAGGTGATCAAGAAGAAGATTCCCTTTGTAATTTCAGAAGCAGAGCCTACCGCTTACGGTGAGGAAAAGTAACAACCGTCTTTATCAAATCAGAAAGCCTCAATTGTTATGGCAAGAATACAGCGAAAAAGAGGTAAGTCAACGCCGAAGATTTCAACTTCGTCACTGCCTGACATCGTGTTCATCCTGTTGTTCTTCTTCATGGTGATCACCAAAATGCGGGAGACAGAGTTGAAGGTAAGGGTGGTTGTTCCACAAGCCACTGAGCTGGAGAAACTGGAGCAGAAGTCATTGGTACACTACATCTACATTGGTAGGCCGACACCGCGCTACCAGGCCCTTTATGGTACTGCTCCGCGTATCCAGTTGGACGACAAATTTGCCACCGTTGACGACCTTCCACTTTTTGTGGAAAACCACAAACAAACTGTTCAACCGAACCTGCGTAACAGGATTACTTCCTCACTCCGTGTCGATGGAGACATCACCATGGGTATCGTGCAGGACGTAAAAACCAAACTGCGTAAAATCGGACAGTTGAAAGTTAACTACGCCGCCCGTAAAAAGGCAGAGATCAAATAACCGGCAGTACACCGGTAATGCAAAGAGGCTGCACCTTTCGGTACAGCCTCTTTTTTTTTACCACCCTTTGCTTTGTTACCGAAGACGATCAGCAGAGCGGACGAGATTTTCATCTTTTCGAATACCGCGCAATGCCAGTATTGCGAACAAAATAAAAGCCAGCGGCAAATAGGCTCCGGTTCCATCTCCGATTTCTTCGGCACCAACATTGTTCAAATCCCTCCAGAACAGGATGACTGTCAGCACCAGCCCAACGATGTCAGCGATAAGGGCGAAGCGGGTTACTTTCATCTGAACGGGCCTGTTTTTGTAAAGGAAAACGGCCACCACCGCAAGTACCCCGGCAATGGCAAACAGGGCAAGCAGCCCCGGGTTGTCCTGAACGGTGAAGGCTGCATCTGAAAACAGCTCTGAGCTTTCAATTGCTTTTCCAGTGGTAGCAAGTGGAAGGGCCAGGGCTCCAAAACCGCATGCTGCAGCCAGTACCAGGTAAACAGTTTGGATTCTTTGGATCATCGCTAAATCTTTAAGATCAGGGTTAATTGTTGGAAGTGCATTTCCGGCTTTTTTAAGACCGGAATCAGGAAAGCGCAAATATACATCCTGCCTCTACAATAAATTTCATGTCACAAAATGCCCGGTTCGGGCATGCAGGTTGGATCAAAAGCCTGCTCATTTGCATCGTTGAAAAGCGGCACCCGAAAAAATAAGCGGTGAAATTGCCTTTCCAGCTTTGCCTCCCGAAAATCCTCTAAAAATGCAGCAATGACGGCCCATCAGAAGAATTACAGCAGGTTTTCCAAGTCACAACAACCACAAACACCCACCCCTTTCGACCGCCGCAGCACTGCATCTTTGTATCGTCAACAGACAAGACAACAAAAATCAAGAATTATGAACAGGATTTTCTCACTCGGTCTCGCTCTTCTTTTCTCCATCAGCCTTTTCGCCCAGCCGGGCAACATGGGAGGACTTCAATTCAAAATTCAGCTGCTCGAAGGAAATACCTGGGGTGTTTTTGTCAAGCCGATGGAAACCATCGCTCCTTCTTCCAATACCAGTGCAGGAACCGGTCAGGTTACTTTGGTTACACCTGCTGATTTCTCCTTCACCAACTTCACCAACCATGCCGGCACCTGGGTACAAAATGCAAGAGTGAACAATCCTGTTGAAGCGCCAGGCAAAGCTTATATCTCTTTCGGATTCGTAATGGACGAGCCAAAGATTCAGTTGTTTGCCTTTGAAGAGACCCTGCTGTTCACCTTTGAAGCAGCTCCAGAGTTCGCTGAGAGCATCAACCTGTTCGACAACCAAAACGATCCTTTCCTTCCGCCAAACTCTTACAACAGCAACCCCGGCAATGACCTTTCCATCATCGATTTCGGAGCCGGAAACAGCGTTGTTTACTACACTTACGAGTCCAACTACGCTCCAACCAACACCATAATTGCCAAGAAAGCCGGCAAGTCTCAGGGTGCATTGGTTATGACTCAGGAAGAAGAGTAATCGCTAAAATCTATCCTCAGCAATTGCCCCGACAGGGGTGAATGCAAAAAACAACGACAAGAGGAAACCGAATAAAAGTCAGAAACCGCCAATTTGCTCAAGTGCAACTTGGCGGTTTCCTGTATGAAATACCTGTCTTTGACTTTGGCCTGCGCCGGAAGTCCGCAATGCTGAACAATGCTGGCCTCACTTTCAGCTATGGCAACGACATCCACTTCGAGCTGGTATTTTTTTCCTTCCAGAACACCTTCCAGCGGCAGCAGAAATTCATACGAACCTCCAATGCTGCGGGTCAACATCTCAACGAAAGCAGTAAGCCTTTTCAAAAGTTCTCCATCCGTAATTGCCTCGCTGAGGGAAGGTAATAGCCTGTATTGGTCCTCGATCAATCCAGCTATCAGCTTTTCGTCGTAATCCAGCCTGAGCGATCTAAACAGTTTGACCAAAGCTGCCATCTCCTGCTCTCCCAGGTCATCCAGAGGAGTGGCATAGGAACCGGCCACTTCTACGGTAAACTGGGGCCGAATGGCGGAGAGGTCAAAAAAGTAATCCTGGTGCTCCGCCTTTCCCGAAGGACTGTCAAAATACTGGAACGCTTCCTGTGCTACCGCTTCGACAGCTGCCGGTTCAGTATCGAATTCCATCTGTTTTGATTCAACGATTATGGGCCTCCCGTTCCAGTTGAGCTCACCGCTGCTGAGGAGTTGGAACACATCGGATATGCCGTCGGGCAGGCTCATCACCCGGTCGAGCCACTGCGGCGGGTATTTCGAAGAAGCCGGCAAAACGAGGTAATCCCTGGCCCGGGTAAAACCCACGTAGAGCAGTCTTTTTTCTTCTGCCATCGCCCTTTCGGTCTCCAATCGCTGGGCATCCGAGCTGCTCAGCCGTTCGGCCAAAACCGTCCGTTGAGACTGCTTTCCATAAGGATTTACCCACAGGCGCAACCACCTGCCACCCAATGGTTCCGACAGGTCGATTGGGTCTGAGTTTCTGACGATGCTCGCCCCCCAAAGGTCAGCCCGCATGGGTTGCCAGAGGTTACTACAGACGACGATGGGATATTCCAGGCCCTTGCTTTTGTGGTAGGTCAGCACTTTCACAGCATCGGGTGTGTCAGCAGCGCCCTGGCCGTCCTGTTTTGCCCTTGACAATTCGTTCAGCCACATCAGAAAGCCGGTGATCGAAGCCGCAGCGTTCCGACGACTGCAGGCATCTTCGTAATCCCTCGCTGTTTTGATGAGTTCTTCGACATTGGCCAAACGCTGCTCTGCGTTGCCCCAGCGAATGATGATACGCCGAAGGTCCAGCTCATCCAGCAGCAGGAGAATCAATTCGGAAGCTGACAACTCGCCAACCACCGGTCGCAGCTGGTTGATCTGCGCAATGATGCCAACCTCACTACCCCACCCGGCCTCTGATATGCCATGCTGGGCATCATCGAGAAAATCGAGACGGTTCTGAATGATGTTTTCCAGGTTGTGGTCCGTTGACAGGTACCACAGTTCCGCTTTGGAGAGTGAATCGTATTTGTTCAGGATCAACCTCAGGCAGGCCGACAGCAGCCTGGCTTCGGCAGTCTCCACCAGACCGGCACGGGCCAGGGAGGCATTGAGCCCTACCCGGTGCAATGCCTCGGCCATGGTATGGCAGGCTTTATTGGAGCGGCAAAGAACCGCCACATCCCCCGGCCTCGCCGCACGCCACTCATTTTCTCCCTTCGGAAAAACCAATGGCGGGTCTGCCAGCATCCGGGCAATGGCCGCAGCAATGAAATTGAACATCCATTCCTGTCGCCACCTGGAAGCGGCCTCGGTGGGTGCCAGATCCCAGAGCACAACCGGGACTCCCGCCTCGGCTGGCTCCTCAGCGGCCGTTCTTATGGCAGACAGTGCAACCTGTTCCGCCGGCATCCGGTTGAAAGCCGAGGTAAACACAGCATTGGAAAAGTTCACCAGCCCCTCCCTGGAGCGCCATGAATAAGCCTGGATGTTTTTCGGATCGAGGCCGCCCTGGGCCGCAATAATGGCCTCTATCAGCGCCGGTTCAGCCCCCCGGAAGCCGTAGATGCTCTGTTTGGGATCACCGACCCAGACCGATTGTTTGGCCAATCTGGACAATTTCAGGAAGATGTCCAGTTGCAGGGGATTGGTATCCTGGAACTCATCCACCATCAGTAGGTCGAGTTCCTCTTTCAGAATACTCCTGACATCCTCCCTGTCGAGCAGGTGGCGCACCAGCACTTCCATATCGGTGTAATCAATTAGCCCTCTTTGCTTTTTGAAATTCTGGTACTCCGAAAGGGCCGCCACCGCCAGGTCAAACATCTCAGAGATAAAATCGCTGATGTCCTGTCTGAACTCAGGGTGCAGGTAATGCGCTTTTGCGAAGGCACTCAAATCTTCTACATCCGGGCGGCTTTTTACACCTACCGAAACTTTGGAAATCTTGGCCCAGTCAGCCCAAATAAGCTGTTCCCCCCTTTTGAGTTTAAAGAGCAGCTTCTGAAGGTCTTCTGCGACATCCCTCGTTTTTTTGGTGGAGTCCTCGTTTTGATTCAAGCGCTCTACAGTCTGCTCCAGCAACTCCGACAATCGGCTATTCCAGGAATCCGCATCCATAGCCACAAACTCCTCATCCCCCTCTTCCGGATGCAGGAATTTTTCAAACTCCGAGATGGAAGCTTGCTTGCTGCTGAGCAAAACATCCGTACCGAAATCATTGGCACGGGCCAGGACAGTGATGTCCTTCAACATCTGTCGCCAGTCATTGGAACCTGTTTCTGCGGCACTCTGGCTGAGTTTGGCGGCAAGGGCTTCAATTCTGCTTACCCTTTCGTTGGTCATAACCGTGGCCAGCGACTGACTGAAAAACAACTGTTCATCTTCTTCGGCAATGATGTCAACATTTGGCGAGATACCGGCTTCAAGGGCAAAACGGCTCAGGAGCTTCACGCCGAGGCTGTGCACCGTGCCGATCATGGCGTGCCCCAGTTCATTGGCCTTGCTGCTCAGTCCTTCTTCAATCAACCGGGTCCGCACCCTTTCGTGAAGTTCAGCAGCGGCTTTTTTGGTAAAAGTGGTGGCGATGACACCCGAAGGCCGCACTTTATCGGATTCCAGGAATTTAACGAGCTCGTCGGTCAGCCGGTAAGTTTTTCCACTGCCGGCACCAGCGGATATAATTTTTACATTCATATTTTGGGTACAGTGTTTTACGAAGAAAGGCAAATATGCAATTTCATTGCTTGCGCAGGAATTCATCGACGCAGCAATTCTCCTCCTGAACCAGTCTGCTTTCCTATTCAGTTGAAATTCAAAAAGCTGAGGACTATATTTACCACAGCATTTGCAAGGAAAAGACTCCGCCTCAAAGTCAGCAATCAACATTGAAAAACTCAAACGCCATGTCCAAACAAGATATCCTCACCGTGACCATCGTATCTGCCTGCGTCATTGCCATCATCCTGCTAGTCATCCGCCTGACCAAGGCAGCCAAAGAAGATGCTCAAAAACAAACGACCACTCAGCAGGAAGAAAACCCCGCCGAATTATTGCCCGAAGACACTGACACCAGTTTGGTTGATGAAACACCTGTTGAAACCGAACCGGAGGACACAAGGACCGATGACGAACCTCAACCAACAGCTACCAAGCCCGCCGAACCCACTACCACCCAACAGCCAGCGACCACTCAACAACCAGCTACCACCGTCTCCTCAGGTGGCAAATACATGGTGTTGGCTGGGTCTTTCCAGCAAAGAGCCAATGCCGATAAACTGGTGAAGCAACTGAAAGGAAAAGGATACACGAACGCCAGGGTGGAGATCTTCGACAGGGGAAAATATGCCGTTGTTCTGGTTGACCGCTTTGACAACCTGGATGATGCCCGCGAGCTCCAGCAGCGCCTCAAGGCCGACGGCGTCGATTGCTATGTAAAGCTGAAAACCACTGCTAATCGTTAAGCCGGGGCAAAGCATCCTCAAGTTTCCAGTGGCGATTGTTCCACCAGAATTCGCCGGAAGTTTCCCGGCTGAGATCGAGGCCGGCGAGTTTTAGCAGGACTTCATCCACCCAGATTTTTTGGTTTTCGTCGGCCTTCGGCCAACGCAGCCCCACCTCGATTTTTGATGACTCACCTGCGCTTTTAAAGGGACATTCCAGCAGCACCCAACCTTTGGGATCGTACACACTTGCCTGAAAGCCAATGCCATAAGTACGCTGTTGAAGCTCCCGACCGGACTGGTCGTATTCCTTCAGGAAAATGGTACTCGTTCCCTGTCCCGGCTCCCGCACATACACCCAGAGACTAAGGGTGTAATCCATCCCACCGGCCCCTCCGGGCAATGAATCAACGCAAACCGTTTGGTAACCGGAACCAACCAACTCAGCTGCACCACCACCCCGGTAGCTTTTTTCCGAAGAAAACTCATCGAGTGACCGGTAGATGAAAGCCATGGAATCGGCAGAAGCGTAAAATCCATTATTGTAGAAGACATTCCTGTCTTTCGCCTCGCTTCGCAAACTGTCCACCCTTTGCTTTATTCGCTTCGCAAAAGTAGTAAGCGGGCTTTCGTAAACGGTCCAGGAATCCCCTTCAAGCACGGGTTCCGAGTAACTTTTGAGATGATCCCATTTGCCTTCGTCAGCCGGTGACAACACATGGCTGAACAGCAGCAGCAAGGGTTTTTGGCTGGGATAATCCTTGAAAACTGCCGGCAGGCGATAGGGCTCCGTCACCAGTTGATGTTGGAGGAATGCCTGCCAGGGTGAAGAACGGGTTAGCATGGCTCCTGTCACCGGCAAGCCGCTTTGCACGGAAAGAATGAGGGACTTTTGAACGGACTCGGCCCCACCGGCAGAGAAAAAGTGGTCAGAGCCCACATTGTAATAAGGCAGCGGAACCACGGCCTGGTAGCGGCTCCAGTCAATGTCCGAATCGGAGAAGCGCTGACCGTCTTTCAGCTCGGCAATTTCCCGCAGTTTGTAGTCGTGGTAATAAGCGCCGCAATTGGAGAACTGCCAGGCCTCCAGACCCAAAACAATCAGGCAAAGCACCATCATTGCAACGCCGGCAGGTCTTTTCTTCCATCTTTTAACCCAATGGTAAATCAATGTGACCGCCATCAGGTTTGCGACGAAATAAAAAATCCATGCAAAGCGGCCTGTGGACCGGAACTGCTTGAGCGGACCGAAGTAATCGAGCAGGCCCTCCCAGCCCGGAAGTACAAATGGGAAACTCATGCTCAGCAACAATGTTATAATGGCCATGAGCCACAGAGCCGCATACGGTTGCACCGCTGTTAACCTGAATCGCCTGACAGCCGCACTCAACAAAAAACGGAGGGTGAACAGCACCGAAAAAACACCGGCAACCAAGCCCACATAGGACCACCCCTCGAAATCCAAATCTCTGAATTTGATCCCATTTTCTGCGAGCCATTTCCAGAAGGGCAAGTGTGGAGAAGCAAAAATGGTTTCCAGACCGGCGTGGTAGTAGAAAAAGCCCCAAGGCTCCGGATTCCTTTCCGGAACGGGATCATTCAGTATGAGCCAGGGAATAAAAACGAGCAGGGGCAAGCCCACCATCAGGACTATGTGACCGATGAACCTGCCAGGTTTAATTGCTCCGCTGTTTGTGAAAAACACATTGCGAAGCGACCAAAAGAACAAAAACAGGACGAGGGCTATGAGGGTGATGGCAAAGAAATAGAAGTGCAGCAGAGAAACCAGAACGATGAATCCACCAATGAGTAAGGCAGTTTTGGCCCTTGGATTTCGCACATAACACAGCACCAGGTACAACAACCCCGGAATCACGAACAGCGGCGCCAGGCCCATGTGCGTGGGCATACGCAGGTTTTGCGGAGCGAGGACGGTAATGAACAACGCCGACGGAACGGCTACCCAGTCAGGAACTTCCCACATTTTCAGGATCCGGAAGAGGAACCAGGCACAGGCCAGAATACTCAGCAACAGCAAGGCGTGCATGATGCCGAAAACATGCCAGCTGATCCCCGGAAAAACGGGTTCGACAAGGCGAAGGAATAGCGCAACACCGGGCATTTCAGTGGCCGCAACGATGTGCTCAGGATAGGGATAGTTCATGCCCGTAAACAAGGTCATGGAGGGACTGAACTGCGCATGCCACACGGCATTCAGATAGGTTTTGATGCCATCCCGGTAAGGATCCATCACCTTCATACTGCCCAGGGAAGTTACCATGCCCCAGAACTTCCACAGGATGAAAGCAGCTGCAAACAGGAGGGTTAGCAAAGCGCCGCGATTGCGATGAAGGTATTTCTGGTGCATGCCCGTTGAATTGAGCGCCAAAAATAACGGCCTGCGGGCAATAGCCGTGAGAAAGTTACACACCCCCCAAATTCAATGTCCAGAGAAAGCTCGATGAATCCCTTGCATTTCGGTTTGCATGTTTAATTTTGCTGCCTCCAGAAAGCTGCAAGACGATCTCCTCTCACTTTACCAAGTGTCTCAATCATTTTTTCCATAAAAATTGATATCAAACTCTACCCGTTATGAAGCAACATTTGAGCAGGGCTTTTGCATTGTTGGTTGTTGGCGTTTTGGTTTTCAGTTGCCAAACCACCAATCCCAACTGGAAGCAAGATGCCTCGGACCCGGAGTATCTTCATCGTTCTTTGAAGGAGATCACCGATGTAATCGTCCATGACATTTTCTCGCCGCCCGTGGCCAGCAGGATTTATGCCTACGCCACAGTGGCAGCATACGAAGCCATGGTTCCCGGCTATGAAGAGTACCAGAGCCTGGCCGGGCAATTGCACGAACTCACACCTGCACCGCAGCCGGAAGAAGGCAAGGAATACTGCTACCCCCTGGCCGGTGCCCATGCCATGCTGAAAGTGGGCAAAGCCCTCATTTTTTCAGAAGAAAAAATCGAAGAATTTGAAAAGGGCCTTCTGGAAGAATTCAAGGCGGTGAACATGCCACAGGATGTTTACGATCGCTCGCTGGCCTATGGCGATGCCGTGGCTGACCACATTCTGGCCTGGGCAGACAAGGACAACTACAAGCAGACCCGTACCTTCCCGAAATACACCATCACCGACGATCCGGCACGCTGGAAGCCAACACCGCCGGACTACATGGACGCCATCGAGCCGCACTGGAACAAGATCCGTCCCTTCGTGATCGACAGTGCCACGCAGTTCGTCCCTGCACCTCCCACACCTTTTTCAACGGACCCCAACAGCCAGTTCATGAAGGAGACCATGGAGGTGTACAATGCCATTAATGGCGCTCCGGATGAAACAGAAAAAGAAGAGCGGGTGGCCATCGCAAAATTTTGGGACTGCAATCCTTACATCTCCCACCACAAAGGCCACGTGATGTTTGCGACGAAAAAGATCACGCCTGGTGGCCACTGGATGGGGATCAGCCAGATAGCCTGTCGCCAGGCCAAGCTCGACGCCATGCAGTCAGCCGAGGTTTACGCACTGACCGCCATTGCGCTTGCCGATGCCTTCATCTCCTGCTGGGATGAGAAGTACCGCAGCGAACTGGTGCGCCCAGAAACGGTGATCAACACCTACATCGATCCGGAATGGACACCAACCCTGCAAACGCCCCCATTCCCGGAATACACCAGCGGACACAGTGTGATTTCTGCCTCAGCGGCAACTGCGCTCACCAGCATTTTCGGTGAAACGTTTCCATACACCGACAGCGTGGAGGTGGAATTCGGCCTACCGCCCCGCTCGTTCAACTCCTTCATGGAGGCCAGTCAGGAAGCCGCCATCAGCCGTCTTTACGGAGGTATTCACTACATGCCTGCCTGCTCCATCGGTGTTGACCAGGGCAAACTGGTCGGAAACTGGGTAGTCGGCCACATTAAGACGAAAAAAGAATAACCGGTGGTTAGATAGCTAGCCAGATAACGGTGTTTACAGTCACAAAAAAGGTTGATGGAATGCTCCATCAACCTTTTTTGTTTCCCTGCTCTTGCAGCTCATCAGGCGTTCGCAGCAGCTTCCTGCACCTTGCGGTGGTCAGCCAGGAACTTTTCGAGTCCTATATCCGTGAGCGGGTGCTTTAACATGCCAAGGATGGAACTCAATGGGCAAGTGACCACATCGGCACCGGCAAGGGCAGCTTCCACGATGTGCTTCGAACTGCGGATGGAGGCAGCCAACAATTCTGTCTTGATGCCCTGGGTCTGGTAAATGGCAGCGATCTCGGAGATGAGATCCATGCCCTCCCAGTTGATGTCGTCGATGCGGCCGATGAAGGGTGAAACATAAGTGGCACCTGCTTTGGCAGCCAGCAGGGCCTGTGCTCCTGAAAAGATCAGGGTGCAGTTGGTCTTGATGCCAATTTTTGCAAAGTGCGAAATGGCTTTGATGCCGTCTTTGATCATGGGCACCTTCACCACGATGTTGGGCGCTATGCCTGCCAGCCGCTTGCCCTCTTCCACCATGCCTTCAAAATCGGTGGCGATGACTTCGGCACTGACATCACCCGGCACCATTTCGGCAATGGTTCGGTAGTGGCGTTCAACATTGGCCGTGCCGGAAATGCCTTCTTTGGCCATCAGGCTGGGATTGGTTGTTACACCATCCAGAATGCCCAGTGAGGCGGCTTCTTCTATTTGCTGAAGATTTGCTGTATCGATGAAGAACTTCATGCTTTTGTGAGTTTACGGGTCAGAAAGATGCCGCAAAGGTAGCCAACACGGCATCGTTTTCAATGGCTGCTTTTTTCTTCGCAAAAACCGAATGTGGAAAACCACCGCTTTGGGCTTTACCTTTGCCCCCTTCTCACCAAACCAGCTCATCCGATATGCGCATTAAAGCACTGATTCTGACCTGTTCATTCTTCCTTTCTTTCCTATTTCTCTCGCCTACCGGCAACGGCCAAACCCTCACGGCTGGGTTTTACAATGTGGAAAATCTCTTCGACCTTGAAGACGATCCGCTGACCAATGACGATGATTTCACCCCGGAAGGACGCCAGCATTGGACACATGAACGCTACCAGACCAAACTGGACAGAATCGCCGAAGTGCTGTCGGGAATGAACCTGCCCGATCTGGTGGGACTGGCAGAAGTCGAAAACCGCAAGGTCTGTGCAGACCTGGCCGGACATAATGCCCTGAAAAGCGGTCGTTACGACATCATCCACCACGATTCGCCGGACGGCAGGGGCATCGATGTGGCATTGTTATTCGACAAAAAAGCCTTCAAAAAAATCTCGGAGGAATTCGTACAGATCAACTTCCCTGACTCGCTGCGCAACAAACCTGAACTCAAATACACGACCCGGGAAATTCTCATCGCCCATTTGAAGATGAAAAAGGGCAAACTGGACCTCTTTGCCATCGTGGTGCATGCGCCTTCCCGAGGCGGCGGACTGAAGGCCACGGAACCGCTCAGAAGGTACGTTGCAACGAAGTTGCGAAGCAAAGTGGACTCGATCACGAATGCCAAGCCCGAAGCAGGCATCCTCATCATGGGCGACTTCAACGACGAACCCGACAACCTCAGCATTTCAACCGACCTGAGGGCGCTCTCGCCCCGTTCTTCCGACGCCTCCAGAGATATCGGGACAGGTTCCGGCAAGCTCTACAACCTCGTTTACGAAGCCGACCAGAATGGCCTCGGAACCTACAACTACCGTGGCAACTGGAACATGCTTGACCAGTTCATCGTGAACGATGTGCTGCTCAGCACCCTGCCCTCCTGGGATGCCAAACCCTACAAGACCGATAAAATGATGTTTAAACACGACCGCTTCGGAGAGATGCCCAGCAGGACCTACGGCGGCCCCAATTATTACGGAGGCTACAGCGACCACCTGCCGGTGGTGCTGACCATGAAAAAGGGATGAGGAATGAGGGATGAAACGCCTAGCACCTCCAAACTCTACACTTTTTTAACCCACAGAGTTATAGTAGTTAAAAACAGCGTTGAACAGCGTACGCCTGGGTCAACATACAACATACAACCTACAACCTACAACCCCCAAAAACCCTCACTCCACAACCACCCACTTCAGCCCCCTCAGAATTTCCCCTTCCTCGCTGCGCAACAGCAGCCAGTAGCTGCCGGTGGGGGTGTTTTCCTGCGGCAAGCTGATTTCCTCGCTTCGCAAAACCGAGCGCTGCCACAGCAGGCGGCCGTGGGTGTCGTGAAGGCTCAGCAAAAGGTGCTGAGGCCAGGGGCCACTCAGTTGCAGGCGGGCGCCGGCACTGCCCGAGGGGTTCGGTACGATGAGGGCTTGCAGATCTGCGGCTGCCGGGTTTTTGGTGGAGGTCAACAGCACTTCAAATGTGAAGGTCTCCGTGCAGCCCAGGGCATCGGTGATGGTGAGGCTGTACTCGCCGGCGGCAAGGCTGTCCACGCTGGCGGTGGTGGG
>PAAY01000010.1 GCA_002698985.1 Saprospirales bacterium | reverse complement strand
GGCCCACAAGAATTTAACCTGAATCTTCAGGATCAAATTGCTCATGCAATACCCTCAAAAGCGGAATGACGGATTTGTGGGTAATCGATAGCCCTCTTACCCCTGAGCACACTTTTTACAGCGGACTCATTTCTGATTGGGCGCTTCATACCTCGTAATGCTGGTTGATGAGCTCGGTAAGCCTGCTTTCCGACAGCGCCATTTCTATTTTGCCTTGCGCAGCAAAGCTGATGGCGCCGGTTTCTTCGGAAACCACAAATGCCACGGCGATGGTCCGTTCGGTAATGCCCACTGCTGCCCGGTGGCGCAAACCGGCAGAGGGTGGCAATTCCATGCTTTCAGAAACGGGAAGGATGCATCCGGCGGCGAGGATGCGGCCTTTTCCTAAAACCACCGCACCGTCGTGCAAAGGGCTCTCTTTGTTGAAGATGCTCTCCAGCAAACCGGCGGTGATTCTGGCATCGACCTCTACGTAGGTGTTGCTGATGTTCTGCAGCGTCAGGCTTTTGGCAAAGACCAGCAGGGCACCCGTTTTCTCTTTGCTCATCCGGAGCAAGGCAGATTTTATCTCGACGACGTGAGCCTGGCGCTCCTCTGAATTGCCAAGACTTTTGTCCAGCCACCGCCGCAGAAAATTGGTGCGTCCCTGCAAAGTGGTGTTGCCGAGGATGAGCAGAAACCTGCGCACCTCCGGCTGGAAAATGATGATGATAATGATGAAGCCCACGCTGACGAACTCACCAAGAATGACGGAAAGCATCTCCATTTTCAGGGCGTCCACCAGGCCGTAAACCAGGTACAGGATGAGTACCCCGATAAAGATATTGAACGCAATGCTGCCTTTGAGGAGCATGTAAATGCGGTACATGAGGTACGCCACGATGCTCACGTCCAGCACATCCCAGAAGCTCACTTCCAGGAAGCCGATCTGAAAAAGCAGTATGCCGTCAAAAAGTGCAGGGTCCATCGTTTGGTTGATTGGCGGTAAAGATGACTGTTTTTACGCTTTACAGTGCGTTCGGATTCGCTTTAGATTTTTCAATGGCTTCTATTTTTCTTCGCAAAAGTCATTATCAATGCCACTGACAATCTGAATACCTTTGCCGGCAACCTTCACAAACCATACAAGATGTTAGGCCTGAAACTACCCACCGATCCGCGCTGGGTCAATCTAGCGGAAAAAGATCTCGAAGAAATCCTCACCGATCATGCCTTTTGCGAGCAGAAGGCTGCCACTTCCTGCATTTCGCTCATCCAGCAATACCCCGACAAAAAAGAACTGGTGAAGCGGGTAGCGCCCATTGTTACGGAAGAATGGGGGCACTTCAGGCAGGTGTTGCTCGAAATGGAAAAACGCGGCCTCGACCTGGGCCGGCAGCGCAAAGACGAGTATGTGAACGAACTGCTCAAGTTTGAGAAGAAAGGCATCGGACGGGAGGAGCGCCTTTTGGAAAAGCTGCTGATCTGTGCGCTCATCGAAGCCCGCAGTTGTGAGCGTTTCCGCTTGCTTTCACTCCACATTGCCGAGGAAGATCTCAAAGAATTCTACCACAGATTCATGGTTTCAGAGGCCGGACACTACAGGTTGTTTCTCGATCTGGCAATGCAGTATTTTGACGAAGAAAAAGTAAAGAAGCGTTGGCAGGAGTACCTGGCTTACGAAGCAGAAGTGATGAAGAAGCTGGAACTGAGGGGCGATCGGATGCATTGATTTTTCACTTCAAAGGCTGGCATATATTTTTACGCTCATGTGTTGGGGCACAGTGAGCTGATACCGGATTCATATTTTTTTTTCAATGAAAGTGAGTTCTGTCAGAAAATGGCCTAACGGTGTGGCAGCTTTTTTGATTAACTTGGCTTGACATTTCCGCTGTGGTTTCATTTCGCAAGTGTCCCACTTCAAAGTGCCCATCAAAACCCTTTTTTCTGAAGCACTTTGTACCCAATACCAAAACGACCATTCTATGCGCCAGCTAAAGATCACCAACCGTATCACCTCCAGGGAAAGCCGTGCCCTTGAGCAATACCTCAATGACATCGGCAAGATCGATCTGCTGACGGTGGATCAGGAGGCTGAGCTGGCTCGCAAAATCAAGCAGGGAGACAAAGATGCGCTGGAACAACTGTGCAATGCCAATCTCAGGTTTGTCGTCTCCGTTGCGAAGCAATACCAAAATCAGGGTCTTTCCCTCAGCGACCTCATCAACGAAGGGAATGTTGGATTGCTCAAAGCCGCCAAGCGCTTTGACGAGACCAAGGGCTTCAAGTTCATTTCCTATGCCGTTTGGTGGATCCGCCAAAGCATCTTGCAGGCCATCGTCGAGCATTCCAGAATTGTCAGAATGCCGGTCAGCAAGCTGGGTTCTTACAACAAGGTGAACGAGGCCTATATGTCCTTTGTGCAGGAATTTGAGCGGGAACCCACTGTTGAGGAACTGGCCGAAATTCTCGAAATCCCACCCAGGGATGTAAAGAATATGCTCCGCAGCAACCTCCGTCACAACTCGCTGGATGCTCCCATTGGCGGAGAGGACAGTGATGCTACCATGCTCGACATGCTGGCCGATGCCGATGGCAGCAAACCCGACGATGAACTGATGGAGCAGTCGCTAAGGGAAGAAGTCAAAGCCGGTTTGAGCTTTTTGTCGCCCCGGGAAAAAGAGGTGATCTCCTGTTACTTTGGCCTGAATGGCCGCCAGCCGCTCAACCTCGAGGAAATAGGGGAGCTGTACGGCCTGACCCGGGAGCGGGTACGGCAAATCAAAGAAAGAGCCATCCGTCGCTTGCGCAAAACCATCAACCGCAGTGATTTGCGATCTTATCTTGGGTGATATCCTATACCCGCTTTTCCCTGTTCCTGAATAAGTCGTCAGAAGTTATTGGTTGCTTGTCTTAATTCATTTCTTTGCAAAGAGGGGATGTCTTTTATTTGTTTTGCATTCTCATCGAGTGACTTCGGTTGTACATAATCTAATACAAAGCTATGGCCGCGCTTTTTCTTTTGTTGATAGTTGGTTTGGGAGTTGCCGGATTGTTTCTGGGGCTTAACATTCTGAAGAATTACAAGCCTGGCCGTAAGCGCATCCAGGCCGACCTCAAGGAGATCAAAGCTGAGCTCCAGCCATTGGTGAGTGAGCTGGTGCCCTGGAACAAAGAAGAACTTGAACAGCTCTCGCTGAATGTGATCAACAAAACCAAAAAGAAAGGAGTGGTTTACAATGCCAAAGGGGTGTTTACTTCTATTTACCACGAACCACTCATTGCCTGGTATTACCGCAAATACGTTTCCTCGAAGGAAGACTCGCTGTTGTATGTGCGCACGTCCAACCACGAATTCGTTTACAGGATAAAAGGTGACGAAGCAGAAGTGCTCATCGATGACCAGTTCATCGGTAAGATTGATAAAGATGGCAAGCTATACGATTACAAGAAAAAGAACCTCCTGGCGCAGATCAACAAAGGAACAGAGCAGTTGGCGCTGCCCGTTGTTGTCAAAGAAAAGCCCGTCGGTGCACTCGCCAACCTGGAAAAAGCCCCCAAAAAAGTGAATCAGCGCGCCATGGAACTGGTGGCTGACATGCAGCCCGAAGAGGAAAATCTCTTCCTGGCGCTGAGCTTGCTGGAACTGGTAAAAGTTCACAAATAACCAGGCTGTATTCTCCTTTCCAAACAAGTTGCTTTCAATAATCCGGCATCTGTCTGAAAGAAAAAAAAATCCCTCTAATTCTGAAGTTCCGTAATGTATTCAATACATTTGGCCATCGGTAGTGCTGTTCATGTGGACAATTTGATACGAAATCCTTCTGAATGCCTGTTGACTTTGAAGGGATGAAGCACAATTACCCAGGGAAAAAACAACATGCAGGCAAAAGCGTAATGCTGATGAGGATGTGTTTGATTGCGAGCGTGACGCCTGTTGCCAGACCCACACCTTGTTCAGCGTTTCAGAAGATCTTTAAGGATAGAGACTAATTGGAGTCTTTGGGCTCCTGTAACAAGTTAATAATTAGCAAGTAACCAATTCGGTATAGCGTCGTAAGAGTACTTTGCCGAGATGGGAACTTGAAGCAACATTTTCAGGATAACACCCCAATTTCGGGAGAACAACTTCTAAACACCGAAACATGAACTTATCGACCCTCCTTTGTTCCCTTAATGAAGGGGACGCCCGGGATAAATCCATTATTCCCGGATGGCTCCTCTTCTTCATTGTTTTATTCCTCCTCCCCTCTGTAAAACTCAAGGCTGAAGGTTCCAAAGATTTCTTTGGATACCCGGGGTACCGGATGTTCCTTGACACCCGGGATCCACAGCAGCTGAAGGTGTATGCCAACGTTGGTGAATACATCAATGTGGGTGCCAGTCATGTGGGTATCCAGGGTGGATTCATCGCTGTTTACCGGCCGGATGGATCTTTGCATTCTGTCTTCGCCGATACTGGCGCAGTAAGTGGAAAGGCGATCATCTTTAACAGCATTCAGGAACTGAACGGACCCACCGGTGGTGGAACACTGGGCGGCCCCGGATATGATCCGGGAGTGGTTCAGGTGCAAACCGGTGAAGAAGGCATCTGGACAGTGATATTTGATTATCCCTCTTACTCCAATGCCGGATTCAACAACATCATGAACAATGATCCCTGGACCAGAGCCAACAACCAGCCCAATTCCCGAAGGGTGGTGTTAGCCTGGGATATTACTGTTTCGCAGGGTGGGGCAGGCAATGATGTGGGCTCAACGCTGCTGGAAGGCCGTGTTTACTCCAACGAGCACATTTCCCTCATCAATGGCAATGGGTTCAATACATCGCCCACATTTTATGTGCTGACAAGAGCCGGGCTGCTGTACCAGGTGGACATTAAGGATGCCGATCCGTTTCGCTTTCCGATTTCGAGTAACTCACGAGGCCTGGTCAAAGGACCGACCAAACAGCCCGTCTATCAATCCAGGGACAAAAGCTCCTTTATCCGGGACAATGATCCCAACTCCTGGACCGACACAGTGTATTTGTACGAACCTCAGGCACGGGATTTTGGGAACCTGGTCAACAACAAGATATTTTTTAATCCTCCAAATCCGGATATGCCCGGACTGGCCAAGGTTACCGATATCTACAGAATGGATTCTCACCAGACCTGGCTGAATACGCAATTGCAGCTGGCCCAGGTAGATTCCGTTTATTTCAATGGAGATGGTTGCGACCCCGGCTACATGGAATTTGGACTTGGGGGCTTCTTTGTCCTCAACCTGAATGTAAACGGTCAGGCCACCATTCACATGGACATAGACAACAACGGTTCCTTTGATGACTCGGTGGATGTTACTTTGTTAAAAGAAATCTCTGCGCCGTCCGATACCATTTTCTGGAATGGCAACGATGGAAACGGTGTTCCGCTCCCATTTGGAAACTACACCATTCCATTTACAGGAAGCATACGTTACGGAGAGATACACGTTGCCCTTTCCGATGTGGAAAACAACTTTGGCGGTGTAACATTCAAATGGCTGAACGCTCCGTCAAACCTTCCGGATAGCTTGTTCTATTACGATCACAGTTTCATCGGCGATACAGTGAGTGGCAACACAGTGAGTGGCGGCGGCACACCTGGCCATCCATTGCCTACTGCCCAGCCTTTTACTTACTTGTCCAATTTCGGAAATGATAGATACCTCGACCAGTGGACCTTCATCGAGGCCCCGCTGGATACCAATGTATTTGTAATCACTGTGGTTGAGAGCTGTCCCTGTTCCTATGCCAGTCCGCAATTGAACGTGATCAACGCCAATCCAAATGCCTGTGAAGGAGCCACGGCACTCTTGCAAGCCACCAATGACACCACCGGCCTCGGCCCTGTAACTTATCAATGGTCAGGTCCCAATGGCTTCACCTTTGAGGAGACGCTCGGCGATGGCGATACCAGTTCGGTATCCATTGCCAATGTAAGTGCCGCAGAAGCAGGTGTCTATACCGTTGTGCTGCTGTCGCAAGCCAGTTGTGGTGATACTTCAACGGTGAACCTCAGTGTGAGTCCCACTCCTGTCATCGGCAACGTTTCCGGAGGGGGAACTTTCTGTGCAGGTGACGCCACAACCATTACGGCTTCCAACACCGTGGCGGGAATTCCATTCGTAACATACAGCATATCGGGGCCTAACGGGGTAGTAGCTACCGGCACAGCCAATGGAACAGACCTGATACAGGTCATCATAGATCCATTGATGGTGAATGATGCGGGTACCTATACCATTGTGCTGACCAGTGATCAGGGCTGTGTTTCCGACCCGGTTACGATTGATATTCTGGTGGATCCGACACCGGTCATGGAGGCCGTGCAAAGTGGAGGCGCTTTTTGTGAAGGCGACAGCATCGTGCTTTCGGCCGTAAACACCACCCCCGGTATCAATACCATGATCTGCACCTGGACAGGCCCCAACGGCTTTTTCAACCAGCAAAACCTCGGTGGTGCAGATACCACCAGTATATCGTTGACCAACGTGACCTTGAGCCTTTCCGGAACCTATACAGTTGTCTGTGAATCGACTGGATGTACTTCAGCACCATTGGACCTGACGGTCGATGTAAATGCAACTCCGGAAATCAATGCCATCAGTCCGAACGGTACTTTCTGCGAAGGGGTCGATTTGTTGCTGACGGCTCAGAATGTTACGCCTGGCACTGGTCCGATCACTTACACCTGGACGGGGCCAAATGGCTTCATCTTTACAGGAACAGCTCCGGAGCCCGGGCCATTTGAGGCTTTGCTCACCAATCTGACACAGGACATGGCCGGGGAGTACACCCTGGTGCTTGAAACCGCTGCAGGCTGCCAGTCAACACCTCAGTCCGTCATAATCGATGTGGATGCTGCACCCATTGCCTGCAATGGCGAAGGTGAAGGAGACTACTGTGTCGGTCAGACGGTGACCCTGATGGCTGAAAATTGCGCCAGCGACAGCAGTGCCGTGGCTTTCACCTGGACCGGTCCCAATGGCTTTGTTCAGGTAGGGGTTGGCACTTCACCTTTTATTCTTGAACTGACGGATATCCAATTGAACCAGGCCGGCACCTATTGCCTGCAGTTGCAGAGTGTTCTGAATGCCTGTACGTCGAACACCCTGTGTTTTGAAGTAGGTGTTGACGTAGGTCTTGTCATTTCGGATATCACTCCTGACAGCACCTATTGCGAAGGCGATGATGTGGTGTTGACAGCCACCAACACCCTGCTGGTGGCCAGCGACCTGGTTTACACCTGGACCGGCCCCAACGGCTTCATCTTTACCGATACGGTGCCCAGTGACGGCGCACTGTCCGTGACCATCCCGAACATCTTGGTGGACCAGGCCGGGGAGTACATTTTGAATGTGGTATCCCTCGACGGCTGTGCCGCCGATCCGGATACTGTCGTCGTAAATGTTGATCCAGGAATCATTGACATGGCCATTTCAGGCGGCGGCGACTACTGTTCCGGAACGCCGGCCCAACTAGAATGCTCAGCTGAAAGCTCAGCTCCTACCATCGTTTATGTATGGACGGACAGCACCGGCGCCATTCTGCAGGTTGATACCTTGCCGACAGGCGATACCTCTGTTCTGGATGTGCCGGTGGTGATCGGCATGATTTACACTTGCACCGCCACGGCCATTCCAACGGGCAATTGCTCTGACTTCCGTCAGGCGGTGGTGAATGTGATCGAAACGCCCGAAATCACCGAAATCACTGCTTTCCCGGATACGGTGCTCTGTTCCAATGACACGCTCATTCTCTGTGGTCAGAACAGCGTAGCCGGCATTGACTTTGACTATACCTGGACCACTCCAAATGGCACCCTGGTGACCGGTACGGCTTCCGGCAATGAAATTTTCTGCGACACCTTTGCTCCGGTAGGGGATTACGGTTCAGGGACTTACACCCTTGTAATTTCCAATCAGGGCTGTCTGGATATGGCGTCCATTGACATTACTGTCAACCAGGCGCCGGAGATTTCGCCTATCATCGGCAACACTCAATTCTGTGCAGGCGGTTCCGCAACGCTGGAACTCTGGAACAACAATCCGCTTGTAGACTCCTTCATCGTGGTTTGCACCTTGCCGGATGGCACAGTGGTAACACAGCCAGGCAATGGTACGGATACCATCATCGTCAATGTCGACCAGCCGGGAGTGTTCTGTTGCAAGTTTGTAACACCCGATGGCTGTGAGTCAGAAGAATCTTGTGTTACCCTTACAGTGATCCAATTGCCAACTCCCGAAGTTCCTGACACCATTGAACTATGTGACAGTGAGATTCTGGAACTGACCGGAACAGCCAACGGCATTGCGCTCGATACGATCAATTACACCTGGACTGGCCCTGGTGGCTTTATATTTACCGGAACGGCACCTGCCTCTGGTCCATTTCCCGCCACTGATCCCACTCCGGAAACCGGCTTGTATTGCCTGGTGCTCAGCACGATGGGCAACTCCGGAATCACCTGTGAGTCCGATTCAGCCTGTACCATGGTCATCGTCCATCCAACCCCGGTAATCGACGGCATCGACGGTGGTGGTGAATTCTGTGAAAACCAGGATGTAACCCTCACCGCCACGGTGACCATTGCCGACGGAAGCGATATGAGCTATGAATGGACGCTGAACGGCATGACCATCGATACCGGCACCGTTGCAAGCGGTGAAACGCTGACGCTCGCTGCCTCAGCTGCCGGCGAATACTGCCTGATCGTCACCTCTGATTTCGGATGCGCCGATACGGCCTGTACCAATGTTTCTTTCCTGACCGCACCAGACCTGTTGGAGGTTACCGGCGGGGGTGAGTATTGCGAAGGCGAGTCAGTGGAACTCAGCGGCATGGGTACACCCGGCCCTGGCACAGTAACTTACACCTGGACCGGCCCGAACGGCTTCATATTTACCGGAACGGCACCCAATGGCGGACCCTACACCGCCGTGCGCAACAACCTGACACTCGATGATTCGGGGCTTTACTTCCTCGACGTGGCCCTCGACAATGGCTGCCCGGCGGATACCACCCTGGCCGTCGAAGTGATCGTGAACCCCGTGCCGGTGGTTGATTCCACCATCGGTGATGGCCAATATTGTGAGGGTGAACTCGTCACCTTCGGTTACAGCATCGATGTTCACGGGGCGGATACCACCTATTACAATGTGATCGGACCGGGCTTCGATACCAGTGGTGTTATCACAGGCGATACGGTGCTCCTGTTTGAGACGATCATATCACCGGCAACAGCAGGTACCTACACACTTAGCATGATTACCAGCGACAGTTGTGAGAGCTTGCTGGCCTTCGTGGTGCTGAGCATCAGAGAGATCGATCCCGCTGTGCTCATGGCTTCCAACACCTTGCTCTGCATGGGCGAAAGCCTCCAACTGACCACCAACGAGCAGGTGGGAACCGAAGTGACCTACGAGTGGTACAAAGACGGTGTTCTCATCGCCACCACTACGGAGCCCTTCCTCGACATCCCCAACCCGATGTCAGGCACTTATACCGTGCTGGCTTTGGTGGATGGCTGTTCGGCGCTGTCCAATGAAGTGGTCATCGAGGTGGTGCAGGCACCTGATGCGGTTGATGATTCCTTTGAAGGTCCGATCAATGTGCCCATCGATGGCAACATCCTCGACAACGACAGTCCGTCCGTGGGCGATGATATTTCCATCACCATCCTGACCCAGCCCGAGGGTGGCACGCTGATCGTGGATGACGACGGAAACATGACCTTCACGCCGGATCAGAATTTCGTCGGAACGACGCAGTTCGATTACGAGATCTGCATGCTGGATTGCCCGGACCTCTGCGATGTAGCTACCGTGACCATCAAGGTGATTCAGGAAGAGTGCATCGTGCCCAACATCATCACACCCAATGGCGACGGCGTCAACGACGTGGTGTTCATCGGTTGCCTGGAAGGGGAGTCATTCCCCAACAGCAGCTTCCGGGTGTTCAACCGCTGGGGCGATGAGATCTACAGCGCTGCACCCTACAACAACGATTGGGGCGGCACCTACGATAAAGGAAAGGAATTGCCGGCAGGCACTTACTTCTACCTGTTCCTGAAAGACAAGGACAGCAATGAAGAACCCGTGGCCGGTTATATCCGTATCGTTCGATAATCCCTGGGATGGGTTGGCTGCCAGGCAGCCAACCCGTTTCTGACCCCATTGCCGGGCAACCGGCGAGTCCGAAACTCAAAATCAGAAAAAAATGAAAAAGCTATTTTATACACTCTTGGTTGTCATGATTGCCGCCACTGCCTGGGGGCAGAGTGAGCAGTTGTTTACCCACTACATGTTCAACCGCCTCAATTTCAATCCGGCCTATGCCGGCAGCAAGGAGGTGCTGGATGCTGGCGCCATCTACCGCAACCAGTGGTGGAGTGGGATAGAAGGAGCTCCACGCACCCTCAACGTTTACGCCCACATGCCCTTTGCCGGTCTTCGCAATGGCATTGGCATCAACCTCATCAGCGACAAGATCGGCCTGGACAAGGTGACCTCCATCGGCCTGAATTATGCCTACCGCATTCCAATGGGGAGAGGCAAACTGGCCATCGGCCTGAACGGGCGCTTTGAAGGTGCCCGGGCTGACTGGACCCAGGCCAACGCCGGGGTGAACATCCCCGACACGGGCTTTGGCAACGATGCCGAAACCACCTCGACTTTCAACGCCGGTGCCGGTGTTTACTACACCCATCCGAATTTTTACCTCGGATTGAGCGTGCCACGCTTCTTCCGCAATTCCTTCTACACCATCGACAAAGACAAGTTCGGCTCGGATGTGAACACTTATTACCTGCAAGGTGGGATCATTTCCCAGCTGAGCAGGAATGTGAAGCTGTATCCCAATCTTCAGATCCGGTACAACCCGCATGCACCCTTCGACTTCGATGCCAATGTGAATCTGCTCTTCTTCGATGCACTCATGGTGGGTGCCAATTACCGCTACGAAGATTCCGTTGACGGGCTCCTGATGTATTACTTCGACAACGGCCTGCACATCGGTGTGGCGCTGGATTTCACCACCTCCGACCTCAACCAGGCTACCACCGGCAGCTATGAGATCATGGTGGGTTACACTTTCCCCTGTGAAGATTGCTACATCAAGAACCTTCGCTATTTCTAACCCAAACCCCGGATCAAACCACAGGAATAGAACCTAAAATCAACATCGCAATGAAAAATTTCATAACCCTGATCATCCTCGGCTTCGCAATGGCTCAAGTGGTCAGTGCCCAGCAGGAGGTGGAATTGACCAATCTCAGGGACATCAATACCGAACACCTGGAGTTCAGCCCCATCCCCTGGGGTGATGGCATTGTGTTCACTTCGTCAAAAAGCAACCGCTTCCTCAAATGCCCCGCCGACAATGCCGGTGAGTACACCGACCTCTTTTATGCGAAGCGCAATGAGGATGGCAGCTTTACCGACAAACAGGCCCTCAAGGGCAAGGTGAACGGCAAATACAACGACGGTGCCGCCACCTTCAACACCCTGGGCAACAAGATGATCTTCACCCGTAACAACCTCAACGGCCGCAACGAGTACGATGTCATCGACCTCAAACTGTACACAGCCGACCTTGAAGATGGCCAGTGGGTGAACGTGCAGGAACTGCCCTTCAACAGCGATGAGTGGAGTACCTGCCACCCAACCCTGAGCAGCGACGGCACCCTCCTCCTCTTTGCTTCCAACCGGCCCGGCTCGGTAGGCGGTAGCATGGACATCTGGGGCTCACGCCTGGTGGATGGGCAGTGGACGGAACCTTTCAACCTGGGTCCAGAAGTAAATACCGACAGTACTGAAATCTTCCCCTACCTCGACAGCGAGGGGAACCTCTTCTTTTCGTCGAAAGGACACGGCGGCGCCGGCGGCCTTGACATCTTCGTAGCTACTGCCGACGACAACGGCAACTGGAGCTTCGCCGGTGGCATTGGCGAGCCTTTCAACACCGCTGCCGACGATGTGAACTTCGTCTCCATCAACGATGGCACCGAAGGCTACTGGGCCTCTTCCGGCGGGCCGGAAAGCCAGGGCTTGGATGACATTTACTACTTTAAGCGTACACCACAACCCATAGAGGCCGTGGTGGTGGTGATCGATGAGATTACCGGAGAGCGCCTCGGCAGCGCCACCGTCAATGTGGAAACGACCGGTTTCGACGATGTGCTGAGCAACCTTTACGCAAAGGGCATCGAGCCGCTCAACCTGACCACAGATACGGAGGGCTCCACCAAATTCGCCGTTTTGCCGAAGGCGAAATACAACATCCTGGCAGAAAAGGAGGGCTACGAACCCGCCACCCGGACCCCCACCACCGCTGAGCTGACCGAAAATCCGGAGTACATCATTCCGCTTCGCAAAAAAGTTTACCTGGCCAAGCTGACCGGCATTGTGGCTGATGCCAATACCAAAGCCCGCATCCCGCTGGCCAACATCAAGTTGCGAGACAAGACCACCGGTGAAGTCATCGAACTGATTGGCAATGGAAATGGCGAGTTTACCCGTGAGATCAATTGTGACCATGAGTACGAAGTGATGGCCTCCAAAGAGGGCTACGACGACAGCGAATGGCTGCCCGTGGCTTTTGACGTGAACCAATGCAAAGAGAAAGGCGAGGTGTCCGTAACCATTTACCTCAATCGCAAAATCATCGTTTACTTCCGCCCCATTTTCTTTGACTTCGACAAATACTACATCCGCAAGCCGGACGCCACCGCAACGCTGGACACCATTGCGCAGATCATGAAGCAGTACCCGAGCCTCAAGGTCAACCTGATAGGTAACTGCGATGCCCGTGGCAGAACCGAATACAACGACGTGCTGGGTGACAACCGGGCCAAGAGCAGCAAGCGCTACCTGGTGTCAAAAGGCATCTCCGCCGACCGCATCACCACCAACAGTCTGGGTGAGCGCAAACCCATCAACGAATGCGGCGACAATGTGTATTGCACCGAAACCAAGCACCAGGCCAACCGCCGCGTGGATGTCATCCCGGTGGAATACAATGAGCCCGGTGTGGAGTTCCGCACCATGGATGTAAAGGTGTTTGCATCCGGTGAAGAACCGGAACAGTGATGCACTGAAAGATTTACTTCACGAGAATCAAGCTTTTCCCTTCGGCGATGTGTTTGCCGAAGGGATTTTTTTGTGGGGTGTCACAGGAGCTAACTTCCGAATAGCTCCTGTATTCACTCAGTAGGGCATAAAATTCAGGAGCTGACTGGAAGTCAGTGGCTGATAGGGTCTTCACAAGTGTCAACTCAGCTTGGCTCTTGCGGGCAGCGGGATGAAAGGAAAGGTTTGACCAGAGGGATGGGGATTGAATTGGTGCGCAACGCCTTTGGCTTAGAAACGTGCGGGTTTTGGCACATGTCTCCGTTTGCCGATTACCGAGTTTTGTGATGTGTTTTAATGTTATTATACTTTTACATCCGCGTGTTTTTTTAGCCTTTGTTTTGTTCTTTAAGCCCTGTTGTCAGTTCGTTTTCTATCTTGCTTTCCTACTTTTTCAAATGTGTCCCAAGTTTTTTTACGATTCTCTTAAATGCCTTTTCCATTCTCATTGTCGAATCAATCATGAACTCTGTCATTTTTGGCCAGTCCTCCTTGTTAAATATGCTAACGTTATCGAGCTGATGTTTGATGCGACATGTTACTTTGTCGTCCATTCTTTCCCAAATCAGAGGAATGTCTTGAAAGTTTGGTTCAATCTCGTCCTTGAATTTTTTAATGAAGTCAAATGCCTCTTTGTTTTCCTCTTGTGACCCCCTGTTGATATAAATCTCAGTTCGTGCATAGCTTCGAGAAACTACAAGGTTTAATCCAACACCTGTCAGGCCAATGCCGGTTCCTATCCAATTGTCTTTTGAAGGGCTGACGTTTTGAAGTATGGGAGTCACCTTGTTACATTTTTTGATGAATTGGCTCCAAAAATCCAATCTGATATGGTGTCGGGCTTTTAGTGTCTCTTGTGATGAAATGTCCTCTTGTGTTTTTTCCGCCATTCTGATTGCGAATTCCTCAGCTTCTTTTAGCGGTAGGATTTGTTCGACTTTTAGAAATAACTGGTCACTGAATGCATAAGGCGTCACTTTGAAGCATTGGATTCTGATTTTGTAATTCATGAGCCAAAGAACTGTTGATGTTACCTCTTTTCGGAAGTGTCCGGCAACCATTATAATTCTTTGTTTCTGTCCTTGGTTTAAAACAAGTTCCTCATATTCCGTGTTGTTAAAGAATTCTGATAGTTTTTCCACTGCGTTCTCTTGGTTGCCTTCTTTGTCCAAATAGCTCTGATAAATGTCTTTAATTTGGTCTTTTGATAAGCTGGCGCAATATGAAGCATATTTGAGAACTTGCCAAACAACATCTTTCCCACTGCTATCAAGTTTGTTTTCGATTATTACAAGGTTACCTTGGTCGTCAAGCGCCAAAAGGTCTAAGCGCTCGTTAGTGTCAGAGAACCCACTAAATTCCTTTTGAATTATCAGGAGTTCCTCTCCTAATGATTCTGGATTTTTTCTTAGCCATTCTTGAAGGTTGTCCCGCTCCTTCAAACCTAACTCGTGAAATGATTTTTCCTCGAGTTTTGTTATTCGATTCTGTTCTTTGTTGATAAGATACATTGTCTGTCGGTTTTTATTTTATCTTTTGGGTTTATTACATCCAACGCCCGAATATACGAATGTCACTTTTTTTACCTTAACACCATTCGTGTGTCCGATCGTAGATACTAGATGCCAATTTAATTCAAACTTTTGAAGGCTAATAATTTACGGATTTATTAGTTGCTGTTGAATCTGCGGTTGTTGCGTATGTTGGCATTAAAGTCAGCCAGCACTACATAGTTTAATTAACGGTGGAGCTATTCAAACTCTCTGTGATGGGTTTTCGATTCACCCCCTGCTTTACCATTCCCCAGTACCTGACCTCCCCCTCACTCCCCAATCATCACCAACGGCACCAGGACACGCCCCTCTCCTTTTTTCAAGACCAGGAAATAAACACCGGCAGCCAAATGGTGCAGATCCAGGCTGGTATCCTTTTGCTGTGAGTAGGCTTTAAAAACCTCAATCCCCAAACTGTTAAAAACCTGAATTTCGACCCCCTCAATATTTACATGCTCGCCAAAGCTCAGGTGGACGAACCCCCGGCTGGGGTTGGGATAAATGAGCAGCCCGGGCCAGGTGTTCTCGCCTGTGGCATTGGGTATGGCGGCAACCGTTTGGGCAACTGTGGCGCCGCAAGGGCCATTGCTCACGGTTAGCGTCACCTCGTAGATTCCCGGTTGTTGGTAGGTGTGGGTGGGGTTTTCTTCCGTACCTGTAGTGCCATCGCCAAATTCCCAAAGGTAGTTTTGGCCACCCTGGCTTTGAGACAGGAACTGCACCGTCAGGCTGTCCGCCGTGAAAGTGAAATCTGCGGCTGGCACCGGATGAACCGTTACGGCCTCCTGCTGCAGGAGGGTGTCAGCGCCGAAAGCATTTTGCACCACCAGTTGTACGTCGAAGTTGCCGGCAGCGGCGTAAACCACCACGGGGTTGGCTTCCGTACTGCTTGCTGGATTTCCACCCGGGAAACTCCAGAAGAACTGGAGACTGTCACCTTCAGCATTGTTTTCGAATGCTACCGTCAGCGGAGCGCAACCTTCCGCCGGGCTGAGGCTGAAGGCTGCCACTGGCGCCGGCACATATTCGATGAAGGCGACGGCGGTATCACTTCCGCAATCATTTCCTGCAATGAGCACCACCGTGTAAGCACCATGGTTCTGGTACTGGTGCACCGGATTTTCTTCTGCGCTCAGGCTGGCGTCGCCGAAATCCCACTGCCAGGTGGTGGCGTTCAAGCTGTTGTTTTGGAACTGAAAAAGGCCTTCGCCAGTTTCAACTGCATCAAAGGCTGCAAGGGGTGCCTGCTGAACGGTGAGCTGCACCTCATCCGAAATGAGTGTGCCGGCGCAGGGGCTGCTCACCACACAACGGTAAAGCCCCTCGGTGGTTAGGTTCAACTCCGGCAGGGTGTCGTTGGGGAGATCGGTCCAGTTGCCCATGTCATCCAGCTGCCACTGGTAGTGCAGAAAATTTCCCTGCACCTGAAACTGGAAACTTGCCGTGTCACCTTCGCAAATGGTGGCGGGTTGTGGCTGGGTGAGGATCAGGGTTTCGACGATCTGCTCATTGCTGCCCGGAAGTGGGAAAAGCGGCTCTACCGCTCCTGCCTGGCCCGGCTCAGCGCCGTTGGATGGGCCGCTGCATTGGGGGGAGGCGGTGGTGTTTTCCCCAGCTTCGCCTCCGGCAACATTGGTGTTGATGCCTGCCGCCGCCGGGGCAACAATGCGGCCGCCGCTGCCGCCACCGCCGGGGCCGAAACAGCGGTCGGTGGGATTGGTCACGTCGCCGCCATCACCACCGGCAGCGCTGAGGGTGGTATTGCCGATGAGCACTCCGGCAGACAGGTAGATACTCCCCCCTGCACCGCCGCCACCGGCTCCGTCGCCGCCTGCCAAAGGGGGTGTGTTGCCGTTGGCCGACAGGCCGAAGCCATTTGTAATGAGTGTGTCGGTGATGAGCAGGAGGATGCCCCCGCCACGGGCGCCAGGGCTGCCGGCGTTGTTGTCGTCCACATGGCCATTGCCGCCTTCACCGCCCATGAACAGGCGGGTGGGGGAGAGGGGCAGGCTGCGGCCTCCCAGCCCCGGAAAGTTGCCGGAGCAGCCGAAAGCTGATGAAGGTGTTTGCCGGCCGCCCTGGCCACCGATACCGGCATGGGCGCCTCCTCCGCCACCGCTGTTGTGGTCGTTGCCACCCCCGCCGCCATTGGCCTGTGGGCCACACCCGTGTTCTTTGTCGGGGATGAATTTGGCAATGCCTTGCCCCTTCGGCGCTCCGCGCCAATTGGCGGATGGGTAATGGTAGTTGTTGGCGAAGGTGAGCCAGGTGCAGTTGCTGACGACCTCGTGCGGGAATTCATCGCCGAAGCCCATGCCATACACGTCCACATCACTGAGCAGGCTGATGCTACCGTTGCTTTGGACAGCCAGTACGCCGCCATAAGCCCCGTTCCAGGGCTGGCAGATGACGCCATCCAGGACTGCGTTGCCGGCAATTTGTGGGAACCCAATCAGTTGCATGGCGGCGCTGACATCGTAATCGTGCAGCAGCGTATAGCGGAGCCAGACCGTGTCGCCTGAAAGCTCGAGGATTTCGTTTTCTTCGAAATGGCCGGCGTGGTTGAGCTGCTGGATTGTGCCGAAGGCCGAAGAGTTGGATTCGTCGATGCTTGCCCCCTGCATCTGCATGAGCAGCACTTTCTGCCCTTCGGAAAACTGCCCGCTGGCGGGGCCGAGGATGAGCCTGCCCTGGCAAAAATCCAGTTGGGTAACGGCTGCATAGCTGTTGACGACGCCGGAAAGGGTGTCTTGTGCGAAGGTTGCGCCAGCGAGGAAAAGAAGGAAAAAGAGCGAAGAAAGTCTCATGGTCCGGGGGTTTGAGGGATGATCGGTGCTCAAATTTGCGAAAACTTGGTTGAATTTACCGAAGGTAAACAAAAATGCACCGAGGCGTTTACACAGATGCGAAAATAGGTTAGCTTTGCGCCCGCTTAAGCCCGCCGCCTGTTGATCAGAGTAAGCGGGGATGTTTAACCGGACGCAGTAAAATACAGAAAGCTGCGTCGCAACATTGAAAACATGGCAGTTAAAATCAGATTGCAAAGAAAAGGCAAGAAAAAGAAGCCTTACTACCACATCGTCATTGCCGATGCAAGGGCTCCCCGCGATGGTAAGTTCATCGAGCGCATTGGTTTTTACAATCCGCAGACCGTTCCTGCTACCATCGAAGTGGACCGCGAAAAGGCTTACGATTGGTTGCAAAAAGGTGCTCAGCCTACCGATACTGTTCGGGCAATGCTCCGTTTAAAAGGGGTGTACTACCTGCGCCATCTGATGCGTGGTGTAAAGAAAGGTGCGCTCACTGAGGAGCAGGCCAATAAGATGTACAAAGAATGGGTGGACGCCAAAGAAGCCAAGCTCGCCAAGCGTGCTGCCGAATGGCGCCAGAAAGTGGCTGAGGCAAATGCCAAAGTAGCCGGTTTGCACATCACCACTGAAACGGTGAAGAAGGAAGTTCCCAAAGTGGAAGTTGCTGAGAAGGCTTCTGAAGAGGAAGAATAAAATCTTTCAGAACGATAAAAAAAGCCCGGCACACTTAGCGTGATGCCGGGCTTTTCTGTTTTCAGGTGAAGTGCTTCTCGATGGCACTCCCGGAAAAAGTCATGTTGGGCCAGGCCAGTTTTTTGAAGCTGTTTCAGCAACCCCTCTCAACTCCTCTAAACCTCTCTAAACCCTATTGATTACCCACAAATCCGACATTCCGCCTGAGGGTATTGAATGAGCAATTTGATCCTGAAGTTGCAGGTTAAATTCCTGTGGGCTAACAACCTTCCACTCCATCAAACATCTTGAAACCCCTTGCTTCAGCGAGGGGTTGCCGGGCAAACCCCTCACTGCATCCAACATCTTTACAAAACATCAGCATCAACTTTTCCAGCTACAAAGGTGATGGATCATTTCTGATGTGATGTTCTGAATAGAAGTTTGATGTGGGTAGGGGGACTGGCATTATTCCCGCCGTTGAAACAGCGGGTTACAAGATGGCTGATG
>PAAY01000009.1 GCA_002698985.1 Saprospirales bacterium | reverse complement strand
CAGCAGAAGAAGGATTAAGACCCATGCCCCGGGTCCAGTATGTATGTTACTTCTTCTCAGAAAGGAATATCCAGCAGAAGAAGGATTAAGACCTTTCTTTGCAAGTTCCAAAGCTTCATGGTATAGCCTCAGAAAGGAATATCCAGCAGAAGAAGGATTAAGACACACTTTATTGACATTCTCCTGAGATACCCACCACTCAGAAAGGAATATCCAGCAGAAGAAGGATTAAGACACTCATGCTCATTTCCATACTTTGTGGTTAAGATGCTCAGAAAGGAATATCCAGCAGAAGAAGGATTAAGACCCGTTAAAACAGATTTCATCTTAGTTTTTCTCAGCACTCAGAAAGGAATATCCAGCAGAAGAAGGATTAAGACCACTTCAAATTCAAGCATCTTCTTCGGGTTTAAAACGCTCAGAAAGGAATATCCAGCAGAAGAAGGATTAAGACAACCGCATCATTGGCGGTTTCGCATAACTCTGTCAGCCTCAGAAAGGAATATCCAGCAGAAGAAGGATTAAGACTTCGACTCAAACCAGCGGAAGCCGAATCCGCCGAAATCTCAGAAAGGAATATCCAGCAGAAGAAGGATTAAGACGGGGTTATCCCCAAGTTCAATCATCAGTTCCTCCCTCAGAAAGGAATATCCAGCAGAAGAAGGATTAAGACTCGTTTTTAACATTTGGGCTGGTCACGCCTTTGTACTCAGAAAGGAATATCCAGCAGAAGAAGGATTAAGACGCATCAGTAAAGACGCTGGCCTGAGGGATCGACTCATACTCAGAAAGGAATATCCAGCAGAAGAAGGATTAAGACTCTTGCCATTCTTTCGTCGGAGGCCTGGTGGCCTCTCTCAGAAAGGAATATCCAGCAGAAGAAGGATTAAGACGACTAGAAATCCCTTGTCACCATCTCTCCTGTAGGTCCTCAGAAAGGAATATCCAGCAGAAGAAGGATTAAGACCCGGGATTCCCCGGCTATCTGTTAATCTTGATCCTTCTCAGAAAGGAATATCCAGCAGAAGAAGGATTAAGACAACCATTCCCCTTCCCCTTCTCTCAAAAAACAGAGCTCAGAAAGGAATATCCAGCAGAAGAAGGATTAAGACAACGAGAACTTTACACATTGCTGCAAAGTAACCTTGAGGCTCAGAAAGGAATATCCAGCAGAAGAAGGATTAAGACTTACTGGAGTGAATCTGAGGCCCTCAGCTCTCCCGCACTCAGAAAGGAATATCCAGCAGAAGAAGGATTAAGACAGGTAGTCAAGCGATATATGCTCTTCGATTGACTCCAGACTCAGAAAGGAATATCCAGCAGAAGAAGGATTAAGACCCCTTTATATAACCAACTATCGGCTATTATTAATAGTCTCAGAAAGGAATATCCAGCAGAAGAAGGATTAAGACTCACCCGTTAGGGTGCATGATAACCCATTGCCCGAACTCAGAAAGGAATATCCAGCAGAAGAAGGATTAAGACATTAAGCTCATCGAGGTTATATCTTAGAAGATCCTAAGCTCAGAAAGGAATATCCAGCAGAAGAAGGATTAAGACATGCGCCGACTCGCATCATAAATGATGTCGAGTCGGGCTCAGAAAGGAATATCCAGCAGAAGAAGGATTAAGACGGTGTCCAAGTCTCAACTGGGATTTAAAAACCGTAAAACTCAGAAAGGAATATCCAGCAGAAGAAGGATTAAGACCAGGCTCTCTATGGGCCTTAAGGGATAAATAAGTTAGTCTCAGAAAGGAATATCCAGCAGAAGAAGGATTAAGACGATTATTACTCTCCATTTGATACCCGCTTCGGTGGCCACCTCAGAAAGGAATATCCAGCAGAAGAAGGATTAAGACCCAAACAAAGCCTTTATCAAATAGAACACTAAGCACTCAGAAAGGAATATCCAGCAGAAGAAGGATTAAGACTGGACCCAATCTCAAGGGAGGCATCCCGGTGCTGTCTCTCAGAAAGGAATATCCAGCAGAAGAAGGATTAAGACCATAAATACTAATTTAGAGGGTTAAAAAGAAGCCCCATCCTCAGAAAGGAATATCCAGCAGAAGAAGGATTAAGACCAGCCGGGACCCATTGCTCAAATTCCCCGTTAAACCTCAGAAAGGAATATCCAGCAGAAGAAGGATTAAGACAAGGGCTAATTCTCATGATAGTGAATTTTTAATGAACTCAGAAAGGAATATCCAGCAGAAGAAGGATTAAGACGCCTTTGATTTTGTGATAAGTGTCCATATCACAGCGCTCAGAAAGGAATATCCAGCAGAAGAAGGATTAAGACCGATTAACTCGCCGTCGTCGCTTTTAATGTTTGGGCCTCAGAAAGGAATATCCAGCAGAAGAAGGATTAAGACACACAATTAATTCCCCTTCATCATTTTTGATGTTGCTCAGAAAGGAATATCCAGCAGAAGAAGGATTAAGACTAGCTCCATTAAACCTCTGGTTGTCCCCCAGTAAATCGCTCAGAAAGGAATATCCAGCAGAAGAAGGATTAAGACTCAAAAGGTTTAAAACCAGCCCCGGCCCTTGCGTTCCGCTCAGAAAGGAATATCCAGCAGAAGAAGGATTAAGACTGGGCTGGAAGGATTTCTTCAATTAGTTTCATATCTCAGAAAGGAATATCCAGCAGAAGAAGGATTAAGACTTTGGGTAATTTTCCTGCCAATTCCAGAGCTTCACTCAGAAAGGAATATCCAGCAGAAGAAGGATTAAGACAACTAAACCAAACGTATACAAAACTACTTCCTCCTTACCTCAGAAAGGAATATCCAGCAGAAGAAGGATTAAGACGCCAAAATGCAAGAGCAAGGCGATAAATTCTGATTCTCTCAGAAAGGAATATCCAGCAGAAGAAGGATTAAGACGTTGAACGAAACATACATGATCTATAGATTTAGGTGAACTCAGAAAGGAATATCCAGCAGAAGAAGGATTAAGACTTGATATTCAGCGTTTTAGGTGTCCCGGAAGGTGTCTCAGAAAGGAATATCCAGCAGAAGAAGGATTAAGACAGATTGGAAGGTGCGGCAGGATGCCCACTGCAAGTCTCAGAAAGGAATATCCAGCAGAAGAAGGATTAAGACTGCCCTTTTGCAGGGTGAGGCCAGCCTTTTTGATTTCTCAGAAAGGAATATCCAGCAGAAGAAGGATTAAGACGGGAGTGAGCAGCAAGTCGAAGTTCAAATCGATAACGCCCTCAGAAAGGAATATCCAGCAGAAGAAGGATTAAGACCAGTTCCTCGACCATAGACAAGTACTCGTAGCTATTGCTCAGAAAGGAATATCCAGCAGAAGAAGGATTAAGACTAGGGTTGACGTGAGCGTCCCGGCGGTATCCTTCCCGCTCAGAAAGGAATATCCAGCAGAAGAAGGATTAAGACGAGATGCAGTCAATCAATAATCACTGCTCTCTACGCCTCAGAAAGGAATATCCAGCAGAAGAAGGATTAAGACCATGGTTCTTTCGCAAACTCTTTAAATTCTTCAGGTGCTCAGAAAGGAATATCCAGCAGAAGAAGGATTAAGACAAAACCTGATAAGCCCGAAAGAATTGCTCTTTGGAGCTCAGAAAGGAATATCCAGCAGAAGAAGGATTAAGACTTGCTTTTGCCGGCAATGACGGATAATGCTTTTCCTTCTCAGAAAGGAATATCCAGCAGAAGAAGGATTAAGACGCCTGTCGGCCGGAGCAATCATTGGGAACAAATACATCTCAGAAAGGAATATCCAGCAGAAGAAGGATTAAGACTAACCGTCCTATCCGCATGGCCGTAGGATTTAGTGCTCAGAAAGGAATATCCAGCAGAAGAAGGATTAAGACTCTGGAGCTGGAAACTCTTCGAAAGATGGATTTTTCTCAGAAAGGAATATCCAGCAGAAGAAGGATTAAGACACGACGCAAAGCTTGCCTTCGAGAAGGTTTTCATAGCTCAGAAAGGAATATCCAGCAGAAGAAGGATTAAGACGGACTACTCTATATCCTGGGATATGGGTTTTTTTGTCTCAGAAAGGAATATCCAGCAGAAGAAGGATTAAGACCTTCCCGCCAGAGGAACATGGGGTTCCCCTGGCGACCGCAGTCTCAGAAAGGAATATCCAGCAGAAGAAGGATTAAGACCCTTCCCGTCAAATACCTTCCTCAGGGACCCATGCTCTCAGAAAGGAATATCCAGCAGAAGAAGGATTAAGACCATTCTTCTTCTTCCTTCCATGAATCTATAATGTCCTCAGAAAGGAATATCCAGCAGAAGAAGGATAAAGACGACCTTGATTTCTTGATTACCATGATTAGGGTTACGCTGGAGAAGGCATCGGAGGATGGGTTAAGACGTTGCCATGATTCACTGAATACCAGGATTTCTATGAACTGAGGAAGGAATATTTTTTAGAAGAAGGATTAAGACGACTTTGGTTTCCTGATTACCATGATTTGGATCACGCTGGAATGTGCATAGGAGGTTGGATTAAGACGTTGCCATGATTCACTGAATACCAGTATTTCTATGAACTGAGGAAGGAATATTTTTTAGAAGAAGGCTTAAGACGACTTTGGTTTCCTGATTACCATGATTTGGATCACGTTGGAATGTGCATAGGAGGTTGGATTAAGACGTTGCCATGATTCAATGAATACCAGGATTATTATTTACTGAGGAATGAATATTTTTCAGAAGAAGGATTAAGACGACTTTGGTTTCTTGATTACCATGATTTGGATTACGCTGGAATGTGCATAGGAGGTTGGATTAAGACGTTGCCATGATTCAATGAATACCAGGATTAGTATGAACTGAGGAAGGAATATTTTTTAGAAGAAGGATTATGACGACTTTGGTTTCCTGATTACCATGATATGGGAACCCCTTAAATGGTTTTGAAAACGGCTGATAAGTCAGAATAAAAAAATTGAGGAGATGATCTGGAAGTCAGCTCCTCACAGGTTCCGGGCCATGCAATTGTCCCAGGGATCGTTAAACCTGAATCCTGTTCTGTTTCACGGGCCAAACGCCGGCAGCGGTTCTGAACCCTGCCGGCGTTGCCCTCCGAGGCGCTGACTAGGGGTCAGCTCCTCGTTTCTCTCCCACAGGGGAACTGCCTTTACGTCGAACTGGAGTTCGACCTTAAATTTTTCCCATCGGCTATGATGTGGTAGAAAGCCATATCACTGGCGCTGATCATGAGGGCCACCATACCTGGGTCGCTGTGGCCTGGGATGAGGTGCATGTTGCAAAAAGCGCCGGCAGGGATTTTGAACCCTGCCGGCGTTGATCTTTGGGTTTCTGAACCCTGCCGGCGTTGCCATCCGAAGCGCTGACTAGGGGTCAGCTCCTCGATTTTCTGCCCTGGACTTGGGCCTTGCTCCCGCTCCTCACCACCATGCTTTCCGTTACTACAGGGTTCCTCAACACTCTATGCGCATTGGGTGTTACTCATTGCATCAATTCAGATCAAATGGATCGCAATAAATTTCTAAAAGCGCTTGGTTTGGGCCTTTTAAGTGGATTCACCATGACTACCAAAGAATTTGAAAAATGGACGGATGGGCTGTCGGAAACCGGAAGTAAAATGCCGGTGCTTTTTGTTGGGCATGGCAGCCCAATGAATGCCATCGAGGACAATGATTTTACCCGCTCACTTAAAGCACTTGGCAGGCGGCTTCCACGGCCAAAGGCCATCCTGGTGCTGTCGGCGCACTGGCTGACGAGGGGTACCCGGGTGCAGGTGGTGGACCACCCGCCGATGGTTTACGATATGTACGGTTTTCCGAAGGAATTGTATGAGGTAAAGTATCCTGCTCCTGGCGCACCGGCCCTTGCCCGGGAAACGGCAAGGCTGGTAAAGCACATCCGCATCGAGGAGGACCATGAGTGGGGCTTTGACCATGGGAATTGGTCGGTGCTACGGCACCTCTTTCCGCAGGCGGATATCCCGGTTTTTCAGTTGAGCATTGACTACTACAAATCCGCCGACTGGCATTACGAACTGGCCAGAGAGTTGCGGGCATTGCGTCGAAAGGGTGTGCTCATCATTGGCAGCGGCAACCTGACCCACAACCTCAGAATGGTGGATTTCCACGACCTGAATGCTCCACCCCGTGACTGGGCACTGGAGTTTGATAATAAAGTGAAAGAATTTCTGGAATCCGGCAATGCCCGTGGGGTAGTGGAGTACGAAAAGCTGGGGCAGGCTGCCCGTTTGGCCGTTCCGGAACCCAGCCACTACCTGCCCCTGGTTTACACAGTGGGCCTTCAGGAAACAAGTGATGAGATTAGCTTTCCTTATGACAAGTTTCACTACGGAACACTGTCCATGCGCAGTGTGCTATTTTCCTAAGAACATGCTGGCGACGTACCGAAATATCTTGGTAGCATCCGGTGCCTCTGGTCCAAACGCAGGCAGGGGTTTCAGAACACTGCCGGGGTTGATCTTTAGCGATAACTCCGTGGTAAAAAATTTATCGAAGTGCAGGATGAAATTGGCCGCTTGCAGCCAGGTGATGGGAATTTAGTGCATGACACAGAATTTCCCTGTCATTTGGCCATTCAGCCTAAGCCAGTAGAGTCCATTTGGGAGATTTGAAACAGGAATACGCAGTTCATTTTCACCTCGCCAATCTCCGGTGTAAACCGCCCGACCAAGCTGATCGATGATTTGGATTTGCAATGGGCCTGCGGTATGTTCTGGCAGGATCACTTCGACGAATTCCTTTGCCGGATTGGGATAAATGGCTACGGTTGGGGCAGTTGCTTTCTCGCCGGTTGCAGTCATTATGTCATCGAAATGAAGTTCGAGGTCGGTAGCACCCAAAGTTATTTCTGTGCCATCGTTGCGGATGCCTTTGATGTTTCTGAGGCGCACCAGTGTTTTGGCCGAAGGCAACACATTGGGATAGTCGTCGAGGGTGCCAGTAAAAAAGGCCAAGGATTTCCCGTCGTGGAGGGTGGAGTCGGGATGCGTTCTGACTTCGCACCTGTCGATGACATAGCGGTTGTTTTCCACCCTGTATTCCGAACTCCATGATGCGGTATAGTTTGGATAATTGCCGAGGCCGGTATTGTACGCATGCGGGGGCTTCAGGTAGGCAGTGTCGTATTCCAGCTCGAATGCGAGCCCGTAAAGTTCTTCGGGTGCGTCGAGCCACACCTTGATGACGAAGGTTTGACCGGCTTTCAGATGGTTTGGATCCACCTGCATACCTGCGCCGATTATTGTGAAATAAAGTTCGGGGCCTGCCTGGTAAACGATTGGTGGCGGGAGCTGACCCGGCAAAGTGAAACGGTAATGATTTTCGGAAATATTGAAATCCTCGATTTCAATCCGTCCGTTGCCATCGCCGTCGGCATGTTTGAGGTCTTTGCCATTGGCTTGCTGGCCATTCCAGGTTTGCGCCTGGGAGGCATGCCAAAACGGGCTTTCGGATCGCTTAGCGCCGGTTTGGTTCAGGTGTACGGCAAGGGGGAACAAATCGCAGTGGTTTACGATGGAGTCTCCGTTGTGGTCTCCCGGCCATACACAGTCACCGGTGCAATCCAGGCGGGAGCAGGCAGTCGAGATTCCGGCCTGGTACTGGCTGCGGATCTGGTCGATTTCCTGGTACATCAACTGGACGTTCTGGGAAAAGTCGGCGCCGCTTTCCCGGTGGAAGGCCGTGAACATATCGATGGTAACCGCTTCGCCGGGTTGCACCGTTCCGAGAAAAACAGAAGGGAGGATTTCGTAGTCCGAGAAAGGCAGGTTTGCCGATGCCATGCTCCATGCGTTCGGATCAGCGGGGTTTCCGTCGAAGGCAAACTGGGCCGGTGGGGCATCCGGATTGCAGCCGTCTTCGCCGTAGGTCAGGTGGCCAGAAGTCGTGGTGCCATCGAGAAATTTGAAGGGCTGCTTCAAAAAGGGAGGGGGTGTGCAGGGAAGCCCGAGCACGTTGGATTTGTGTAGCTCGTGGTTGAGGAAGCCGGTTGAAATGAGGGTTTTCTTGATTGTATCTGGCAACAGCGTATCACAAGGTGTGCCCATTGGGTTGGGAATGCTGCGCAGGTAGTGAAACACGCTTTGGCCCTGGGGGTAGGTGCCGGCACCTTCATCACGGCCAGCCAGGCACTCGAAATCCCAATCGAGGAAGGCACCCATGAAAAGCGAATCCCAGCTGGTGGAATGCTTGTTGATGATTTTCCACCGGTTGAATACCGTGCGGTTGAGGATTGGATTATCGTCGCAATAAAAGCTGAAAAGGGTGAGCTGAACTTCGGCGTTCATGTCTCCAAAATAGGAAGTCACATCATCGAACAAGTCACCGCAATAGTCGTTGGCAACGGCCCATGCGATTTGAGACGGAATTTCGTCCACGCCTTCCACCATGGGATATTCGCCGAATTGCGGTTCGTAAATGCCGTCACCGTCGGCATCGAAAAACGGAGCGAAACCTTGTGGGCTGTCTGGCAATGGAAACCCGTTTATTTGTTCGAAATATGGATTGCCATTGCCTGGCCATCCGAATATGTTCAGGATGGGCTCGTTCACGAACGCATCGTATGCATAGTCCTCGATGTGGTGTAAAATTTCGTCCCGAAATACTTGCCATTTGCGATTCCATCGGGAGCAATCCTCCCCGGCAGTACTGCCATCAGCCGCCAGGGGGCCGGGACAAAAGTCGGTAAAGTGGAGGACGGGAAACTGTGCAGCAGCATCGATTACGGGGCCATCCGCCAGCTTTGCGGCAAGCAACAAACTGGTGACACCGCGGATGTGCTTCCACTCCTCCGGTGCATTGTGATAAGGGAAAATGGAAACATCTAGATCACTTCCTGCGAAGATAATTGCGGCATTGGCATAGTGGGTTTTCACATCATTTCCGTGAAATGAAAAATCGCCGATGTTCTCGAAGCAACTTTGTTGCCCGCTAAGCGATACCGTGAGAACGAGCAGAAGAATTGAAATTGACAGTCTCATGAGTGCAGCGGTTCTTGTAAATTGAAATGTAAGCTTTGGAAAATCTCCACGAACATTGTTCGTGAAATTTTCGAGGGCGGCCAGATGCTACCCCGATCCTGGAATGTGAAGTTGGGTATTGCTGCTTTTCCGCTCAGGTTCTTTTTTTGTAAAAGTCAGAATGCTGGAGCTTTCTTTGACGATCGGGCAACAGGCGTTGTGTTTGGCAGATATTTTTGTAAAAACCGGCTGGTGCCCGTCACAACCTGCCATTCCAAACCGGATTTTTCATCCTATCATTTTCTTGACGGCAATGGGTACCGGTCAGCGTGTTTTGAATGAAATGTCTTTTCCTTCTGCCCTTGCCTGTCTTACCATTTGCTGGTATTCTTCAGGCAATGATCTCAGAGGTACGAGAAATCCGTCAACCATTACCATTTCGGCCATTGGGTTGCTCCTTTGAACCATTGCCCTGGAAAATTCCGGGTCCCAGGGACCCACTTTCAGCATATCCCTTATCTGTTTCGATTTTTGACCGAAGGAGGATTTGCTCGTTCCAAAAAATTCACTGATCTCATCCAGGGATACATAGGGTTCTTGCTCTTTGTCGAACAAAAAATTGATGGTTCCAATGGCATGGATGATGCCAGCGGCCCATACATGAACTTTGCCCGTAACGAGTGGCTGGATTCTCTTGCGTCCGATTTTTTCAAGCATCCGCTTCGATAATTCAAAATATTCCTCGTCCAGCTTCTGCGAACAAAATGCTTTGATGAGTTCTAGTATCTCCTGTTGTTTGGCTTGTAGTGCTTTCTTTTCCATGTGCAGCAATTTGATGAGTGGGAAAGTACTTGTGCATCCCGGGGGCGAGGTTTACAAAGCTAAAGTCTTGTTTTTTCCTGGTTAGAAATCAGCACCCTCTTTTCACATCATGCAGATGAAATACCCCTCAAGGACATGCCTGACAAATATAAATACCAACACAAAATACAGCATGGGTTTCCTCAACTTGCGGCGCCCCGTCACGCGTCACGAGTTACGCGTCACGAGTCACGAGTCACCCGTCACGAACAAAAGTGCCAACAGACCACCAACGTGGCTTGCCCAATTGATACCTTCCTCAAAACCCTCGTACCACCAACCTCCCCGTTACCACTTTCCCGTCGGCGATGATGCGGTAGAAGACCATGCCGGCGGCGGTGGCTGGCAACTGCACTTCATGGATGCCCCTGTTTTGCCATGATTCGGTTAATAGGCGCTGGCCGGCGGAGCTGTACAGTTCCAAAATGGCGGTGCTGTGGCCGTTTTGCGAAGCGACGAAAAAACTACCGCTGGCGGGATTTGGATAGACCCTGAATGTGGTGGGCAAGGCCGTGGCGGTGGCATCCACCTGTGCCAGTTCGAGGGCTTTTTCTACTGCGGCCAGGGCGTCCACACGGCCGTAGCCGTAGGTGTGGTTGGGCACTTCGGTGCCGGGTATGCCGCCGCATTCCTGGTCGGTGGTGAGGGGCACGGCGGTTTGTCTGAGGATGTCTTCGATGAGGTCGGGTTGGCCGGCCAGGTCGGGGTTGGCGCTGATCATGAGGGCCACCACGCCGGCCACGTGGGGTCCGGCCATGCTGGTGCCGCTGAAGCTGGCATAGCCGCCAAAGCGGATGCTGGAGCGCACGCCCACGCCGGGGGCGCTGAGGTCGGGTTTGAGGCGCATGCTGCCGTCGATGGTGACGGGGCCCCGGCTGCTGAAGCCGGCGATGGTGTCTTCACTGTCGGTGGCGCCCACGGCAAAGGCGGCGTCGAACATGGCCGGCGGCGCGCTGATGCTGCTGCACGAGGGGCCGCTGTTGCCGGCCGAGACCACCACCACCGTGCCGGCCAGCCGCAGGTTCTGGATGGCCAGGTTCATCACGGGGAAGTTGCCGGGGGTGCAGCCCTCCACGGGCGGGCAGTACCAGGAGTTGGCAATGACGTGTGGCGCCCGCTCCGGGTCCGGGTTTTCGTCGTTCAGGTCGGTGGGTGCCAGAAACCATTGGAAGCACTCCAGGTAGGAAAATGGCGAGCCCCAGCCACGTTCCATGTTGCGGCAGGCACACCATTGGGCCTCAGGTGCCACCCCGATTTCGTTCTCGCCGTCCAGGCCCACCATGGTGCCCATGGTGTGGGTGCCGTGGTTGTTGTCGTCGCAAGGTTCGGGGCTGTCCAGTCCGCAGGGGTTGTTGGCGGGGTCGGGCAGGCTGTCGTTGTTGAGGGGGCTGAGTTCGTGGATGGCGTCGTGCCAGTTGTAGTTATGGTCGGCGGTGTCGGTGGTGGCGTCGTAGCCCCGGTAGCTGGCTTTCAGTGCGGGGTGCGTCCATTCGTAGCCGGTGTCCTGGCCGCCCACGGTGACGCCCTGCCCCCGGATGCCCATGGCCCAAACATCGTCGGCGTTGATTTTTTCCAGTCCCCACTCGATGGTTCTCGGGTTGTTGTCATTTCCTTCGGCAAACGGGCGTTCGAGCCGGATGGCAGGATTGTCGATCACAGCGGCAACGTCAGAGCGGCCAGCCACTTGCAGCAGCAATTCCCTGTCGCCTTTCACCTTGAGCGCATTTACGATAAACAAGGTGCGGTAAGGTATTCCCATATTTTGCAAAAATTCCCGTATACCGCTTTGCGATTTTTCGGCGGTCTGCCGCAATTTTTCAAAAACATAGCGGGCTTTTTCTTCCTTTTTTTTCAGCCCCTTCGCTGGCGCAATATCGGCCTGCTCGCTCATTACGACGATAAATTCTGCTTCAGCGCACCCCGCCGTTTTTTCCAACAATATGGGGTCTATTTTCCCCTCCGGGTTTTGGCCGAAGGAAATTGAAATCAGGAGTGCGAAGAGGAATGTAAGTGGTGGTTTCATGTTTTGAGGATTATGAGGATTATGGAGGATTATAGGGATTATGAGGATTATAGGGATTATGGAGGATTATGAGGATTATAGGGATTATGGAGGATTATCCCATCACGTCCATCACGCCTGTCACGTCCGTCACGCTTGTGACGTCCGTCACGCCTGTCACGTCCGTCACGCCTGTCACGTCCGTCACGCCTGTCACGTCCGTCACGCTTGTCACGCTTGTCACGTCCGTCACGCTTGTCACGTCCGTCACGCTTGTCACGTCCGTCACGCTCATCACCTTTTCACAAACCTCCTCACCACTTTCCCGTCGTTGGCGGAGATGGTGCAAATGTAGGTTCCGGGTGGAAGATGTTGGATGTCCACAGTAGCTGGCAGGGTGGTGTTGTTCTGACGCAAGAGGACTCTTCCATCTGTTCCGGCAATTTCAATGCCCGTTATGACCGGGTTCTGGTTGGGCAGCTCCAGTGTGAGCCGGTCGTGGGCGGGGTTGGGCCAGAGGAGCAGCGCTGCGGCCCATGCGGGTTCCCTGGTGCTCTCGATGATGCCCTCTACCACCGTGTTGTTCGCCGAAAGGATCCACTGGTCCGGATCGAATTGTACTTCCGTCGGCATAAAGTCCAGGTCCAGGATGAACTCCTGTCCGCTAAATTGGTGATCCAGCACGATGAGGCTGTCCTTGTCCTGGTTTTTGACCAGCAGCGGCAGGGGCATTTCGAAGAAATCAACCGAAGGGTGCGAAGTGGTCTGAAAGACCAGGATCTTGATTTTTGGCCCCGGCATGGGAATCCATTCAATCTGGTACGAGGGGTAGCCCTCCCCGTAGTACCAGTCGTCGAAAAATTCGGTGAGATCTTGTCCGCTCTGCTGTTCCAGGTGGAATTGCAGGTCGGCGTTGCGGGCGTAGCCGTAAGCCAGTTGCGGGTCGTCGAGGTAGTTTCTAAGGGCCTGGAAGAAATCGTCATCGCCCAGTTTCCAGCGGAGCATGTGCAGCAGCAGGGAGCCTTTGGCGTAGCTGAGGCGTCCGTGGAAGATGCGGCCCACACTGGTGGTGTCAGGTACCCAAACGGAGCCGCCGGGTTGGCTGGTGACGTAGTTGATCTGGTTGGTTTTCCAGTTTTGCCAGTCTGCTTCACTGCCCAGAAATTCGTTGGTGAGGCCGGTGAGGTAGGTGGCGAAGCCCTCGTTGAGCCAGATATCCTGCCAGGAGCCGCAAGTCACTTTGTCGCCAAACCACTGGTGCGCCAGTTCGTGGGCGATGAGGCCGTCGGAAAATCCGCCCATGAAGCTCATGGTCTGGTGTTCCATGCCGCCGCCCCAGCCGAACTGTGCATGGCCGTATTTTTCTTCGGAAAAAGGATAAGTGCCGAATAATTGGTCGTAAAGCTGGATGAAATTTTTTGTCTTCTGCAATTGCGGAATATATCCCTGCAAATTTTCCGGATAAATATAGTGCTGGAGCAGCAGGCTGTCGCCATTGCCGAGGGCCATATTTTCAGAAAATTCGGCGTAGTTGGTTATCGCCACGGCAATGAGGTAGGCCGGGATGGGGTAGCGGTGTTTCCAGTGGTAGATTTTGTCGTTGCCGTCAAGGGTTTCAGAAACGAGCAGGCCGTTGGAGGCAACCCGGTAATCGGCACCCGTTCTGACGATGATGTCCACAGAATCAATTTTGTCGTTGAGGTCCTGTTTGCAGGGCCACCAGGTTTTTGCGCCGTAGGGTTCGGAGAGGGTCCAGAGCACGGGGGTGCCGTTGTGGGTGCTGGCCTCAAAAGCGCCGAATCCTGCTGATTCCGGTGCACCTTTGTATTCTATGGTGATGCTGTCCAGGCTGCCTTCGGGCAATGGTGCCGGCAGCGGAATTTGCAGATTGTCGTCTGCCATTGACCATCCCAAGCTGTTGCCGTGGTAGGTGACTTTCAATACTTGCATATTTTCCCGGAAATCGAAATTGATGGCATCGAAGGCGTTTTCCTTTGCGACGAAATAAGAAGTTATTTTTCCGGAAATATAGGCCTGGGCCGGATCCAGGTCCAATTCCATCCGGTGGTATTTCAGGTCGTAGTTCTGGGTGAGTTCATTGACCCGAAAATTCAGCAATTGCTCGCCGTGCTGTTGTTCCAACTGGATGATGCTGCTCAGGTCTTTGCAAATGAGTGGTTCTTCCGTTTGACCGAAGGAAATCACTGACAGGGCCAGGAAAAAGAGTACATTGAGGACGGTCTTCATGTTGACAATTTGAAAGGGTTAAAGCATATCGGCTCAAAAATAGTGCTGAGAACCTTGCGTATTTGGAACATCAGGCACTGAACCCAAAATAAGCCGATACCTGTTCCGGCAGGTGCAGGGGTGATGATAATCACCTTTCAAACTTCACTTTTGTCGGCTTCTGCACATGCACACTCACAGATGAAACATCCGGTATTACTCCTCTTGTTGTTGCTCTCTCCATGCTTTGTTACTTCACAAGCTACCTACCAGAAGCTCATCAGTTCCACTGCTTCCGGACTGGGCGGTGTTGCCCTTGCCGAGGCACCTGACGGAGGTTTTGTGGTGGGTGGTGTTTCGGGACAGATCATCAAGCTGGATGCCCAGGGTGTAGTGGAGTGGGGCAGACAGTTGGACAGTGCAGCCGTATTCGATGTGGATTTAAGCCCCAGCGGGGATATTTTTCTGTCAATCAACAACAATGATGCGCAGGCCCTGCTCAGTGTCGATGCAGGTGGGCAAATGAACTGGACTGTATATACGGGAAAACCGAATTTTTCGAATGGCCAGGTGGCCGTTTCTTCGGCGGGCATTGTCACTGTTTCCAGAAGGGAGGTGATTGAAAAACCATTTAATATTCAGCAATGGAATTTTGACGGCAATTTGGATTGGATGTTGAAAATCGAATTGCCGGACGACACCTTGACGGGAATATCCGTGGCGGATTACCTGGGTGGATCCTGGTTGGCTGCTGCATACAATAGCACAGGGACATATTTGTTCAGAATTAGCCATGACGGCAATCCCTTTTGGTATTGGCACATTGCCGGGCTTTGGGTCAAGGATCTGGGCGTTTATTCCAACGGTCAGCTTTTTGCGGCTGGATCGTTTCCAGGTTCCAATGATGTTGTAATGCTTCGGTTCAAACACGACGGAAGTATTATCTGGCAAAAAAGATTGCAAAGCCTGATTCAGAATACCGGCGTTGCAACGCTGGGCACCAATGGCGATGTACTGGTGCGCACCTATATGGGCAACGGACTGGCGGGGCTGATCAAGATCGATGAGTCGGGAGACATGCAATGGGCCCGAGGTTATCCTTCGGGAAATTTTGGCATGAGCCGGCCCATATTTACCAGCGACGGCGGTGTGGCCATGCTGGTGCCCAAGCCCAATCAGACAAGCCTGGCCGAAATCGTCCTGATCAAAGCCGATGCGGAGGGCTATGTGGAAGGCTGCGAAGTGCTGGATATTTGTCCGCAATATGAGGATGTGCAGCTCGATATATCTGCTTTTGAATTCAGTAGTGAATTGATTCCTTTTTTCGGAAATATAGCGGTCGAACTTTTCTCTTTGCCCCTGGATATCACTCCATTCTGTCAACCCGTGCAATTGCCCCTTCCGGATTTTGACATTGTTGATACTGTTTGCGCAGGCAGTCATGCCATGCCAACACCCCTGATGAACGATGGTGCCCAGGCCTGGGAATGGGAGTTTGGACCCGGCGCTGTCCCCCCGGTCTCTTCCGAACAGTTTCCGGGAAATGTACTGTTCACCCAACCTGGTGCGCACACCGTCCGGCAAACGGTGGTCTTCGGTGGCTGCCGGGACAGTTTTGAGCAGGTCGTCAACGTGCTGCCGGCTCCCATTCCCGACCTGGGACCCGACACGCTTATTTGCGAAGATGTGATGTACCAACTTGATGGCAGCCTGCCCGGGGATGTAAGTTACCTGTGGGAAAACGGCAGCAGCGATCCTGTGAGAACGGTCAGCCAAAATGGTACTTATGTGCTGACCGCCACCGATGAACTGTGCAGCGGAGTGGATTCGGTCAAGGTGCGATTCTTTGGGCAGACCTGGCCCGATGCGGCTTTGCAATTGCCCGGTGACACCCTGGCTTGCGAGGAACAAGCTTTGTTGATCGATGCGGCCATTCCCGGTGCCACTGCCTGGCAATGGAGCACAGGTGCTGATACGGCTGCTATTTTTATTGATGAGCCAGGCCAATATTCCCTTACGGCTTATTTTGAGCATTGTCCGCTCATGGCATCCTTCACGGTTGACTTTGCTTCCTGTTCCGCAAAAATTTACCTGCCCAACGCCTTCTCTCCGAATAATGACGGCATCAACGACCTGCTGATTCCCTTCGGCAATAACGCAATTTTGGAAAATATGAAAATATTCAACCGTTGGGGCGGAATGGTGTACGAAACCGACCATCCTGACACGGGGTGGGACGGCACCGTAAAGGGCAAAGCCGCTGCCACAGGCGTGTACGTGGTGCTGATCAAATATTTGGATGAATATACCGGAGAGGAAAAGTGGTACAGTGGGGAAGTGGTGTTGGTGAGAAACTGAGGAATCGAGCCCCGAAAGCTTTCGGGGGAGGAACTCAAAAATTGAAAAATCGAAGCTCAGCCTGATAATACTAAACCAAATATTTAGTTGTTTCCCGCAGGCTCGTTACGAGCTACGCTCGTTGACGTAAGCTAAGTGGCGGCTTGTCCGACTTTGGCGGGCCTCTGGCCGCCGTGAAATAAGCAGTATTAATTCGTGTATTGAAACAGCCGGTTGCAAGCTAAACGGTGTGCATCAACCCCTCTAAACCCCTCTCAACTCCTCGTACGTTTGCGTAAGTACAAAAGTTCATTGAAAAATCTAGATTGGCACTGACGCTCAGGGCAGAGACTATCAACCCCGAAGCAATCCATTGAGAT
>PAAY01000008.1 GCA_002698985.1 Saprospirales bacterium | reverse complement strand
GACAATAGCCGGAGCTACGACTGCTGCCAGTGGCACTTACACAGTAACTGTTACTGATGCGAACGGTTGCACGAGCACATCATCAACTACTGTGACGGTCAATCCGCTTCCAACCCCATCCATTACATGTACTGAAACATCAGGCACGGCCAATGATGATTGTACAATCTGTAATGGAGATAATGCCAACCTCCAGGCAACTGGTGGTATGGCCGGTTATCTGTGGAGTACAGGTGCGAGCACACAAGGGATCACGGTAAGTCCTAGTGCTACGACTACATATACAGTTACAGTTACCGATGCAAATGGCTGTACAGCTACTGCCACATCAACCGTAACCGTGACTGATCCTCCAACGATCAACATTCTCGGACCTACTTCCATTTGCGGACCAGGTGCAGCCGGGACCTTTACCTACAACGGTAATCCAACCGGAACAGGGCCATTTACCCATTCCTGGACTTTGACGAGTGCGGGAGGAACTGGTGCTACCGCTGCCAATCTGACGGATAATGGCGATGGTACTGCTGATTTCAACACAACTGGACTGAGTGCTGGTATGGTCGAGCTGACATATACAGTTACCGATGCAAACAATTGTACCAGCACGGCATCGATTACAGTATTGGTTGCTGATTGCAACAACCCTGTTTTTGATATCCATGACCCATGTGTTTGCAACAACGATGCTGAGGTCAATGGAGACAATGGTACCTTCATGGAGATGGTAACGATTACAGGCCCCAATGGTGCTGCGCTTCCTTCCGGGCTTACCTGGACAGTTGATGCAATCAATGGAGCATTTTCACCATCTCCAGCAAATGAGGAAATCATTCCCGGACCTCAGGGAGCTGCTTTGACAGCTGGTTTCACGCTTGCCTATTGTGGCTTGCCAGGTGGTTGTTTGGTTTACAACTCTGCTTTTGGCACCACGATGACGGCTCCTTCCGGTTCTTACTACCAAGTGTTTACCCACGTTGACAATCAGGGGTATGACATCACAGTTCAAGGGCCAAATCCGGTTCCCAATGTGAATAACATTCAGTTGTCAGTTGAAAATCTGTGCTTCTATCCGGAGCCCAATTTCCTGAACATGCCGGCGATGGTCTGCGAGAATGCTGCTCCGATTACCATTCAGGGTAATCCGATCACTTCCAATCAGTCAGCTTCCTTCGCTGGTGATGCTACCTTCGTGGGTGGTAATCCTCCATACGTCTATGCACCACTTGCCGGACTTACTGATAATGGTACTTCAGCGACCTTTGATCCTGGAGCAGCAGGACCTGGTTGTCATACCATTTCTTTCACCATTCAGGACAATCCTCAGCCAAACACTGCTGAGCCAGGTTGTTACCAGGCTATTGAGACAACGATTTTTGTCCAGCCCTACGACGATCCCACCTTCACCGTCTCGGCACCCAACTGTCCCGGTGATGTGAAAGTATTGTCGCTGGCTAACCCATTGACAGCATGGCCTGCCATGTGCAGCGGTACTCCTCCAACTGATGGCGAGCGTGTTCGCTGGTACGGCGGTGACGGTGTGAACGTAACCGTTGCTGACAACGGTGGTGCAGGTAGCGCTGATGCTACCGGTACGCTGACCATTTCAGCCAGTGCAACTCCTGGCACTTACACTGTATGTGCCGAGGCTGGTGTGGATCCATGTAAGAGCACTTACTGCTTCGACGTGGTAGTCAGCCCGAACTACACTGCCGGTGACGCTGACCTGATTCCGAACACCACGGTATGTTTGGCTCCAAATGAGGTGTTTGATTTCTACACCTTGCTGGCCAGTGGTTCTTCCCTTGGTGGAACCTTTACTGCGGTAACCGGTGGATCAGTAACCGGAACGATCCTTCCGAACGGTTTTGTTTACGGAAGCGGTGACGGTACTTTGACCGTTACCTATACCTTGACAAACTGTGATGGATCTTCTGCAACCGACAACGTAACGCTGACCATCGATGAAATGCCTGACGGTGCATTCTCTCTGCCAACATCTGTTTGCCAGGATGCGCCCAATGCAGCTGCTGTGATTACAGGTGTACCAACCAGTGCTTCTGTCAACTTCACCAGCAATCCGGCTGGTTTCATTGTAAACGCTACTACAGGTGAGTTCGATGCATCCAATGGTCCTGTCGCTGGTGAATCAGTGAACGTTGACGTTACGATGACCGTCAGCAATGGCGTTTGTCCTGATCACACTTTCGATCAATATGTAGTGGTGAATGCTTCAGGTGATCCTGGTTTCACCCTTCAAAATACCATTTGTCAAACCGATCCGGCGCTGACCCTGAGTCTGAACAATGCCAACAACGATGGAGGCCAACCCCTCCTCGCTGGTAACATTACCTGGACAGGTACCGGTGTTACGGACAATGGTTTGACCGGCACATTTGATCCTTCCGGCCTTGCACCCGGTAACTACACGGTATGTGTAACCGTTGGTGCACCGGCATGCGAAGAGACCCAGTGCCACGATATTGAAGTTCAGAAAGATTACACCGCCGCCGAGGTGGCGCTCGTGGCTGATTTCAATCTGTGCCTCGAACCAGGTGATGTCATTTCCTTCTCCGATTTGTTGGAGAACACAGCACTGCCTGGTGGCCAGTTTACGGTTTCTGACCCAATGAGCCTTGGTACTACAAGTGCCAACAGCTGGCAGTTCAATGGAAGCGGCTGTGGTTCCATCACTGTTACTTACAGCTTCGCAAACGACTGTAATCCCAACAGTGATCAAGTAACCATCACCATCGAGGAGCGCCCTGACATTGGAGGCATCAGCAACGTTGGCCCATTGTGCGCTACGGATGCAGCTGTCTTCATGGACTACACAGGAACACCATTTATTTGTGGCGGTATTACTTTTGGCACCTTCTCTGGTCCTGGTGTAACAGATTTGGGAACGGGATCTAAAGCATTCTTTGATCCTGCCATCGCTGGTGAGGGAACTCATTTCATCAATTACGTATTGGTTCCGCCAAGCGGCATTTGTGATCCTGTTCTGGTGACTTCAACTGTTGAAGTTCGTGCTTCCAGCGATCCTACTTTCACCCTTCCGGATGAAGTGTGTATTGCTGACGGACCATGGACTTTGAGTCTGGACAATCCGGATGCATCTGTTAATGCGGGTAGTCCTGATGGTGATTCTGAGGTGGTTTGGTACGGTGCTCTTGGTACTGTAGATGTTACCGATAACACCGGTAATGATCCAACCGGTTCCTTCCATCCAAGTCAGCCTGGCACCTACACCATCTGTGTCACCACGGGTGATCCCGACTGCGCACAGACTTACTGCCAGGATATCATCGTGCACGATGTACCTGTGATTGATGTTTCTTGTGGAACTGGTATTTCCATAGCCTGTGGAGCCCAGATGTTGGGCACCCAGCAGAACTATGGTCCATTCCCAAGCAGTGGAAACTTTGGTGCTCCAAACCCAGTTCCTGCTTACAACATCATTACTGAGTACAAACTTCACACTTACGATTTGGAAGGCTTGTTCTGCGCAGGCACAACTACTGGTGGAACCTGGAGTCTCGTTAGTGCTCCAACTGCTGCCTTCTCAGCAACACCAGCTGGTGCAGTTCAAGGTAATACCTTGTATTACACTGAGCCTGGATGTTACATTGTTGAATACGCTGTAGGTAATGCTTCACTCCCTAATTGTTATGCTACTCAGCAGTTCTCAATTACCATCGGTGAAGAACCACAACCTAGCATTGACCTTCCTGAAGAGTTTTGTTACGATGGAGGAGATGGTGATCCTGTCTATACTTTCAATGCAGCCGACTATGTTACCAGTCCCCCTTATTTGAGTGGCACACCAAACAGGACTTACACCTCCAGTGATCCATCAGTGGTAACAATTGATTTCAATACTGGCGCCGCTACGATTACTGGATGGGGTACAGCCACCATCTGTATGCATGAAGACTTTGTTGATGTGGGAGCTTGCACAGGACAAACTTATGGATGCGGAAGAGAGGTTTGTCAGGTAATAGTCGTTCAGGACAACGAAAAGCCTGATGCAGAATGTAAGACTATCGTTGTTGACCTGGATGCAACCGGTAATGCGACCATTACTACCGCTGATATCAACAACAACAGCTCTGACAACTGCGATGAGACTTTGACAATGTCGCTCAATGTAACTGATTTTGATTGTGATGACATTGGTTACAACATGGTGATCCTCACCGTGACCGATGACAATGGAAACAGCGATCAGTGCATGGCTCAGGTGTTGGTACGCGATGTGACTGCTCCAATGTTGACCTGCCCAGGTAGTGCAACTGTTCAGTTGTCACCTACAGGTACGCATACTTTCGAGCTTGCTGACTTCCCAGGACTGACAGCTACTGATGCATGTCTTGGATTGACTTACACCTTCACTCCGCCGATCGTTTATTGCGAAGACGCAGAAACAACTGTTGATGTTGTCGTTGTGGTAAGCGATGCAAGTGGCAACGAGGACCAGTGTACGATTCCAACCTTTGTTGACGATGTAACTGCTCCACCGGTTGCCGGTGTGTGCCATGACGTGACCATCGAATTTGATTACACTGGTAATGCTCAAATCCACCCGGATGACGTAGCAGGCATCGTTGACGATGAGTGTGGTCAGATTACACTGATCAGTGTTACTCCTGATACTTGGACTGGTTGTGTCTCTGTAGGTCAGCATCTTGTAACACTTACCTATGAGGATAACAATGGCAATCTCCAAACTTGTGGTGCTATTGTTACCATCGAGGACAACCTCAAGCCTGACCTCGAGTGTAAGGCTTCTGCCAATGTCATTCTCGACGCAACTACCGGTTGTACGACCATCGATACTTCAGGATTGATCCTGTCACTTTATGACAACTGTGGTATCGAGCGCGTTGACTTCCAGGATATGATGACCGGTACTTTGAGCCAGACTGTTGAGTTCTGCTGCGATGATCTCGGATTGAACTCCGTAACCATCAAGGCCAAGGACAACAACAACAACATCTCATTCTGCACCGTAGTCATCAATGTAATCGATGACACTGCTCCGGTAATTGATTGTACTCCTGCTCAGCGTACACACACTGCTGACGCTGGCGTATGTGCTTACACTGCCGGTACAGAGTTCGATATCCAGGTTACCCAGCCGGACAACTGTCCTCCGGTAACCATCACTCACAACTACCCAGCTGCTCCATCCACGAGCACTTTGGATGGTGCCACCTTCCCGGTTGGTACAACCATCATCGATTGGGTTGTTGTTGACAACTCTGGAAACGAGTCATTCTGTTCTGTTGAGATTACCATCACCGATGATGAAGCTCCGACGAACACGGCTTGTCCTTCTAACATCACTGCTTCTACTTCTGCAACCTCTTGCGGTGATGTAGTCAGCTATGCCGTACCAACCTTCGCTGACAACTGCGACGGTACCGGCTTGCTGGGCACATTGACCAACGGTTATGCCCCAGGTACTGAGTTCCCACTGGGTACTACTACTGTAACCTGGGAGTACACTGACCTCGCCGGCAACGGACCTGCCACTTGTTCCTTCACTGTAACAGTGAACGACGATGTGAATCCGGTTGCCATGTGTCAGAATAGCTACACGGTTGCTCTCGACGAAGACGGCAACTTTGAAATCCTCGTGGCTGACATCAACGCCGCCAGCTGGGATAACTGCGGTCAACTCGTACGAAAGGAGATCAGCCGTGACGGCGTGACCTTCGGCGGTTCTGTAATCGTTGATTGCAACGACGCCGGAAATGCCGTAACCGTTACCCTCGAGGTTGAAGATCAGAGTGGCAACACCGATCAGTGTGTAACTATCGTACAGGTAGTTGACGATCAGGTACCCGACATCGAGTGTCCTGGTAACTTCACCGTATTGAACGATGCCGGTCAGTGCAGCGCCGTTGTAACCTACAATGCGCCTTCTGTAACTGACAACTGCACTTACACTGTTACACAGACTGACGGTACTGGTCTGACCAGTGGTTCTGCCTTCCCGGTAGGTACCACTACTCAGAGCTACCAGGTAGTTGATGCTTCTGGCAACAGCGAGTCTTGCTCATTCGAGATCACAGTTCTCGATGAAGAGCCTCCAACTGTTGACTGTGCACCGCTGGTACGCACTCAGGCAAACGACGCTGGTCTTTGCAGTTTCACCATGCCGGGTGCCGGTTTCGATGCCACTGCATCTGACAACTGCCCGGGTTGGACCTTCACGCACGACTATGGTCCTGCAGCAAGCAGCACTACTTTGGCTGGTTCTACCTTCCCGGTAGGTATCACTGAGGTGGTTTGGACTGCTACCGATGCTGCCGGTAACCATACCAGCTGCACCGTGACCATTGTAATCAATGACACTGAAGCACCGACCAACACCACCTGCCCTGCTGACATTGTTCAGGGTACGGATGCTGATGCCTGCGGTGCCGATGTTACTTATGCACTGCCAACCTTTGCTGACAACTGTGATGGTACAGGTCTCTTCGGAACCCTGACCAGCGGTTATGCTTCAGGCACGCAATTCCCAATCGGTACCACTACCGTAACCTGGGAATACACCGACCTGGCCGGCAACGGAACTGCTACTTGCAGCTTTACAGTGACCATCGATGACGACGATGCTCCTACAGCTCAATGCCAGGAACCATTCACTGTTGCATTGGATGGCGACGGTCAGTATGAAGTACTTGCTTCTGAAATTGACCTGAACAGCATCGACAACTGCGATGTGACTTCAACTGCTATCAGCCGTGACGGCGTGACCTTCGGCGGTTCTGTATTCGTTGAGTGCAGCGATATCGGAGGTGCCGGATTCGGAAACGTAACCGTTACCCTGGAAGTAGCTGATGCAGCAGGTAATACTTCACAGTGCACTACAATTGTGACAGTATTAGACCTTCAAGTACCTGACATCGAGTGTCCTGGTAACTTCACCGTACTGACCGATCAGGGTGAGTGCTCCGCAGTGGTTACCTACAATGCACCTTCTGTTACCGACAACTGCTCAACTACTGTTGTCCAGACTGACGGAACTGGTCTGACCAGTGGCTCCAGCTTCCCTGTTGGTACTACCGTTCAGTCTTACATGGTTACTGACGTAGCCGGTAATACCGAAAGCTGCTCATTCGAGATCACTGTTATCGAAGAAGAATCTCCGGTAATTGATTGTGGTCCGACTGTACGCACGGTTTCTGCTGATGACGACTTGTGCAGCTTCACAATGCCTGGCGCCGGATTCGATCCGACTGCTACTGACAACTGTCCTGGTGTTGTGATCACGCACAACTACGCCAACGCCGTTGATCCTCACACACTGGCTGGTTCTACCTTCCCGGTAGGTTCTACGCTGGTTACCTGGATTGCTCAGGATGCCTCTGGCAATACTTCTGACATCTGTGGTATTGAGATCATCGTTGTTGACGATCAGAATCCGACCATCAGCTGTGGTGCAGATCAGAATGTATCAACTGATGCCGGTGAGTGCAGCTACAAGGTGAACAGCACTGCCTGGGATCCAGCATACACTGACAACTGTCCGGACGCTGTATTGTCTCACGACTATGCAATGGCTCCGAACAGCAACACGCTCAATGGTGCTACCTTCCCGGTTGGTACTACTACTGTGACCTTCGTTGTAACGGATGCAAGTGGAAACACTGCTAGCTGTGCGATGAATGTTACTGTTACCGATGACGAAGCTCCTGTTTATGTGAACTGCCCGGTTACTACGGTTATGATCGGCAACGATCCTGACGAGTGCAGTGGCAAGCTGAACTGGAGCATCCCGGTTGCTGAAGACAACTGTGGTATCGCTACCAACGAACAGACTGCAGGTCTGCCAAGCGGCTCTGTAGTTCCTGTAGGTACTGCCACTACGGTTACTTACACCGCTACCGATGTTCACGGTAACACCGCTACCTGCTCATTTGACATCATGGTTGTTGATACGCAGGATCCGGAATTCGACGCTGACATTGTAATGCCTGGAAACATTACAGTTGAATGCGACGCTGTTCCTGCTGCCTTCGTACTCACCAACGACGATGTACACGATAACTGTACTGCTCCTGCTGACCTCGTGATCGTATTCACTGAGACCAGCACACAGGATGCAGACGTGAATGTTTGTGGTCACTACAACTACACCATCACCCGTACCTGGGAGATCACTGACGAGGCTGGTAACACCACCACCCACGTTCAGATCATCACCGTTCAAGACACCCAGGCTCCGGTACCGTCTTGCACCGATCAGATGCTGACGCTTGACCTCTATGGCAACGCCACGCTCGATCCGGTTGTAGCTGCCGCTGGTACTACTGACAACTGCGCTCCATTCAGCGCATTGACCATCACTGCCAGCCAGACTGCATTTGATTGCGACGACGTTGGAACTACTCAAGTGACCATCACGATTTCTGACCCATGTGGCAACACCACTACCTGCACCATCAACGTGACTGTGGTAGAAGGTGAAGCTCCATGTAACCCAGAATATGACGTAACCGGTTCTGATCCTTGCGTATGCCTGAACAACGCTACTGACCTCACCAACGGCCAGTTCAGCGAACTGATTCAGATTCACGCACTTGCCGGTCAGACCTGGAGCGTAGTTTCTTCTACCGGTCTTTACACTGCGACCAGCCCGGCTCCGCCAGCTGCTCCGGTACCGGTAGCCAATGGCGCTCAATTCACTCCTGGTGACCAGGACGGTCTGGACAACGACGGTGACGGCGCAACTGACGAAGCGGATGAGATTCAGTACTACACTTTCGCTGCCCGCCACGTTGACGCACAAGGATTCATGGCAACTGTAGCCAACAACGTTGGCGATCAGCTCGAGTACATGAACACCTGCTACTATCCGACTCCGTTGTTCACCAACCTCGATCAGGACTTCTGTCTGAGCACGCCTCCGTTCGAGCCTGAAGTAACTGACCAGTACGCTGGCAACGGCGCTTACAACTCAGTTGTCTTCACCGTGAACGGTGTTGTAACCAACACGATCGATCCTGCCGCTCTCGGTATCGGTAACCACGTTGTTACTGCCACCGTTGATGCCGGAACCGCCCAGCCTTCACGTAAAGTGAATGGTGTACCTGTTGCCGGTGATGCCACAGGCAATGACGGCCGCCTCGATCCTGGTTGCGAGCAGACGATCTCTACCTTCATCAACGTAGTCACTACTCCTTCTCAGGTAACTTGTAACAACCTCGTTCAGGTTTCCATCGAGCAGGGTTGCGAAAGCGTTGTGACACCTGATATGGTTCTCGAAGGTACTTACCCATGCTTCGATGATTACAGTGTTGTAATCAAGGATGCTGCCGGTGTACCGCTCGATCCGCCAAACGTAGTTACTGCCGATCATGCAATGCAGACACTGACTGTACACCTGGTACACCCGATCAGCGGCAATGTATGCTGGGGTAACATCCTCGTTGAGGATAAGCTTGCTCCTGCGCTCACTTGTCCTGACGATGTAACCATCATGTGTACTGAAGATCCTGACAAGAAGATTGCCGGTCAACTCGTAACTGGTGAACCTGGTGTTGATGAGTGCTCTGACTGGAGCCGTCAATACACCGACGACTATACTCAGTACGACTGTGCTGATAATCCTGGTATCGCTGAAATCATCGTTCGTACGTTCGTTGTAAGCGATGAGTGGGGTAACCAGTCCACCTGTACGCATACCATCACGAAGGTTCGTGGTGAAGCTGACCAGGTAGTATGGCCTGCTGACAAGGATTACAACTGCACCAGCGTACCTGGTAGCCTTGCACCCAATGTTACCGGCTGGCCTAAGATTGCAGGAATCAACCTGACTACAACCGGTACCGGTATCTGTGGATTGGGTGTCAGCTATGTTGACCAGACGGTTAATCTCTGCCCGGGTAGCTATAAGATCGTTCGTACCTGGACCATCTTCGACTGGTGCCCAGCTCAGGGTGGTGATCCTACTCAGACTTCTTATGTACAGTACATCAAGGTTAATGACCTGCCGCCATCTATCAGCGTGACTTGCAACGATGTTGATCCTGCAACGGGATACTGCATCCTGAATGCTACCGAGCCTCCAATCGGTTCTCAGCTTGAGTGCCGCACGTTCGGTCCGATTCCTTACGCTCAGATCGACGGCGTTTGCAACGACGTTGTTGAGGTGACTGTCGAAACACCTGCCGGTAACACCATCAACGGTGGTTACATCCCAGGTGACGGTCTGCCACTCGGTGGTCCTTATGACATCGTTTACCGTGCAGAAGATGAGTGTGGAAACATCACTGAATACACCCTGACAGTAGTAGTTCAGGATATCGTTGCTCCGACTGTTGTTTGCGACGAAATCACTGACGCCAACCTGTCAATCGACGGTATCGCTACCATCTTCGCTGAAACATTCGATGATGGAACTACTGACAACTGCTGTCTGGACCACTTCGAAGTACGCCGCATGGAGGACAACTGCGACGACGGCCACGACGACACCGTATTCGGTGAAAGCGTAGTCTTCTGCTGCAACGACATTCCTGGCCCGCACACCGTAGTATTCCGTGCCTATGACTGCCACGGCAACTACAACGATTGCATGGTTCAAGTGAATGTTAGCGATAAGCTCAAGCCAGACCTTTTGACTTGTCCTGCTCCTCAGCGTGTACTCTGCGACTGGTATGCTGACAACCTGGAAACTCAACTGGCCGACCTCGCCGGCGATGCCGATGCTCAAAGCCAGCTGTTGGATCAGTACTTCGGTGCTCCAACCTTCCAGGATAACTGCGACCTCGAGATCAACCGCTCGATCAATATCAACATCGATCAGTGCCTCGAAGGTACCATCACTCGCAGCTGGACTGCTGAAGACCCAAGTGGTAACGTTTCTAACCAGTGTACACAGACCGTATTCGTTGATCACGTATCTGACTGGGTTGTTGAATTCCCGGCTAACATCACCGTAACCTGCGGTAACGATGTACCGGACTTCGGCGAGCCTGAGATCTTCTTCGAAACCTGCGAACTGGTAGCTGTATCTTACGTTGACGAAGTATTCAACACTGTACCGGATGCATGCTACAAGATCCTGCGTACCTGGACTGTGATCAACTGGTGTGTTGTTGGTGACGACATCGACGAGGAAGTTGTCGAAGCTCCTGAAAACGCTCTTGGTCTGCCATTCCCGGCTTGTGACCTCGACGGCGACGGTGACTGCGACGACCGCACCTTCCGTGACAGCTGGAATGCTTCAAGCAAGCCAACTGCTGCCAACGCCACTGACATCACTGATCCTGACACTGATCTCGACAGCGACCCATGGGATGGTTTCATTACCTACCAGCAGACCATCAAGGTTATCGACGATGTTGATCCGGTATTCACCAATGGTTGTGATATCCCGAATGTATGCATCAGCGATAACACCTGTGGTGCTACTGTTACCCTGCCGCAGCCTGAGATCACTGAGTGTAGCTCGATCGTAACGCTGTCTGCCAGCGGTGACCTTGGCAACGGCTTCGGTCCGTTCGTGAATGTTGCTCCTGGTACCTACAGCGTTACTTACAACGCAATGGACAACTGCAACAACCAGACGGTTTGTGAGACTACTGTAACCGTTGAAGACTGCAAGAATCCAACACCTTACTGTGTGAACGGTCTCGTGATCGACCTCATGAACACTGTTCCTGCAATGGTTGAGGTTTGGGCCAGCGACTTCGACGCCGGTAGCTTCGACAACTGCGATGACAACCTCGAATTGTCACTCTCTGCAGATGTGAATGAGAAGAGCCGCACTTACACTTGCGACGACCTCGGTCAGCAAATTGTTCAGCTCTGGGTAACTGACGATGCTGGTAACCAGGATTACTGCGAGACCTTCATCATCATCCAGGCTAACCTGGGGCAGTGCGACACAACTGGTACTCCGATCATTTCCGGTATCATCGAAACTGAAGGTGCTGAGCCTGTTGCTGATGTTGATGTTCAGCTCAGTGGCAGCAACCAGTCCAACATGATGACTACCAACAACGGACAGTACGGATTTGCTGTAACACCTGGTGGTGATTACACTGTGACTCCGGTGAAAGATGTTGATCCGTTGAACGGCGTTACTACCTTCGACCTCGTATTGATTACCAAGCACATCCTTGGTGTACAAAGCCTCGATTCACCGTACAAGATGATCGCAGCTGACGCTAACAAGTCCAAGTCGATCACTACGTTCGACCTCGTTCAGTTGAGAAAACTGATCCTGTTCATTGACACTGAATTCCCGAACAACACCAGCTGGAGATTCGTAGATAAGGGTTATGTATTCCCGGATCCGACGAACCCATGGGTTGAGGAATTCCCAGAAGTTATCAACTTCAATAACGTAACTGCTGACGAACTCGATTCCGATTTCATTGCAGTGAAGATTGGTGACGTCAACGGTTCTGCCCAGCCGAACTTTGCAAGTGCAGCTGAAGACCGTACAGTGACAGGAAGCCTGGTATTCGACATTGACGATGTTGAACTTGAAAACGGAGAGCTGTACACCGTAAACTTCAAGGCGCACGACTTCAACGTGCTCGGTTACCAGTTCACTTTGAACTTCGACCGCACTGCCCTTGAGTTTGTAGATGTAGTACCTGCTCTGGCAAGCATGGATAACTTCGGATTGACCTTGCTCGACAAGGGTGCAATTACCACCAGCTGGAACGAGAACGATGTGAAACTCGAAGACGGTGATGTGGTATTCAGCCTGACTTTCAAGGCCAACCGCAAAGTGAAACTCAGTGAAGCATTGAGCGTGAACAGCCGCTTCACTCCTGCAGAAGCTTACAAGCCTAACGGCGATCTGCTGGATGTTGACCTGGCGTTCAACGGAGCACTTGCTGGTACCTTCGAATTGTACCAGAACACTCCGAACCCATTCAGTGCTGCAACTGTAGTTGGATTCAACTTGCCACAGGCTTCTACTGCTACGTTGACGATCACGGATGTATCCGGTAAAGTAGTTAAGGTTGTTACCGGCGACTTCGCTAAGGGCTACAACGAAATCAGGTTGAAGCGCAGCGATCTGCCTGCCGGTGGTATCTACTACTACCAGTTGGATACTCCGACTGATTCTGCAACGAAGATGATGTTGCTCGTGGATTAAGATACAACTTGTAATCCCCTGAGAACACGCAAGACCTCTCCCCGGTATTCCGGGGAGGGGTTCTGCGTTTTTAGGGCAGACTGCACCGCATTAACGCCCTTTCAACGAGTGCTGAACCGTGCCTTATGTGGGGTATCTTTTCCCTGGAATCCAACTGTTCCAAAGGGCTCTACCCCAAATAGGGTAGGCGTATAAAAAGTAAGGCCGCAGGCATTAAAAAAAAATGCCATAAGATTTGTTGCAGAGAAGCTCATTAAATACTTTTGAACCGCATTTGACAACTCACCATGAAATAACCTGTGAACATGAAGTGTCCACAACCAAACAAGAGCTGAGAAGCCGGCTAATGGGACATCTAACCAATTTTGCTTGACATCAACACAAAAGCATTGCCCATCCCGGCAACCGATTTAATCAATGCCCAGCATTATTGACCATAGTAAACCGGCTTCTCAATTTTTTCTCACAGGTAACCAAACTTTCTTAGTCTGATTTAGGTGTTGAGGAACTATTTTTGCAACACCAGAATTTTTGTCGTACAATTGTTTTTGTGCGAACATGGAAGCAACTCTTTCGTACAACACTCATATACCCCTAAGAGCTAAAAAGATGTAATCGGTTTTTGGGATAGCCTCTCTCCTGGAAAGTTTTGGAGGGGGGCCTTTTTTTTGCCTGCCTGTGTGAGCTTACCTGCAATGGTCATTGTCATTTCTTTTTGTGACCAATCTGCTTTTTATTGGTCGAAACTTCTGCTACTTAGCACCTGCTTCTGGTTGTATAAGACCTCTGGGGCTTAAGTTTGCAGTTCTGTAATCACTCAATTCTTTTCAATGGCCGTTTGGTTGGGATTCATTTTGCTGGTTGTTTTGATGCTGGCCCTCGACCTGGGGGTCTTCAATCGCCGCTCTCATGTTATTTCTACGCGGGAAGCACTTCGCTGGACGAGCCTCTGGGTCAGTGTATCGCTGCTGTTCAGTGTGTTTGTGTTCTTTGCGTATGACCGGGCCTGGTTTGGCATAGGCGAAGAGGTTGGCCACCCTTCCAGGGGGATAGATGCAGCGCTGACTTTTCTGACGGGTTACATTGTCGAGTTGTCCTTGTCAATGGACAACATTTTCGTCATAGCGGTCATTTTTTCCTATTTCGGTATTCCGAAGCAGTACCAGCACCGGGTGTTATTCTGGGGCATTCTGGGTGCAGTCATTTTCAGGGGCTTGTTCATTGCCGCCGGTGCTTACCTCGTTGCTCATTTCGACTGGGTATTGTATGTGTTTGGCGCCATTCTTTTGTGGACAGCTTACAAGATGCTGAAATCCAATAGCGATGAGGAAATCCATCCGGATGACAATATCCTGCTCCGCTTCTTTCGCAAGTTTCTGCCGGTAACGAAGCAAATGAGGGGCGATCACTTCTTCGTCAAGCGGAACAACAGGATCGTTGCCATGACTCCTATGTTCGTGGCATTGATAGTGGTTGAGACCACCGATGTCATGTTCGCTTTCGACAGCATCCCGGCCATCTTTGCCATTACCAGTGATCCTTTCCTGGTGTTTACTTCCAACATCTTTGCAATACTGGGCCTGCGCTCCATGTACTTCGTCCTGGCTTCCTTACTGGACAAGTTTGAATACCTGAAATATAGCCTGGCCGCCATTCTTGCTTTTGTGGGAATCAAGATGGTGGCCCTGCATCCACTCCACATCAAACTGGAGCAGTGGGTGTCTCTCACCCTGATAGTCACCCTGCTGGCAGCAGGCATAATAGCGTCATTGCTGAAAGAAAGGGCAGATAAAAGGAAGGAAGAAAAAAAGAGCGATGAGCATTCGCCCAAGACCACTGAGGTAATGTAACAGAGGGCAGTTGCTCGTCAGAATTTGTTTTTCCACATCATGCTTTCCACGGGCTTGTCGGTGCGGGTGTTGTATTTAGCGTCTTTCTTTTTGTTGTAAAGCCGCTCGATGTCGCCCTCGACGGCGAAGTAGATCAACTGTCCGATGGGCATGCCCCTGTAAACCCTGACAGGTTGTGTGCAGGAGATTTCCAGCGTCCAGGTGTTGCAGAAGCCTACATCTCCTTTGCCGGCGGTGGCGTGGATGTCAATTCCCAGACGGCCAACGCTGCTTTTCCCTTCGAGAAATGGCACTGCTCCGAAGGTTTCCGTGTACTCTTCGGTAACTCCGAGGTAAAGCTTGCCGGGCTGCAGTACATACCCTTCTTCCGGAATTTCCAGGTATTCTATTTTGTTGTGTTTACGGGCATCCAGCACTTCATCTACATACAGGGCCAGCCACTTGCCCAGGTGTACGTCGTAGCTGTTGGTGCCGAGGCAATTCCTGTCAAAGGGCTCGATGACGATTTCACCTTTTTCAATGGCTTCGAGAATCTTCTTGTCTGAAAGTATCATGCAGTGCCGGGTAAGATGTGATCAAATTTTGCGAGCGCAAAAATACGGTTTGGCCTGTCAATGCGGAACTGGGAATTGGGGGCTTTGATCGTTGATAGGGGTTGATCCCGAATCCCGATCCCGAAGGCTTTCGGGATTCGGGATCGGGAGGTTGAGAGGGGTTTAGAGGGGTTTAGAGGAGTTGAGAGGGGTTTAGAGAGGTTGATAGGGCTATTGATTACCCAAAAATCCGTCTTCCACTATTGAGGGTATTGCATGAGCAAATTGATCCTGAAGTTGCAGGCTAAATTCCTGTGGGTTAATAACCTCTCACTCCATCAAACATCTTGAAACCCCTTGCTTCAGCGAGGGGTTGATGGAGAAGCTCCTCTCTACATCAAACATCTTTACAAAACATCAGCATCAACATTGCCAGCTACACTGGTGATTGATCATTCCTGATGTGATGTTCTGAATAGAAGTTTGATGTGGGTAGGGGGACTGGCATTATTCCCGCCGTTGAAACAGCGGGTTACAAG
>PAAY01000007.1 GCA_002698985.1 Saprospirales bacterium | reverse complement strand
TTCGGAGGAGGACAAGGGGGAGGGGGCGAAGGCGGATCTTCCAAACGAGAGGCCTGCTAGACGGCAACCTACAGCGCCCTGAACATACCAGTTGCAGATCCCCCTGCGTCTGCCTTCCGGGCAGACTTGGAGGATGACAAAGGTGGGAGGGGCTGCTTGCAGAATTCCTGCGGCTCATCCAATGCTAGCCCCTTTTGCCATCCACTAGCCCTCCTTGTCATCCTCCGCAGGAGGATCTTCCAAACAAACGAGCTAGCACACGGTAGCCCACAATGCCTTGAATGTTCGACTGGTAGTTCCTCCTTCGGAGGAGGACAAGGGGGAGGGGGCGAAGGAGGGTCTTCCAAACGAGAGGCCTGCTAGACGGCAGCCTACAGCGCCCTGAACATTCCAGTTGCAGATCCCCCTGCGTCTGCCTTCCGGGCAGACTTAGAGGATGACAAAGGGGGAGTGGGGCCATGCATTATAGTAGCGTTGTGCGTTCATGCTAGCTCCCTCAATTCCTCCCCCGATCCCGATCCCGAAAACTTTCGGGATCGGGATCAGGGCTCATTCCCCAACCACCACTACATCATCCTTGTCTTCCACACGCATGACGGCCCATGCGCCAACGAGGAAAAGCACACCGGCCATTACCAGTGCATAGATGGCCTCTGAACCGAAAGCATACTTGACCAGGGGGCGGTTGACGATGCCGCTTACGATTTGCGGGATGGTGATGAAAAAATTAAAAATGCCCATATACACCCCCATTTTCCTGACGGGCAGAGCGCCTGCGAGGATGGCGTAGGGCATGGCAAGAATGCTGCCCCAGGCCATGCCCACGCCCACCATGGAGGCGATGAGCCACATGGGGTCTTTTACGAAGTAGATGGATATGAGGCCGATGGCCCCGCAAACCAGCGAGAAAGCGTGGGTCTGCCGGCGACCGATGCGGCCGGCAATTTTCGGCAACATCATGGCATAAATGGCCGACACCAGGTTGTAAACCCCGAAGATTACGCCCACCCAATCGCCGGCTGTCTGGTAAGTTGCGGAACTGCTGTCATCGATGGCGCAACCGTAGATGTGGTGCGCCACTGCGGGCGTGGTGAACACCCACATGCTGAACAGTCCGAACCAGGAGCAGAATTGTACCAGTCCCAGCTGCTTCATGGTTTTGGGCATGTCGGCGATGTCCTTGAAGATGGTCATCAGGCCGCCAGAGGGCATCACTTCGTTTTTATCCTCATCGCCTTCGGCAAAACTGGCCTGCACCTCCGGGGGGTATTCCGAGGTGGTGAAAACCGTCCACAAAATGGCCGAGATAAAGATGGCCGCACCGATGTAAAAGGACCATACCACGTTGGGTGGTACATGCCCTTCAGGCGCAGTGTTGGGGATGCCGATCCAGTTGGCCAGCACATAGGGCAGCCAGGAGCCCACCACCGCACCGATGCCGATCAGTACGGTTTGTACACTGAAGCCCAGGGTGCGCTGCTCGCTGGACAGCTTGTCGGCCACCAGCGCCCGGAAGGGCTCCATGCTCACGTTGAAAGAGGCATCCATGATCATCAGCATGCCTGCACCCACCCAAAGTGGTGGAATCAGGTTGGTCAGCAGGTTGGCATTGGGCATCAGGCAGAGGGCTATGCTGGCCATGATGGCTCCCACCAGAAAGTATGGCCGGCGCCGGCCCAGTTTGGTCCAGGTGCGGTCGGAATAGTGGCCGATGAGCGGCTGCACAAGCAACCCAATGATGGGTGCCACCAGCCAGAAGTTGGGAAGTTCTTCCACGTTGGCGCCGTAACCTTGCAGGATGCGGCTGGCATTGCCGTTTTGCAGTGCAAAGCCAATCTGAATCCCCAGAAAACCAACGCTCATGTTGATGATCTGAGCTATGCTGAGGCGGGGCTTTTTGCCTGAAAGTGTGGTGCTTGTGTTTGCCATGGATGGTCAGGTTTTCGTTTCGTACATCAAAACCAGAGGAGGCCTGTTTCTCAGACCTCCTCTGTCCTTTTTAAAGCAGGGCACAAACTCCAGAATTTTATTCAAATCTCCAAGTTGAAGACCTTATCGAGTTGTGCTTTAAACTTTTGAGAAGTTTGGAATCGAAATAGTCTGCTGTTGCTGATTGTCGCTTGTACTTGAAGCTATGACGACAGCAGGGTACAACCCCTTCCACAGTCATCCCTCATCCCTCATCCCTCATCCCTATTCCTCAAACCCCATTTCCTTTCTGTTGCGGGGTGGCTGGATGAGGTTTTGGAGTTTGCACTGGGTGTCGGTGGTGTGGTAGCGGTCGGTACCGACCCAGACCATTACGTCTTCGTCGCTGCCGAGCAGGAATGACCATTCCCGGTCGTCGCCCACCTTATCGGAGTCTAGCAGGAGGATGGCTTTATCGCCTTCGTACCTCCAGCTCCAGGCGCCGTTGCCGATGGTTTTTTCAAACTGGCCGTACTGGTAAGAACCGTCGGGATTGAATTTGAACCAGGCGCCCTGGTTGATGTGGTTGAGGCCTTTGTGGCCGATCTTGTGCAGGGCCCACACGATCCAGTAGTCTTTGGTGAGTACACGGACGATGCGCTTTTGCTGCGGGCTGACCGGGGCGGGGTTTACGGGTTTTGGCTTCACCGCATCCGGAATGCTCACGGGGTTGCTGCTGATGGCGGTGCTGATAGGATCCACCGGGCGTTTCACCTCAAAAGCCTCCCCGGTAATGGAATCCAGCACCGTTTTGGTTTCATAGATCCGGTCGAGTGCATCCTGGGTAGGAGTGGCCTGGTTGGTAGTATCGTTTGGGGCATTGCCGTTGGCGTCTTTCTCTGACTTGCAGGCAGCGAAGGCCAAAAGCGCTATTGCGACGAACAGAAACTGCTTTTTCATTTTCATCATTTGTGGTGGTAGTCAGGTTAAAAATGCCGGCTTAGAACCTGCTGATTTTATAGGCTTGCTTCGCCGGGCGGCAAATATACTCAGGCGGGGTGTACGATGTGCGTTAATGATTTCTAATGGCGGGCATCCTTTCTTCAGCTCTAAAGCCTGATGATGCTAATGGGCAGCGGCCGGCTCTCATCCAGCGGCAGCATGGCGTTTATGAGCTTGAAGGATTTGAACGAAGGGAGGTCCTCGATTTTGATCTCGGCGGGGGTCAGCCGGCCTTCCTCAATGAGCCTGGCGCGACAGGTTCCGGCCAGCAGGGGGGTGGCGGGCGTGAACCATTTGCTGCCGTCTGAAAAAGCCAAATTGCTGAAGCTGCTGTCGGTAATGAGGCCGTTTTTGGCAATGATGATCTCGTCGGCTCCTGAAAATTTCAGCAGTTCGTAAAGCTGGCGGCGATCGGCAAATTTGTGCGGGTAGCTGATGTCGTTGTTGCGGACCAGGGCCACCGTCTGTATTTCCTTCGGGAAATAAGGCTGGAATTCGAGCTGTCTAATTTGCGTGTCGTACAGGATGCGGCATTTGTAGAGGCCTGGGCCCAGCCAGCCGGGCAATTCCAGCTCCTGAAGCACAATGCCTCCCGCCTGCCCGAACAAAGCTTTTTGTGAACGTTCCAGCCTTTGCTGGTGCCAGGGCAGGTTTTCGGCTTTCCTTCGGTAAATGCGTATGGTTTCCAACAGCATCAGCAGGAGGGGTTTGGTTCGGTCTGGGGAATGGGCAGGTACACCTTGTCGATCATCTCCCGGTACTCAGATTCCGGATCGCTGAAGCAGGTGATGCCGCCGCCGCTGCGGTAAAACAGGCCTTCCGGTGTCTGTTCGATGTAGCGTATCAGCACAGCCACTTCCACTTCACGGCCACGGCATACCCCGAAAACGCCCGTGTAATAGCCCCGGGGCCCCGTCTCGGCTTCCCGGATGATCTCCAGGGTTTTGGCCTTGGGGGCGCCGCTGACCGAGCCGGCAGGCAAGAGGTTTTTCAGAAGGGCAGAAAATTCCGAAGGCCAGTTTACGGGCAATACACCGGAAATTTCTGAACTGACTTGCAAGAGGTTTTTCTCGTTGGTCTCCAACCGGTCCAGGTACCTGAATTTTTCCACCTTCACCCTTCGGGCAATGCGGTTGAGATCGTTGCGCAGCAGGTCAACGATGGTGTTGTGTTCAGCGGTTTCCTTGAAGTCGTTCAGGATGCGGGTGCGGGCATCCGGCAGCCGGGCATCGATGGTGCCTTTCATAGGCCGGGTCAGAATGCGGTTGCCACTGATCTCGATAAAAGTTTCCGGAGAGAAGCAGACGAACTCATTGCGGAACAAAACCCGGTATTTGGCGGCAGCCGAATGAAAAATTTGCCGAAGGGAAAGATTGGTGCTGACAGGGGTGGGGCAGGTGTAATTCAGCAAAAAGCTGTTGCCGGCGTGGATGTGCTCAGCCACGATGCGGTAGCCATGGTGGTATTCCTCAAAACTGATGGGATGTTTTTCGAAGAGCGCATTTTCGGGAACAGGCGCAGTTCCCGCATTGCGCATGTTGGGTGTCGAAAACCAGATGCCTTCTGCAGCTGCTTCAACCAATGGCACCGCCACAGGCTTTTGCTGCTCAAAGTCCACCAGGAACACGAATGGAATGTTTCGTGCCGCCCAATCATCCATTTTTTGCCATGCGGTCATTTTTGAAGATTATAGGGATTATGAGGGTTATGGAGGATTATGGAGGGTTATGAGGGTTATGAGGAGCCATAACCTCTATAATCTTCTATAATCGCCATAAACCTCCATAATCCTTTAAAGTTGAAAGCCCGGCCAAATGACCGGGCTTCCTTAGCCGTCCGGGGGGTAGTTAGACGGCTTTTTTGAGTGACATTCGGAGTTCGGGGGCTTAACCCGAGTAATATGGTTTTGTCAACCTGGGGTTTATCATTTGTTCACTTCAGTGACTGCGTAAATGCCGGGGTCGTCACCCGGGCCGTTGGAATTGGAGTTCAATTCATCGTCGGAATAGGGCATGCGCTCCGGATGCTGGCTTACGGTGTTGGTATTCAGGGGGATGGGGACGGCGATGTCTCCATCAGATTTGCGCAAGCGACGGGCATCGTTGAAAGGCATGTAGGTTCCGAAGCCGCTAACATAACGCTCTTCGATGATTTCACGAAGCAAAGCCCTGGTTGGATCGATGCCATCGGGATTTTCCATGCCTCCGTTGTTGAAATCGGCTGCCTCATAGGCCTCGTACTTCACCGGCTGGCCGGCAAAATTGGCGTTGAGGAAAGCGCCGGTGTTGAGCCAGGCACGCAGGTCGTTGAGGTGGCCCAGGGCCGTGTTGAAGTCATTGGCACGGGCGGCACATTCAGCCAGGATGAGCTGGTTCTCCTGGTAGCTGACCAGGTTCTGCGGCTCAAACTGCTCGATGATGCCTTTGTTGGGCGAACCGCTGGACTCATCGATGGCATAGTAGGCATGGCGGCCGGTTTCGTCCGTTTTAGCGTTGTTGCGGGAGTTTGAGTTGGCCGGATCGATCAGGTCCATCAGGAAGCTGCCCGCATTGCCGATGTCACCGGCACGGCTGCCTTCCAGGATCATCCAGAACAGGTTTTTGTCGCCTTCTGCATTGGCGGCATCACCGCGGGGGATGTGCTGCAAGTTGCCATCGGCAGAGGAGATGCCGTTGAGGGCAGCGTCGTAGGCCTTGGCATAGTCCTTCATTTGCAGGTGATACCGGGCCATCAGCGTGTAGGCAGCCTCTTTCCATTTGGTGGCATTGCCACCGTAGTATATGTCGGTGCTGAGAGGGCGGCCCGATGTGTTGGAGAGATCGGCAATGGCGCTTTCCAACAGGGCAATGACAGCCTGGAACACCGAACGCTGTGAATCAAACTTCGGGTCCGGAATGTCCGGGTTGTTGATTTCGCTGTAAGGCACATCGCCAAAGAGGGAGGCGGCAGTGCCGATGGCATGGGCTTCGATGACCTTGCTGATGCCAACGAGGAGGGCATCGTTGGGAGCAGTTTCTCGGATGTGGCGCACATTGGGCACCACGCCGATGTAGATGCGGCTCCAGGTACTCACGGATTCGGCCGTGGAGATGCTGTAACCGTAAATGTTGGAGTACAGCGACTGGTAGCCAATGAGTTGGCCGCTCCACATGCCGGCAATGCGGTTGAGGTGGCCGGCTTGTGCCACCGTGTTGGCAAGTTGGGCGCCGGTGAGAAAGAGCTCGGCGTCCACATCTTCCACTGTGATGTCGTTGGGGTTGTCGTTGATGCCGTCAACGAGGTCTTCACAGGAAGTGAACACCAGCAACACAGTGAGAAACAGGAATTGAAATATGGTTTTCATAAGTCTATATTTTTTCAGGTTTGGCCCGGGAGGGCCGAAGACCTGCGATGATCAATAGTTGATGGTCAAAGAGAACAAGAACGAGCGGGTGGTCGGGTTGGTGAAGTAGTCCAGACCAAAACCGTTGCTCACCCCGTACTGGTTGATTTCCGGGTCAACTCCATCGATTTCGTCCCAGGTGAAAAGGTTACGGCCGGTGGCCATCAGGGTGATGGATCCGAGGCCTGTGCGCTCACGGAAGGCTGCGGAATTGATGCTGTAACCGAGGGAGATTTCCCGAAGGCGGGTGACGGTGGCGTCAAAGATGGAAAAGTTGTAGGCCTGGTTGTCACCAAAGCCACCGCCGATGCCGGTGCGGTACCAGCTTTCGTCGAGCAGCACGGGGCCTGCGCCAAAGTCTTCGATGTTGCCCCTGACCGTTGTTCCGGCCGGGATGACATCACCGGCGTAGTTGACCAGATCCTGGGTGAGGGTAACCCTGTTGGCTGTTTCCTGAACGGTTCCGAAACGACGCAATACCCATAGCGTTCTGGGCGAGAACTCACCGCCCTGGCTGTGTTCGAAGAGGACGTTGAACTGAAGGTTTTTCCAATGGGCATTGATGCCGGCGCCTGCCCTCCAGTCGGGGTTGGGGTCTCCCAATACCACGGGGCTGGAGGTGATTTGCGGAAAGCCGTTGTCGTCGAGGATGAAGTTGCCATTGTCGTCGGTTTGTGAACCTGTTCCGTACAGCACGCCAAGCGGCTGACCGACGATGGCCCTCGAGCTTACCGACGCACCGGGCGTCAGGTTAATGGTCTCTGTGCCTTCCAGGTCCAGCACTTTGTTTTTGTTGGTGCTCCAGTTGGCGTAAAAGTCCACTCCGTAGTCCTGTCCTTTCAGGATGTTGTAGGAAGCTTCCACTTCGAATCCTTTGTTTTCCATCTCGGCGGCGTTGGCGTATTGGGTGTCAAAGCCGGAAGATGGCGTGAGATCAACACTGATGAGGATGCCGTCGATGTTGTTCTGGTAGTAGGTCATGTTTATGGAGAGGGCATCGCGGAAGAAGCGCAGGTCGGTGCCGATTTCCCACTCGGTTTTCACCTCTGGTTCCAGGTCCGGGTTGCCTTTGTCGTCATCCAGCCGGAATCCGCCGCCGAACAGTGCAATGTCGAGCGGGTCGGAATAGGTGCTGTAAGAGAAGCCTGATTCGGCCAGGGTCTGGAACCTGTGCGGAATGGGCTGCACACCCACCTTGCCCCAACTGGCTCTCAGTTTGCCGAAGGAAAGCAGGTCAGACTTGACGGCAGTTTTGGTGAATTGCCATGCGGCATCGAAAGCAGGGTAGAAGAAGGTTCCTTTGACGGAGGAGGCAGCTTCCAATGCCCCGGAAGCATTCACGAAGAGCTGGTCATCGATGTCGAAGCCGAGGATTCCGTAACCCCTGTTTGAGCGCACGTTGCGCTTGCTGTTGGAGATGGTGGAGGCCTCGGCAGCGGTGTTGAGGTTGGTGGTTTCCTTCGTAGAATTCACCAGGAAGCCGGTGATGGCGCTGGTGTTGATTCTCCGGCGTTGATCGTTGAGGTTCCAGCCAAGGGTAGCCGTGAGGCCCACATCTTTCGAGAGGTTGAAGTTGCCTTTGGCAATGGCATCGAAGTTAAGTTCCTTCTCGGCAATGAGGTCTTCGGCAAAATAACCCGAGTTGCGGTCGGAAGCTGAGCCGATGGGGAAGAAATAGACACGCTTGTCGTCGTAATTGTCCACACCGCCCCGGAGGGTCAGTTGCAGCCAGTTGGTGGGGGTGATGTTCATCTCCTGGCTCATCATGAAGCGGTTGACGGCTGTGGTGGCCTTTTGTTCGTAGATGGTCCACAGCGGGTTGTTGTAGATGGGGTTGGACGATGGCCCGCCCAGGTATCGGCGATAGGCACGGTGGCGTTTGGGAAAGGCGGCGCCGTTGTTGTCGTAGTAGGTGCCTTTGTAATCCCGGATGTCAAAATCCGGCGGGTTGCGAAGCAAGCCTAGCATAAGACCGGAAACGTTGGAACTCTGCTGGATGCGGTTGGCATTGCTGTTGGTGTAGCCAGCCTTGGAAGTTACACTCAGCCAATCGGCAAGAATGAACTTGTTGTTGAGCCGCAGGTTGGTGCGGTCGTAGTTGCTGTTGCGGATGATGCCTTCCTGGTCCAGCCGGCCAACGCTGAAAAAATAGGTCGCCTTGTCGCTGCCACCGCTGATCGTCAGGTCGTTTTGCCAGAAACCACCGGTCTGGAATACGGCGTCCCAGTTTTCATCGACATAAGTGTCGCGGGAATTCTTGCTGACAATGGGGTAGTATTTGGTGCCGTCTTCGGCTTCGAAATACTCACCGCTCATGTCCACCTCATCAGCACCGCCGGGCCGGTCGGGGATGTAGTCGCCCCAGGATTCGGCACTGGTAGGAGAGTAGGATCCGTTTCTGCCCTGGCCGTAAGTGTTTTGCAAAGGATAGCGTTCGCTAACCTCGTCAAAGGAGCGGCTGGATTTGAAGGTGATTTTAGGTTTTCCCCTCTTCCCGCTTTTCGTCGTAATGACGATGACGCCATTGGCGGCACGGCTGCCCCACAGCGAGGCAGCTGAGGCGCCTTTGAGGATCTGTACCGACTCGATGTCGTTGGGGTTGATGTCGTTGATGCGGGACTGTTGCGACACACCGCCGCTGCGGTCACCGGAGATGTCGTTGCCGCCACCGTAGATGGCTGAGTTGCTTATGGGAATACCGTCAACGATGATGAGCGGAGCACTGGAACCCGAGATGGTGTTGGCACCCCGGATACGGATGGTGGAGCCGGCACCAGGGTCGCCATTGGAACGCTGTATCTGCACACCGGCGGCTTTGGCTCCCAGGGAGTTCAGAAAGGTGGCCTCACCCGAGCGCACGATGTCGTCGGGTTTGACGACGGAGTAGGTTGAACCCATCTCATCTTTTTTCTGTGTAAAGCCAAGTGCGGTTACAACCACTTCCTGTAGCAGTTCGGTTTCTTCGGCCAGAACCACGTCCACGGTGCTGCGGCCATTGACCGGCACTTCTTTGGTTTGGTAACCGGTGTAACTGACCAGGAGCACCGCATCATCGCCTGATACGGTGAGGCTGAATTTGCCATCCACATCGGTGGCTGTGCCGGTGGTGGCGCCACGCTCCTGAACGGTGGCACCTATCAGGGGCATGCCCGAATCATCGGTCACAGTGCCACTGACTGTGCGTTGTGCCATGGCCGCCGTCCATAGAAAGCAGCATGCACACAAGCAAAATAAAAATCGCTTCATAGCTTTTTGATTTAATTGATGAGAAGTAAATGGTTATAGCTCGACCTCGCTTCGCAAAGTCATTTGGGACTCAAAGCTGGTTTTGGATATGCCGGGGATTTGCCCAAGCTGGCTTTGAAGCGCTTGGGTAAAAGGGGTTAAAAATGTTTAAAGAACAGGCAGTTACAAGGGCCTGGGATCAGCAGCGCTGGTGAATCAGGCCGCATTGCGAGTAGTGATGTCAACGGACAAACAGACCACGATTTGGTTGCTTTATGGGCATTGTAAGCGCAGACGGGTGAATGACGATCTTCCGAATTTCAGGGGTGCTTTGTCGGTCATTCATGCATTGTGGGCATGAAGGTAGTTTACGATTCTTTTTTACTCAAATTCTGAGGCTATAAATTCAATTCAATGATAATGTTTGTCAGCCGGCAGCAAAAAGAGCTGTTGCCGGCTGTCAATGATCTCAAAATCCGTAACCCGCTTTTCGCAAATCTTTCAGGCTCTCGAACGGGCGTGGCGGATCTAGGTAGCGCTCCAGAAACTTATACACTTTGAACCTCACTTCACCGGCCAGTTTGGTGTCGATGCGGTCGAAGGCGTGGCCGCCGGGGGCTTCTTCGAAAATCTCGTACTCAAATTTTTTCCCCTCCGCCTTCAGGGCTTTGATCAGGTGCTCCACTTCCAGCACATTCACATCGGGGTCATTGGTGTTGGTGTGGATGAGCAGGGGCGTCTGGAGCTTGTGTGCCTGCCAGGCGGGTGAGCGGCGGCGGTATTCTTCGGGGTCCTGGTGGGCGGTTTTGCCAATGTGGTAATCAACCGAGTACAGATCCCTGTATCCATCTGTTTTGTAGCCCATTCGGGCAATGAGGTCGCTCACCGGCACACCTGCGTAGCCCACTTTGTAGGCATCCGGGTATTCAAAGAGGTTGAGCAGGGTGATCATGCCGCCGTGGCTCCAGCCGAGAATGCCCACCCGCTTATCGTCCACAATTCCGTAGTTTTCTACCATCCAGTCGCGGGCGGCTTTCACATCCTGCACTTCCAGTCCTCCGTAGTCAATGCTTTCGTAAAAACGCCTACCATAGCCAGTGCTGCCCCGGTATTCAGGAGCCACCACAATGTAACCCTGTGCCATCAGCTCCCGCAGGATGTGCACGTAAAAGGTGTTGAAGTCGCCGTGAACACCTCCGTGCGGAAATACCAACAGCGGATATTTTTTTTGGCTGTTTGCGAAGCGAGGGATGAAAACGTAGGTTTTGAAGCGCAAGGGATTGCGGGCCAGCAGGGTAGGGTTGTTGCCACCCTTGCTGAAGTGCTTGATCTGGGCTTCCGTGAGTGGCGGCCCGGTTATCTCCACCTTGTCGATGAAGGCCACATCGCCCAGGCGCTGGTACCAGAGTATATCATCAATTTGCTTCTCCAGTGAATTGAACGAATGCCGCATCCCGGACAACTGGTTGCGCAGCGATTCAATTTCTTTTTTGAGTTCAGTTTCTGATTGTGCCCGCACGGCGCTTCCCGTAAACAGAAGCATTGCGAAGAAAAGGATGAAGTTTTTCATGGTTGTATTGTTAGCGGTTGTCTGTTGTATTGTTTTCGGTTGTCGGTTGTCCGTTGTCAGTTCCTCAATATCATCAACTCCATCATCTCGATGGCGGCCACGGCTCCTTTCCTTCGGACAAAATCCCGCGGGGTGTTGTCGCCGATTTCATAAGTCACACTCTCGGCCCGGAACTGCTGAAAGAACCAGGTTTTTGAAATGGGCTGATTCAGTCCGTTGGGGCGGTCGTCGGCTTTGTAGCCTGGCAGTGCCTCTTCTATGCCCTGGAGCCAATAGTCTTTGTAGCCGTGCAGTACGCTCGGCAGCGTTTCGTCGAAAGTGTAGTATAGGTCTTTCCAGGTGGAGTGGAAGTCGAGGCCCAGCACCACCGGGTTTTTGAATTCATGCGCCTCTTGTACGATGCGGGCTGTCACTTGTCGCACTTCCGGCTGGCGGTAGTAGGCCCAGTCACGGTTCAGGTCGATGCCGCCGGCGTTGTGGCGCCAGTGGCCGTTGTCCACGCCGTCGGGGTTCATGAGCGGGAAGACCAGTATCCGGTATTTTTTCCGGAAGGCGTTGGAGAGCGGTTTGTCGGCCAGCAGCTCTTCAACAAAGGCCTGCATGGCGAAGTAGCCCGTGACCTCCGGCGGGTGCTGGCGGCTGAGGACGACCACCATTTCCTTGCCTTTGGGTTCGCCTTCATTGATGATGAGCATGGGGATGTTGCGGCCCTGTTTGCTGATGCCGGCACTGCCATAGGTCACCGCCGGGTGCAGGGCCATCAGGGAGCACCAGCTTTCCACGTCCCTCGAGGGTACCAGCTCTTGCGCAGCGAAGAAAATGGTGTCGGTGCTCAGGTCCAGCTTTACCAGCAGGTCGGTGCTGTCTACCGGCTGCATGGCGGTGCTGTCGATGGGCTGCCAGGTGCGGCCATTGGTGCTGATCTTTGGCGGATAGCGGTGGCGGCCGTTCTCGTAATGCAGGCGCAGGTTGATGCTGATGGTCGAGTCCGCCCAGAGCCGGAAAGCATACCAGGGGCTCATGTTGATGGGAAAATTTTCGGGGCGTATGGTGGCCTGCCAGGTGCTGTCGTCCAGTTGCGTGAAATCGTTTAGTCGTGCGGCATCAAACTGGTTGTCGGCATACACGCCGGCTACCGTCCAGGTCTTTTTCTCCTGCATTTCTATGGGCCGTGTGCTGGTGTCCACCGGTTCCGGATAGGTAAACTGCCCCGGCTTCGGCGCACCACAGGCGATGATCTGGAGCATGAGAACAAGAAAAATCAGCAGTCGGATCATAGTGGTTTGGTGAGTGAGTTGCGTCATTGCGCAGCGAATATGAAAAAAGAAAAAGGAGAAAAAGAATTTGACCACAACATTGTGTTCATTCCCGGGTGTAGCCCACTGTTCCATCCCGTCGGGGATCAGCGGCGCCGGTCCATTTGCCGTTTTCTTTGGCCACAGCGTGGACGCCGCCAAACCAGGCGTTCAAGCCGTTCAGGTCGAGGTCGTAGGTCGGAAAGGCAATTTCGAATCCGGCATTTCGCCAGTAGGTCCGGTCTTCGGGGCTGATGTACGGTTGCTCGTAAAAAACTTTCAAATCCTGCGAATGGTACCGGGGCAATGCCAGCAGATCTGCCAGAGGTGGTTGGTGGTCAATCCACAGTTCCGTCAGCTGTGCCACCGCCGAAATGATGCGGGCGCTGCCGGGGCTGCCAAGTGCGAGCACACTTTGGCCGTTTTGCTGAACGATGACAGGACTCATGGAGGAGTAGTTCTGCAGGCCGGGGCCAATGGCAAAGGGATGGTCCGGCTGGTTGGTTTCAAAGTCGTTCATGTAGGTGTTGTAGAGGAAACCGAGTTTTTCCGAGGCGGCTTTGGCACCGAAATAGGCGTTGATGCTGGCCGTGGCTGCCACCACCATTCCCGATTGGTCAACAATGGTGAAGTGGGTGGTTTCTCCGCCTTTTTCTCCATCAGCGCCGGTACCGGTGGGTAGGCCGGTGTTCAGCAGGTTCTTCGCAAAATCCTTGTCAAGTCTTTTTTGGATTTGTTCGTCGTAATCTCCGAAATCAGTAACGGGCAGGGCCTTTCGCACGGCATGTGCCATGTGGAGGGCCAGCAATACGTTTCTGCCACGCAAGGGGTGCTCCGGGGCCAGGTTCTGTGGCCGGAACTGTTCCAGCAGGTTGAGCCCCAGCAGGGTGGTCCATCCTCCACAGGGTGGTGGTTGGGAGTACACATCGTGGCCACGGAAGGTGGTATGAAGGGCAGGCACCACAGGTGGTTCCGGAAAGTTTCTTAGGTCATCCAGTGTAATCCAGCCTCCGTTGGCCTGCATGTCTTCGGCGATGAGGCGGGCAATTTCTCCTTCGTAAAAATCTTCGGCTCCGAATTCAGCCAGGCGCCTGAGCGTGCGGGCCAGCACCGGTTGTTTGATGACATCCCCTACGGCAGGGATGCTGCCGTCATCGAGGAGGAAAAAACGGGTGTTGTACGGACTGTTTTTCAACTCCTTCTCGTACTTCCGGTAAACCAGGTGCCGGAATTCTCCCACCTCAAAGCCATCTTCCGCAAAACGGATGGCCGGCTGCAGCAGTTCCGCCCAGGATACTTTGCCGCTGCCAAATTCTTTCCAGGCTTTGTGCAGCACCTTCACGGTGGAGGGGATGGTGCTCCTCCGGTGAAAGAGTAGGTCTTCTTTCGTGGCCGATGTGGGTGTTGCCGCAGGCGAGATGGTGCTTCCGTTGATGCTGAAAGGGATTTCGCCCGGCCGGGCAATGAGCAGTTGGGTGCCCCCTCCCAGCCCTGACATGGCCAGTTCCGTAACTCCCAATGCAAATGAGACTGCCACAGCAGCATCGATGGCATTGCCGCCTTTCTCGAGGATTTCAAGGCCGGCCTCAACAGCTTCAGGGGTGGCAGCACTTACCACTCCCTGACCGGAAGCGGTGACCGGCAGCAGCGCCAGCAACAGTGCCAGCGTCGTAAATTGCAAAATTTTCATCGGTAGGATTTTGGTGAAAATTGGTTCCATCGGTAAGAAAGTCCTGATTCGTTCTGAAGTGCTTTTTGAGCTTGAGCAAGTGTTTGCCTCCCAACCTCTCTCAACCTTTGACGAAGATGGTGAATTTTCCTAATAACCTTCGGCCAAAGCATCGGCAGTTTTGCCAATCCTGAAAATCATCCGACTTTGGCGGCAAAGGATAAAACCATTTTATGAAGCACCAGATCATAGACCTCAACTTCGGAAATCACAGTGAGACCATCGCTTCCTTTCTGGTGGAAACCCAGGCAGGACCTGTGTTGATAGAAACCGGACCTCATTCCACCCTGCCGGCCCTGGAAGCCGGATTGGCGAATGCCGGCTATAAGTTGAGTGATGTTCAGCATGTTTTACTGACCCACATCCACCTCGACCACGGGGGGGCGGCATGGGTCTTTGCCAATAGTGGTGCAAAGGTATATGTGCATCCCGCCGGCCAGCCTCACCTCGCCGATCCGTCGAAGCTGATGGCCTCAGCCACCCGCATTTACAAAGACGATATGGACCGCCTTTGGGGGCAGATGCATGCTATTCCGGAAAATCGGCTGGTAATTGTCGAAGACCGCCAAAGTGTGAAAGTTGGTGATCAAGAGTTCATTGCACACCACACCCCTGGCCATGCCATCCACCACATTGCCTGGCAACTGGGCAAAGACGTTTTCACGGGTGATGTGGGAGGTATCCGGATCAACAAGGGCCCGGTAGTGCCCCCTTGTCCACCGCCGGATATCCACATAGGGCATTGGATGGAGTCCATCAAAAGGCTGGAATCATTGAATCCTGCCCGCCTCTTCCTGACGCATTTCGGGGAGGTCACCGCTGTAGCCCGACACCTGGCAGAACTCAAGACCATTTTGATGGACTGGGCTTTGTGGATGAAACCCTGGGCTGAGCAGGATGCCGATCCAAAAGAGGTGACGCCAAAGTTTCAGGAATATGTAGCGGAACAATTGCGGAACGCAGGTGTGGAAGGGGAAAACATCGAGCGCTATGAAAACGCAAACCCAGCCTGGATGAGCGTGGCTGGGTTGATCAGGTACTGGAAAAAGTACGGTAATGAATGAATCCGGGTCAAATCAGCGGTTCAGAAATCCTTCGGCCAAATCGTAGAGTTTTTTCAACAAAGCAATGTCGGGCAGGTAAACCCTGGCTTCTTCCTCATTTTCATCTACGGTGGCCGTGGCTTGTTCCTGAACAGTGTAATCAGAAACATCCTGGGTGTACAGGTAGCCGTAGCATGCAACACTGAAAGTAACCAGTGCAGCCCAGATGTAATTGCGGAATGATTTGGATTTCATAGGTAGATTCGTTTTGGTCACCAAAATCGGTGGTGGGGTGTTGACTTTGCAAATATAGATGGAAACTGCTCGCTGGCACCCCTATTCTGAAAGTGATTTTCTTTAACAAAAACCCAATGTTCTCAGATGGACAATCCTATAGACAGGGGTAAACCCTTAGCGGTTGCGAAAAACAAGAACTTTTTTCGAAAAAAGTTTTCAAAAGCACAAAGCCTGCACTTCACGAGGAAGGCAGGCTTTTCAGTTTGGTTAATTAAACACGGAAATAGGAGTAAAGTATCTTTCGGCATGCCACACACATCTTGGCGTGAACCAAATGTTGGCAATGCAAAAACAGTCTTGTCTTAAGTAATTCGGATTGGGTGGGGGATGGGTTGGACAAAGATGTCCTTTAAAAACTGGGGGATGGTGCTTAGCCCAGGGCAAAAACCGTGTCAAATGTCAAACTGATTCTGAATGAACGAGTCAGGAGGCTGTGGCATCACCCGTTTTTTTAGGTGCTACCATGAATTTTTTCAGGTGCTTGCGGTATCCCGTGGGCGTTTTACCGGTGAAGAGTTTGAACTGTTTGTTGAAATGGCTCAGGTTGTTGAATCCGCTCTCATAACCCACGTTGGCAATGTTGACGTGCTCTTCTCCCAACAATGCACAGGCACGGGCCACGCGATACTCGTTCAGGATGGAGACAAAAGTCTTGTGGGTGTGTTTTTTGAAGAAACGGCAAAAGGCCGGCACGGTCATATTCACATGCTCTGCCACTTCCTCCAGTGAAAACTGCCGCTGGTAGTTCTGCTCGATGAAATCGTAAATCGCTTTAATGCGCTGCTTTTCCTGTGGTTTGATCTCGAGCGACTGGTAATCCAGGTTCAATGAGAAGCAATCGGGGGAGTAAGCCAGAATGTTGAGTACCCTCAACAGCTCCAGCAGGCGGTCGAAGCTGTTCATGTCCACCATCCTGGAAAGCCGTTCGCCAATGTCCCATTTCGTTGCTCCGTAAAACACCAATCCGGATTTTGACCTTTCAAACAGTTCCTTGATGGCTCCCATTTCGATGACATCCAGAAAATGTGGCCCCAGGAAATCTTCTTTCATCTGGACCACTATTTCGTAGTGTTCCTCAAAAACCTCCTGTGAAAAATCCATGTGGGGAATGTTAGGGCCGAGGAAAATCAGATCCCCTTCGTCGTAATAACTGATGTGGTCGCCGATGTGCCTTTTGCCCCTTCCGTTGGAAATGAATGTGATTTCGTATTCGGGGTGGCAGTGCCAGTAGGGCAGGCTGGAGCATTGTTCGCCGTTGAAACGGCGGAAGGCGAAGCTACTGCCAAAGCTGGGACGGATGTCTTCGTAAATGGGCTTCATCTGATGGTCTTGTGCTTTATTAACCCAAAAGTGACAATAAACTACGCAAAAATAGTTCGTTTGGTTAAGATAGCATCAAAAGCGGTTAAAATCGTCGTTGCCGTCCCTTGTTTCCTGCCCCTAACTTTGTCCTCGAATTTAAGTTTCATGTACTACCATTTGGTTTCGACCAACAGTGACATCGTAAAACGGTGTCACCTTTTTTAAGCCCAAAAAACAATTGTGCGCAGGAGGGGTAACCCTCTTGCCACAATTTTAAAGATATCCTGTCCATTTTTGTCGTTGCCTTTGCCTGTTATCCGGGCAGAGGCTTTTTTACATCTTGTCGGTTGCTTTACGCTTTCCACCAATGGTAGGTGATTTTTAATTGCCTCACTTAAGTTGGCTTCAGGATTTAGCTACTTTAGCGCCTTCGGCGCAATGTGTGAATGTCTTGCATTGGCAAAATGGGGGTCAAGAATCTGACTTTTGATTCAGTTTGGAAGGAAAAGCCAGAACCTTGCGCCTACATTTGCACAGTGACAAAGCCTGAAAACCGAAATTTTCCCCATCAGCCAGAGAATGATAGCTGCAAGACTTAAGCCCATTGCCATGGCGAAGGGCTTTGAGAGGCAATGGCTTTTCACTATACTTGCGCCCGTCCTCTCATGAGCTGATCTCACAGTATTGAATAATCACTTAACGCAAATAAAATTCAACTTTATGGCACGTCATTTACTTCTCACCCTGGTCTTCCTTCTGGCGGGTCTGGTGCTGCATGCCCAAACCTCATTGAAGGGGCAGGTGACGGATGCTGACAACGGTCAACCGATTCTTTTCGGTACGGTGGCTCTGTACAAAAACGGAGTGCTGATTACCGGAGGTGAAACGGATTTTGACGGTTATTACAGTATCACCGAACTTGATCCGGGAACCTACGATGTAGAGTTCTCCTACACCGGCTACCAAACTCAGAGAATTGAGGGAGTAGCTGTACTGGAGGGTAAGGCCAATATTCTCAATGCCCAGCTTTCGGCCGGTATTACCATCGATGTAATTACAGTAACCTGGAAGAAACCGCTCATCGAGCAGGACAACACCACCCAGGGACAAACCCTCACGAGTGAAGAAATTGCCAAGATCCCGACCAGGAGTGTAAACGCGCTGGCATCGTTGGCAGGTGGAGTTTCCACCAGCGACGAGGGAGGCGCCATTTCCATTCGCGGTTCCCGTTCAAACGCCACCAACTACTACATCGATGGTGTGCGGGTGTCCGGAGCCTCCATTCCGAAATCGGAAATTGAGCAATTGCAGGTGATTACCGGTGGGGTAGAAGCCCGCTATGGTGACGTGACCGGTGGTATCATCTCCATTACCACCAAAGGCCCGTCTGAACGCTATGGTGGAGGTGCTGAGTTTGAGACCTCAGAATTTCTTGATGCCTTTGGCCACAACCTGGCTGCGGTCAACGTCTCCGGACCAATCTGGAAGCGCAACGGTGAAACAGTTCTCGGTTTCCGCCTTGCCGGTCAGTTCCAGTCCAATGAAGACGACGACCCGCCTGCCATTCCTGTTTACCGGGTGAAAGATGATGTGCTGGCAGAACTGGAAGCCAATCCGGTTCGTCTGCTGGGCGGAACGCCGTTCCCTTCAGCCGAATGGGTGGACAACTCAGGTGTAAATGCACTGGACGCCCGTCCTTATGAGCAAAGAACCAACTACGATATCGTCGGAAAACTCGACGCCAATGTTTCAAAGAATGTTGATGTAACCCTGTCGGGAGCTTATTTCAACCGTGAGAACCAGTTCACACCTGGTGGATGGCAGGTTTTCAACAGCCACAACAATCCAACCGCAAAATCCGACGGCTACCGCCTGAATGTACGTCTTCGCCACCGTCTGGGAACCACCATGGCCACCAGCACCGATGAAGGCGAGCGCAGCAGGGGTGCACTCATCCAGAATGCAGCTTACATTCTGCAATTCGGATACGAAAAATCAAACAGCAACACCGCTGACCCGCGTCATGGCGACCGCCTGTTCGACTACGGCTACATCGGAAACTTTGACCTTACCTGGGAGCCATCCATCAACATCATTGTGGAACCAATTGCACCGGACACAGTAGAAATCTATCCGGGGCAGGTTGACTACACCCGCTTTTTCAACGGCTTCACGCCAGGCACGGTCAATCCGGTGCTTACACGCTACATCCACAACGCCGCTGATGCTACAGATTTCAACGACTTTGAGCTTCGCAACGGTCTCATACCTACCAATCTCTCAACGGTATGGGGCCTGCACACCAACGTGGGCGCAGTTTACGACCGTTTCAACAAAGGGGTGGACGAGCGCATCACTTTCAATGCCAATACCTCATTTGAGCTGGTGCCGAGTGGCTCCGGTAATGCTCGTCACAACATCCAGATGGGCTTCATGTATGAAGAGCGGATAAGCCGCAGCTACACCGTAGCTCCTGTAGGACTCTGGACCGTTGCACGCCTCCACGCCAACGAGCACATCGAGGGACAGGGACTTGATTCTACACAGGTGCTTTATACCATAGATGGTCAGTACATCAAATTAAACACCTTCACAGGTGATTCTTTGATTACCGATATTCAGGTACCCATCTTCGCACCCAACATCGTGACAACCAGCAACGACAACCTCTTCTTCAAGAAGGTTCGTGAAAAGCTCAACCTGCCACTCAACCAATATGTCAACGTTGACGGGATGGATCCCAGCGATCTGAGCCTGGATATGTTCTCTGCCCGTGAGTTGAACGATCTCAGCTTATTGAGCTACTATGGTTATGATTACCTCGGAAATGAGTTGACGGGTACCACTTTCGATGATTTCTTTACCCACAAAGATGCCAACGGAATCCGTGACTTCCCGGTAGCTGCTTTCCGTCCGAACTACCAGTCCGCTTACATTCAGGACAAATTCACTTTCAAAGACATCATCTTCCGTTTGGGTGTAAGGGTTGACCGTTACGACGCCAATACAAAGGTGTTGAGAGATCCTTACTCGCTTTACGACATCATGACTGCCAAGGATTTCAGCGATCGCTTTGGCGTGCAGCGTCCCGGTAACATCGGGGATGATTTCAAAGTGTATGTAACCAGTGAAGGTGGTGAAACCGTGCAGGCTTACCGTCAGGGCGATACCTGGTACCATCCCAATGGCGCTCCTGCCAACGATGGTTCGGAGATTTTCGGTGGTGGCATTGTATTCCCACGCTATTCCGAAGATGATGAAACCAAGCGGGACATCACCAATGAGAACTTCCAGACGGATATCTCATTCAAAGACTACACGCCACAGATCAACTGGATGCCGCGTTTGGCCTTCTCTTTCCCGATTTCTGAAGAGGCCAACTTCTTTGCACACTACGACATCCTCGTTCAGCGCCCACCATCAAACACCTTCGTAAGCCCATTGACTTATTTCTATTGGGAAACGAACGGTAGCGGTTTGCGGAACAACGCCGCCCTGAAGCCTGAGCGCACCGTGGATTACGAAGTTGGTTTCCAGCAAAAGCTTAGCAACTCTTCTGCCCTCAAGCTTTCAGCTTACTACAAGGAATTGCGCGACATGATCCAGAGCCGTTTCATTCAGTTCGTACCGGCTCCGGTCAACATTTACGAAACCTATGACAACCTCGATTTTGCGACGGTGAAAGGTTTCTCTGTTGCTTATGACCTTCGCCGTACCGGCAACGTTTCACTGAACCTGAACTACACCCTTCAGTTCGCTGATGGTACGGGGTCTGATGCCAACTCTTCCCGGGGCCTTGGTTCACGGAGCATTCAGCGGGTGCTCTTCCCGCTCAGCTACGATGAGCGCCACATCCTCACGGGTATTTTTGACTTCCGTTACGGTTCCGGCAAGAAGTACAATGGTCCTCGTATCGGTGGTCTCGACATCTTCGCCAATGCCGGTCTCAACATTACGGGCCGTGCCGTGAGCGGGCGTCCTTATACCAAAGCTGTAGAGCCTGCACAATTGGGTTCTCAGGGTATTGCAGGAACCATCAACAGTTCCCGTCTGCCATGGACTTTCGTAGTAAATGCACAAATCGACAAGAATTTCGATCTCTCAGGTCCGGAGTCCAAGCGTCCGCTCAGCATGAATGTTTACCTGCGGGTATCCAATGTATTTGATCGTCGCAATATCATCGGTGTTTATCGCTTCACCGGTTCACCTGACGATGATGGATTTCTTTCTTCCTCCAGAGGACAGGCCTTCCTGGAAGGTGGTATCAACCCGGGCCAGAGCCTGGATGCCTTCCTGGCTTCCTACCAGTGGAGACTGCTCAATCCGAACAACTACAGTTTGCCGAGGAGAATCTTCTTCGGCGCTGCTGTCAACTTCTGATAAAAACCGAATTGCCGGTGAGCGCCCGCTGGCGCTCGCCCGGTGATTTTCTTAGTTCAAAAAATATTCAACCATGCGTAATCTTAGTTTACCAAGAATAACCATGCTGGTTTTGGGGTGCTGCCTTTTCTCCTTTTCGGCGAAGGCTTATTACAACCCCAAAGAAAAACCAGCCAAGCCAAACGATGCCCAGGTGCAGTTTCGGGAGGCCTGTACCACCGCCAAAGCCCAGATTGACCAAAACGTCAACAACGTGCGTGCCCGTCTGACCACCGGTGGCGACGTTTGGTGGGACCGCGGCGACGGTAAGTACGTCGTACCGGCCGTTGAACCCGGCCAGACCGAAGTTTCTTCCATTTTTGCCGGTGCCGTTTGGCTCGGCGGCCTCGATAAAGGCGGTAGCCTTAAAGTGGCTTGTCAAACCTATGGTAACGGTTCCAACCAGAGCGATTTCTGGCCCGGCCCCCTCAGCGACAACGAGGGTGTTACCTCTAAAGAAATCTGCGACAAATGGGACCAGTTCTTTGAAGTGCAGGGTTCTGAAATCGAAGAGCACCAGCGCCTGTTTGAAGAAGCCAAGGCCGGTTTGATCACTTATACTGAAGATATGATCCCGCTGGGCGTAAAAGGTTGGCCCGGCAAGCGGAATCCTTATTTCTTCAGTGTTCACCAGTTTGATCTGCCCGATACCGATCAGGGTTTGGCCGGCTTCTGGGACAATGACATGGATGGCACTTATGACCCGCTCAAAGGTGACTTCCCCATGATTGAAATCCGCGGCTGTGAAGAATTGCCTCCACAGTTTCCGGATGAAATGATCTTCTGGATTTACAACGATGAAGGAGGAGGAGCCGTCCACGGTGAAACCAACGGTATCGCCATCAGGATGGAGGTGCAGGTACAGTCTTTTGCCTATGCCACCAACGACCAGCTCAACGACATGACCTTCCAGCGATACAAGCTGATCAACCGCGCTGTTGAGGACATTGACTCCACTTACTTCGCCATGTGGGTGGACGCCGACCTCGGTTGTTACCTCGACGACTACATCGGCTGTGACATCGATCGTAGCCTTGCATACACCTACAACGCCGATGCCGAAGACGGACAGCCGGGTATTACCTGCGATGGTGTGCCTACTTACGGAACCGACGTGCCCATCATTGGTATTGACTACTTCCGTGGCCCTCGTGATGAGTTCCTCAACGAACTTGGCATGTCCTCTTTTACCTACTTCAACAACCCCAGCTTCGGTAACCCACCACCTCCTCCCGGTACAACTGACCCATCTACTGATGTGCAGTTCTACAACTACCTTTCAGGTCAGTGGAGAGATGGTACACCCTTTACTTTCGGTGGTGACGGTTATGACCCCACCAGCACGCAGGTCATCAAATACGCTTTCGTTGACGACCCCAACGATCCAACCGGATGGTCAATGTGTAACCCGGGTGGCGAATTCCCACAGGGTTTGCCGGAATACGACCGCCGGACCGTTCAGGCCTCAGGTCCTTTCACCCTGCAGCCAGGTGCGGTTAACGAGCTGATCATCGGTGCAGTTTGGGTTCCCAACCTCGATTATCCTTGCCCTGACATCAGCCGCTTGCAATTTGCTGACGACCTTGCTCAGGCCCTCTTTGATAACTGCTTTGACATTACCGATGGTCCGGATGCGCCGGACGTTGACTGGATCGAACTCGACCAGGAAATCATCGCTGTACTGACCAATGGCCCAACCTCAAACAACTACAATGAGGAGTACGAAGAGCGCGGACTTGAAATTCCGACGCCGGTACCTGGTCAGGAACTCGATACCACTTACAATTTTGAAGGTTACCTCTTGTACCAACTGGCAGGTCCCAATGTTGGCCCGGCCGACTTCAACAACCCGGACAAAGCCCGCCTGGTGTACCAGGTTGACGTCAAAAACGGCGTGAGTTCCATTTACAACTGGCTTCCAATAGCCAATCCAAGTGCTGAGAATGATCCGAATGCACCTGAGTTCATTTTCTATCCTGAAGTTCAGGTGGAAGGTGCAGATCTGGGCATTCGCCACACTTTTGTGATCAATGAAGACCAGTTTGCCACCGGCGACCGGAAGTTGATCAACCACAGAAGGTACTACTTCTCTGCGCTGGCTTATGCACACAACGATTACGAGCCTTTCGATCCGCTCACTTTCGTTGGTCAGAAAAAGCCTTTCCTCACTGGTCGTCGGAATATTCGCACCTATGCACCGATTCCAAGACCCATTGTTGACCGTGACCTCAACGCCAAATACGGCGATGGTCCCGTAGTTACCCGCATCGATGGTGTCGGAGTGGGAGGCAACTTCGTGGATATTTCAGATGAAACCCGAGCCAAAATCCTGGATGGTTCCTTTGATGGTACCATCGTTTACCGGGAAGGCAGGGGACCCATCGACGTGAAAATCTTCAACCCACTGGATGTGGTTGACGGAGAGTTCGAACTTACTTTCGTTGACGACAACATGGGCAACGACAAACTGGATGCCCCCACCTACTGGCAACTGACCGAGGTGGCCACCGGAAACACCATCATTTCTGAGCGTTCCATCGAGGACCTCAACGAGCAAATTCTCGGTGAGTACGGATTCACGGTGACCATTGGCCAAACCCCGGATGTAGGTACCCTCTCAGCTCCAAATGACGGGGCCATTGGTTACGACATTGAATACGGCAACCCGGATGCTTCTTTCTGGTTCTCAGGTATTCAGGATGGATTCAACATCCCGAGCATTCCGCCCACTTTGTTCGCATTTGACTATGTGGACGATACCGATCCGCACGTTGACCTTGCCCGCATCGGCAACGGCTATTTCATTCCTTACCAGTTGGCCAATTGCCAGGAAAGGGATCCGAATACCTATCCGTTTTACATCACACCGTCATGGCGCAAAAACTGCAACTTCCAGAAAGACGAGAACCTGTTGCAGAAGCTGAACAATGTTGACATCGTCATCACGCCTGACAAGAGCCTGTGGAGCCGCTGCGTAGTGGTTGAAATGGCCAACCGTGATTACAACAATTTTGCCTTCCGTGAAGATGGAACACCGGTAACCACCGGAGGCGGCGCTGCCCATTGGGACGTTCGCAACTCACCTTCCGTCGGTAAAAACGACAACGACGGTGACGGCCTGCCCGATCCTGACGGTGACGGCGTTGGCATGGGCTGGTTCCCCGGCTACGCCATCGATGTGGAAACCGGTAAACGCCTGAATATCTTTTTCGGTGAAAACTCCGTTTACGACGCTGAAAACGGTTATGAGAGCGGATACCTCGATGGCAAGCCAAACGGCCGTGACATGCTCTTCAACCCCAACAGCCAGGTGCTGTTTGAAGATGCCACTGTCTTTACGCCAATGTTGTACTATGCAGGTGGCCAGCACTTCGTTTATGTGACCAATACGGAATACGATAGCTGTGCATTCCTGCGCACCCGCCTCGATCCGAACATCGGATCATCGCTGGAGCTGAAGAAGATCAATGCCATGAAGCAGATCACCTGGGCAGGCTTGCCCATGATGCAGACCGGCACCCGCATGCAAGCGCTCGGTGATGGTCCTACCGGATTGATTCCGAATGAGGTTACACTGAAACTCCGTGTGGACAATCCCTACGCTGTTGAAACCGGTACCGGTGATTACAATGGCTACCCGACCTACCGCTTCAAGATCGAGGGCAAGCAGGCTTCTCCACTGGATGCAGTGGGTATAGACGAGGCCCTTCAGGCCATCAATGTGGTTCCAAACCCATACTATGCTTACAGCGACTACGAAAGCAGCCGCCTGAACACCATCGTCAAAATCACCAACCTGCCGGCCAAGTGTACCGTCACCATTTACTCGCTGGATGGCAAGTTCATCCGCCAGTACAACCGTGATGAGCAGCCGGGGCAGCCCTTCGGTAATGCCGTTCCAAGTGCTCAGATCATTCCTGACCTGGAATGGGACCTGAAGAACAGCAAGGGCATTCCGGTGGCTGGTGGCGTGTACCTCATCCACGTGGATGCTCCAGGGTTGGGTGAACGCACCCTCAAGTGGTTCGGAATCACCCGTCAGTTCGACCCGACAGGATTGTAATTGTCAGCAACATCAGGGAGGGCAGTTGTGCTGCCCTCCCCAATGCTGATCATTGTCTAAATGGCTCAAAATGAAACTATTTATGAACAAGATATTGTACTTCATCATAACCCTGGTGGTAGCTGGCTGGGCCACAACCACAACTACCGCCGGAAACCCTGACCGCCAGGGTGAAGCCGGTGCTCCCGAACTCTTGCTCAATCCCTGGGCACGCAGTGCTGGATTGCACACCATGAATACTTCCATGATCAGCGGTGTGGAGGCCATGCGCCTCAACATTGCAGGTCTGGTCAGAATTGATCGCACTGAGATCAACGTGGCACATACCCAATACCTCAAAGGCACTGACATCGGCATCAACGCCTTTGGCCTTGCCCAGAAAATTGGCGAGAACAGCGCACTCGGTATCAGCATCATGACTTTGGACTTCGGAGACATTGCCCGTACCACCACCACACAGCCGGAAGGTACAGGATCTACTTTCTCTCCACGCTACTTCAACCTCGGCATCGGCTATGCCCACATGTTTGAGAACAAAGTGACAGTGGGTGTGCTCTTCCGTGCCGTTACCGAAGGACTGGAAGACGTGCAGGCATCGGCCATGGCCCTGGATGCTGGCATCCAGTACGTTACCGGCGAAAACGACAACTTCAAGTTTGGCATTTCGCTGCGCAATGTGGGTTCCCGCCTCCAGTTCAAAGGGGAAGGATTGGCTGAAGAACTGACCATCACCGATTTCGATGGCGACCACGCCGTCACCGTCAACCAGCGCCCAACTGCCTTTGAATTGCAGTCCGTGCTGAACATCGGTTTGTCTTATGACTTCATTCCGGCCGTCAACCACCGTATCACTGCTTTGGGTAACTATACCTCCAATGCCTTCTCACAAGACCAGATCGGTGGAGGAATCGAGTACTCTTTCAAGGATCTGGTGATGATCCGTGGGGGCTACAAACTGGATTTCGGCCAGGTGGCCAGCTCAGAGTTCGACAGCGAGCCGCTGTTCACCGGCATTGCCGGCGGATTCACCGTGAATGTGCCTTTGAACAAGGAAAAAGGTTCACCGAAGGTGGCCATCGACTACGGCTATCAGACCACGAAAATTTTCGATGGCAACCATCACTTGTCTTTGAGGTTCAACCTCTAAACCACTGAAAGCGAACATTTTTCCCGCTGTTCGCTTTCCTTATTTGACCTGACACCACTACTTTTGTGGCGTTAGAAGAAAACTTAGAAACGTTTCTGTTGCTCCACGCGATGGAAACGTTTCTGCATTTTATTTACATCAACCTGGACAGGAGCCCGCTCCTTCATTTTCTCCAGCAACAAACACTTCCGCATTACCTGTTTCAATTCGGGACTTTTGACCCGCAGGTTTGTTTTGCTGTGACCGAAGGCCTGGAAATCTGATGCGATTGGACTCCACAGGGAACGCGCCCCGGCGCATTTGAATGAAACCATGTGAACTTATGGCAAACTACAATTATCTGACACAAGAGGGCTACGACAAGCTCAAAGCCGAATTGGACGAGTTGAAATCCACCGGCCGGCAGGAAGTTGCCAAGGCCATTGCTGAGGCGAGAGAAAAAGGCGATCTGTCAGAAAACGCCGAATACGACGCTGCCAAAGATGCCCAGGGCATGCTGGAAATGCGCATCAACGAGCTGGAAAAGACGCTGGCCCACGCCCGCATCATCGATGAAAGCATGATGGACACTTCCGAAGTCAGGCTGCTGACCTCTGTGACCATTCTCAACAAAAAGACAAAGAAGACGATGACTTACAAAATCGTCTCGGAGTCGGAGGCCGACCTGAAGGCGAAGAAAATTTCCGCTTCTTCGCCCATCGGGCAAGGGCTGCTCGGAAAGAAGGTTGGCGAGGTGGCTGAGATTCAGACCCCCGCCGGCGTGATCCACTTCGAAGTCGTTGAAATCAGCATCTGATTTTTATCCGTTCCGGAAACCCGCTTTTCCGGAACGGATTACTTTTGGCCTTGTGAATCCTCACCAACTGCAAACCAAACCCACCCAATCATGGCCAGCATCTTCACCAAAATCGTCAACGGAGAAATTCCCTGCTACAAGGTGGCAGAAGACGAGCAATTCCTCGCTTTTCTGGATATCAACCCCACTGCCAAAGGGCACACCCTCGTCATTCCGAAGAAAGAAGTGGATTACCTTTTCGACCTGGAGGATGCCCTGCTTGCCGACATGATCGTTTTTGCGAAGCGAGTGGCAAAAGCACTGGATAAAACCATGGAATGCAAAAGGGTAGGCGTGCTGGTGGTGGGTACCGAAGTGCCTCATGCACACATTCACCTCATTCCCTTTCAGAAAGAACGGCAGATGAACATAAGTGCCCCTAAACTGGCTCTTTCTTCTGAAGAAATGGCGGAAATTGCCCGTCGGATTGCTGCCGCTGTTTGAGGCGGTCAGCGCACCCTGTCAGGATTGTCTTTCAGGAAAGCATCCCAACCGCTGTAACTGTTCCCTGCTCCAGGCAGTTTTTTACTTTGGTAATAATGGCAAAGTGCGGTTGCCAGTGCATCCGTGGCGTCCAGTTTGGAATCTTCCAGGCTGATGGCGAGGGTGTGCTTGAGCATGGCCGCCACCTGTTCTTTGGAGGCATTGCCGTTGCCAGTGACGGATTGCTTGATCTTTTTAGGTGAGTACTCCGCAATGGTCAGGTCGCGGGTAATGCCGGCTGCAATGGCCACCCCCTGCGCCCTTCCCAGCTTCAGCATGGACTGTACGTTTTTCCCGTAAAACGGTGCCTCCACGGCCATCTGGTCGGGTTTGTATTTGGCGATGACCTTGACGAGTTCCTCAAAGATGTGGCGCAACTTTTCGTGGTGATCGCTGAACCTGGCCATGCTGATCACATCGAAAACGACGGCTTTGGTTTGCTGCCCGTTTACATCCAGAATGGCATAGCCCAGCACGTTGGAGCCGGGGTCCACACCGAGGATCCTATATTTTTCTTTCTTTGGCATCTCTTAGCTTCGCTTCGCAATAGTGTGGCACAAAGCTAAGGCCGGCAGGGCACAAAGCCCCCGGATAATGACCGATTTACCAAAAGTGAAAACGAGCACCACCCTCCATTTTCTCCTCAAACGGATCAACCTGCTGGTCAAGCTGCCTTTGACCCTGCTGCTTTTGTGGGTCTTGTACCGGCAGCTGTTTTCCGAAGGGCAGTGGCTGTCTCTCCTTCGGGCAATGGAAAGCCGCTGGCAGTGGCCCGCACTCTGGCCATTGGCACTTGCTCTGGCGATGGTGCCGCTCAACCTGGGTCTGGAGACTTTCAAATTTCGCTTGCTGACCAGGCAATTTTTACCCACGGGCTTTCGGGTGCTTTTCAAATCCGTGTTGGGCGGCATGGCGGTGGCCATCGTCACCCCCAACCGCATTGGCGAATACGCCGGCCGGGTGCTGTTTCTGAAGAAAAAATACGGCTGGCAGGCGGTTGTAGCCACGGTGGTGGGCAGCCTCAGCCAGTTGCTGGTAATATTGGCACTTGGCCTGGCGGGCACCCTTGCCTACCACGCCGGGTGGCTGGAAGAGAACGGGGTGTCGGGTTCATTGCTGCTGTTCTTTGGCTCGGGTCTGGTGGCCTTGCTGCTCGTTTTCTATTACCATGTTGACCTGCTCCTGCCCATTCTGCGAAGAATACCCCTGGGCAAAACCTATCGGAAAATCCTCGCCAGGCTTTCTTTTTTAAAGCAGTACACCGTGCTGCAACTCAGCACCATCCTGGGCGTGGCTGCAGGGCGGTACCTGACTTATTGCACCCAATACGTTTTGTTGCTGTGGTTTTTTGGACTGGGAGTGGATTACCCTTCGGCAATGGCTGCCGTCGCCATGATCTTTCTGCTGCAGGCCAGCATTCCCTTGCCGCCGTTGGCGAGCCTGATTGCCAGAGGCGAATTTGCCATAATGGCTTTTGGCGACGCTGGCCCAAATGCAACCGCCTCGGTGATGAGCGCCACTTTCCTTCTGTTCTTCGTCAACGTAGCACTGCCTTCGCTCGCCGGTTTGTTTTTGATCTGGTTCACCAACATCCGTGAAACACTCGGAATCAGATTTCGGCGTTGATAGGCGGGAGTAGCGGTTACCTTTGTCCGCTTTTGCGATCTTATGTCTTTCAACTTACCATCCAACGATTTATGAAACGCAACTTCAAAATAATTGCAACAGTCCTTCTGGTCGTGGCGGTGTTCGTCGCGGGCATCTTGTTGACCCGCTGGTATTACGACCTCGGAAAGATCAACCGGGAAGAGCAGGCCACGGTGCTGCTGGACCGCATCAAGACGGTGACCAAACTGGTGGTGTTGGAGGGCTTCTTCAGCGAGATTTACGACTATCAGGATTATTACGGCTTCGACCTCTCTTTCTTCCGCAAAAAGGCCCTCATCAGGGTGCAGGCGAAAGTGTCTGTGGGTTTCGACCTGGACAAGCTGAACATCGAAACCGATGCCGCCAGCAAAACCGTGCGAATGTCAGCCATACCGGCGCCGGAGATTCTTTCCATGGATCACAACCTGGATTATTACGACATTCAGGAAGGGGCTTTCAATTCCTTCAGCCCAGCCGATTACAACCGGCTGAATGACAAGGCCAAAGATTTTGTGAGAAACAAGGCCAAGGACAGCGATCTCTTCACCCGGGCGCTGGAACGCCGGGATGACATTTATAGCACCATCCGTTTTTTGGTTGAGGGCATGGGCTGGACCCTGAAAATTGACCAGGAACCCAGCATTGCGGAACCGACAGACAGTGCCAAACAACGGCGCCCCGGCCAATAAAATGCGGCTGATTTCCGGATTTGAATCAAAAAAAATCTATTTTACCGCCGCTTTGAAAAAGGCCTTTCTTCGGAAAAATTTTTACGGCTTTTTTTCTTCGCAATCCTGCAAAACGAAAGGACCTTACTGGGGGTGAGTGAATGCCCGGGAAGGTTGAAACACTAACAAAATCAAGGATATGGATTTCGCAACAGGTTTACTGATTTTCGGATGGTTGTTCGTGTTGGTGTGGGTACCCATGGTGGTCATGTCCCAACGTAAAGTTCACCCCAAAGCGCTTTTCACCCTATTTTTCGCCGAGATGTGGGAGCGCTTTAGTTTCTACGGAATGCGTGCATTTTTGATCCTCTACATGACCAAAGTGCTCTTTGACCAGCTTGCTCAGAACGAAGCCGACGAAAGGGCTTATGGTATTTACGGGGCTTTCAATGCACTGCTCTATGCTGCCCCCATCGTGGGCGGTATCCTTGCCGACCGCATCATGGGCTTCCGCTATGCAGTAATTTTCGGTGGTGTTCTCATGGCTTTGGGGCAGTTGACACTGGCTGCCAACGCCCATTTTACTGGTCACAGCGAATCCATCTTTTTCGTGGGGCTGGGACTTCTTGCAGTTGGAAATGGTTATTTCAAACCCAACATCTCCAGTTTCCTCGGTACCTTCTATGACAAGGATGACCCCCGGAAAGACCGGGCTTTCACCATCTTCTACATGGGTATCAACATCGGTGCTTTCCTGGCTCCCATCACCTGTGGTTACCTCTATGCCCGTGTTGGTGAATCGACTGGTTTCCTTGCCGCCGGCATCGGTATGATCCTGGGTCTGCTCGTGTTCTACCGCAACATGCAAAACTACGCCGACAAAGGCACTCCACCCGTGGAAGGCATTCTCAACAAAAAGGTCTTCATGGGAATGAGCAATATCATGGTCATCCTTCTGGGAACCATCATCTTCATCCCCATTTTCAGTTTTCTCATCAACAATGAAGGCATCACTGACTGGATCCTCATCATCGGAGGTGCCGGTGTAATCATTTACCTGCTGTACACCGCATTCACATGGGAAGACCGTGTGGACGGACAGCGCCTGTTGGTGTTCATCTTCCTGTTCTTCTTCCACATGATTTTCTGGACATTGTTCGAACAGGCTGGTGGATCACTGAACATCCTGACCGACCGCTATGTCAACCGCCTCGGTATAGAGACCGGGCAGTTCCAGGCCGTCAACCCCTTGTACATCATCCTACTGGCTCCGGTATTCTCATGGATGTGGGGTAAGCTTCGCAGTAAAAAACTCGAGCCACGCACACCCATGAAGTTCTTCTTCGGTCTGATACAGATGGCGCTGGGTTATTTCGTCATGGTCATCGGGGTAAACAGTGTTTTGCCAATGCTGGAAGGTGTGGCACCGGATGCCGTACCCGTTGCAGCGCAGATACCGCTGGTGTTCCTGATGGTGATGTACTTCTTCCACACCACGGGTGAGCTGAGTTTGTCGCCGGTGGGTCTTTCTGTGGTCACCAAGCTGTCACCGGCCAAAGTGGTCGGATTCGTGATGGGCTCCTGGTTCCTGTCAATTGCCTTTGCCCACAAAATTGCCGGCGCACTTGGCCAGGCCATTTCCCACGGTGAGGGTGCCAACGGTGAACCTGTAGATGCCGCCCATGCCCTCGGTGCTTTTGCCGATGTGTACATGACCTGGGGCGTCTATGTGGTGCTGGCCTGTGCAGCCCTGCTGCTGCTGCTTTCACCGATACTCAAGAAATGGATGCACGGCATCCACTGATCTCAATTATTGTGTTACGTAAGATTCAGCAACGCCCGTCGTCCAGCGACGGGCGTTTGCTGTATATTGCACCCCTCGTCAAAACACTTGTGATTATGCAGCCAAAAGCTACTTTCCGTCAGAATGAGATCATGTACTACGCCATGCTGGCAGGGCAGCTGCTCATTGCCCTCATGATGCGCTTCGTCCTGATCCAGCCGAATCATTCTTCCAGAGATGATTACAGTGTCATCATTCCCATCATCCTGGGGGTGGGCATCGCACTGTCCTTTTTCTTCCGCAACAGGGCTGCCGACACCATACCCCTGACGGGCACTCCCACCGAAAAACTCAACCACTACAGGCGGTACCTCATCCTCCAGGCTGCGATATTGGAGGGCTGCAACCTGATCATCATCCTTCTTGCCATGATGGACAACAATCCCAGGTCTTTTCTCTGGTTCGTGCCGGGCATCCTCGTCTTTCTGACCCTTCGGCCAAACAAGCTCAACTTCCTAAATGACTACCAGCTGAGCCAGACAGATTTGGATCGGTTGGAGGAATGAGGGGATGAGGAATGAGGAATGAGGAATCGAAGAATCGAGGAATCGACCCCTGCAGGCGCCTATGAACCCAGTGGGCTCGTCATGAGCTATGCTCGTTGACGCACCTAAGTGGCGGCCTCTGGCCGCCTTTGAGTTCTGCCGACAATTGAAGCCCAAAAGCAGTCAGATAATTCAACGCTGGCAGGGTGATCGAACCCCTGCCAGCGTTTAGCTTAAATCCTCAGTTCCTCAAATCCTGAGTCCACTGTAAAAAGTCCGATTCATTTATTCCAATGGGAATTTTGAATCTTTTATCTGCCGGACGGAGTCCGGCTTGAAGAGGCACCGGACGTCCCGAAAAATTTCGGGAGGCGCCAGCAAACACGCTGGTTCCTCCCGAAATTTCTTCGGGACGTCCGGGACCACATCTTGTCGGACTCTGTCCGACTTTTGTTCAGAAGAAATAACATCTTATCGATAAGGATAACACTTTTTGCAGTGCGCTCAGGAATCGAGGAATCGCTCTGCTAGCCCCTCTCATTTCCTCAAATCCTCAGTTCCTCAAATCCTCAGTTCCTCACAAATAAGATTTTCCTCGTCAAAACCTTTCCGTTGCTGCTCCACCGGCACCAGTAGGTTCCGTTGGCGAGAGGGGGCAGTTCCACCTTCCAGCTCAGTTCGAGACCGGTTTTTGTGCCGGCCCGGTGCACCACCTTTCCATCGCTGTCGAGGATGTCAAGGTTTACGGACAGCGGTTCGTTGAGGCTGAGACTGGCTGTAAAGGTGCCTGACGACGGGTTTGGCCGCAGGCCGAAGGAAAGCAAACCGGGGAGGGTGGAAGTGCTGTTGAGTAAATCCACCTCGACGCTTCCAACAGCCTGGCAACCGTTGGCATCGGTCACGGTGACGGTGTAAGTGCCGGAAGAGAGTCCGGTGGCCGTCGCTTCGGTTTGCCCGTTTGACCATAGGTAGGTGAACGGAGGATTGGCGCCGGTGGCCTGCGCTGTAGCGGTGCCATCCATCGAGCCGGCACTCGTCTCCGGGGTGGAGCTGAGTGCGAGACCCGGCACCGATGGCTGGTTGGAATTCTCCTGGCTGATTTGCGCTGTGCAACCGTTGGAATCCGTCAGTACAATGGTGTAGGTCTGGCCGGGAACGATGGGCAGTGCCGGTGTTACCTGCCAGCTGTAGGGCGGCAGACCACCGCTTGCCACCACGTCGATGCCTGTGATGTTGCCGAAGCAATCGACGGATTCCGAAGTGGCCCCGATGACCAGGCTTGGGAAGGGTTTGGTCACTTCGATGGTGAGCACCGTTTGGCAGCCCAAAGGATTGGTCGAAGTCACCGTGTAGGTTCCTGGCACCTCGATGGTTTGCTCCAGCAAGAAGGGCGAGCTGATCCCCGGACCATCCCAAACCACAGCGTCCTGCATATTTCCCGGAAGGGCTTCCAAAACCGTGCTTTCGCAGATGATTTCCGGATTGCCGTCCACTTCCAGCATGGGCGGGGTGGTGTCGACCACCACCTCGAAATTGTCAGCATCGTAACAGCCATTGCCGGGGAACACGGCGAGGTAAATGTACTCACCGGGCTCGGTAAGGGTGGCCGGAGTGCCCAGGGTATCCCCGGCGGGGTTGATGATGTAACACTCCAGGTCGTCGGAGGGGCAGTCAAGGTCGATGGCCGTCACATCGCAGGTGAGCATGAAAAACTGACCGATGTTGACATTGGGCGAATTGTAATCCGTTGGTATGGCAATGCTGTATTCCGAAGAGCAGCCGGAAGCGGTGTCGGTCACAGTCAGCAGGTAGGGTTCACTGAAATTGCTGGCTGTGACGCTGTCGCCGGTGGCCATGAAACCTCCGGGGCCTGTCCATTGCAGAAGATAACCCTCCTGTGCTGGGTTGGCCTGTAAAACGGAATAATTGGTGACACAGGTAAGGGCTGTGGCAGTGGGTTCGGCCTCCGGCACCGGCCGGGCCGTGGCGTTGATGAAGCGCCCGGTAGAAGTGTTGTAAAAGAGACCGCTGGGCGTGCTTTCCAGGGCCACGGTTTTCACCATGTACCAGTATTCAATGTCTAGAGGCGGGCTGTCGGAATACTCATTTTCGGCAATGGCCTCCTGTGTGAGCAGCTCGTAAGGTCCTTCTTTGTTTTCGCTTCGGTAAACGAAATAGCCTGCGGCATTGGCAGCGGTGGCAGCCTCCCATTGCAAGCTTACGGTTCCGCAATCATCAGCCACCGTCAGGCCGCTGACGGGTTCCACAATTTGCGCCCGCAGGCTGGGGTCGCCCAGCAGGGCAACATGGGCTCCACAGGCCCCCAGAGAGTTGAAATAGCCCTGGTCATAACAGGCGTTTTGCGAAGCGAGGGTGCAATCTGCCAGCGTGGCCCCCGCCGCCAGCGGGTGGTAAAACCAATGCGGCCTGCCCGCCCATGAGCAGCTCAAAATGCCGCCCCGTGAAGCCAGGGCACTCATCATGAAGGGGTTGGGGCTGTAGTCCCAGTCGCCGTGGTAGCTGCCAAAGAGCATGGAAAACACGGCGTTGATGGTGTCGGTGGTGAATTGCAGGCTGTTGCCGACGCCGTTTGCGCTGGTATAGGACCCACCGCCACAGCCGTAGATCATGAGAAAGCTGGCCGTGTCGGTGGCGGTAAAGAAATCGCCGTCCATCACATTGTCCACGCCCACCAGGGGATAGCCGTTGCGCCAGCCGTTGGCGGCAAAGGCCTCGCCGCCGAAGTAGCCGAAGTTGTCGTCGATGAGCACCTTGTTGTCAACGGTGAACAGCTTGTTGCGCCAGCGATGGTTCTTATCCAGGTAGCGGCGGTAGAGCTCAATCCTTGTGGTGCCAAAATCAGCTTCAGAAAGGTTGGAAAAATCCACCCTGCCCACGGCCACCTCCACGGCCGAAGGCAGGAAACTCTGATCGAATTTGCCGTCGCCAGGCACATTGTCGTTTTGCGGGCGGCTGGGTGTGGTGTTGTTCACGCTGACATCGGTCCAGTTGCCGTCCAGTTCGCCATACCACACATCGGCGGGCCAGGCGCCCTGGTGGTTGCCGTGGCCGTCCCAGGCGGAGTTGCCGGAGTAGGGAACCGGAATTTCGCCGAAGAGGAAAACCGCTTTCAGCTCGCCATTGGTGCTGCTGTAATCCCCGGTGATGCTGCTTTTGATGCTGCCCGTGCTGTCCTGTTGACCGACGCTGTGCCAAAGTACCTGCCAGCCATCGCCGGTGAGGTCGGAACGGAGCAGCTCGAGTTCTGCGGCGAGTGAGTCCTCCAGCATCGCTTCGCAAAAAACGGCGATGTAGCCCCGGCTGTGCTCCGCCGGAGCCATGACCGGAACTGTGGCGTAACCATAAGCGTAAATGCCGTTGGCCAGCCGCTCGATGCCGTATTCATAGGTTTTGCCCACTTCCACATCCGTGTCCGTGTATTCGTGAATGATGCTTTGCTGGGTCTGTTCGATGATGTACCAGGTGCTTTCTCCTTTTTCCCTTCGGAAAACGGTGGCATCGTGAATGGCAGTGGGCGTGAGCCAGTCCAGATGCACCGAGGGCGTGTCCGGGTTCACGGTGATGTAGATGGGCACCGCCCGGTCTTTTGTGAATTGCGCATTGGCCGAAAGGCCGAAGGAAAGAATGGCGAGAATGGTGTAGAGAAATTTCATGTTGGAGGGTTATGAGGGTTATCGGAATTATGAGGATTATGGAGGATTATGAGGATTATGAGGATTATGGAGGTTGTTGTCTGTTGTGGAGGCGCTAGCTCTTTCATCCCTCCCCCGATGGCTATCGGGGCTCATCCCTCACCTAAGCCCGCTAGCCAGTTCTTCAAGGGCTTGGCCGGCGAGGCGGAAGGTGGTCCATTCTTCCATGGGGATGGCACCGAGGCTCTTGTAAAAATCAATGGCTGGGGTGTTCCAGTCCAGCACCGACCATTCGAGGCGCCCGCATTTTCGTTCCACGGCGAGGCCGGCCAGGTAGGTCAGCAGGCGCTTGCCGTAGCCTTTTCGTCGGAATTCCGGCTTCACAAACAGGTCTTCCAGGTAAATGCCCGGCCGGGCCAAAAAGGTCGAGTAGTTGTGGAAAAACAAGGCAAAAGCCGCCGCTTGTTCTCCCTCATACCCGATCACCACCTCCGCAACGGTGCGCTCCCCGAATAGTGTTTCCCGGAGGAGTTCTTCCGTAGCCACCACCATGTCAGAGAGTTTTTCGTAATCCGCCAGGTCTTTGATGAACTGGAGGATCAGCGGCACATCATCGATGGTGGCCGGGCGTATGCTGAAGTTGTTGTGTTCGTTTGCCATATCAGGGTTTGTTGGTCGGTGAAAGGTGGTCGCAAAATAGCGATTGATTGAGGAATCGAGGAATCGAAGAATCGAAGAACTGAAGAATCGTGGAATTGAAGAATTGACCTGCTAGCTCCTCTCAGTTCTTCAGTTCTTCAGTTCAGTCGTTGCTATAAATTCCATGGGCTCGTCACGAGCTGCGCTCGTTGACGCACTTGAGTGGCGGCCTCTGGCCGCCTTTAAGAAGCTGATTGAAGAGCTGGCGGAAGAATTGAAGAATCGCCCAGCTAGCTCCTCTCAATTCTTCAGTTCCTCAGTTCCTCATCCCTAAAACAGTGTTCCCTGTTCCCCGAAGCTCATGGGGTTTTCGATTTGGAGCAATTGCATTTTCACATCGAGGCCGTAGAAGTAGCCTTGCAGGTCGCCGTTTTTGGCGATGACCCGGTGGCAGGGCACGATGATGGCGATGGGATTGTTTCTGTTGGCCATGCCCACAGCCCTCACGGCATCGGGTTGGCCGAGGGTTTTGGCGATGGCACTGTAGGAAGTGGTGTGGCCGTAAGGAATTTTCAGCAGTTCCTGCCAGACTGACTGGTAGAATGGCGTGCCGTCGGAAAGGTCGAGCGGGAGTTCGAAATCCTTGCGGCGGCGATTGAAGTAATCGATGAGTTGGCGGGTGGTTTCCGCCAGCAGACCTTCTTTGGCGAAGACAGGGCTGGCAGGGTCGTCCACTTTGCGGACCCGGACCAGGCGGCCGTTGCGGGCGCTCAGCTCCAGCCAGCCGATGGGTGAATTGTAGTGCGCCAGTTCCATCAGTTAAAAATCATTTTGCCAAGGCGGAATCCCCTCTTGGCCTCTCCGAAAAGGAGCAATTCCCGCAGGCCGGTTTGTTTGCACATTTTAGGGCGAAGCGTCACACCCCCATCGCCGGAAATGACGGGATAGGTTTGAACATCGCCTTGCAGGTTCATTTCTGCCAGTACCATCATTTCATTGCTGCCGGTGTATTTATAGATGCGGTCGCCTTTGCGTTTGGGGTCGAAATTGCGGGCGTCATCGTTGAAGAGGAAGTAGAGTTTGTCTCGCACGATGCTCATGGCATAGGAGGAGTAATAGCCACCGTCGTTGCGGGTTTCCTGCCATTTGGGGATGCGGGCCGTCCATTGCAGATCTCCGTCGGGACGGATGTTGACGACGATGATGTCGTTGTAATTGTACAGGTAATCGATGTCCCGGCTGTTGCGGTAATAGCTGTTGTAATACCCATAGGGGTAGTAGCCGTAAGTCGGATAGTAATCACGGTAGTAAGTTTCACGCTCGATGTAAAACTGCTCGGCAACCAGTACGGCACCTCCGTCGCTTCGCAAAATGAGGCGGTCGAGGGAGTAGTTGTAGAGTTCAGGGCTGCGGCGGGGGTCATTGTTTTGTTCGGCTTGCAGCGCCCGCACCTTTTCTTTTTGGCGCATGAATGCGGTGAGAAACTCGAAGTCGAATGGGGTATGCTTGCGGTTGAGTATCGAGCGGTCGTAGGGGTTGAGATGAAAGAAGTAAGAGCCTTTAATGCTGTAAGAACCTTTGTCGGAATAAAATCCGGCGAAAACGAGGTTGCCGTCGTTGCCCACCCGGAAGGTGAGGTCGGTGATGAATTTGTTTGGCAAGTCGATCTGGATTTCGTCCTCGGTTTCCCCTTTGTTGAGGTAGGAAAGCAGCACATAACGGTAGGTGGGATTTCCCCGCCGTCTGAATTTGGCCTCGTCGGTGTACAAAACTCCCAGCAGGAACACATTGCCCTGGTCGTCCACCCGGTATTCCTCCACGGTGAACTGATTGTCAGGGTAGGGTAGGATCACCTCCTTTTCCCACACCAGGTCAAAGTTTTGGTCGAAAACATGGAAGCCGAAGCGGGCCGGGTTGTTCTTCTCGAAGGGCAGGTCGTGGTACACCAGCAGGTGGGTGCTGTCTTTGGAGATGTCAACGGCGAATGAGCCTTCCACTTCCTTGTTCCGGGCTTCTGTCTCCGCAATCATCTTAAGCGATTTTGATGCGGTCAGTCCCCGGGTGCTCACCTTCTGTAAAAACAGGTAGTTCTTTTTATGGGCGGTGTTGTTGAAGGAGGTCAGCAGGTAAAGCTGGCCATTGTAATAGATCAGGTCTTCGAAATCACGCTGTTTGCCTTTGTATTTGAGATCCAGTTCTTCAGAGCGTGTGACTTTCAGGTCTTTCGTCGCAAATTCTACCCAGGCGCGTGGCCGTACCGAAGGCGACTGCAACACCTTTTGCCGAAGCAGGTAGTAACCATCAGGGGTGAGCCCCACCACTTTGGTGGCCATGGTGTTGTTGGGCTCCGGGCTGATGGGGCCCCAATTGATTCGGGCTGGCGATTCGGTCTGGGCCTGCACCGATGTCACAGCCATTGCGACGAAAAAAACAAAACCGGAAAGAAGTCTGGTCAAACGCATCTGTATGGGGGTTGAGGACTGATATTGAAGGTGCTGCAAACACCCTTACTCAAACAGCCCCAAAGGTAGGATGTTGTGCGCTTGTTGAAATTGTTGAAATGTAGAGGCGGCCGGAGGCCGCTACTTAAGTGCGTCAACGAGCAAAGCTCGTGACGAGCCTCAGGCTGTTGATCCATCTGCCGATGGCTATCGGCATCGGCTTTCGGGATATCGGCACTAGGCTCAGTTCCTCAGTTCCTCAAATCCTGAGCACACTGCAAAAAGCCATTTTCAATTGGAGTTGCCTGCGAGAGTCGTTGGTTGAAAGGAGTTGGCTTGATCTAAAATTTTGGTTTATAGAGATTTAGGGCGACCGAGCGGAACCTCTCTAAACTTCTCTAAACCTCTCTAAACCACTCTAAACGAATGAGGGCACTTTTTACCCCGATCGCTAGCGGGGCACTCAATCCTCAGTTCTTCAACTCCCCAATATTGGCTTATTTTCGCCTGCGGCAAAAATGGAGCTATGAAAGAGATCAAGGGAATCATCAGGAAAAGGAAAGGGACCGATACCACCACCAAAGCGGCGCTGGCCACGGTGGTGCATGTGGCCGGTTCCAGTTACCGGCGGGAGGGGGCCCGGATGCTCATTACGGATGACGGGCACTGGACCGGTGGCATCAGCGGCGGTTGCCTGGAAGGCGATGCCTTGCGAAAAGCACAGCAGGCCATTTTTCGGCAGGAGGCGAGAGTGGTCACCTACAACACCCTCGACGACGACCCCTTTCAAATCGGTGCCAACCTGGGGTGCAAGGGCCTCATCCGGGTGCTTCTGGAACCCCTGGATGCCGCCGATGAATGGAATCCCGTGAACTTGCTGGAGCAGGCTGTTCAGGCCAATGCCCCGGCGGTCCTGTTCATCGTTACCGAAGGTGAAGCTGCAATAGGAACCAGAGGAATTTACCTTGAAAACGGGGGCTATTCCGGAAAGAAAATGCCGGTGCCCGCATCCGAACTGGAAGCCCTTGCAAGGGAGGTGCTGACCGCAGGCAGCTCTGTCAGTCGGTCTTTTCCAGGTGGGGTGGAAATTTTTGCAGAACTGCTGCTGCCTCCCACCCATCTGATTGTCTTCGGAAACAACTACGATGTGCTGCCCCTGCTGCAACTGGCCGCCGTGCTGGACTGGCAGCTCGATGCCGTGGGCAAGGTGAGCGCTTTCCATCCGGATGTGTTCAGGCTGGCCAGCGTCGGAACAGAGATGCCTGCCATCCCCAATCCTGGCCGCACGGCCGTGGTGCTGATGGCCCACGATTTCAAAACAGACAAAGCCAACCTGCTGAAAGTACTGGACACCGATGTGCCTTTCATCGGACTGCTGGGACCCAAAAAGCGGAAAGAACGCATGCTCAGCGAGCTGGAAGCCGAAGGCCACAGCCTGTCCCGGCAAGACCTGGACCGCATCCACGGCCCCGCCGGCCTGGACATAGGCGCCAACACCCCAGACACCATCGCCCTGTCTATCCTGGCGGAAATTCAGGCCTTCTTCGGAAAACGCTCCGGCGGCCACCTGCGAGACCGGGAAGGACCGATTTATGGAGCGTGACTCGTGACTCGTAACTCGTAACGCGTGACGCGTGACGGGGTGAGTTGGCTTTTCATTATCCCTATAATCCTCCATAATCCCCAATTAACCACAGAGTTAAGCAGAGTTATTAAACAGAGTCACACAGAGTTTTTTCATGGAGTTCCTGCGAACCTAGAACTTACAACTTACAACTTACAACCTACAACCTACAACCTACAACCTACAACTTCTATAACCTACAACCTACAACTTCTATAACCCTCCATAATCCTCATAATCCTCCATAATCCTTATAATCCCCATAATCCTTCATAAACCCAAAAAAAAGCCCCGGAAAGCAATGCTCTCCGGGGCTTTTCAGTGTGCCAGCCACAGGGGCAGGCATTTATCCTTGTCAGGCGGCAACCAGCTGGGCTTCGATCTTTTCAGCCAGTTTGGCCTGGGTCGTGTATCCAACGTGTTTGTCAACCACTTCGCCATCTTTGAAGATGAGGATGGTGGGAATACTGCGAATGCCGTATTTCATGGGCACTTCCGGGTTTTCATCGACATTCACTTTGCCAATCAGCACTTTTCCGTCGTACTCTTCGGCGAGTTTTTCAATGATGGGAGCAATCATGCGGCAAGGACCACACCACTCAGCCCAAAAGTCGAGAACGGCAACACCCTGGCGGTCGAGAACCTGCTCTTTGAAGTTTGCATCCGTGATTTCAAAAGCCATGTTTTCTGATTTTTTTGTTTGGAAGAATGTTTTGTGCCGGAGGGTAACAACGCCAACGGCAGAATGGTTGCAAAGGTAATCAATGTAGTGATAGCTACTCTGCATTTCAGGGGGTGAATGTTGTCATGCGGATATTTGTGTGCAGGCAGGACCTTGGCCGGGAAGCGCAAGTTGAGGCGGTGTGCCCGAATTTTATTGTATGAAAGAATAAAATTTGGTGGGGTCGTAAAACAATTGGAGGTGATTGCGAAAAATTATTGTATTTCATTCTTTGTATTGCTATCTTGCGCCCGTTTAAGCCCCCGGCAATTCAGCTGCCGGCCAGCCCTCGCCAAATAAAACCTGTTTCAGAGGCAAATCTCTGTAGAGATGGGCGTCTGGAAGGCCTGAGTCGTCATTCACTACCAACAGCTTAATCAACAACCGCATGGCTGATAAATTAGACCGCACCGACCTTAAGATTCTGAAGATACTGCAGGAGAATTGCAAGATCACCAACCTCGATCTTTCCAAGAAAATCGGACTTTCACCGGCTCCAACCCTCGAGCGGGTAAAGAAACTGGAGCAGCAGGGATACATCGAAAGCTACCACGCCAAGGTGAATCCGCAGACCTTGGGCCTCAACGTCCAGACCTTCGTGCAGGTTTCCCTGGCCTGGCCCCGTCAGAATGCGCTCAACAATTTCCTGGAGAAGATTCAGTCCATCGAGGAGATAGTGGAATGTTACATCATCACCGGACAGGCTGACTTTCTGATCAAGGTGATCTGCAAAGACATACCCAGCTACGAAAAACTGCTTTTCAAGACCCTTTCACAAATTGAAGAAATCGAGCGGCTGACCACCCTGATGACCCTTTCCACGGTCAAGAACAGCAAGGTGCTGCCCTTTGATTACGAGCAGGGCTGATACAGCCGTAGCTTCCATAGTACACTTACATTTTGAAGAAGAAAAGCCTTTTATGGCAACTGAGTGGCAGCGAGCTGCCCGGAAATTCCTACCTCTTCGGCACCATGCACGTGCACGACAGCCGGGCCTTTGCCCTGATGCCGCTGCTCGAGAAGTACATCGCTGCCTGCGACCGCTTTGTTGCAGAATACAACCTGGCAGAGACCAGAGAAGTTTCAGAGGAGGTTTTACAACTCCTGGCATCACCCATTCCCTGGGCCGAGCAGCTTGGTGAGAGAAAGTTTCAGAAGATCAGAAGAATCCTGAAAAAGACTACCGGAATTGATGTAGAACAGTATCGCAAGCTGCTCCCGTTCTTCATCGTGCAGCAGTTGAGCCATCGCATATTGCCTTTTCAGGAAGACATGCCGCTGGATCTGAGATTGTTTACCTATGCAGAAAAGTTGGGCAAAGAACTAGATGGAATTGAATCCTGGAAAGGTCAATTCAACTACATCCAAAACATCCCCATCGAAAAGCAAATCAAAATGCTGGTGGATTTTGCCCGGCATCCCGCCAGTGTCAGAAAACAATACAAGCGCCTGATCACCCTTTACCAGCAGCAGGACATCTATCGGCTGCACAGGTCTCTGAAAAAGCAGTCCGGTCATTACCGCAAGAAACTGCTCTATGAGCGAAACTTCAAAATGGCCGACCGGATTCATGAGCTCTGCCAGACCGGGCGCACGTTCACTGCCGTTGGCGCAGGGCATCTTACAGGTGGAAAGGGATTGATTCGATTGCTGAAACACAAAGGCCTGACAGTCAAAGCCATATTGCCTGAACCTGAGCTAGTTCCCTCTTCCTCCTTCAATGAAAGCTGACATGATCGACAAGCAAAAACTTAAAAAGCTCGTTGCCGGCGGTGAAACCCCGGCTGTCATTTCCGCCCTGCTCAAACATGCCAAAGCAAAGGGCTTAAAAGAGCTGGAAAACGTCCTGTTGATGATGCAGGCACGGTTGGAGCAAAACGAGGGCGAAGCCCGGCAGGGCACCATCACCCGGGAAGCGGCCGATACCCTCCGCAACCAGGTGAATGCAGCCATTTTACACTTGCTCGACCAGGATCTGGAAAAGGATGTGGACATGGGGCAGCTAGTCAGCGCTGTCAATCCGAAACCCACCAAACGCAACTGGTGGCTGCCTCTGGCCCTGGCCGGCATCATGGTTATTTACATCATTGCCAAAGACGTGATGAACTCCAAACCCTTCGGTCTGACCGTTTTCGTGCATGGCCCTGAAGGGGTGGAGCAACGGCTGTTGCGCAGCGAGGGAAAAGTGGTCCTCCACATCGGGCAGGACCAACGCGAGGCCAGCATCAATGAAAAAGGAGAGGCCGATTTCAAAGAAATACCCGCCAAATTCAGGGGCAAAACAGCCCGCATCCTCATCGACCATCCACAGCCCTACCAGAGTACCCACCCCGATTCCATGTACCTGCTCCTTCCCAGCAGGCCGGTTTACCTGGAGGTGTCGCTGCGCAATACCGACAAGATTTTCGGCCGGGTCTTCGACTTCGACAGCGGAGACCCCCTGTCCGATGTGACCGTCAGCATCCGCAATGTCAAAACCAGCAGCGATGAAAACGGTTACTTTGAATTGAAAATACCCGCCGGGCTACAGGCCAAATTCCAGAATGTGGCGTTTCAGAAGGCCGGCTACCAATTCAGCGAGATGGATTCTGTGCCGGTACACACCCGGCAGGAATTGCAAGTGGCCCTCCACCGGAAACGGTGAGAATTCACTTTACGTTTACTAAACCTTGGAGGTTTAGTAAATGTAGAGGAACCATTGCGAAGCGAACACAATGAATAAAAATATCCTGACCGGTCTTTTCTTTTTTTTCCTCTTCGGCAATGCCATTCCTTCGCTGGCGCAACAGGATGTGCGGCTGCCGGGTGTGGTCGTGGAGCAAAACAGCCGCACCCGGACGGGTTCCACCAAACACATCGAAGGAGCCTTTGTGCTGGCCACAGGCGCCAGTCCCGCTCGAAGTGATGCCTCTGGGAAATTCACCCTCGTCTTTGCCGATAAGCCCGCCGGCGACCTCGTTCGCATCCAGGTAAAAAAGCCCGGCTACGTGGTGGTGAACGACCGCGAACTGGAGAATGCCGCCGTGCTCAGTCGCCGCCGCCCGCTGAAGGTGGTGCTGTGCAATGAGCAGACCCTTCGGGAAAACCAGCTGGCCTATTACCGCATAGCCGAGGACATCGCCTTGCGGCAAATGCAGGACCGGCTGGCGCAGCTGCAAAAGGATGAGCAGACACGCCGCCAGATCATCGCCGGACTGGAAGCCGAGCTCGACCGCAAAATTGCCGACGAAAAGCAGCTGATGGCCGTGCTGGAGGAAGTGCAAATGGTGCAGCAGCTTCGCGGCGAGGCCATTGCTGACCGCCTGCTGCTGGTCAACCTCGACGATGCTGGTGACACCTACGTCCGTGCCCACGAGGCCTTTCTGAAAGGCAACATCAGCCGGGCCATCGCCATCCTCGACAGCGTGGACAATGCCGCTGCCCTCGCACAACTTGAACTGGCGCTCTCTGAAGACAAAGCCGCCCTGAATAGCCTTTCAGACCGCATTGCCAAGCAGGAAAAACAAAAAGAGCAACTGCTGCAGCAGGTGCTGCTCAAAGCCCGGCTGCTCAGCCTCGAAGGCCGATTCACCGAAGCGGAAGAACAGTACGCCCTGGCCCTGAAATACGACCCCGAAAACGTGGACATCCTCTGGGAACTGGCCCAGTTTCAGACCCATCTGAACCGCTTTACCAAAGCCCTGGAGCTCTGCGAGGCGGCCCTGGCCAAACCCTGCACCGACCGCCAGCGTGCCGGACTGCTCAACATCAAAGGCGTGGTGCTGATGAAGCAAAACAAGAGCGCCGAGGCCCGCACCGTCATGGAAGAAGCGCTGGGGGTGCAGTTGGAGCTCATCAAAACCGATTCGGTATTGTTCCTGCCGCACCTGGCCATGTTGCTCGAAAACCTCGGCCACATCTATTACAACCAACGTGAGCTGCGCAAGGCCCAGGCCCATTACGAGCAGGCCATCTTCATCTGGCGGGATCTGGTGGCGCACAACCCTGAAGGCGCCTACGCCAAAGCTGCTTCCACGCTGGGGGCGCTGGCCCTGGTTTACAGGGATTACGGCCAGCCCGCCCAGGCCGACACCCTCTTCCGGCAGTCGCTTTTTTTGCTTCGCCAACTCGCTGCGCAACAGCCGGGCAAGTACGACGCCGACCTGGCCACCACCCTCGGCAACCTGGGACTGCTGTATTCCGACTGGGCCGATGCCGCCACCGCCGACGACTGGCTGCGTGAAAGCGGCGCCATCTGGCAACAGCTCTTCGAGGCCAACCCGCTGACCTACCAGCCCGACCTGGCCCGGAACCTGCAAAACCGCGGCCGCCTGTATGTGATGAACGGCCAATGGGCGCTGGCTGACAGTTGCCTGAGCGAAGCGATGAACCTGTACGCTGAACTGGAAGCCCAACAACCCGGTGCTTACCAGGGCCTCATCGCTGCCACCCTGAACCTGCAGGGCGTCCGATTTGAAAAAACCGGAAAGCCCCTGGAAGCCATGCGGATTTACGAAGAGGTGATCGGCATGCGGGAAAAACTGGCCGCCCGAAACCCGGAAATGTACGAACCGGTATTGTGGACGTCGTACATGAATGTGTTGGTGCTGCTCAAAAACCGGATGCTGGCAACGGGCGACACCTCATTGCGCAGCGAAGGGAAAAAGCTGTGGCAGGAACTGAAAACCCGCATGGACGCTCATCCGGACATTGCCGCAGGCGAAGGAGAGCTCATTCAAAGCATCCGGAAAGATGTGGGGTATTTTGAGGCTTTCTTCGCAAATGCTGATGCGGATTTCCTCACACGGGAGGCCGCTTTGGCTGCCGCCAATTTTTACGAAGAAAATGCAGGCCGTTCCGGAAAACCGGAGGAAAGGCTGGCCCTGCAACAGCTGGCCGTTGATACCCTGAGGGCTGCCTTCGGTAAACTGAAAGGGGATTCTACCCTGAGCCTCCGGCTGGGTCAGGCACTGGGTGGCCTCGGCACCTATGCGGCTTTTGCCGGCAATTTTGAAAAGGCGGAAAGTTCGGTGCAGGAGGCGCTGCAGTACGCTCCGGGGGAAAGCTGGCTGTTTATACCATTGGCCAGCAGCCTGGTGTTTCAGGGGAAACTGGAAGCGGCCAAGGCCATTTACGAGGAGTGGATGAATAAGCCGTATTACAAAGATGACACCTTCAAAAATATCTTCCTCAGAGACCTTCAGCAACTGGAAGCGCTGGGCTTCAGCCACCCGGCAGTGGAGGAGGCACGGGCTTTTTTGCAGAAGGAATGAGGCTTACCTGATCAGCGTCACGGCGCCGCTGCGCCACTCCTCTTTCCCGTCACGAAAGCGGATTCTTGCCAGCCAGGTGTACACGCCGGGGTTGAGGCGCTTGCCCTTGTGGCGGCCATCCCAGCCGGAGGAGGGGTCGTTGGGGCGGAAGTCCAGGTTTTCAAACACCAACCCGCCCCAGCGATTGTAGATCCGCATTTCCAGAATCAGTTCCACATCACCGCCGTCCTGCGGGTAAAAGATGTCGTTGATGCCGTCGTCATTGGGAGAAAAGGCCTCGGGGAAATAGACCTGCCGGCAATCTTCAAAGCCCACGTTGATGCCGGCTTTGGCGTCGCGGCATTGGTTGGAGGCGGTCACCTGGTAAAAGCCCGGTTCCGTAACGGTGAGTTCAGGTCCGGTGGCGCCGGTTGACCAGAGGTAGTCAGGATTGCCGGTGGTGCTGGCATTCAGCAACAGGGTGTCTTCCAGGCACAACACCGTATCCACCCCGAGGAAAGGCCAGGGCAGGGGCGTCACTTCGATGTACACCCTGTCGTCGGCAACGCAGTACTGGTCGATGGTGACGGTGACGGCATAAAATCCGCTCTGTGAAACTTGCAGGGTGGGGGAGGTGCTGCCGTTGTTCCACTGGTAATCCACCGAGTTGGTTCCATAACTGGTGGCGTCGAGGGTCAGCGGACTGTCTTCGCAAATGGTGGTGTCGGGGCCGAGATCAAAAAAGACGGTATCCCCGTCGATGAAGACGGTAATGGAATCCGAAAACGGATTGTTACAAGCATCCAGCACATCCACGATGTAGGTGGTGGTGGTATCCGGACTGGCGATGGGATTGGGAATGTTGGGGTTGCTCAGTCCGGTCGTCGGCGACCACGAATAGCTCGAGCCACCGCTCACCTTGAGTTGGAATTGCCCGCCGGGGCAAATGACCACATCCTCGAAACCATCCAGGAAAGAAGTGTAACTGAAACAAACCTGTTGCAAATTGCTGGCGCCGCCGGTGGCTGCCGTGAAACCCCAAAATACCAGTGGATCGCCACCGAAGATGTCGGTCACGATATCGCCGGTGTAGGTGAGGCGGAGCTGGCAGTCGAACCATACTTCCAGGGTGTGGGTACTCACATCCCAGTTGACCCGGAGGCTGTGCCACTTGCAGTCTTCGATGTTGCCGTTGCCGGCCTGCACGGGGCCTGCCAGGGTGGTGGCGCTGTTGTGGTTCATGTTGCCATCCCGGACGATGGCCAGGTGGTCGTTGAAAGGATCGCCGAGGTTGGGGTTCTGCCAGGTGTCGAACTCGATGCCCAGTGAGGGCACCACCCCCTGAAAGCCTATGCCTTCGCCCTGTGAACCCACGGAAGTGCTGACCGGCTGAAAGCCAAAGACAATACCGTCAGCGCCGTCGGAATCCCGGCAGCCGAAGTACATGTCCATCAAAACCTGGAAGGATTCGTTGAGGTTGATCTTTTGTTCGTTCCAGATGCTGCCTACCTGCCAGAGTTCGTCGGGGGTGAGCACCCAACAGGTGTCGTTGGACTGGGTGGCGGAGCCGTTGAGGAAAAATTCTTGTCCCCACAGCCATTGCGACGAAAAGAGAAAGATTACCGCAAGGAATTGTCGGGCAGTTTTCCGAAGGAAAAAGGAATGTGGCATTTTGATAAAAGCAATTGCGGTCAGGGCATGGATTCTAAAACACAATTTCTAAATTGCCCCAAGTTGGCAATTCTTTGCCGTCCGTTCACTCCTTTTCATCAAAATTCAGGATTATGTCAGCAAATGACCAGCATCCCAGGAAAGAATCCGGTCGCCGGAAATTCGTAAAACAAACTACCCTGGCCGCCACCGGCCTTATGATTGTGCCCCGCTATGTGCTGGGCCGGGGCTACACGCCACCAAGCGATAAGGTGAACATCGCCGGCATCGGCGTTGGCGGGCGTGGAGCTTCTGTACTCCGGGCCCTGGAAAGTCAGAACATCGTAGCTCTCTGCGATGTGGACGACCGCCGCGCCGCCGATACCTACAAGCGCTACGACAAAGCTGCCCGCTACAAGGATTTCAGGGAAATGCTGGACAAGCAAAAAGATATAGACGCCGTGACGGTGGCCACACCCGACCACGTGCACGCCGTGGCCGCCATGGCCGCCATGCAACTGGGCAAGCACGTATATGTGGAAAAACCACTGACCCACGATATTTACGAAGCCCGCATGCTGACCGAGGCCGCCGCCAAATACAAGGTGGTGACTCAGATGGGCAACCAGGGCAGCAGCATGGACGGCATCCGGGAAACCCAGGAGATCATCGATGCCGGCATCATTGGCGACGTTACCAAGGTGCATGTGTGGACCAACCGCCCCGTGTGGCCGCAGGGTGTGCCCACTCCCACCGGCAAGCACGAGGTGCCCAAAGAACTCGACTGGGACCTCTGGCTCGGCCCCGCTCCGTACCGGGACTACAACCCCAACTACCTGCCCTTCAAATGGCGCGGCTGGTGGGATTTCGGCACAGGCGCACTGGGCGATATGGGCTGCCATTTTCTCGACTCGCCTTTCAAGGCCCTTCGGCTAAAATACCCGGTGGCTGCCGAGGCCAGCGCTGCCCAGGTCTGGTCGGGCGATTTCTTCGAGGCTGACTACAAAGACTCCTGCCCGCCGGCCAGCAAGGTGCACATCTATTTTCCGGAACGGGGAGAAATGCCACCCGTGGAGATCATCTGGTACGACGGCGGCATACAGCCCGCACGCCCTGAAGAGCTGGGTCCCAACGAACCTTTCGGTGAGTGGGACGGTGGCATCCTCTTCGAAGGTTCCAAAGGGAAAATGATGTGTGGCATCTTCGGCAGCAATCCCACCCTCTTGCCAACGAAAGTGAATAAGTATTTCCAAAAGCCGGAGCCAACCCTGCCCCGCATCAAGGAAAGCCACCAGATGAACTGGATCAACGGCATCCTGCACGGTACGCCCACCACTTCCAGTTTCGACTACGCCGGCCCCTTCACCGAAATGGTGCTCATGGGTAACCTGGCCGTGCGCTGTTTCAACATGAAGCGCCTCAAACCCGGCAAAAAGCCCGGCGACTGGGCACCCTACGAGTACCCCGGCCGCATCCGCCTGCAATGGGATGGCGACAACATGAAAGTCACCAACTTCGATCCCGCCAACGCCTGGGTGAAAAGGGAATACCGCAAAGGATGGAGCTTGTGACGGCTTCGCCGTGTTTAGATGGCTTTGCCGTGTTTAGATGACTTCGTCATGTTTAAATGGCTTTGCCATGTTTAAATGGCTTTGCCATGTTTAGATGACTTCGTCATGTTTAAATGGCTTCGTCATGTTTAGATGGCTTCGCCATGTTTAGATATAAACTTCGCCGCAGGCGAATTAAACTCACCGAAGGTGATTAAACCCGCCGCAGGCGATTAAACCCGCCGCAGGCGATTAAACCTGCCGAAGGCAGATAAACAATCTTGACAAATGCAGAAATACAAAACCGAACTCAAATGGGCCATCATCTTCACGGTGGCTACCCTGCTCTGGATGGTCTTTGAAAAAGCCATGGGCTGGCACGATGTGGCGATTGCCGACCATCCCAAATACACCAACCTGTTCATTTTCATTCCCGTCGTCATTTATGCCCTGGGCATGGTGGAGCACCGCAAAAAACTGGGCGGACTGATGACCTGGAAACAGGGCTTCATGTTCGGAATGCGGGTCACTGTGATTGTTGTTTTGTTAGCGCCGCTGGCGCAATGGCTGACCCACACCTTTATCACCCCGGATTATTTTCAGAATGCCATCAATTATGCCGTGGAGCACAACATTGCTCCAAAGGAGCAACTGGAAGCCTATTTCAACCTCAAGAGCTACATCGTCCAGAGTGTGCTCATGGGCCTGGTAATGGGGGCTTTCACCTCAGCCGTGGTGGCGCTTATTTTCAGAAGAAAATGAGGTTGTTGAGGATTTGAGGATTTGAAGAATTGAAGAACAGAGGCAGCTGGACGGGATTGGAAGATAGATTTCTTTGCAACAAGTCCTGGAGGCGGCCAGAGGCCGCTGCTTAGGTGCGTCAACGAGCAGAGCTCGTGACGAGCCGCAGCGTTTTCATAGGCAATAGCAGGAAGTTGTTTCTTCACACATAACATAGGTGGATTGAAGTCGGACAAGATTTGGAACTCCTGCACCGTGGGCTTTGAGAGTGAAGCCCCCACTCCTGACAGTACGCCTATTGCTGTCAGGAGTAGAATGCTCAGATCCTGAGCGCACTGCAAAAAGTCCGATTGACTAATTCCATTTGGAATTTCAACCATTTATCTGCCGGACAGAGTCCGGCGCCAGCAAACACGCTGGTTCCGGACTCTGTCCGGGACCACATCTTGTCGGACTCCGTCCGACTTTTGAAAAGAAAAAATCACATTTTTCGACGAGGAAAACACTTTTTGCAGTGCACTCAGATCCTCAGATCCTCAGATCCTCAAATCCTCAAATCCTCCCCCTTCATCCTCACTCCAATCACCAGCGCCGAAACCAGCGTCAATGCGCCGATCACGATGACCGGTACCAGCAGGCCGAAGGCATCGGCGATGATGCCGGTGAGCAGGGCGCCGATGGCATAGCCCAAGTCACGCCAGAGCCGGAAAACACCGATGCTTTTGGCCCTTTGTTGCGGGTGGGTGTAGTCAGCAATAGCCGCCAGAAAGGTGGGGTAGACGATGGCGGTTCCAAGGCCCAAAAGGCCTGAAAGGAGGATGTAGGCGGTGTACGAACTTGCCGGAACGAAAAGAAAAAGAGCCACTGCCTGCAGCAGCATTCCCCAGAACAGCATTTTTTTCTTCGGAAAAATATCGGCCAGCTTGCCGGTAATGAGTTGCCCCAGGCCCCACACCGCCGGATAGACCGAGGCCACCACACCGATTTGTTCCAGGCTGAAGTTTTTGGCGGCCAGCAGCATGGGCAGCAGGCCCCACACCATGCCGTCGTTCAGGTTATTGACCAGCCCGGCCTGGGTGATGGAGCCGAGATTGGGGTTGGTCCAGGTGGTTTCCCGGAAGATGTTTTTCAATTTGCCGGTGGAGCTTTGTCGGGTCTCCACAGCCACATGGTGACGGGTGTCTTTCACGAAGAGCCAGGTGCTCAACAGCCCTGCCACAGCCAGTGCCAAACCAATGTAAAAGGGCCAAGGTCGCAGGCCGTATTCCGCTGCCACCCAGCCCGTTGCAAAAGCCACGGCGCCAACGGCCAGGTAGCCTGAGGCTTCATTGAGCCCCATAGCCAGTCCACGGTCTTTCTCGCCCACCAGGTCAATTTTCATCACCACAGTGCTGGACCAGCACAGACCCTGGTGCACGCCCAAAAGCGCATTGGCGAAGATGATCCACTGCCAGTTGGGTGCATAGATCAGCAACAGCGGGATGGGCAGCGCCAACAGCCAGCCAGCCAAAAGGAGGTTCTTCCGGCCAAACCGATTGGCCAGCGCTCCGGTGTAATAGTTCGCAATGGCTTTTGTGATTCCAAAAACAACGATGAAGGAAAGGATGGCCGTTTTGGCCGCCAGGCCGAATTCCTGCTCAGCCAGCTCCGGCAAAATCGTCCGCTCAAGCCCCACCATGCCACCCACAAAGGCATTGACGACGACCAGCAGTGCAAACTGCCGCCAGTTTTGACGAAGGCCGAGCTGAATAGATTTCAATGGTTCAGGTTTCTAAATTCAGGCTGGATTGCTCGCATCCGCAGGGCTTTCTTCCAGCCGCACGGCATTGAAGCCACGTGACCGGAGCAGTTGCACGGCTGCATCGGCCATGGTGCAGTAGGTCCCCCTGCAATAGGCCACAATGGTTTTTTCCTTCGGCAATTCTGCCAAGCGCAATTCGAGCTCATTTACCGGAATGGACAGGGCACCGGGCAGGTGTGCGTAGTGGTATTCTCCGGCTGGCCGCACATCCAGCAACTGGTACCTCGCTGAGTCCAACTCTGTGAGGCAGATACTCTGGTCCGTTTGCCGGGCCCGCCGGTACTGTTGCAGCGTAAGGCCGATGGTAGGTTCAACTGTTTCTGCCAGGTTCTTGATGGCAGTCCACGCTTCGGCAACTTTGCGGTTTGCCAGGGAATAGATCACCTTGTTCCCATCTTTGCGAAGGCGCACCAGGCGGGCCTTTTTCAGCACTTGCAGGTGCTGAGAGGCATTTGCAAAACTAATGGCAGTTTGTGCCGCCACTTCTTCCACCGATTTTTCGCCGTTGCTGAGCAGGTCCAGAATTTCCAGCCGGTTGGGGTTAGAAAAGGCTTTGGCTATGCCGGCTATCGTGCTGTACACCTCGTTCTTCATTTCCCTTGAAGTCATCGCACTGTCTTTTTTTCGTCGGTCAAATTTAATTATCTGTTCAATAATTTAATTGAATAGTTGAATTATTGCATTTTTGCCGACAATAAATGATGCTGACATGAATCGTATTAGCCAGAGAAGGCACTGGGAGCGGATTTACGAAGGGAGTGAGGAGGAAAAACTGGGCTGGTACGAAGCGATGCCCAAACCTTCACTGGACCTGATAAATACCATAGGTACCAACAAAAACGGCAGGCTGCTCATTGCAGGCGCCGGCACCTCCCGTCTGGCGGACTGCCTGCTGGAGCAAGGTTTCAATGATATCATCGCCACGGACATCAGCAGCCAGGCGCTCTGCCTGTTGAAAAAGCGCCTCGGTGAAAAGGCACGTGGCAAGGTGACCTTCGTGGTGGATGACCTGCTCCGGCCAAAGCTTCTGCCCGGTTTTGCACCCGTGCAGTTTTGGCAGGACCGGGCCGTGCTCCATTTTTTCGTTGACGAAGAAGACAGGCAGGCTTATTTTGACCTCCTTCGGGAAATGCTGGCACCCGGCGGCCATGCCCTCCTCGCTGCGTTCAACCTGCAGGGCGCCAAAATGTGCAGTGGCCTGCCCGTGATGAACTACAATGCCGAAATGCTCTCCAAATCCCTGGGTCCGGAATTCGAGTTGATTTCTTCTTTTGACTTTACCCACCACACGCCCTCCGGTGAGCCACGGCCTTATGTGTATGGGGTGTGGAGGAGGGAAGGGTGAAGCTTACTTTCTCCCCAACAATGCGTCGTTGTAATTCCGGACTGCTTTTCTGAAGTTTTTACGGGAAAGATTATCAAAAAGCTGGCCGCTGAGTAGGCCGCCAAGGGTGATCATAAGACCTGTATTTCGAAGGTTGTCGCCGTGCTCCCTGATGAATTCTTCACGTCCGGTATGAAAGGTGCTGATAAAGCCCAGCAAACCGATATAGGTCAGAATGGAAGCCGTTACCGAGGCTCCTCTCGATTTCTTGTAGCGGCTGTGAGCGTCCGGATATTGTTTGAAAAGATGTGCCAGGTTTTTACCCCGGTATCCAACGGGCTTTACCTCCCCTTCCGTGCCCAGTTGATAAAAATAAAGCGAAGGTCCATCAGCCAACATCAATGGGGAGATACTCACGGACTTGAGTGGATATTCCACCAATTTGATGGTGTCTTGTGCAACTGTTTTTTGAGTGAACAGGCCGGAAAAGCAAATGATCGAAAGAAGGACAATGGTTCTCATATCATTGGAAATTTTTTGCATTTCTATTTCTCCACAAAAGCCCGGTGCTTGAAGATGCCGTCTTCTAACTGACCGTAGTGATAGGTGTTTCTATATTTATCTGTAGAAAAAAGCTCTGCATTTATTTCGAATGTGATGTCGTAAATATAGAAATCTGGAGTTTCGGTGATATGTAAATCAGAAATTACAATTCTGTTTTTTTGGGGGTTTAGCTTCTTTCCGCCTGTGCCAAAGCCCCCTTGTATGCAATCGGTTCTTCGGTCAAATCCTTCGTAGTAGGTCGTGTCCCCGCAAGTCCAGTTGATGAAAAATCTAAATCCATTCGAATCGTCTTTTGTCCAGAATTTTTTTTCTCCGATACTAATGAATTCATCCATTAATTGTTTCATGGGAGGTATTGTGCTGTCAATTACGTATGGTGACCATAAATTGATGGATGGAACGGAAGACATGTCAACGCCGTCGCAAATGGTTGTTGGATTTTGGTTTACTTCAGGTTCAAATTTAAACACCAATCCTACCCTACCAAACTCACTTGGGTCAAACTCAAAAGGCGACGTTGTAGTTCCTCCGGTGTAAAAACCAGTAAGGTCCTTATACTTGTTACCATGTGAGACGCAAAATTCTTTTCCATTTATTATTCCTTTAAAGTATTGATCTGAAGTGATCCCCTCGCAGGAAAATTTCATGGATTTAGTGCATTCGTATTTCAAGTCATAAAATTCGAGGTAGTCATCTTTTTGGCAGGAATTTGAGATGACCAATGCTGCGATGATGATAAGTAACTTTTTCATATCATTTGATTTTGGAAAACCGGAGGTGCCGGTCAGTTATTTTTGAGGCACCTCCGGTAATGCATGTGATTCGAATGAAATCATGGAATTGGGCCACCATCCGTCACATTCAGCACGAACAATTGCTGTGCGTTAGAGCAGTTGTTGCGGGCCTGTAGCTGTACCTGCCCTTCGGTCATGTCTGCATCCCAGAGTACTTCGATGCAATGGCCGTAGTTGTTAACAATGGTACCATTCTGGACAAACCACTGAAAGTTCATGTTGGCATTGAGTGAAATGTCCGTGTTGCAATACGTGTATGTGTGCTGCGAGGGTGGATCTACAGCCTTGGGTCCTGTTACCGCAATGCCTCCAAAAGCACCTGCAAGTGTTCGTAGATCTCTATGGAATGGATTAAGAGAATTATTTTCACTCCCATTTTCAGCACAGTGAGTAGTCCAGGTAGTTTGTACTAAAGTAAAAAGCGGTAATTGGGTTATCTCTACTTCATGCGGAGCCATCGTGGTTATAAAGCTTGGTATACCACCATCATTGTCCCAATCCAAAGTCACCACATCATCCCCATATCCATAGGCTTTGTAAACTGCAGACTCGCACCCAGTAAATCTGAGTGAGGCACCCATGGGGACATCGCAATCCACTGGGCAGCAGTCTTTGAGAATGGCAAAGATGATGGCATAGGTGATCTTGGCAGCGGCTATGTAAATGGATGCGTTTTGAATGGTCGTTGTAACAACGGAAATTCCCAGGTCACCGGCGACATTTTTAATGATACCGATTACACCCGTTGCCGTTGTCCATCCTTCCAGTACGCCACCCAAAAAACATCCGAGTTCGGTCCAGAAACCACAGCCCCGATCTTCAATGGGGCGACCGTCAAAGAGTTGGTAACGCTCGCCGTTTGTACCCCAAATATTGGTCAGGTAATCCAAAGAGCTTTTGACGTATTCTGACATTGCTCTGAGAATCTCTTTTTCATCGCAAGTCAGCTTTGTACTTGATTCAATTCCCGGCTCCAGCGACTGTACCCGTAACTTTATAATGTCCAGTCCTTCCTGAGCGGCAATTCCGTTTGTTACGGTATTGGCGATTTCAAGATAGGCTGCATTGAAATTGACACTTGATAGTCCGTTGGATAACAGGTAATTGAGCCTTGAATTCAGGTCCATACCCGACATAGCAGTTTCCAGATCATCGTAAACGATGTTGAAGGTGTCTTGCAGTTCGGTAGGGAGAAATTCCCTGATCATTGAGTCCGGTGAGTAATAGCCAAAACTGTTTTCAAGGTAATAAGAGAACGACTCTCCAAAGACGCTAAATTCCTCAACTGAGAAGTTGCAGACAGGAGGGGAGTTCGAGAATTGAATTCCCGGTAATGATTCAGTGGTGAAATCCTTGGTACAACTTGGCATCATCAAAATCGCAAGTAAAGTGAACGCAATAATCGGTCTGAGAAAAGAATTCCTTTTCATAGCTTTGTACTGTTTTAATTAACAAATTGCCCTTCGTCGTCACCGTCCAGGGAAAACGGCGAGGGGCGTTTCATATAATCTCCG
>PAAY01000006.1 GCA_002698985.1 Saprospirales bacterium | reverse complement strand
CGATTTCCCACTTCCTGGCAGTTTACCACATCATCCCCGAAGTCATAGTCATCCACCAGGCTCAGGAGTCCCCGTGCCCGGAACACGGCCGTGCCGCCCATGAGCGGGCACTGGTAGGCAATGGTTTCGAGGGTGGTTTGCTGCAGGGAGTCGAAGCTATAGACACCGGAGGCGATGGTGTTCAGGAAGATGTCGTTTACCGTCTGCTCGTTGACTTCGAAAAGATAACTGGCGGGGATGGCAGCGTTTTGCGCAGCCAGTTGAGCAGCTTCAACCGTGCGTGCGGTTTGGATGAGGTCGAGCAGGCTGTCCTGCACCTGCGTGAGGCTGTCGAGTGCCTGCAGAGTAGCCAGCCGCTGATCGAGGAGGTCGAGGCTGTCCTGCCCGCTCGACTGGGCGATGAGGCTGTCGAGCAGCATGACCTGTGCCAGGCTGTCGGCGATGGCGGCATCGTTGGCGGCCAGGGCGGCCGAGTCGGCCGGGGCGGGTACGAAGAGGGCGGCAAGGGCTTGCTCCATTTGCACCAGCATGCCCACCGGTTCGTTGCTTTTTTGGTTGTAGAAGCTGTCGAGCACCGAGCCGGCTTGCACCAGTTGCGGATTGCGCAGCAGCTTGCGGTAGAGGTAGCGCTCGGCCAGATAGCGACTTTCCGGGCTACCCGTGGTACCGCCGGCTATGTCGAGATCGATGTCGTGTATCTGCGGGTCCTCGCCGCTGAATTCATCCACCGGGCAGGCGTTGAAGTCGAGGCAGAAGGTGTTGGGGGTTCCTGGTTGAAAAGTGAAAAAATCCGTCTGTTGTACCCCCGGCTCCACGCCCACGCTGGGCGGGTGGTAGGGGGGTGTGGTGGTGTGGACGGTGAAGCGGGAATCACTCACCACAAATTGATTGTTTGACTCATGCCTTGCTCCTGCACCGGTGTAGCTGCCAATCCATCGGTTGCCGGTGTGGTGTTGTTGTCCGAGCACGCCGGGGTTTGTGGGGTTGCCATCGATGCGCAGGCCCCAAGTGTGGTTGCCGATGGAGGTGCCGATGAAGTTATCGGGGCTGTGTCCGCCCATCAAGACATACACGCCGTTTTCGGTGTTGCCGATTTTGTTGCAGCGCCAGGCGGTGTTTTCTGCATCCCAGGCCCTAACGGCCGTGCCTGATGTGGGGTCCAAACCTGTGATGTCATTGCACTGAAGGATGTTGTCATGGCTGCCTTGGAGGTTCAATCCGGTCATGGAGGTGCCGTTGCCAAAGGCCTGCACGGTATTGTTTCGAATAAGGGCCTGGTTCAGCGTCAGTACGCCAATTCCCTGTTGACCGGGTTCGTAGAGGTTCAAGTTATTGCCATTCGCTGAAAATGTGAATCCTCCTGCAGGTGTAGTTCCGCCTCCCGTCATTTGTATGCCTCTTGCCCCGGAGGCGGTCAAATCCAGGTTATTGCTGAAGACCAACATCTGTGTCATGGGGTGCATACCCACGGTGCCAATACCCATCCTGCTCGCTTCAACAGCATTGTCGAAAATGGTCAGCTGGTCACGGGCAAACAATGATCTGACTCCGAAGCCCATTTGCAGCATGTTGTTGTTCCGGATGCCATCCACTGCCATGCCCCAGGATAAAATACCATTTGTGCAGTTTTGAAAGGAAGGGGTGCCGGTTTCTCCAAAGCCCTGAACGGTCAGCCTGCGGCTCCCGTTCACTGCCTGGGCCCAGATACCGTAACCTTCCAAGAAGCCGTATTCATTCATGTCGAGTATGTCAATGAACTGAGCACCTCTCACCGTAAGGTGGGCTCCGATGGTTATGATGCCGTTACGCAGGTTTACGAAGTAATTGGTACTGTATGCACCGAACGAAACGATGTCGAGGATATCCTGCCCAATGGTGTAAATTCCGGCATAGGACCAGGTGCCGTCGTTGGGATCATTTGGATCGTAGTGGGGTTTGAGGGGAGCTGTGCATTGCATCGTATTTCCAAAAAATGGCTCCAGGTTAAATTCGCCAAAAGGGTCATTAAAATACAGCGAGATGTAATTTTTGTTGAATTCCGTTCGCTGAATGCTCACTTCGGCTTTTGACTGAGGAAAAACAGCGTATTGAGCATCTTCGACCAACCCGCCTCCATCAGTTGAAAATATCAGGGTAGCCCCCGTTTCTACTGTGATACTTTTCCATCGTTTCAGACAGCCTCTAATGTGGGTATCATGAATTCTCAAGGTATTTCCAGACGGAACCTTGATCTCTGCTCCATCTAGCATGCAAATGTCGCTCCCGACACCAAATCGGTACTCGTTGTCTGATCCCGAAATCATATCGGCATCCATAACCAATGTGCCTTGTACGGTTAGGTTAAAGTTGGTAACAACTGTTGGATTGGCCGGTAGTAAACCAAGTGCCACCAAATCCGACAACAAAGTCTCCGTTCCCGGCGTGCCAATCACCAGACTTCCTGCAGGACAATCGCAACCAAGGCTGTCGCAATTTTCAACGGTAAAATCAACCTGAACAGAGGAGGACTTTATGCAGGCACCGTTGGGCTGAATCGCCACGGGAAATGAAATCGGAGTCCCACCTGGCAGAGAGGAAGCCAGGTCGAGATAAAGCGAAACAGTGGTACACTCCCCTGCTGCCAGGTTGTTAATGGTGGCTGTGCCGCCTGGAAATTCAGGATTGTATGCGGAGAGGGTTACACCACTAATTCCACTCAAATCAGGTGTAAGGGTAACCGTTGCAGGTGTGCTTTGTGAGCCTGAATTACAAACTTCAAAATCAACGGCAACCTGCCCGCCGGGGCAGGCAGAAGTGACGTTCGGGTCAACCGTGATCTGATTTTCGCAATCCTTTGTCACAGAAATATCATCGAGGTAAACATTGGTACTGAATTCCTGGTTTACCTGAATTTCTTTGATCCAGATGTGCGTAACGGATCCGGAATAAGAACCGCTTAGTGAAAATGGATTGACAGGAAAAGTGACATTGCCCGATGAGCAATTCACGGGTACATTGACCACCCCAAGACAAGTTCCTATTACGTTGTTTTGATTATCCAATAAAGTTCCATTGCAAGGAAGGTTGGCTGGCATCTCCAGATTGGCAGGAAGTTGTGTCAAAGCCCAAACCCCAACTGTTAACTGTTGAGCTCCGGCCGGATTCGTGCTGGCACAAGCCTTGAACTCTACCGTGAATGAGCAACCGGGGTCAATCGCTGAGCAAAGCGGCAAAAGAGCGTTTTCCTGATAACCTCCGCTAGAAGATATCATTCTCAAGTATTGGTTACTGTTGTCAGAAAGAATGTCAACGGTGTTGACTGTGTAACCGTTAGCTACAATTACCTGGGAATTGAAAGGTGCTACAAAACCTGTGTAGTAGGCATTTTGCCCGGTGGTGAAATCTTCAAAATCCCCATAATTCACCAGGTTACATTCAGCGGGGCACACAGAAGGATCAATCGGCATAATGTCAAGGCAAGCATCCATCTCAGTCAATAGCGGGGGGGGGGGACTTGTGTATCTGGCAAAAAGCGCCAGGGCAGCCACAAATACCCACCCGGTGAAGGAATGAAAGTGTTGGTGCAGAGCGGGTTTTCGAAAAATTGAGGTCTTCATGGTAAACGGTTTTGGGCCTCGTTTTTTTTGAAAGCATGGAGCGCTTGATCATAAAAACAGCAGGCTGGTTAAAGAATAAATGTTTTCAGCTTTAGTGTTTCAATCAGTGTAATTGCAGAGCTCTTCTTTTTTGGTGGAAAATGTCACCGGACACAGTCCGGCGCCAGCGGCGTTTTGAAAACTGTGGCCAAATTTAAGGCGTGGAAATGGAATGTGCAAGTGGACCGTGGGATAATGTATGCTTATTACCGGGATTAGCAGGATGGCAGTGTCAGGATCAGGATTCTCAGGATTGGCGGATTAGCAGGATGGCAGTGTCAGGATCAGGATTCACAGGATTGACGGATTACCAGGATTCGGTTCAGTAGCAGAGAGCTCGGGTGTCAATCGTTTATTCAGAACCTTCCCCGGTAACCCCTTTGTCATCCGCCCGAAGGGCGGATCTTCACAATGAACGGTTAGCTAGCCAGATGCCTCGTTTCCAGACCTTATGAGGTTTCCGAAAACCTCATAAGGTCTAGCCCTCACCGTTTCAACCATCAGCAGCACTCGAACTGACACAGTCAGTGTTCCCGACGAAAAGGGCATTTTTGCCCTGAAACAGCAACGATGACCAAAACCAACATCCATGCCCACCCACCACAAGATCAGCATACCACGGACGGCCCACTACTACACCCTCGGAGAGGCCGGCAGAAACACCCGGCGGTTCTGGATTGCCTGCCACGGTTACGGCCAACTGGCCAGCACCTTCATCCGGCGCTTTGACGGGCTGGACGACGGGGAAACCTTCGTACTGGCGCCGGAGGGGCTTTCCTATTTCTATTGGGGAGGCTATACCGGCGATCCCGTGGCCAGTTGGATGACCCGGCAGCACCGGCTGGATGAGATCCACGACTACGCCAATTACCTGCAAACGCTCTACGACCTTTTCCGAAGAAAAATGCCCGAGGATGTGCAGGTGAATTTGTTGGGATTCTCACAGGGGGTGGCCACACAGGTGCGCTGGATCATGGAAAAGTTCCCGGAATTTGACAACCTCCTCCTTTGGGCGGGCCTGATGCCCGAAGACCTGGATTACCGGCCACACCGCGACTTTTTTGCGAAGCGAAAAGTAAAATTTGTTTACGGAACGAAAGACCCCTTCCTGACTGTCGAGCGGCTGAACTGGCAACGCCAATTTGCCGCTGAGCAGCTTCCCGTTTTTGACGAAGAGAAGTTTGAGGGCGTGCACGAAGTGCCACGGGATGTGCTGGTACGAGTGGCTGCAAGCCTCTGATCAAAGGTCTATTTCGAGGTACACCGGGCAGTGGTCGGAATGAACCACATCGGTGAGGTGCCGCAGTTCCACCACCTTGTCGGCCAGGTTATCGGTCACGGCGATGTAGTCGATGCGCCAGCCTTTGTTATTGGCCCGGGCATTGGCCCTGAAGCTCCACCAGCTGTACTCGACCAGATCCGGGTGCACCTTGCGGAAAGGATCGGTAAAGCCATTGCTGAAGAATTTGGTCATCCAGGCCCGCTCTTCGGGCAGGAAGCCGGAAGAATTCTTGTTGCTGACGGGGTTGTGGATGTCCATTTCTGTGTGGGCAATGTTGTAATCGCCGGCGATGAGCAGTTTGGGTCTCGTCTTCCGCAATTCCTGCACCCACTCGTAAAAATCATCCAGAAACTGGTATTTGAAATCCTGTCGCACATCGCCAGTGGTGCCGGAGGGGAAGTAGCAGTTGAGCAGGGTCCAGTCGCCAAAATCCGTGCGCAGGATGCGGCCTTCGTCGTCGTATTTGTGGTCGCCGCAGCCAGCATCCACCAGGTCGGGTTCCTGTTTGGAGAGGGTGAGCACACCGGAATAACCCTTCTTTTTTGCCGAGTGCCAAAAGGCGAAATAGCCGGCTTCTTTGAGTGGGCTGAGGTCCACCTGGTCGGGTTGGGCCTTGGTTTCCTGGAGGCAGATGATGTCGAAGTCCTCTTTCAGCAGCCAATCCGCCAGCCCTTTGTTGAGGGCGGCCCGGATGCCGTTCACGTTGTAAGAGATGATTCTGGTGCGCATGATCTTTTTTGTTTTTCAGCAAGAGCGCAAACATAGCGATGCCCTCCGGCAATGGAAAATGGCGATGGCTCCGGTTGGGGGGAATTCAGGACTGGAGGTGGTTTACCATGAAATTTTGAAGATGTTTTGTAGTTTTACCATGAAATTTTAAACATCCATGTGCAATTTTTCATGGTAAACTACATCGAGCGACATATCAAAAAGGAGTTGCTTTCATTGCTATCCTATTTTCCCGCAGTCGGATTGGTAGGGGCAAGGCAGGTTGGCAAAACTACCCTGATCCGACACCTGGATTCTCTCGACCTGGTATATGTGGACCTCGAGGACGACCGGGATCGAATAAAGCTTTCTGACCCGCATTTGTTTTTCGAGCTGAACAGGGAAAAATGTGTGGCTTTGGATGAAGTGCAGCAGATGCCGGAAATTTTCAGGCAACTCAGGGGCATCATCGACAATGACCGCCGCCCCGGCAAACTGTTGCTCTTGGGTTCGGCTTCGCCGGAACTGCTGAGGCAGAGCTCGGAATCGCTGGCCGGAAGGATCGCCTACCTCGAGCTGACGCCCTTTCTTTTTCCCGAAATAAAAGATCATACTGATTGGAAAACCCACTGGCTGCGTGGCGGTTTCCCCTTGTCACTTTTCGCATCCGATGATTCTCAAAGCCTGAAATGGCGCAAGAACTTCATCCGGTCATACCTGGAGCGGGATTTACCTTCGCTGGGCCTCGGAGCCGATTTCGTAGTTATCCGAAGGTTTTGGCAAATGCTGGCCGGAGAAAATGGCGGCATCTGGCAGGCGTCCAAATTTGCCAAAGCCCTTGGCATCGCTCACGCAACGGTCAACAAGTATTTTTCCTACTTCGAAAATGCCTTCATGGTCAGAACCCTTCAACCCTGGTTCGCCAATGTGAGCAAACGCCTGGTCAAGTCTCCCAAAGTGTACCATCGTGACAGCGGTCTCCTCCACGCCTGGCTCGATCTGGAAAATCTGAATACCCTTCTGGGAAACACTGCCGTTGGACCTTCCTGGGAGGGCTATGTCATAGAGCAGATTTACGGTTGGTCAATGGGCCAAATCGAGCTGTATTTTTACCGTACCCACCAGGGGGCCGAATGCGACCTGATTTTGGTGAAGGGCAACAAACCTGTTGCTTCCATCGAAATCAAGTTTTCCATGTCGCCGGTGCCATCAAAAGGATTTTACATCGCCACCGAAGACATCGGCACCTCGGATAACTATATCATCTACCCGGGCGATGACGTGTATCCTGTCAAACAGGGATTTCTTGTGGTGGGCCTGAACAAATTTTTGGAGGAGTATCTCCCCAACTACCTGACATGAATCATCCCCTCGATCTGGCCTATCTTTCCCGCATTGCTTTTCTTCGCAAAATTCTCAGGAACTAAAATTTACATCATGAGCAGACGCAGCTTTCTATCCATTGCATTTCTACTTTTTCTGGTTTTTTCCTTCGGCAAAATGGCGGCCCAGGTCAACCCCATCGAGCGGGTGGAGCCGCCCAACTGGTGGGTGGGCATGAAGAATCCCCGCGTGCAGTTGCTTTTGCACGGCGATGCCATCGGCGATCTCAATCCATCCACGGCTTATCCGGGTGTCGAGATCGAGCAGGTCATCAAGGTGCCCAGCCCGAATTACCTCTTCGTCAACCTCTTGCTGAAGGAAGGCGTCAAGCCCGGCAAAGTGCGTTTCGATTTTACGAAGGACGGCAAAAAGGTATGCTCCGTGCAGTGGGAACTCTGGCAGCGGGAGCCCGGCGCCGCTGAGCACAAGGGCTTCGACAATTCAGACGTGCTGTACCTCATCACCCCCGACCGCTTTGCCAACGGCGACCCCACCAACGACGATGTGCCCGGCATGCGGGAACGCTCCAACCGGGCTTTCAAAGGCGGCCGCCACGGAGGCGATATCGAAGGCATCCGGCAGCACCTGGATTACATTTCCGACATGGGTTTCACCGTCATCTGGCTGAATCCGGTGCTGGAAAACGACATGCCCGAATACTCCTACCACGGCTATTCCACCACCGATTTTTACAAAGTGGACCCCCGTTTTGGAACCAATGAATCTTACCGCCAACTGGCCGATGAGGCCCGCAGCAAAGGCATCGGCCTCATCATGGACATGATCGTCAACCACTGCGGCCTGCAACACTGGTGGATGAACGACCTGCCCAGTCCCGACTGGATCAACCACTGGCCGGAATACACCGGCACCAACCACCGGAAAACACTCCTGCAAGACCCTTATGGGTCAGAATTGGACAAAAAGATTTTTACCGACGGATGGTTCGTGCCCACCATGCCCGACCTCAACCAGCGCAATCCCCTGCTGGCCAACTACCTGACCCAGAACGCCATCTGGTGGATCGAATACCTCGGCCTGGCCGGCATCCGCATGGATACCTACCCCTATCCGGATGAGGATTACATGACGGAATGGACCCGAAGGGTGATGGAGGAATACCCCAACTTCAACGTGGTAGGGGAGGAGTGGCACGAAGACCCGGCCATCGTTTCCTATTGGCAGCGGGGCAAGCACAACGCCAACGGCTATGTGTCTTACCTGCCCACCCTGATGGATTTTCCCATCCAGGCTGCCATGTCGAAGGCACTCAAGGAACCGGAAGGCTGGTTCGACGGCTGGCACCGCCTGTACGAAACCCTGGCGCAGGATTTTCTGTACCCCGACCCTTACGTGCTGGTCACCTTCCCGGACAACCACGACATGAGCCGGATCTTCACCCAACTGAATGAAGATTTCGACCTGTACAAAATGGCCATCGCCTTTGTGCTGACGACCCGCGGCACCCCGCAGATCTATTACGGAACGGAAATCCTGATGAAGAACCCCGGCACCGGCGATCACGGCATCATCCGCAGCGATTTTCCCGGCGGCTGGGATGGAGATCTGGTCAACGGCTTCACCGGAGAGGGGCTGACCAACCAGCAGAAAGAGGCCCAGGCTTTCGTCGCAAATCTCCTTCACTGGCGCAAAAATGCCACAGCCGTTCACTTTGGAAAGCTGGTGCATTTCCAGCCCCGAGACGGCGTGTACGTCTATTTCCGTTTCGACGAAAAACAAAAAGTGATGGTGGTGATGAACAAAAACACCGCTGATTCGGAACTGGCCCTGGATCGCTTTGCCGAAGTTCTAGCCACCCCGGCGAGCGCCAAAGATGTCATTACCGGAAAAGCCTTCCAGTTGGATGAGAGCATCAGCGTTCCCGCCCGCGGTGTGCTGGTGTTGGAGGTGGAAGAATGAATGTGGCGTGTTGAGAGGGGTTTATAATGGTTGAGAGGGGTTTAGAGGGCTATCGATTTCCTACAATTCCCAATCTCATCGAATAGTGTCTCTGCAACTCGGCTTCATTGAATGTGAAAATATCATTTTTCAATCGCTGCTCCTGGCTGAAATAAAAGCCTCGATTACATCAGCCATCTTGTAACCCGCTGTTTCAACGGCGGGAATTTTGGCAGTCCTCCTACCCACATCAAACTTCTATTCAGAACATCACATCAGGAATGATCAATTACCATTGTAGCTATCAATGTTGATGCTGATGTTTTGTAAAGATGTTTGATGCAGTGAGGGGTTTGTCCGGCAACCCCTCGCTGAAGCAAGGGGTTTCAAGATGTTTGATGGTGTGAGAGGTTATTAACCCACAGGAATTTAGCCTGCTAACTTCAGGTTCAACTTGCTCATGCAATACCCTCAATGGTGGAGTACGGAATTGTGGGTAATCGATAGGGGTAAGAGGGGTTGTTCGAACCTCTCTCAACCTCCCGGCGAATGCTGGGATCAACCCCTCTACAGCCCCACCTTCTTTGCCCTTGCCTTCAAGGCCTCATCCAGGCGATCGATTTCAGCCAGGTTCTTTTTGTAGCCTTTGATTTGCTGTCGCAGCAGCAGTTGGTATCCGTTGACGAGGTTCTCGAAGATGGGGTCCTTGCGGAAATCGTAACTCCCGTATTTGGAAGTGCTGTACCGGATGTTTTTCCAGAGAAACGGCGTCACCTGGCTGGTTACGAATTCAGAGAGGATGTTTTGCATCTTGACGGTTGCCTCGTGCGAATTGTAGGTGCTGATGATTTGCTCCCGCAGGTCGGGGTCCTGGATGGTGGCAAATTCTGACGAAACGGAAATGTTGTTCAGGATGGTGGTGGAGGGGGTGTAGTCGCCCTGAGCGGTCATGCTGAGGGTCAGCCGTTTCATCCACCAGTCGTTTTCTTCTTTGGTTCGCAACTGGCGGGCAAGCGTATCCACATTCAGGCTGACAGAATCGCAAAAAGCGATACAGTTGAGGAGGGCCTTGCGGTTCTTGCTGTTTTCACGAAGGAAACTTTCCAGGTAGTATTTCTCGGTTTGGCTACAGTTATAGTCCTCTTTCCAACTGTTCAGGCGGAAGGCGATGGTAATGCCTATTACGACGATGAACAGATCGACGATTTTTGACCGCCAGTCAATGTTGCGGAATAGCTTTTTCATGCGGGCAATTTGAAGTGCTCGTTGTGGGTCTGGCTCCGTGGCCGTTTGCCGAAGGTAAAGAAGATTTTTAACGGCACATGGCGGCTGCCCTTAGCGGATGATGATTTTCTCCGTCCACCTCGAACCGTTTTCCATCTGAACGCTGATCACATAGCAGCCGGGTGGCAGGAAGTGTAAATCCAGGGTTTCGTCCAGCGTGCCAGTGCCGTTCAGGTCTTGGTTCCACAAGCTGCGGCCCAGCATGTCCGTCACGAAGATGCCGGTGGCGTTCTGTCCACCCAAATCGGCTTGCAGCCGTAGGAGACCTGAACCAGGGTTGGGGGATAGCCTCAGCGCAACGCTGTCCCAAGTTTCTCCGGCAGGTGTCAGCAAAGTAAATTCAAACCAGTTCATGTTGAACATGGGCTGGGTAATCAGCAAGCGAATCTGGTGCAGGCCCTGCGGGAGTACGAGTGTTTTGTTGGTGGTGGCCCAGGTCTGCCAGCCACCGGTGGGCGGAAAACTCACGGAATGAAGGCTTGTGGCCGTGCCGTTCGGATCGATCAGCTGCAATTCTACAGCCCCGGTTTCGCTGAGTGAAGCTGTCCGGTATGCCACGTCGTAAGTGCCGCCCTGCGCCACATCGATGTAATAGTCCAGGTAGTCGCCTGCGTCCAGGTAGCCGATGTTCTTTCCGCCTCCGATGTCTGAGGTGTTTTCCAGTTGGACGCCCGACTGAAAAAAGAAATCCTCAGCCTCCACCCTGCCGGGCACTGTATTGATTTTGGCAATGGTGTTTTTCACCGTCCGGTTCGTGAAGGGGTCCAGCAGTGTACCATCCATGGCTGTGATCTGGTCGCCGTTGTAAGAAATCCGAATTTCTTCGCTCGATTTGAAGGTGTGGTTTACGGCAAAAGTGAGGATGCGGTTGTTTGTGCTGTTCAGTTCCACAGAGGTGATCGAGACCGGACTGCCATCGACAAAAATGCTGAATCCGGCCGGGCTGGCGGGAATTGGCGCTTGTATGGGCTTGTTTAAACTGAGTTGAACGGTGCTTTCATCCAGGGTGAATGCAGAGACAAAAAGCGTGGCCAGTGTATTGGTGGGGCCTTTTTCAACGAACTCCATGCTTCCGAGGTTGAAGCCTTCGCTGTCAATATAAAAGCGGAGTTTCTGGTCCTGCTCATCGAGTATGACGTTTGAGACCGTCATGGTCTGCCAGCTTTGCCAGCCGCCCGTGTTTGGGACATAGAGGGTGGGGGTGAGGTCAGCGCCGCCCGCCGAGAGGTGAAAACTGCCGCTCGAGCCGTTTGCTGCCACCCTGATTTTCACTTCGTAAACTGCGGTACTGGCCACATCGACAGTGTATTGCATCCATTCCCCGGCAGTCAGCCAGCCCAGGTTGTAACCATTGGTGTTCACGAAGTCCTCAGTGGTTTCTATGTCCACACCGTCGTTTCTGTAGCTCCAGCCGTTGTTCCATGCGGTATAGGTGCCGGTGCTCACCTGGTAGTTTGCCAGGTCGCTGTCAGAATAGGCAGCGCCAGGCACGCCCATGTCAAAGTCAGTGGTGTAAACCACACCGGGGATTGGCTGCACATTGTAGGGTATGGCTGTTTCGTCGTAAGGCTGGCGCATGAGGGCATCGATGACATCTTTCTGAAAGATGCAATTCTCCGTTTTCAGGTTTTGGATCAGTTGCATCAGCGTTGCCTGGGCGGCCGATGCGGGAGGAGCCGGGGCGTTGCCACTCCAGTAGTCCAGCAGGGCCTGGTAGCCGGCCGGCTTTTTCACCGAGAGGGGGCCGGCGATGGATTCCACTTTTTTCAAGGGCCACCATGCCCAACCCAGCCCGTGTTCTTCGAACAATCTCACGGCATCGGCAAACCAGACGTTTGAATTTTCTCCTGTTTCACCAAAAAAGATGGGTACGTCGTAATTGTCACGAATGTCCAGCACCCATTGGATGGAGGCCTGATCGTTGATCGACCAGTATTTGTGCGGGCCGTAAACCATGTTGTCATCCCAGGGTGGGGTCAGCCCGGTGAAGTCGTTGGCGAACCAGTTGCCTTCGATAATGAGCATGTGGGTGGTATCCACCGTACGGATGCTGTCGGTGATTTCGTAATACAAGTCCCGCAACATCAGGTTGCCCGGCAGGTTCCAGTTGGGTTCGTTGATGAGGTCGTAAGCAGCCACCCAGGGTTCATCGGCATAGGTTTCGGCCAGTTTTTTCCACAAGGCCACGGTCTTGTCTCTGTTGGGCTTGCTTTCCCAGAGGGAGGGTTTGGAAGGGTCGTAGTCGGAAATGCCCTGGTCGTAGCCTTGTCCGCCCGGCGCTGCGTGGAGGTCGAAGATGACGTACATTTCGTTCTGTTTGCACCAGGAAATCAGGCTGTCGGTCAGCTCGAAACCCTTGGTCAGCCAGGTGTTCTGCCCCGTTACGGGTTCATCCTCTACCGGCAACGTGAACAGATTGTAATGCATGGGCAGGCGCACACAGTTGAAACCCCATGACTTCAGCGAATCTATGTCAGATTTGCGCACATGATTGGCGAGCCATCCTTCGTAAAAAAGGTCGGTAGCATCCGGGCCGATCAGTTCCTCTATCTTTTGTCTGATCTGGTATTGAGCGTTCGCAAACCCTGCGGTTTGCAACATATAGCCCTCCTGCAACATCCAGCCTCCGAGGCCCATGCCACGGAGTATTACGGTATCACCGGCTTCGTTGACGATGGCCTTGCCGGAGGCACGCAGAAATGATTGGGATGAAACAGAAGGTACTGCTGACATTAGCAGCCCCAGCAGCAAAAGCAAATGGCGGAGCTTCATTGGAGAATGGTTGTTGGTTCCTGATGGAATGGCTTTAGAAGCGGAAGGGCTGTTGTTGATAACGGGGTGCAAGTTAATGATTTCTGGGCAAGGCAAGCCTACACCGCAAAGGTCTCCACTTCGTCGATGAAGCGCTCTACTTGTTCCTTTCCGTAAATTGGAATGATGGTCTGTTTGTTTTTAGGATAGGGTTTCCCGTGTTTGAAGCCGGCAGCTTTCAGGGCTTTTTCCAGTGCAGCCAGTTCTTTTTCATTTTGTGCCACCAGCCTGACCTCGTAGCCCTTTTTGTACTTTTTGTATCCAAGCTTTTCCTTCATCTCGGGGTCCACCCATCTGATGCAGCCGTTACGCTGGAAGTACCCGGCCAGCGTTTTGAGTGCCTTTTCTTTTCTGCTGATGCGTTCTGCCATGGCTGATTCTGTTGCGTAAGTTAATGCCGCTCCAAATTTAGGTATTTACTTCTGAGCGCTCCGTAAAAAGTTGCTACAAGGTAAATCTTTGCAATTTAGCAGGATTCATCCCCCCTCAGGAGGGGAGGAAGTGCTAGCAAGAATGATAAACTACATCACTAACGATTATTCAAATATTAGGCATTGTTAAAACTCATGCGAACGGTCGCTTCCTTCGAAAAAGACTTTTTGCAGTGAGCTCAATTCTACATTGATACAACTTCGTCTAAAACCAACGCTTTGTCTCGTTTCAAGTTTTGCGAAGCGGAAGGTGAAACACTCGAAAAGGCTGTCTGTGGTTGCGAGCCTGGGTGAGAAAATTCTTTCACTTCCAACAATGCTTCTCTATGCGCTGCCACTTCTATTGTGACTGGTGTGGCAAGACTTCTATCAATTTGTCAAACAATTCGGATTTAACAATGTATGAGTCAGCCAGTAAATCTTTCTGCTCGATTATTATTATCCCAAAATAATCCATGAATCTGTCAAAAGTCCGAATCGAATAACATCTGGATGAGTACCGCTCGATGGAGCCGTAATCCGGTACTACATTTTTTAAAAGCATCGGAAATGCCTTGAAATACTTCTTGGCATAAAACGATGAAGGCCTTTTTGTTTCTCCGTATTTATGTATGAGGATCAAAGAAAACGCAAACCCCAGCCGGCCAATATTTTCATCATTGTACCCGTCAAAATAACCCCAATTGAACCTTTTTCCAAACGTGGTAAATATCAGCTTGAGCAATGCTTCATCATCTGAAAGAAGCTTGTCGGCTTTTTTGGTTAAAGTCAGCTTTCCATGTCTTTTTTTTGTCAAACCGGAAATTTCCAAAAGAATTCTCGAAAGATAAATGGTTGGCGAGTCGGTTTCTTTGTATAGCTTGTATCCAAAATGCTCGAGCCGAGCATCTTTCAAAAATCCCTGGTTGTAAATCTCTTTTACAATTTTTGTTGGCAAAAAACCTTTTTTGGTCAGCTTTATTTCCCCACTATTTTTGATTAAGTCAGCAATAAATTTCACCTGATTCAACAGAGGGATCTTTTTGTAATCTGATTCACTAAGCCTCTTCAGTTGAATAGGACATCCATCTTCAAACGGAAAATAAAAGATCCTTTCCATTTCATACGGTGAATAACCCTCAAAGTCAGGAACAGGGCGATTGTTTTGTTCCTCCATATATTTTCTTAATTGTCTGTTCAATTCTTCATTCTCCATAATCCGGAAATTTTGATCAATTTTTAAACGGGAACTTGAAAGTGCCTCCATACCAGCACAAAGGTACTCACTCCACCTCCACCACTGCATCTCCCTGTTCCACCAGCGTTTTTTCGGAAAGGAAGACCTTTTTGACGGTGCCTTCCACCGGTGACACCACCGTGCTTTCCATTTTCATGGCCTCTATGGTGAACAGCGGCTGGTTGACTTTTACGAAGTCGCCCTCTTTTACGAGGATGGAGCTGAGGTTGCCCTGCAAGGGAGCGCCTATTTCTCCCGGCTGTTCGGCCTTTTTGTGGCGGGTGGCAGTGGCTTTTACGGAGTTGTCGCGCACCTTGATGGAGCGGATGGTGCCATTGTAGCGGAAGCTGATCAGGCGGTTTCCATCGGCATCGGGTTCGGTGGTGTTGAGGTAGCTGATGAGCAGGGTCTTGCCCTCGGCAATTTCGATGAGCAGCTCCTCCATTGGCCGAAGGCCGAAGAAAAAGGCACTGGTAGGGAGGCGGCTGACATCGCCGTAGTTTTCGAAATGGTTGTGAAAATCTTCGAAAACTTTCGGATAGAGCTTGAAGGAGAGGAAGTCGTTGAGGGTCGTTTCCTCGCCAAACTGCTGTTGAAAGGCCGGGAACTCCCGCTCAAAGTCCACCGGTTCCAGGTGGGCATTGGCAGCGCCGGTCATTGGTTTTTCGTCCTTCAGCACCACTTTGACCAGCCGTTCCGGAAAACCCCCTTCCACCTGTCCGAGCTCTCCCCTCAGCAGGGATTTCAGGCTGTCGGGAAAAGCCAGGTTCTCACCCCGTTCCAGAATGTCTTCCGGCGTCAGGTCGTTGGCGGTCATGAACATGGCCAGGTCGCCCACCACCTTCGAGCTGGGCGTCACCTTCACGATGTCGCCGAGCAGGAAGTTGGCCAGCCGGTAGTTCTCTTTGATCTTGTCGAACTTGTGCTCCAGCCCCAGCGACCGTGCCTGAGGGCGCAGGTTGGTGTACTGTCCGCCGGGTATTTCGTGCTCATAAACCTCAGCGGTTCCGGCTTTCAATTCGCTTTCAAAAGGAAAATACATTTGTCGCACAGCCTCCCAGTAATTGGAGAAGGCATTCAGGCTTTTCAGGTTCACAGGCTGCTCCCGGGGGTGGCCCTGCATGGCTGCCACCAGTGAGTTGAAGTTGGGTTGTGAGGTGAGTCCGGACATGCTGGCCAGGGCCACATCCACCACGTCAACACCGGCATCGATGGCCTCCATGTAGGTGGCCGACTGGATGCCGGCCGTGTCGTGCGTGTGCAGGTGGATGGGGATGTCGATGTGTTGTTTCAGACTGCCGATGAGCGCCTGGGCGGAGCGGGGTTTCAGCAGTCCGGCCATGTCTTTGATACACAGGATGTGTGCCCCGGCATCCTCCAGCCGCCGGGCCAGGTCGAGGTAGTAATCCAGGTTGTATTTCGGGCGGCTCTCGTCCAGCACATCAGCGGTGTAGCAGATACAGGCTTCGGCAATGGCCCCCGTGCGCTCCCTCACCGTGCGTATGCTTGTGAGCATGGAAGGCACATAATTCAGGCTGTCGAAAATCCTGAACAAGTCAATGCCGGTGTGGGCTGCCTGTTCCACGAATTTAATGATGAGGTTGTCCGGGTAAGCTTTGTAGCCTACGGCGTTGGTGCCCCGCAGCAACATTTGCAGCAAGGTGTTGGGAATGGCCTCCCGCAGCCGGGCCAGGCGTTGCCAGGGGCATTCGTGCAAAAAGCGCAGCGCCACATCGAAGGTGGCCCCTCCCCATACTTCCATGCTGAAAACCTCGTGGCCATGCGCTCTGGCAAATTTTTCGGCCACCTGGAGCATGTCGTAGGTGCGCACCCTGGTGGCCAGCAAAGACTGGTGCGCATCGCGGAAAGTTGTGTCGGTGTACTGTATGGAGGGCTGCTCCTTCAGCCATTGGCTGAATTTTTCGGGCCCCAGTTCATCCAGCAGTTGTTTGGTGCCCTTCGGAAAATTCCGATCGGTGGATTGTGGCTGCCCGCCCTTTTTCAAGGAAAAGGCTGAATAGTCTTCCTGGACAATTTGATTCACCCTGTCCTCGGGTCCTTCGGGTAATTGCGGGATGCGAAATTCCGGCACTTCCAGGCCTGCCGGCACATCCGGGTTGCCATTGGTGATGACATTGGCCAGGTAGCGCAGGATTTTGGTGCCGCGGTCTTTCCGCTTTGGCATTTCGAATAGCTCCGGATGCTCTTCGATGAATTTCACCGTGGCTTTGCCTTCCAGAAAATCGGGATGGCGCACCAGGTTCTCCAAAAAGCCGATGTTGGTTTCCAGCCCCCGCACCCGGAACTCCAGCAGGGCCCGGTAGAGGCGTTCGCCGGCACCTTTGAAGCTGCGGCCCCAGGCGGTCACCTTTACCAGCAAGCTGTCAAAGAAGGGAGAGATGACCGAACCGGCGTAGGCATTGCCGCCGTCCAGCCGGATGCCGAAGCCAGCCGGCGACCGGTAGGCTATGATGCGGCCGTAGTCAGGCTGAAAGTTCTCGGCAGGCTTTTCAGTGGTAACCCGGCACTGGATGGCGTAACCGTGGCATTCAATGTCGCTTTGCTTTGCAATGTTCAGCTTTTCGTGGTCGAAGGAATGCCCCTGGGCAATGAGGATTTGCGCCCTGACGATGTCGATGCCGGTCACCTCTTCCGTAACGGTGTGCTCCACCTGAATGCGTGGGTTTACCTCGATGAAATAAACCTGTTCATCCTCGTCAACGAGGAATTCAACCGTGCCGGCATTGTTGTACTGCACGTGCCGGGCAATTTTCAGGGCGTAATCGTAAAGCTGCTGACGGGTATCCGCTTTGAGGTTTACCGAAGGAGCAATTTCCACCACCTTCTGAAAGCGGCGCTGTACGGAGCAGTCCCGCTCGTAAAGGTGGAAGATGTTTCCGTAATTGTCGCCCAGGATCTGCACCTCGATGTGCTTTGGGTTTTCGATGAATTTTTCCAGGAAAACCGTGTCGTCGCCAAAGGCATTGAGGGCTTCTTTTCTGGCTTCGGTGTAATTGCGACGCAATTCTTCATCGGAACGGCAGACGCGCATGCCGCGCCCTCCACCGCCGGAGGCAGCTTTCAGGATTACCGGATAGCCGATGCTGGCTGCCCAGGCCACGGCCTCTTCTGCAGTGCCAAATCCCGAAGTACCCGGTATGAGCGGCACCCCGGCCTCGGTGGCTATTTGCTTGGCTTTTACCTTATCGCCCAGCGCCTCCATCACTTCCGGTCCCGGCCCGATGAAGGTGATGCCTGCCTCCTGGCAAGCCCTTACGAAGTCCACGTTTTCCGACAGAAAACCATAGCCCGGGTGGATGGCGTCCACACCGTGTTTTTGGGCTACGCGGATAATCTCCCCAATGTTTAGGTAGGGTTTGAGCGGGTCGTTGTCGGCACCGATCTGGTAAGCCTCGTCGGCTTTCAGGCGGTGCAGGGAGAAGCGGTCTTCGTAGGTGTAAACTGCCACCGTGCGAATGCCCAGCTCCGTGGCGGCCCTGAATATGCGGATGGCAATTTCACCGCGGTTGGCAACGAGCAGTTTTTTGAATGGTCTGGCCTGGGATGAATTCATGTGAGAAGGAGTTGATAAAGGGGTTGTGAATATTGCATTGGCAGGGCTGTGAGCAAAGGTAACAAAGAGTGGAAAGGAGGATTGATTTCTTTCATTTGACTTCGCCGTTGGCAAACATGCTCTTGCGCTGGAGCCCGAAATTTCGTCTGAACAGGCGTAAGAAACGAAAGGATTTAGTGATGAAGAGGTGAAATTGAATGTTTAACCAAAATTCATTTATCATGAAATCTCGGGTTTTCTTCTTCATGCTTTGCGCCGGTTTGTTTTTCACTTCTTCCTGTAAAAAGGCTGCCACTGATGACCTGTGTGTGCCTTCCCTCAGTCTTGAGGTTTTTGATTCTCAACTGCGTGGCAATCTCAATACCGGATTGAAGGGCTATACCTACTTAATCATGAAAGACGGGCAGGTGAAATACACCCATTCCAGTGGCGATGCAAGGAGCCACCAGGATGGTTACCAGGCATGGGACGAGTATCAAACTATGCATGTGGCCTCCATCAGCAAAACCATCTCCACTGTTGCTACACTGCGGTTGCTGAAAATGAAAGGTGTGAGTGTAAATGAGGGAATCGGTAAATATCTTCCCCCTCACTGGCAGATTGGTCCCAATGTAGGGAACATCACTTTTAGCCAATTGATGAGTCAGCGAACCGGATTCTTTTATGTAATCAATGAATCAGAAAATTTGTCCACCAAATACGATGGTCTTAAAGAAATGGTGGCTGCAGGCGCTAATGGTATGAATACGCGCAAATACTCCAATGTCCACCACGCGCTGCTCCGGGTAATTCTTCCGGTGTTGTGGGATTACCCCAACATCAGCGGCCGGATTTATGACGATGATTATACGGCAATGCGTTACGAGCAGATCGTAAACACCCTGGTGTTCCAACCATTAGGCATCCATGCTGAGCTCAAAGATGCTGATCCCAATGGGGGAGTTTTGGCATACAGCTCAGCTACGGATCCGGAAGGCGAATTTGAAGAGTTTGATTATACCAAATCCGCCGGAGGTTACGGTTGGGTGCTTTCAGCCCATGATCTGGCTAAATTTTGGGCCTACCTGTGGCATAGCAATGTCCTCATAGACGAATCGCAACGCCAGGCCATGCGCACCACTGAAATGGGTTTGTGGAATTCTGGCAATACCACAGGTGGCCGGTATTATTGCAAACTCGGAGGATGGTTCAGGACCGTGAATGGACTTGAACACTGGCTCAGAAGCGCTGCTGTTGAATTTCCTGATGGTACGGCCCTGGTTCTCTTCGTCAATTCAGCTTCTTCAACAGGACTGAGGAGTATCATAGTTGATGCTTATGAAAAGTCTTTTGGGTGTTTCTGAACAAACAGCTTTTGAAACAAATATTGGTTTGAACAATCTTGAGCCCTCCGGACGGAGGGCTTTTTCATTGAATGGAGCCTGTCCAAACAGAATGCAGGCATTTCAGGTGGCCATTCACTGAACCTGAAAGTGCCGACGATTGGAAATCGGTGTCCATACCAAATCCCCCAATTCACATATCTTCCGGCCTTAAAACAGAGCTTCTCGCATGCCTATGCTTTCAAAAAATCGCTGGTGGCAGGTGCCGATGCTGGTAGTGCTGGCTTTGCCATTGTTTCTGCACCTGGGCCGGGCGCCCGTGAGTGCCTGGGACGAGGCATTGTTTGCCATGCGAGCGGCATACATGGCCGAGGAGGGGCATTACCTGCCAGACTACGATCATTGGATTCCAAAAGGCGCTTTTCATCCGAACAGCAAGCCGCCTTTCACCACCTGGATTCAAGTGGTTTTTTTGAAAGTTTTCGGAATCAACGAGCTGGCGCTGCGGCTGCCGGTGGCCCTGGCAGCATTGGTGACCCTGCTGCTGTTCATCTGGTTTTTCCGAAGGAAAATGGACTGCCGGCCAGTAGGCTGGACCAGCGCTTTTGTGCTGGTGACCACCCTGGGCTTTGTCCGTGAGCACGCCGCCCGCACCGGCGACCAGGATGTGCCGCTGGCGCTGTACATGCTCACCGGGGTAATGGCCTTCTACCTGTTGCTCCGTTCCGAAGAAAAGAAAGAACAAAACAAATGGTGGGCAGTGCTGGCCTTTTCTTCCATCGCTGCCATTCTGACGAAATACCTGTTTGGGGCTTTGTTCATGCCGGGTATGTTGCTGTATGCGGCGTACAAAAAGAAACTGCCCTGGCTGCTGCGGCAGCGGGCCTTGTGGATGGCGGTTGCAGCCGTCTTATTGGTTTGCGGTGGATGGGTGGCCATCATGGAATGGCAGCGGCCCGGCTTTGCGGAGCGAGTGATATTTTACGAAATGCTGAATCGCTACAGCACGGTCATCGAAGAGCACCAGGCGCCATGGAATTTTTACCTGCTCAACCTGTGGAACGGCTATTTCCAACCCTGGCTGTGGCTGCTGCCGGTGCCCCTGGTCATGTTGTTTACGAAGACAGACCAGCGACTGAAAGACCTGATCGTTTTGCTCCTGCTTTGCGCGGGCGTTCACCTGGCGGTAATTTCTTCTTCGCAAACCAAGGTGCCGCATTACGAGGTGGTTTTGTACCCGCTGCTCGCCATGCTGGCAGGCATTGGCCTCTGGCAACTCCTTGCGACGATAAAAACAAACTGGGCCGACGAAAGCCAAAGACCGGCAATGGCAGCACTGGCGCTGGTGGTGCTGGTTTTTCTCTTCGTCAAACCTTATGCTTCGGTAATGCAACAGGTGTACAAGCCCAGGCTGACCCGCGATGATTACAAATACGGCTACCTCTTCCGGGAAATCGAAGCCCACCACGGCGACTTGAAGAGATTCAAACTCCTGGCCCCGGTGTTTGAGGCGCAGGCAGTGTATTACGCCGGCCTGTTCAACCGCAAAAAAGGCTATGACATTGAACTCGAGGATTTCCCGAAACGGGTGGAAGTGGGCGACACCATCATGGTCTGCAACCGGGATTACATCGACTTTCTCTTCAAAAATTTCCGGCTGCAGGGCCTTGCCAGTTACGAGCAGTGTTTTGTGGCCAGGGTGGAGGAAAAGTTGGTGGAGTAGCTCGTGGCTCCCCGATGCCGATCCCGAAAACTTTCGGGATATCGGCACGGGGCAGGCTGTAGCTCGTAGCTCGTGGCTCGAAAGGTAGCCCAAAAAAAACTTCAAAAACCCAAAGAAAAAACCTCAAAAACCTCCACAAAAACCTCCTTACTCCAGTTCCAGGTTCGGGTGGATATCGCCTTTTTCTTTGTAGAATTCGGTGATGATGTTGATCACTTCATCCGGCTCGTCAACGACGTGGAAGAGGTTCAGGTCGTCCGGGTTGATGTTTTTCTCCCTTTCCAGCATCACTTCTTTGATCCAGCTGATAAGGCCGCTCCAGTAGCTCTTGCCCACCAGGATGATGGGCACCTGGCTGATGCGTTTGGTCTGAACCAGGGTCAGCACTTCGAACAATTCGTCCATGGTGCCGAAGCCGCCCGGCAGCACCACGAAGGCCTGGGCATATTTGACGAACATGACCTTGCGGACAAAGAAGTAGCGGTGGTTGAGGTTCTTGTCGTTGTCGATGTATTCGTTGTGGCTCTGCTCAAAAGGCAGGCTGATGTTGAGGCCAACGGACACACCGCCATAGAGGTAAGCACCTTTGTTGCCGGCCTCCATGATGCCAGGGCCACCACCGGTGATGACGCCCCAGCCTTCTTCGGTGAGCAGGCGGGCAATGTCAACTGCGGCTTTGTAATAGGGGTGGTCGGGCTTGGTGCGTGCGGAACCAAAAATGGAAACACAAGGGCCGATGACGTTCAGCCGCTCAAAGCCATCCACAAATTCGGAGATGACCTTGAACATGGTCCAGGAGTTTTCAGCTTTGAGAAAGCCCCATTGTTTCATTGCAGGCTTTTGAGCGGGGACTCCGTTTGATTGAGGTGTATTTTTCATAACGGTATTTTTTTTCGTCGCAAAAATGGCGACATGGTTCTTCGTCAAAAAAGCCTGCCGGAGTTTTGAGCCCCGGCAGGCCTGGCGAGTTAAGGGTTTTTTCCAAATTACGGAAAGAAAAACGCCTTAGATCGCATGCTGTTGTTGAACGGGCAAAGATAATTGCCCAATTGTCTCGTCAGGAATCTTCTCCGTTTTCTGGTCGCTGGAAAGGCCCAACGAAGGTCTCGACATCCTTTTTGGTGATCTCATTGCCACTAAGGATGATGAGGCGTTCAACCACATTGCGCAGCTCACGGATGTTACCGGTCCAGTTGTAGCCCTGAAGGGTTTTCACGGCGTCTTTGTTGAATTTCTTGGGCGGTATTCCGTACTCTTCGCAAACCATGGCATTGAAGTGATCCACCAGGGCGGGGATGTCATCCCGGCGTTCGTTCAGGGACGGCACCTTGATGATGATGACCGCCAGGCGGTGGTAAAGGTCTTCGCGGAAGCGTTTGGCCTCGATTTCCTTTTGAAGGTCTTTGTTGGTAGCCGCCAGCACACGCACATCCACTTTGATTTCCTTGTCGCCACCCACCCGGGTGATCTTGCTCTCCTGCAGGGCCCGCAGCACCTTGGCCTGAGCAGCCAGGCTCATATCGCCAATCTCATCGAGGAAAATGGTACCGCCGTTGGCCAGTTCAAATTTTCCGGGGCGTGATTTGTGAGCCGAAGTAAAGGCGCCTTTTTCGTGACCGAAAAGTTCACTCTCGATGAGTTCTGAAGGAATGGCGGCGCAATTCACTTCGATGATTGGACCATCGGAACGGTTGCTTTTTGCGTGTATCCAGCGGGCAACCAGTTCTTTTCCGGTTCCGTTTTGTCCGGTAATCAGTACCCTGGCTTCCGTTGGAGCCACGGTGTCAATGGTCCGCTTTATGAGCTGCATCGGTTCGGAGTCGCCGATCATTTCCATTGTTTTGGAACCGGTGACTTTCCGTTGCAACTTGCGTGTTTCAGTGACGAGGGATGATCTGTCGAGGGCGTTGCGAATGGTGATGAGCAGCCTGTTGAGGTCGAGCGGTTTCTGGATGTAATCGAAAGCGCCTTTTTTGACGGCATCCACCGCTGTTTCGATGTCGCCATGGCCGGAGATCATGATGACGGGGGTTTCAGGGCAAAGCAACTGTGTTCTTTCCAGCGCCTCCAGGCCATCCATTTTGGGCATCTTGATGTCCATCAGAATGACGTCAAACTTGTCTTTTTTTACCTGTGCAAGGCAATCCAGTCCGTCCTGGGCCTCGTCCACTTTGAACTTTTCAAAAGTCAGGATTTCTTTCAGGGTACGCCGTATAGGCGCCTCGTCATCAACGATGAGAACTTTCGCCATGGGAGTTTTGATGTTTAATTCTCTATGTTTTACACATTTAAAAAATGCAAAACCAAAAGCAGACTCGTGGCCTTGTACGCCAAAAGTAAGATTTAGGTTGCACATGCGAACAGCGCCAGATGCGCACATTTATGCAACGGTCGCAATCGGCCTGTCAACGGTTCTTTCAAGGTGCATGAAGCACCCGCCCATAACCCGATTTTTTCTGGATTGTCAGATTTCCTGAGATCAATGGGAGGAGGAAACGAGGTTCAAAGTTATGATTTTTATATGTATGATGAAAGAGGGTAAATAAGGAGTTGCTACCGGCTGCACACATTGAGCGGTGCGCAAAAAAAAGTGGCTTTCGTTTTCGAAAGCCACCTGTACTTAATGGATGTTTATACTCAAAACGAAGTGGTTTGGTTGGCGATCCCGAATCCCGATCCCAGCTGAAGTTTAAGACGGGAATTTCTCCCAACTACTTCGCGTTGGGTATATTTCGGGTGATAGCAGGAATAGAGGTGTATCATGGAAACAGCTCTTACAGCGCTGCTTTTTCTTTCAGGGCATCCAGGTTTCTGACGAGGAGATACTGGCGGTTGAAATGCACGATGCCCTGGCGCCTCAGCTCATTCAGCACAGTGGTCACCGTCTGGCGGCCCGTGCCGGCGATGTAACCAATCTCCTGGTGGGTGGGCAGGGGCTTGATGACGTATTCAAAACCTACGCGTCTCCCTGCTTTCTCCGTATGGGTGATCAAAAAGTGGATGACCCTTTGCTCAGCAGGCAGCAGGGCAAGCCGGAGCAGGCGTTCACGTGTCCGGTTCATTGACCTGAGCAAATGGCTGATAAACTCCTGGTGCAGTTCTGGCTTGGCTTCCAGTGCTTCGCGGAAATTGCTGATCGGAATTTTCTTTACCCGGGTCAAGTTAGTGGCTGCGGTGGCCATGAGTTCCTGAGAATGTGTTGAGAAAACGGCCTCACCGTTCATGATCTCATCGGGCATGAGGTAATCGTGCAGCATTTCGTGGTTCTGGTAAAAGGAGCTGATCTTGACAATGCCGGCCGTTACCAGAAAAATGTATTGCCCCTGGTGGCGGGCGTCGAAAATGAGTTCGCCGCGCTTGTAGCTTATTTCGGGAGCACCATTGAACAGTGAAAGGCAAGTGTAATGGCGGCTGGCAGGTGCGTCGATGATTTTTGCCGCCCGGTTGGCTGGATGCAGGTTGAAGGTCATCATAAGGCTTCAATTTTTTTGATTCAAAACCTTAGTGTCCGCTTTTTACCATCCCTTACAATTTTGGAAAAAAACTTTTTGCATCAGCGCAAAAAAATTGCCCGAAGGGCTAATCAAAACACCTGATGTACACCGGCGGTGTCTGGATCACGTTGCTTTTGTGCCCGGCTTTGTCGAAGAGGAAAATCTCATAAACAATGGGGTCGTACAGCAGGCTGGGGTGCTCGTCTTTGCAGGGGTCCAGCAGCAGGTCGGGATCGAACAGGCAGCAGGAGGAGGGCACCTGCACGGTGATCTCACCTTTGATGCCGTTGTTGGCGCCCAGTTCTGGCACTTCCGGAACGGTGTACTGGTTGGCCAGCAGGCCGGTGCGCGTGTCATAAACGAACAGATCCAGTGTGTCGGGGCTGCCGATGTCACCATCTCCATCGGTGAAGCTGAAGGTGATGAAAGTGGTATCGTTGAAAATGCCCCGTACAAGGGTGTCCTTCGATAAGCTCACAAATTCGATGTGTGGTTCGATGGGATAATCCGGCGGGGTGGCACAGGCCGCCAGCAGGGCAAGGCCAAAAATGGGAAGTGAAATGCGCCAGTTGAAAACTTTAAGTTGCTTCATGTTTTATTCTTTTGCACCTGAAAGGTAACCTGAAATCATTTTCATCCAAAACGTCTGAATGACAATAGCGGCACAAGGCTGGGAATTATTGCAGCGGGTGGCAGCCTTGACGCCCGCCGACGCCGCCTTTGAGCCGCTGGCACTGGATGTTTTCCGATTTCAGGCAACGCACAATCCGCTTTACAGAAGGTACCTCGAGCTCATCCACGTTGACCCTGATGCGGTTGATTCCCTTCGGAAAATACCATTCCTGCCCATCCAGTTTTTCAAGACGTACGAAATCAAGACCGGGGTTTGGGAGCCCGAAACGGTGTTTACCAGCAGCGGCACCACAGGACAACAACCCAGCCGCCATTTTGTGCGTGACACAGGCTATTATCTTCACAATGCCGTCAGAGGCTTTGAGCAATGGTACAGCCCTGTGGAGGAGCTGTGTTTCCTGGCCTTGCTGCCCAGCTACCTGGAGCGCTCCGGCTCCTCGCTGGTGGCCATGGCCGCTCATTTCATCGAACGCAGCCGGCATCCCGACAGCGGCTTTTTTCTTCACAATGTTGATGAACTCATTGCTGTTCTTCGCAAATATGAAGCCGCAGGCAGCAGCGCACCACCGACGGTGTTGCTGGGGGTCAGCTTTGCATTGCTGGACCTTGCCGAAGCCCATCAATTCAACCTGCCGGAACTCATCGTCATGGAAACCGGGGGCATGAAAGGTCGCAGGGTGGAGCCAACCAGGCAGCAGTTGCACGAAGTGCTACGAAAAGCATTTGGCACAGCCGCCATTCACTCAGAATATGGCATGACCGAGCTGCTCTCGCAGGCTTATTCGAAAGGCGAAGGCATTTTTTACCCTGCTGCAACCATGCGGGTGCTCACCCGCGAAATCACCGACCCGCTCAGCCCGCAGAAGCCCGGCAAATCAGGCGGGGTCAATGTCATCGATCTGGCCAATGTGGACAGTTGCGCCTTCATAGCCACCGAAGATCTGGGCCGCTATTACGAAGACGGCTCCTTTGAAATCCTCGGACGATTCGACAACAGCGATGTGCGCGGCTGCAACCTCATGGTGGAAAAACGGTAACAGCTGCCTGCCTTTGCCGTTGAAAGCTGAAGACATTACTGAATTTTTATCTTTGTCTCCTTCATGCAACAACAGCGAAATGGCAGGAAAAAAGGCAAAACGCAAACAGCACATTTCTAAAAGGCCAGCACCCCGAAAAAGCACGATGCAATTGCTGAAGCCCCTGGCTTTGGTCATGGCCATTTTCGGAATCACGCTGTACCTCAACACCCTCGGTCACGATTATGTGCTGGATGATTTTTCCGTTATCAAAGAAAATTTTGTGACGAAAAAAGGCATCGAGGGCATTCCGACCATCTGGAAAACCCATGCCCGCTATGGTTACTGGAACAGCCCCGGCGAACTCTACCGCCCCATTCCGATGACCCTATTCGCCATCGAGTGGGAGCTGGCTCCTGACCAGCCCTGGCTCTCGCACCTCATCAACATCCTCCTTTACGGACTTAGCGGAGCGGTCATGCTGCTGCTTTTTGCACGCTGGCTCAAAGGCTACCACCTGGCCATTCCGGTCTTGGCAACGGCTTTTTTCCTTGCCCATCCGGTGCATGTGGAGGTGGTGGCCAACATCAAGAGCCGCGACGAAATACTGATGCTGCTCTTTTCGATGCTGTCGCTCTACGCATTGTGGAACTGGCTGGAAAAAGCCAAAGCGAAGCACCTTGTTTTGGCGATGGTTTTTTACCTGGTGGCCCTGTTTTCGAAAGAAAATGCGGTAACCTTTGTAGCCATCGTGCCGCTGGCGCTGTTCTTCTTCGCAAAAGCCAAAACCGGAAAAATCCTCCGCACCACAGGCATGTACGCCGCTGCAGCCCTGTTTTTCATCCTCGTCCGCAAAGCAGTCATCGGCGATCTACTGGACCCCGGCGGCCCCTCGGTTTTGGACAATTTTCTGGTGGCAGCCAAAGATACTTCTACCTACATGGCCAGCGCATTCTTGCTGGTGGGCAAGTACCTGCAAACCTTGCTCATCCCCCATCCGCTGAGCCACGACTGGGGCTACAACCAAATCCCCCTCACCGGCTGGGGCGACTGGCGGGTGCTGCTGACGGTAGCGGTGGTGGCAGGCCTCGGTTTTGTGGCCATCAAAGGTTTGAAGAAGCGCAGCCTTTGGGCTTTTGCCATTCTTTTCTTCGCAATCAATTTTTCCATTTTCTCAAACTTTATCATCACCATCGGCTCTTCGTATGGCGACCGGTTTTTGTATTCCTCCTCTCCGGCCTTTGCCCTGGCTCTGGCGCTCGGCTTTGCCTATCTTTTCAACCTTCGGATAAAAAGCGCCCCCGTACAATCCTTGGGGGAGTTGTTCAAGCCAAAAAGCCTGTGGATGCTGGCGGCACTGCTCCTGGCGGTGTATTCGCTCAAGACCTTCACCCGGAACCTGGACTGGAAGGACAGTTACACCCTCTACGATGCAGACATCCGCAAGGCTCCCAAATCGGCCAAACTGAATTTTCACTACGGAATCGAAATCGTGCAAAAAGGGCTGGATGAAAAAGATCCGGAGCAGCAAAAGGCATGGTACCAGCGCGCCAACGAGCATTTTCTGAAGGCCATTGAAATTTACCCTTCTTACCACGATGCCTACGGCCAACTGGGCCTGGCCATGTACCGTCAGGGCAACAAAGAGAAAGCCCTCGAATACTATCAGCAGGCGCTGAAATACAAACCCAACTTTCCATTGGTGTACAGCAACATGGGCATCATCTACTTTGAAAGGGGAGACCTGGCCAAAGCCAAAGAGTGTTATCAGAATGCGGTCAAATACGACCCCAGGATGGTGGATGCACTCCGCAACCTGGGCGCAGTTTATGCCATGGAGAAAAATTTCCCCGAAGCCATCAAGTGGTTCTCCCAGGCGCTGCAATACGCCCCCGACGATCCGGTCATCAACAAGTACCTCGGCTCCGCCTACCGTGACAACGGCCAGCCCGAACTGGGAAAACCCTACCTGGAAAAAGCGGAAAGGCTGAAGTAAAGTCGCTCTCCAGATCGAAGCAGCGATTAGAGATCGCTGGTACTAGATCGCTGTTACTGATGCCCCACCAACTCCTCCAGCCTGACGGGCTTGTGTTTTTCTATCCAGGCTTTGTAGTTGCCGTCGTAGCCCACTTTGCTTTGCAACAATTTCACTCGCTGCATGATGGCGGTGAGCTGGTTCTCATCGGGAGGTTTGATGCCGTTCAGGCTGGCCTGGAGGTCGTTCATAACATTGTCCACGCGAGCTTCTTTGTTGCGGAAGGCCTCGTTGACATTGCCCTCGGGATCGATGAGGTAATTCATGGCGATGGTCTGTGCCACGGTGCGGCCATGTGCCATGCTCTCTTTGATGTTGCCCCTTCCGGTGACGGCATTGCCGAGGGCGAAGACATTTGTGAAGCCTTTCAACTTGCAACATTCACCTTCTTCCACATCGAAAACCTGCCCGCGCATGGGAATGCCGGGGATGGGCTCCGGAATGCTGCCTATGGAGGAAATGACCAGCGGTGTGCGCACTTCTTTTTCGGTGCCAGGAAGCTCGATGACACGGCCGTCCTCGATTTTCGTCTCGCGGAGTACCAGGCCTGCCAGGCGGCCATTTTCGACGATTTTGTCAACCGGTACGTGGCAGGGTATCACCTTGAAGAGAAATTTTTCTGCGGCGTTGTTGAGCACTTTTTCCCGCACCGTTTGGGCTTTTGCCAGTTCTTCAGGGGTGTCAGTTGGCCCCGGGTACAGGGGCATGTCTTTTATTCTCCTTCGGTAAACGATGGTGCAGCCTTTCAGACCCAGGTCGTCGAGTGTGAGCTTGTGGCTTTCGAGCACTTTTGAAATGCCCCTTTCGAGGTCGAACATATTTACTTCGATTCCGCGTTCGGCCAGTTTTTTCTCCACCAGTTCCATCATGATGGCTTTGGCCACATCGATGCTGGCCAGCCCGCCGCCGATGATGAGCGCTCCATCTGCCACTTCACATTGCTCGCCTTTGTAGTCGGGTTCGTGTTTGTGGTTGTACCAATAGATGAAAGGGTTTTGGTAATAGAAGCCCTTGCCGATGTAATCATCAATTCCGGGGATGGCCAGTGGGCGGTCTCGCCAGGCACCGGTGGCCAGAAAGATGGCCGAAAAGCCCCAGTTCTGAACCACGTCTTCAAAATCCAGGTCACGACCCAGCTTAACGCCCGGCACGAAAGTGACCAGCGGGTGGCTGAGTTTTTCATCGATGTTGGCTTCTTCCTTGTCCCGGAGTTTTGCGTGCCATTTGGGCAAACCGTCCTCGATCTTTCCGTAGGGAAGAAGGTTTTGCTCGAAAACAATGCAACGGATATTTTGCTGTGTGAGCTGGTGGGCGGCCTCGGCCCCCGATACTGCTCCTCCGAAAATGGCTACGACATGCTGGTTCATAAGCTTGGGTATTTGGGGCAACTGAAAGCGGGGCGCAGGCATACCCAATGCGAGAAAGGTGTCAGGGTTGGGTCCATCAGGCAGGTCTGTCAGGGTTAAAAATGGTTGTGCAGCCTTGCGCCTGTTTCAATCCCCGGTCTGTGGTTTGAAGCCGTTAAAATATTGTCTTTCAGCAAATTTTCACCTCAACACTGACAATTTACCTGCATAACTTTTGTCAGTATGTCTCCCTTCGGGTAAAAAGCGGACCTGGTACAGGCCGGTTTCCAGGGTGCTGACATCCAATGGCTGATCTCCATTGGTCACCACTTTGCTAAGAAGTACTTTCCCCTGAAGGTCAATGACTTCAACAGTGCCGCCTGCCGGCAAATTGCGGATGAAAACCTGGTCTTTCGCTGGGTTTGGGTACAAGTCCAGCTGTGCCGCTTTCAGGGTTTCAACCGTTGCGGTTGTCATGGATAGCGGCATGGTGATTTTCGATGGGTAAAGGCCTTCCACCATCAGCTTGTTGTGCGCCACCAATGGATTCACCAGGGTGTCGATGTTGCCATTGGGGTACATTTCGGCGCCGGTGTTCATGTTGCGGTTGTAGCGGGGGTAGTTGGAGGAGGTCACGATGAGCCGCACTTTGTGCCCGGGCATAAAACTGTGCGACAGGTTCTCAAACTTCATTTTTATTTCATACACCTCACCCGGCATCATGGAGGCTGTGTCAGAAAAGGTGTAGCCGTTCCGGAAACGCATGCGCTGGATGGCCTCACCGAGCAGGATGCTCCGCCCGTCAGGGTAAACGTCCGTCAGGCGCAGTGCGAAATCGGTGTCCAAACGGTCAGAACTCACGTACAGCGTGGTTTCGATTTTACCATTTACCCGAAGGGGCTCCGTCAATTCCGGACTGGTAAACACCAGGGCATCGCTGCGGCTCTCCACTTCTGCCTGGTCGTAGGGTCCTTGCAACAGAAGTGGACTGAGCGTTTTGCCACCGATGGTGGGCGAAGGGTTCTCCGGGTCGTAGATCAGGTCCTTTGCTGCAGAAGGGTTGACCGACAGCGCAGTTCCCATTTCCAGGTTTTCATACAGAAAGTATTCTTTGAAATCGTCAGCCGCCGGCGGGTAGCTTTCGGTGCTCGCCCAGGTATTTTCTCCCATCTGGAAATACTGCACCGGGGCCGACTGGTCCCAGCCGTTGTCATCTCCCAGCAGGTGGTAGGCAAGAAACTGATTGGCCACGCTGACCGACCATCCGGCGGCTTCAGGAAAACTCAGCTCACCCTGCTGGGCAGGGCTTCCGGAGGCGCCGCTGTGTGTCCAGGACCCCATGAGCAGCCGGTGTTGCGAAGCGACAGGTGACAAGGCCCGAAGGGTGTCGAACATGGTGATCACATCATCGGTGTTGTGGTCGAACCAGCCGCCGATGAGCAGCATGGGCACAGCTATCTCGTCGGGGTACATGCTCAGGTTTTCCGAAGCAATCCAGATGAAGTTGTAAATGGGATTGTTGACCACGGGGTTGAAACTGGAATTCCCGAAGAGGAAATTGAGTGTTTCCATGTATTCGGTCCGCAAGGCGCCCCCGGGGTAATACTGGTGATAGTGCGTATGTGGTGAGGCCACGATGGGTACAGCACACACCAGGTGGGGTGGTTGTTTGCGGGCTGTCTGAAACTGGATGTTGCCCAGGGCCGAGGGGCCCCAGGTTACCACCTTGCCGTTGCACCAGGGCTGGGCGGCTATCCATTCCACAGCCTCGTAGCCGTCCTGGCCGCGGTCGGGGTTTAGGGTGCAGGCTGCCAGCGATCCGTAAAAGCAGCGCCAGTCGAGCACAACGAAGGCGTAGGGGCTGTTCTCGATATCCTGCCCCACACCCAGCGGCAGGCCCAACTGGAAGAGGTTTTTATTGTAGGGGGTCTGAATGAGCACAACGGGGTAGCTGCCTGATTGCGACGGCAGGTAAAGGTCGGCGGCCAGGGTCTTTCCGTCGCTCATCGGAATGTCGATGCTTTGGGGTTGAAGTACCTGCCCCATTGCGCCAGCGAAAGGAAAAAGCACCAGCAACAACAGGATGCCAACGAAGGGCTTAATCTTCCGGCTTGGGATAAAGGGAGTAAATTTGGTGGTCATTTATGGTGTCATTTGAAGTGAAAAAGCAGCAACCAAAGTTAAAGCAATGACGGTATTCATATCCAGAACCCTACCTCCTGATAGCATCTTTCGCAAGCTGCTTACCATCAATGGCATCAGAATCCACGACCAGAAGCTCATCAAATTCGAACCCGTTGCAGTTGAAAAGTTGCCGGAGGCGAATTGGCTGTTTTTTTACAGCAAAACGGGGGTTCAATTTTTCTTCCGGCAAATTCCGGCGCACAAAGTGGATAACTACCGCATGGCGGCTCTGGGCCCCGGCACCGCTGCCGAGTTGTCGAAGTACGCTCATGTGCAATTTGCCGGTGACGGCGACCCCATCCAAACGGCTGTGAATTTTCTGGCCCTGGCCCGGGGACAAAAAGTGGCATTCGTCAGGGCGGAAGACAGCCGGCAGTCCATCCGGAAACTGCTGGATGGGAAGATCACCCCCATCGATGTGATCGTTTACAAAAACACGCCTCTCAACGAGGTTGAAATACCCACCTGCGAGGTACTGGTTTTTACCAGCCCCTTGAATGCCCGGGCTTATTTCTCGAAGAACAAGAAATACGGTTTTCAGAAAGTCATCGCCATCGGCAACACCACGGCTGGGGCTTTGAAAGAACTGGGAATTGGCGGTGTGATCGTTGCGGAATCGCCAACAGAGGAAGCGCTGGCCAAAAAGGTGTTGGAACTGAAAAACGGGGTAGGGTAGGATGGCTATTGCCGGAAAGTGAGGAGGCTGATCAGAACGCCCGGTTGCAAGGGCAGCATGGCCGAACTGGCCAGGAAATATACGCCTTCAACAGTGTTCACATCGGTTTTTTCCGTCGTCAAAACGGCTTTGGCGGTTTCCTGGTTCACCTCTGAGCTCAACGCTGAAAGGTTGGAGCTGAGCCGGTTCGTATCGCTTTGAAGCAGGAACAACAGCACATTGAGTAGCACCACGAAGGCCACCAGGTTGATGGCCAGCAGGAGGTTGGTATTTCCGATGCCTTGCGAGGTCAGTTTCATTTTTCCTGAACTTTTTCTTCCAAAACTTCCACCCGTTTTTTGAGTTCTTCCAATTCCCGTGTTAATGCTTCATCCGTTATCTCTAAGGTTTCAATGGCCTTTTTGTTCTCTTCGGCCACTTCTTTGAAGTCATCCCGGATGCCTTTCACCTGATCGTCAATCTGCCCGAGATCCTTTTTGATGTTGTTGTACCCGATGACGGTGGTGGTGGTTACTGCTACAATGGTGCCGGCAATGGCCAGCAACAATTTGAGGCTGATGCGGAGCTTGACGTTCTCCAGAAGGTCAAAGTCCACATAGTGCACCGGTTTGTTTTCGGAATCGGGTTGGGCTGCCATTGGATTACTAACAGGAAGTTTTGGTCGAGGATTCATGGTTCGAACCCCAAATGTAATTCAATATTGTTGATAATTGTAATATTTAATTTCCTCGAAAAACCCGAAGCGCTTTTCAGGCCGTTTTCCTGAACACAAACACATACACCAACCAGCCCGCCAGCACGATGAGTCCTGCGGCCAGAATTGGCAGGCTGCCGGAAATGGTGTTGAGATAACCGGCGATGAGCGGAGGAACGATCTGCCCCAAAGAGAGCATACTCTGGTTGATGCCGAGCACTTCGCCCTGGTATTCAGCGCCGGCCTGTACGGAAACCACCGTGGTGAGATTGGGCGAGGTGATGCCCTGGGCAATGGCAACGAAAGGGTTGAGGAGAAAAAACCAAAATGACTCGTCAGGCAACAGCAATGACAGCAGTGCCAGCCCCAGTGCTAGAATTGAAAAGCTCAAAATCTTTTTGGGAGCAGCGATTTTGCTCAGCCGCCGCACGAAAACACCCTGGGTGATGACCAGCCAAAGGCCGATCCAGGCAAAAAGAAAACCAATGTCTTTTTCCGAATAAGAGAACTTTTCGATGAGCAGGACGGAGAAAAACTGGGTGAAAAAACTGAAGCCCAGCGACAGCAGCAGCACCACGGAAAAGATGGTGCGCAGCCGGGGTTCTGAAAAGGATTTGGCGATGTTGCGGAAGCCCTGAAAGGGATTGAGCGGGGTTTGGCGTCTTGCCTCGATGGTTTCACGGAACCAGCGCCATACCAGGCCGATATTGAGCAAGGTAAGGGCGGCTGTAAACAGGAAAGGCGTCTCCGGGCCGAACCAACTCACAACACTGTCGTCGGCCAGCACACCGCCCAGGCTGGGTCCCAGTATGAATCCCAGCCCAAAAGACATGCCCACCAATCCAAAGTTTTTAGGTCGGCTCTGCTCATCGCTCACATCTGCGATGGCGGCATAAACGATGGAGATGTTGCCGCCAAAAAAGCCCGGCAGCATCCGGCTCAAAAACAACAACGGAAGGTTCTGCAATGCCACAGCCAGTGCAAACAACAGATAGCCGATCATGGTACCCGTCAAGGAAACCATGATCATAGGCTTGCGGCCGAAACGGTCGGACAGTGCGCCGAGGATGGGAGCCCCAAAAAACTGCATGAACGGAAAAGCTCCGATGAGCAGACCGTAAGTGATAGACCTGAAGTCCCTGCTGATGGTGGGATCGAAAAAGCTGCTGTCAGCCTCAAAGAACAGCGCCGGAATCACCGGGATGATGATGCCGATGCCGAGCATGTCGAGGAAGACGGTGACGAAAATCGGAAGGAGGGAGCCTTTGGTGCTTTTTGTCATGTGGCCTTCGTAGAATGAGGGTCATTCGATGAAGGCCCAAATGTAGGATGGATTTGGATGGAAGACGTACAGCGGCCGCTGTCAATCGATGATATTCTTGAATGCGGTAAGGATCTTCGCTCCGAAGATGAACGTCAGGGTCCATTTCGTAACGAAGTACACCAGGAAGATGATGATGGCTTTCTTCCGGTGCTTGGCGTAAAGTTTTTTGAACCGTGACTTGATGTTCATAGCAGGGTTTGTTGGCAGTTTACCAAAGGTTGATTGTTCCGTAATGTTTCAGGTGAAAATGTGTGGGCAGGTATTCCAATGCTTGCAAAGCAAGTTCCAAAATCAATTAACCCACCACGTCTGGTTAAGTTGAACGCATCGGGTTTCAAAAGTAACAGGCTGGGCGCTGTTTGTCAATGAAAATTTACTTGCACCATGTCGTCGATCTGGAGGCCGAGCAGGCTGCTGGCTTTGCCCATGTTGATGGCTATTTCCAGGAAGCCGGACGAATTGAAAAAGGCCAGGGGCTCGCCTACCGGCACTTCGTGATAGATGCTGTGAATTTGCTGGATGGGATCGTTCCGCTTGAACAAAATTGAAAAGTCCCTTCCTTTGCCAACCTTTTCAAAAAGCTCCTTTCCAATATTGGTAATGGCGTTCTCGTATTGGTCCACGTGAATGACGATGCCCCTGATTTGCGACTGGCTGATGACGGGTTGCAGTGCAATGCGCTGCTCCACATCGCCTGCCGGCAATCCGATTTCGTTCAGGGGCTTGCCAGACACGATGTGGTCCACCGCATGGCAACAAACTGTTTTCATGGGGAATGGATCACCGGCATCGTAAGGCAGCCGATAAACCTGCTCACCCATATTGCCGAAGATCAAAGAAAATACGCCATTGTCGGGGCCTACGAAGTAGTGGCCTTCCCGCTCCAGGGCGATGAAAGCCAGGTTGCCGTCGTAGTTGTTCACGCTGAGCAGGTGAATGCTTCCTTCGGGAAATGACCGGAAAGTATTGCCGAGCACAAAAGCACCTTGCACGATGTCGAAAGGCGGAAGGTTGTGAGTGATGTCCACCAACTGGACAGCCGGTGTGCGGCTCAACAGCGCCCCTTTGATGAGGGCGGCGTAGTAGTCGCTTTTCCCGAAATCTGTCGTCAGCGTCACAATGGCCATGGTGTGTTTGTTTTCTGTGCTCGTGGGGCAGGCTCCCAAAAAAGTTGTTGAGCCAAACCATCCCTGCCGGGGTTTGTTATCTTCATGCTGGCATGAAATGCTACGTGAGTCTTGCCATTTGGTTGTTCCTTTATTTGCTGTCAGGCAATTTAAAGCCGGTCATCAAAGCAACAAACCAACCCTTATGGTTTACTTTTGCAAGGCAAATGTAACAGTTCATCGAGACTGGAGAATCATGCAGCTACCAAAGCAGATGCTGAAAAACCAGTAAATTTTTTTTCACCAAAGCGCACCTTTGTTGCGCAGCACTAACAATCAAAAAAATCCATTGAGGTCCAATTTGAGCGAAATCATTCTTACCGTGGAGGGCGTCGATCCCGTAGAGCTTTACGGAGAAAAAGACGTCAAACTGAATCTGCTTCGAAAAGCATTTCCCGACATTTCCATAACAGCCCGTGGCAACAGCCTGCGGCTTTCTGGAGAAAAGCGCTTCACCCAGCGTGCCAAAGGCAAGTTTGAGCAAATGGTGCGCGTGTTGAAAGAGCGCCGTGAGCTGCCTGTGCACATGGTTGAGGAACTCCTCCTCAACGGTAGCAATCCATTCGAAAACCACCTCCATCACCAGGACAGCAAAGTGCTTGTGCATGGTCCCAACGGAAAGGTGATCAAAGTGAAAACTGTCAACCAGCAGAAGCTGGTCAACGCCTCGCTGGAAAACGACGTGGTGTTTGCCGTTGGCCCGGCTGGTACCGGTAAAACCTACACCGCCGTTGCCCTGGCTGTGAATGCCCTCAAAAACAGGCTCGTCAAAAAGATCATCCTGACCCGCCCGGCTGTGGAAGCCGGCGAAAGCCTCGGCTTTTTGCCCGGTGATCTCAAGGAAAAAATCGACCCCTACCTGCGCCCGCTTTACGATGCCTTGGACGACATGATCCCGGCTGAAAAGCTGAACTACTTCATGGAGAACAGGATCATCGAAATTGCGCCGCTGGCTTACATGCGCGGTCGTACCCTCGACAACGCTTTCATCATCCTGGACGAGGCCCAGAACACCTCCTCCATGCAGATCAAAATGTTTCTGACCCGACTGGGGCCCAACGCCAAGTGCATCCTCACCGGCGACCTCTCGCAGATTGACCTGCCCATGAACGTGCGCTCGGGCATGCGCAAAGCCATCGACATTCTGAAAGGCATCGAAGGCATCGCCGTGGTGCACCTCTCTGCAGAGGATGTGGTCCGCCACAGGCTGGTAAAAGACGTCATCCGCGCCTATGAAAAGGACTCCGAAAGACAGCGCCTCGATTGGGAAGAAAAACACGGCAAATTGCCGGAATCCGCCCCGGCACCGCAGGAGGCAAAGGAAGAGGAGGAGTGATTTTGAGACGGTGTGACTTTGTGACTTTGTGACTGTGAGACTTTGTGACTTTGTGACTGTGAGACCTTGAGAGGGGGAGACAGTGAGTGGGCTGAATGCTTACGGTTGCATTTCAATTTGACAAAAATTGTCGTTCATTTGGTATTTGCCTCATTTCCTTCGGAGCAATTGATGCATTCTGCTATTTTTGCTTGCCCTGAAATTCTTTTCACCAATTTATTTTCACCAAACCAGAAACAGTTGGAATGATTTGCCGGAGCCGTTCTCCGCTTCAGTGGGTTTTCCAGACCGTTTCTAAAATCCACGCCTGATATGAAATTTAAGACTGCTACACAATGCCTAACAGTAGTAGCCTGTATGTTCAGTGCTGTATTCGCATTTGGTCAACAGCCGCTGGACATCGCTAAAAACTACATCAGAGAACACCACCAGGAATGGAACCTGACCGAACAGGACATCAGCGACATGATGGTCAGCGACATGTACACCGACCAGAAAACGGGAATCACCCGGATGTACTTCATGCAGCAACACAATGGCATTCCCGTTTACAATGCCATCAACAACGTGAGCATCGACAAAGACGGGAAGGTGTTTTTCGTTGGCAAACGCTTCATTCCGGAACTGGCAACAAAGGTGAACACCTCCGTGCCGGTGCTGAGCGCCGAAGAGGCTGTAGTCAAGGTGGCTGAACACCTCGGAATGACCACCGAAACCCTGCGTCTGAAAGACCAACCGGCCGAAAGCCAGTACGTTTTCGAGAAAGGAAACCTTGCAAGGCAGGACATCGAAGTCAAGCTGCGCTACCAGCCTCAGCAGGAAGGGGTCTTCCTTACCTGGGATGTAACCTTCTTTCCCAAAGGCAACGACGATATGTGGAGCATCCGCCTGGATGCCGTAAATGGGCAGATACTCGACAAAACAAACTGGACGGTTTACTGCCGGGTAGATGGCAGCGCTTTCCGCCACGTTGATGAAAATTGCGAAAGCGAAGCAGAACACCTGCACGAGGCAGTGACGCACAGTTTCAGCACGGCATTTTCAGAGCCTGTTTACAACGTCTGGCCCTCTCCCATCGAAAGCCCGATTCACGGTGATCGCCAAATGGTGGCCAGCCCGGCCGATCCTGAAGCCTCACCTTTCGGCTGGCATGACACCGATGGTGTGCCAGGTGCGGAATTCACCATAACAAGAGGGAACAACGTGCATGCATACGAAGACCGTGACGGTGATGGAGAAACCCTCAACAACGAACCCGATGGCGGTGACAGCCTGCATTTCGACTTCCCCTGGGATCCCACCTGGGAACCAGAGCAGATCCTGGATGCAGCTACCACCAACCTATTCTATTGGAACAACTTCCTGCACGATTTTGCCTGGCATTACGGCCTCGATGAAGTCGCAGGTAATTTCCAGGCGTTCAACTACACCGGTGAGGGCGAAGCTGGTGACTATGTTCAGGCCCGTGCCCAGCAAGGTGCCGACACCGGAAACAGCAACAACGCCAACTTCGGTACTCCACCTGACGGAGGCAACGGTACCATGAATATGTACATCTGGACCACCAGCGGTGCCAAATACCTGCAGGTAACCCAGCCCGTAGTCATTGCCGGTAAATACTCTACCGGTGTGGCAGGAGCCAATTGGGGCAACGGAGCTTACGTTACCGATGTTCCGGTTTCCGGTGAAGTAGTTCAGGTGATCGATGATTTCAACGTGCCTTCCGATGGTTGTGACACCATCATCAACAAAGCAGAACTGGCAGGTAAAATTGCCCTGATTGACCGTGGCGAATGCCAGTTCGGCTGGAAAGCTTACCAGGCACAGCAGGCCGGCGCCATTGGTGTCATCATCTGCAACCACCTGGACGAAACCCTCGGTCTTGGTGCCGGAACTCACGGTTCATTGGTTGAAATTCCCACCGTTTCCCTTTCATTCAGCGATTGCCAGACCATTCGTCAATTCATCGGCAACGGACTGGAAGTTACCCTCGTTAATCCCGGAGCCATCCCCGCTGCTTTGGATGGTGACCTTGACAATGGTATCATCGCCCACGAATTTGGCCACGGTGTTTCAAACCGCCTCACCGGTGGTCCCAGCCAGGCAGGCTGCCTCAGCAATGATGAGCAAATGGGTGAGGGCTGGAGTGACTGGTTCACCCTCGTCACCAGCGTGAAACCCGGTGATGAAGGAGCCATGAAGCGTGGCGTAGGAACTTTTGCCCTTCGCGAAGAGACCAATGGTACCGGTATCCGTCGCTATCCCTACTCAACTGACATGAGCATCAACCCACTCACATTTGGCGATGTAGCATCAAGTGTGGGTGTTCATGCCATTGGTGAAGTATGGGCTGCAATGGTCTGGGATCTATACTGGGCCTTTGTGGAAGAATACGGCTGGGATCCTGATTTGTACAATGGATCAGGAGGAAATAACATGGCCATTCGCCTTGTTTTCGAAGGAATGAAAAACCAGGCCTGCAGCCCCGGATTCATCGACGGTCGGGATGCCATCCTGGCCGCTGACCAGACGCTGTATGGCGGCGCCAATGAATGCCTCATCTGGGATGTTTTTGCCAGAAGAGGCGCCGGATGGGAAGCCAGCCAGGGAGAAAGTACCAGCTCAACTGACCAGGTAGAAGACTTCAATACCAAACCGGCCTGCCGCAATGAAATCACCATTGAAAAGTCTGTCACTGACTTCATCAACCCCGGTGACGACATCGAGGTGACCATCGAAGTGGGCAACTACAAACACCCAACGGCCACAGGTATTACCGTAACCGACGAATTGCCCGACGGCACTTCTTTCAAAGCCGGTTCTGCCAATGTGCCGGCCACCGTTTCCGGCAACCAGGTGACCCTGGAAGTTGGTGACCTCAACTTTGAGGAAACCAAAACCGTGACCTACACCCTGGAAACTTCTCCGGATTTCTACTCCATCCGCAATTTCCTGGATGATATTCCTGATTTCAATGCGGAAGACAACTGGCTCTACTATGTGGATCCGAATACACCCAATGCTGACAAACTCTGGCAAATTGCCGATGTATTTGCCCACAGTCCCGAATACGCATGGTTCATCGAGAACTCGGAGTTTGAGTCCCGTGTAAGCCTTCAGCTTGCAGAACCCAAATTGATCGACGGTGATTTCCCCGTCTTGCGATTCTACCACATGTTCGACACCGAACCGGGCATCGATGGCGGCATCGTTGAGGTGAGAGAAGCCGGCTCCATGCAGTGGCAGTTGGTACAGTCAAGGGTCATCCGCGGCGATTACACCGGTGTGATTCCTTACTCTACTTCTTTCATCATTCCCGTTCCGAAACTCTATGCCTTTACCGGCAGCACCAACAACGAGTTCATGGCCACCTATGTGGACATGTCGGAATGGGCAGGCAAGGAAATGGACATCCGCTTCCGCTTCGGCACCAATGACAACGCCACCGTCGGCCAGCTCGGCTGGATCATCGACGATGTGGAGCTCATGGACCTGTTCTACTACAACAGCCAGGCCTGCGTCAACACCGACCAGGGTGACCAGGAATGCACCGAAGCGCCGAATTACGGAACCATCGTAGAATCTCAACTGCCCACCGGCACCGTTGACAAGCTGGAGAACGTGTCACTGACCGTGTTCCCGAACCCGGCCAAAAACCTGCTCAACATTGCCGTGGAAGCTGAAGATCAGCAAGACCTCGATGTCAGCCTTTTGACTGTTGATGGAAAAGTTGTGCTCTCAAAATCCATCAATGTCTTCGGCAACGACATCACCAGCCTGAACGTGAGCAGCGTGCCTTCAGGATTTTACTTCCTGCGCATCAGCTCCGATAAGGGCATCCTCACTCAAAAGGTGATCATTGAATAGCCAATAGCGCATTTCTCAAGAATAGAATTTGACCCCAGCCCCCGGAATAAACCCCGGGGGCTGTTTTGTTATTGAACATACACCATCCCGGGAGTTGGTGGCTCGTAGCTCGTAGCTCGTAGTTGATTCTGCTAAACTCTCATAATCCCTATAATCCTTAAATAACCACAGCGTAATCGGAGTTTGAAACTGAGTTGAACAGCGTATTCCCGCCCAACCTAAAACCTACACCGATGCCGATCCCGAATCCCGAAATCCTTCGGGATCGGGATATCGGTATCGGGGACAACCTACAACCTATAATCCTCCATAATCCTCCATAATCCTCCATAACCCTCCATAATCCTCATAACCCTCCATAATCCTCATAACCAAATTTCCCCCTCCAGATTGCGGAATACGCCCCGTTTGGATTAGACTTGCATCCGTGCCTCAAATCATAGCCATAAATCGACTCGCAGATGAAATATCCACACCTTTTCAAACCCCTGGACCTGGGGTTCATAACCTTGCCCAACAGGGTGCTGATGGGCAGCATGCACACCGGATTGGAAGAAACGAAAGGCGGCTTCGGACGCATGGCGGCTTATTTTGCAGAGCGGGCCAGAGGTGGCGCCGGCCTCATCGTAACCGGTGGCGTGGCGCCCAACAGGGAGGGATGGGTGTCGCCCTTTGCGGCCCGCATGACCAATGGCAAGCACGTACGGCAGCACCGGGAGGTGACGGAGGCCGTGCACCAGGCAGGTGGTCGCATCTGCATGCAGATACTTCATGCAGGCAGGTATGGTTACCACCCTTTGGCCGTTGCCCCATCGGCCATCAAATCGCCCATCTCGCCATTCAAGCCGCGGGCGCTGAGTGGCAGGGGTGTCAGAAGAACCATCAAGGATTTCATTCGCTGCGCAAAACTGGCGCAGGAGGCCGGCTACGACGGTGTAGAGGTGATGGGCAGCGAAGGCTACCTCATCAACGAATTCATCGTTTCGAAGACCAACAAACGCACCGACGAATGGGGCGGCAGCTTCGAAAACCGCATCCGCTTTCCCATAGAAATCGTCAAAGGCATCCGTGAGGCCGTCGGCGAAAATTTCATCATCATTTACCGTTTGTCCATGCTCGACCTGGTTGACGACGGCAGCAGTTGGGACGAGGTGGAGCATTTGGCGAAGGAAATAGAAAAAGCCGGAGCCAGTATCATTAACACCGGTATCGGCTGGCACGAGGCCCGGGTGCCCACCATTGCCACCATGGTGCCGCGGGCCGGCTTTGCCTGGGTCACCAAACGCCTCATGGGCAAGGTGGGCATTCCGCTCATCACCACCAACCGCATCAACATGCCGGAGATTGCCGAGAAGGTGCTTGCCGAAGGCTGCGCCGACATGGTGAGCATGGCAAGGCCCTTCCTGGCAGATCCCGAAATTGTGAAGAAAGCCGCCGAAGGCCGGGAGGCCGAGATCAACACCTGCATAGCCTGCAACCAGGCCTGCCTCGACCACACTTTCCAACGAAAGGTGGCCTCCTGCCTGGTGAACCCCCGTGCCTGCCACGAAACCCTGCTTAACTATTTGCCCGCCGAAGGACGGGCGAAGAAAAAAATTGCCGTGGTGGGGGCTGGCCCTGCCGGACTTTCTGCGGCCACCATCGCTGCGCAACGGGGGCACGAGGTGCACCTCTACGAAGCGGCCTATGACATCGGCGGGCAATTCAGGATGGCCGCCCTCATACCCGGCAAAGAGGAGTTTGTGGAGACCATGCGCTATTACCGAAGGCAGATAGAACTGCACAAGGTGCACCTGCACCTCAACACCCGGGTGCTGCCCGAAGCACTGGTGCTCATGCAGTTCGATGAGGTCATCCTGGCAACGGGTGTCAGGCCCCGCACTGCGGGCATCCCGGGTGAAGACCACCCCAAATGCCTCAGCTATGTCGATGTGCTCTTGCACCGCAAACCCGTCGGTCAGTCGGTGGCCATCGTCGGCGCCGGGGGCATTGGCTTCGACGTGGCGGAGTTTCTTTCCGTTCCGGAAAACGCCTGTGAGGATCCCCTGCACCAGCCGGAGGCTTGTGTGCCACATTTCATGAAAGAGTGGGGCGTGGACATGGACTACCTGCACCGGGGCGCCATCGAGCATCCAAAACCCGATCCGGCACCCCGCCAGATCTGGCTGTTGAAGCGTTCAAAAGGAAAGCATGGTGCCGGCCTCGGCAAAACCACAGGCTGGATACACCGCCTGAGCCTACGCATGAAAAAGGTAAACATGCTGGCTGAGGTGAAATACCTGCAAATAGATGACCAGGGCCTTCACATAGAGCTGGATGGTCAGAAGCGCATCCTGCCGGTTGACAACGTGGTGATATGCGCCGGGCAGGTTTCGGAAACCGGCCTTGCCGAACCATTGCGTGCGGCCGGCCTGAATGTCCACATCATCGGCGGTGCCAAACTGGCTGCCGAATTGGACGCCAAAAGGGCCATCAAAGAAGGCGCCGAGCTGGCGGCGAGTCTGTGAGTGAAATCCTTCCTCACCATCTCCCTCGCTTCGCAACTCGTAGGCGTGATTGAACCCTGGCAGGGGTTCCAAACCCTGCCAGCGTAAACCCCTCTCAACTCCTCTAAACCTCCCGGCGAATGCCGGGATCAACCCCTCTCAACGACTTCAGGTCACCCAAATCCGCAGCGCCCCCGGTACGATGCCAATACGGGCAGGCGCTTTGCCCAAAAATTCCCCGTCGGCTTCTACCAGGACTTCTTCTCCGTTCAGTGGATTCACTGATACTGTGGTGGCATCGTGCAGGCTGATGGCAGGGTGCCAGTTGATCCAGCCGGTGTAAAACAGCGGGCTGAGCAGCAGCACTTCGATCTTGCTCAGGCGCCGGGCGATGGTCAGTGCCAGCAGCCCGTCGTCAGGTTGGGCATGGGGAACAAGCTGGAAGCCACCGCCGGAGAATTTATTAATACCGGCCACCACGGCGTAAGTCCTTGCCTGCAGTTCCTGCCCGTCAAAACGGATGTGCATGCCCGGGGTGCGATAGCTGAACATGCAGCGAAAAACCAGCAGGAGGTAGCTCAGTTTGCTGGCCACTTTGCCACCTTCGGCAGCAGCGGCTTTGGCTACGTAACCGTCGTAGCCAAGCCCCATCACATTGATGAAAAAGCGCTTTTGTTCACCTTCGCTGGTGCAATACTGCACCCAGCCGGCGTCCTGCCGGGCAATCCGCCCATTGCGGAAGAAATGAATCCAGTCGGAAATTTTGTTGGGGATTTTGTTTTGGCGAACCCAGTCGTTGCCAGTGCCAATGGGCAGGAGGGTGAAGAGCAGTTCATCAGCCGGCACCTCCTCCTGGCCGAGCATGCCGTTGGCCACCTCGTTGCCGGTGCCGTCGCCACCCACGGCTACGAAGTTTCGGTAGCCTGCGGCAATGGCCTCCCGGACCAGTTCCGTGGCATGCCCCGGACCTTCCGTCCAGCGGAAGCTGAAATCTACCCCGGCAGCCTCGAGCCTTTTCTCGATTTGCGGCCAGGCTTGTTTTACTTTCCAATTGCCTGCCACGGGGTTCACCACAAATAACCATCTTCGCTCCGCCATCGTCCTGTTTTTTACACCGGTAGAAAAGGGTAATTTTAACGGTATCGAGAACCGGAATTACCCCACCTTGTTACTCAAAAAACGGCGAAAGAAAGTGAAAACTTTCCGGTGGACAAATCCGCCGCCGCATTTACCGAAGGAAATTATGACAGACTTTTTTGACTATTTCAAAGGCTGGTTCCGCAAAGCCGAGACCAGCACTCCCTCCAACCCCGCACTGCACGAGGTGATAGAAAGGGATGCATCGTACAAAGCCGAATTTGAGGCTTGGAAAGAATCCCTGGCTTGCCGCCGCATTATGGACTGGCTCTGGCACCAATACGCCATGTGGGTCAGCCTGCCCAATGAGGTGGAAAAGAGCATCGATTTTCTAGACACCCCGTCGAGCAAAGGCTTTGCTATCCATTATTCCGAGGAGCAGGTGCCTGCCCGGGAGTGCCGCTTTTTGCTGGACTTCCTTCGGGAAAAAGTGCTGGAATTGCCCTACCGCCAGACCCTGGCCGACCGCCGTATTTACATGGCCCAGAAAGAGGTGGAAACCCTGGAACGATATTACCTGAAGCCCCGCCAGATCCGCAGCGGCGAAAACCGCATCAACCAGCGTTTCGGCAACATCACCATCGAACTGGTGCTGCGCAACGACAAGCCTCACCAGCTCCGCTTCCGTGCTACCTCTTACAATGATCGCCTCTACGCCGAAGCCGACGCCTTCAAGGAACTGTTTCAGGGGCTTTGTTCGTGACTCGTGAATCGTGACACGTAACTCGTGACACGTGACGCGTAACTCGTGACTCGAAACGGGCTTATTCCCATCCCTGCTCTACTCCCTACTCCCTATTCAAAAAGTTACACGGAGCTCCACAGAGTTTTGACTCGGATTTTCACAGAGCTAGCCCGCCAAACCTACAACTTACAACTTACAACCCCCATAATCCTCCATAATCCCTATAATCCCTATAATCCCTATAATCCCTATAATCCCTATAATCCCTATAATCCCTATAATCCTCCATAACCCCCATAATCCCTCATAATCCTCCACCCTGCTTTGTTACGGAGGGGTAAAAAACCAACAAAAACCCTCCAAAAACATTTTACTTTGCCTCGCTTCGCAACGGAAAACTACTCACGAACAAATAGCCATGTACCCTGATCTGTCATACCTGCTTCACGATCTTTTCGGCACCCAACCCGATAACTGGACTTCGGTTTTCAAAACTTTTGGTCTGCTGCTGGTAATCTCCATTCTGGTGGCGGCCTGGCTGTTTTACCTCGAGCTGAAGCGGATGGCAGAGGCCGGTGTTTACAAGCCCGAAATTGTAAAAACCAAAGTTGGCCTGCCGGCAAGTCCCTGGGAGATCGGTTCCAACGCCCTGTTCGGCTTTTTGCTGGGGTTCAAAGGCGTTTACATCGTACAGCACTTTGCTGAGTTCCAGGCGGATGCAGCAGCGGTGCTGCTCTCTGGCAAAGGGCACTGGCTGGCAGGAATTGCCGGTGCAGCCTTGTTTGGCTTCATGCGTTGGTGGGAGAAAAAGAAAACCGCCCTGCCCAAACCGAAAGAGGTTGCGCTCAAGTTTTATCCGCACGACCGCATTGGCGACATCACCGTTGTGGCGGCGGTTTCCGGCATTCTCGGGGCCAAAATCTTCGCCATCCTCGAAGAGCCGTCAGGGTTTATGCGTGCACCCCTGGAGACCTTCTTTTCCGGAAGCGGCCTGGCCATTTACGGAGGACTGATCTGTGGTTATCTGGGCGTAACCTGGTACCTCCGCAAGCACAAAATCCCCTTTTGGCCAACGGCCGATGCAGTGGCACCGGCGCTCATCGTGGCCTACGGTGTGGGCCGGATCGGCTGCATGCTGGCTGGTGACGGCGACTGGGGCATCGTGGCTGCGCCACAACCCGAGTGGTGGTTTCTGCCCGATTGGATGTGGGCCTATGATTTTCCGCACAACGTCAGCAGGGCCGGCATCCCCATTGAAGGCTGTGAATGGCACTATTGCACCCGCCTGGATCCACCCGTTTATCCCACGCCCTTTTATGAAACTGTTATGTCTTTGCTGATTGGCGGCTTTCTATGGGCCATCCGCAAGCGCATCACCGTACCTGGCACCCTGTTTTTCATCTACCTGCTTCTCAATGGCATCGAGCGCTTTTTCATCGAAAAGATCCGGGTCAACGTACATTACGAATGGATGCCCTTTCAGCCCACCCAGGCTGAGCTCATTTCGTTCCTGCTCATCATTGTAGGTATTGGCGGGCTTGTATGGCTGCGAAGGAAGAAAGGGGCAGTTGCGTAGCTACTCAACATTTTGAAGATCCGCCTTCGGCGGATGACAAAAGGGGGGACTGGGTTAATGAGCGTGCCCCGAAGCCGATAGCTATCGGCTTTCGGGGGATGAACGTATGGCTTCTCTGGTACTGACCCCAATCCTGCTAATCCGCCGATCCTGTGAATCCAGATCCTGACACCACAACCTGCTAATCCGTCAATCCTGTGAATCCTGATCCTGACAATTTTTTCAAATTAAAACAATTTTAATATAAACAAAACCTGCCAACCATTATACCTTTGTTACGTAAACCTTTAGCCCGGTTCCTTCGGTTCCATTCATATTGGTCAAACATCCATGAAGAAGCGACTCTACTACGCCATTGCAGCTACCCTGGTTTTTTTCAGCCTGGGTATGTTGTTGGATTTTGGAACCGATACCGAAGATTACCTTCAGTCTTATGTGGAGCGAATCAACGACTACCTGCACAAGCGGGAGTCGGAACTGGAAAAATTGTTGCGTGACGAGCAACTGACCAATCCCCATCTGGAGCATCTCCAGTTCAAAGAGCAGCAGCGCCAGTTGCAACACCTCAGCGAACTGCTGGACCAGCCCTTCAACCTCACCATTTACGACCAGGAGAAGCTCCAGATCTGGCTGAACAACATGGCCATTCCCGACAGCAACATGGTCAGGGAATTGCTGAAGCAGGGAGAGGTTACCCGTTTCGTTCAGTTGCGCAACGGCTATTACGAGATCATCAAACGCAACTTGCCGGACGGGCGGATGGCTGTGGGCTTCATCCCCATCAAAGCGGAATACGCCATTTCGAGCAAGAACCTTCAAAACCGCTTTTTTGCCGAAGGAGCACCCATACCGGAGCAGGTCTTCGTCAGCAGGATGAAGACGAAGTTTCCCATCGTCAACAAATACAACAAAACCCTGGCCTGGATAGACGCCACCCCGCCCATTCAGGACCGGCAGCACCTCGTATGGGTGTTCATCTGTTACCTGCTGGGTTTCATAGCGCTGGCCGTAATCATCAACGAGTTGTCGCTGAACCTGGCCCGCCGTTACCAACCCTGGGTGGGTGCGGCATTCATGCTGGCCACGGTCATTGGTCTGCGTTGGTTTACAGTGGAGATCGGCTTTGCGGAGCATTTTGAATCCTTCGACACTTTCAAACGGGTTTTCGAAGCGGAATCATTGCGAAGCATGGACTCCCTCGGTGAAATGCTCATCAACATCCTGCTGTTGTTGTGGATGATGGTCTTCTTCAACCGGGAGTTTCAGATCAAACAGTACAGCCCGCCTTACAAAAGCCTGGGCCTGGCCTTGTGTGTACTCCACTTTCTGGCCATCAACCTGGGCATGGTCATGGTGACCAAGATCTTCCGCATCATCATAGTGGAATCCAATATCGTTTTTGACTTCGAAAACGTGTTTGCCCTGGACATACAGTCCATTCTGGCCATTGTGGGCATCATTTTCCTGTTGCTGTCGCTCTTCCTGTTCAGCCACCGCATGATGCTGGCCATCCACAACATGGGTCTGCCTTCCAAATACCGCTATGCGGCCATGGCCATTTCCTTGTTGCTGGCATGGCCGGTTTTCGAGATGGGCCAGTTGGGCATTGCCTGGTATTTCTTCTTTCTGGCTGCGGCATTCTACCTTTTCATGTTCGATATGTTCACCCGGAACGTGTACATGGGGGTGGGCTGGCTGGTCCTCTGGCTGATGTATTTCAGCTCGGCCACCATGCTGTTGCTGTACAAATTCAACCTCGAAAAAGACATCACTTACAGGCAGGAAATGGCCAGGGCCCTGACCGATTTCGAAGACCCCGACGCCGAACAGTACCTGGCACTGTTGTCTGAAAAGCTGCAGGACAGCATCGAGGCCAGGGCCTGGAACAGCCTCATAGAGGCCTATGCAGGCGCCACTGTGCCCAAAGAGCTGGCCCGGGAGATCGTTCTGAAGAAAATCAGCGAAAGCAAATACCTGCTCCACAACTACACCGTCAGTGTGAGCGGTTTCTTTTACAACTACGGCACCACCGCCTTTACTGAACAAATGCAGACGATGGGCCAGATGGAGCAGCTCTTCCGGGAGGCTGCGGCCAAATCACCCCAGCTGGCTTTTCTGGATGCCAGGGAACACGAACCGGGTTATCTGCTCAGGGTAATGCTGCCCACCGAGAAGCCGCTTTTGCTGTTCCTTCGTTTCAAAAGGTCTTTTTCGGAACCGTCAAAAGTCTACACGGAGTTGTTGCTGGATAAGCAGTATAAAAACCTGGAAAAACTCCAGCGTTACGATTACGGCATTTTCCGCAGTGATACCCTGATAGAGGAATTCGGGAAGCCCTATCCGAAGACCATCAATTTGAAAAAGCCCGGCCCGGATGCCTTTGCCATGTTGCAGAACAACATGAAGCGCTCGGAACTCATCTACCAGAGCCCCAACAATATCAGCATCATCATCGGGCGGGACATTGGAGGTATTTCCAAGGCCTTTTCGCTTTTCTCTTATGTGTTCGTTCTGCTTACTGTGGGTATCGTGCTGTTCAGCGGCATCAACTACTACCTGGATGCCCTGCCGGGACCTTTGAATTTTCTTCGCAATACCCGTCCGTCGCTGCGCAAACAGTTTCAAATGTGGATCATCGGCATGATCCTGATGGCCTTTCTCGGCATCGGCTATGTCACTGTTTACCACTTTCAGAATTCGTCGGAACAATACCTGCAGGGCCGGTTGGAGCGCAAGGTATCTTCGGCACTGGCCAATGTGAGCTATGAGCTGAAATCCCTGCACCGCAAAGGCAACGCAGCAAGCAGCTGGCAGGACAATGAGCAGCGCTCGCTGTCTTCACTGGTGCCCCTGCTCTCTGATGTGCACCAGCTCGATGTGAACATTTACGGACGAAACGGATACCTCATCACCTCTTCCGAGGAAGACATTTTCCGGAAGGGACTGGTAGAACCCATCATGGGCTTTTACGCCTATCAGGAACTGGAGCGGCTGAAGCTGGAAAAGAGCTCACAGATAGAGCGGATCGGGGAGATACGCTACCAGGCGGCCTACGTTCCCGTCAATGACCTCAACGGCAACGCCATTGCCTTTATGGGTATTCCGTACTACGCCATCAAACGGGAGTTGGCCAGCGATGTGACTGCCTTCATGAGTGCCCTGCTCAACGTGTATGTTTTCATGCTGCTCATCACCGGTGGCCTGGCCATCTTCATCGCCAACAACGTGACCAAAGCCCTTTCAGAACTGAGCGCCGGCATACAGCGGCTGCGCCTCGGCTACAACGAACCCATAGAATGGAAGCGCAACGATGAGATCGGCGACCTGGTGCAGGCCTACAACAATGCCCTCAAAAAGATTGAAGAGAGTTCGCGCCTGCTGGCGCAATCGGAGCGGGAAGGTGCCTGGCGGGAAATGGCCAAACAGGTGGCCCACGAGATTAAAAACCCGCTGACACCCATGAAGCTCAGCATCCAGTACCTGCAACACGCCAAAGCCAACGGCGTGCAAAACCTCGAAGAGCTCATCCAGCGGGTCAGTGAAACCCTGGTGGAACAAATCGAAGCCCTGGCGAGAATCGCCACCGAGTTTTCAAGTTTTGCGAAGATGCCAAAAGCAGAAAACTCGCTGTTCTCGCTGAACGAGCTGGCCCGCTCGGTGCACACCCTCTTTGCCAACGAGCGGCTCGACATGCAGATTAGCCTGTACCTGCCCGACAAAGATTTCATCGTGTATGCCGACCGCAACCACCTCACCCGGGTGCTCAACAACCTCTTCAAAAACGCCATCCAGGCCATTCCCGACGGCCGGCCGGGAGTTATCGAGGTATCTCTTCGGCAAGACAAGAACATGGTAGTGGTGGAAGTCAGTGACAATGGCTCCGGCATCCCCGAGGATATCAGGGAGAAGGTCTTCGTTCCCAATTTTTCCACCAAATCGTCCGGCACCGGACTGGGCCTCGCCATCTGCAAAAACATCGTCGAAACCGCCGGCGGAAACATCTACTTTACCACTGAAACCGGCATCGGCACTACCTTCTTCGTGGAACTGCCCATTGCGGAAGTACGGGAAGTGAAGCTCTGACGGGTCTCCAAGGGTGAGCAATAAGCCGGTGTAAGTTCCGTTTCTTTGGGTCTTCAACTTAAAGGGGTAGTTCAACCACACATCGATGCAAGTACAACCTAGGTCCCGTTTTTCCAAAGCAATTCTGCTAACCCTCCTGGCAGTGTTTTCCCATATTTCATTTCTCCAGGCCCAGCATATTGACACCCTCTACCAGTTCAGTTGGGGCCGTGATGCAGCCTTGCTGGGTTTTGGTCTGGGTACCAATGCCACATCCTATTTTCTTCAGCAAGGTCTCGACCCGCTTACTGCAGAGCAGATCAACATGCTGGATCCCAACGAGGTGTCTTCTTTTGACCGTGATGCGCTGGACAACTACGATGCGACCGCCCATACGGTGAGCAATGTCTTTTTGTACAGCTCGCTGGCCATGCCTGGCCTTTTGCTTCTCGATCAGGGTTGCCGGAAGGATGCGCCAAAGATTGGCCTCCTGCTGGCAGAGTCCATTGCCGTCACCAACGGCATCACCGGCATGACCAAAAGGCTGGTGAAACGCAACAGGCCCTACATGTACAACCCCGATGTGCCATTGTCGGAAAAACAGACCGTCAACGGGCGCTTTTCATTCTTCTCCGGCCATGCTTCCTTCAGCGCCACCGTGTCCTTTTTCACGGCTCGTGTTTATTGCGATTACCATCCCGACAGCCGGTACAAACCGCTGGTGTGGGGGCTCGCCGCCACCTTGCCCGCCGCTACCGGATACTTGCGCTACAAAGCCGGCAAGCACTTCATCAGCGACGTGGCTACCGGCTATGCAGTGGGTGCGCTGGTGGGGTATTTCGTGCCGACACTCCACAAAGTGAATCCCGGTCGTCGCAAACAACTCCGCCTTTCGTCGGCAATGCTCGATGGCAGCCCTGTCCTGGTAGCCAGGCTCCGCTTGTAGGACTGGTTGGTTGAGCGCCCAACGCTGGCAGGGTCCCGTAGCCGCTGCTAGCGTCAGTTCCTCCCCCGATGCCGATCCACGATAGTTATCGGGATCGGCTTCGGGGCTCAGTTCCTCATTCCTCAAATCTCAACTATCTTCACCGCCCTGCGGCAATGCTGCCGCCTGACTGACAAAACCTGACTGCTAACAAAAACACTTGCACGATGAGCAGACGCTTACTTTCCCTCCTATTCATTATCAGCTTTACTGTAACGGCCTTTGGCCAGAAAAAGCAACTCACCATCGATGACATGGCCACCTGGCGGGACATCGAAAACAGCCGGATCTCCAATGACGGCAACTGGGTGGCTTACAACCTCAAAGGCGAAAAAGGCGATGGGGTGCTGGAGCTTTGGCATGCCACCGACGGCAGCACCTGGAAATACGACCGCGGCGAAAACGGCCGGTTCACGGAAAATAACTCCCACCTCGTGTTCATCATCAAGCCGCACGAGGACACGATCATGGCCATGAAGCACCGCAAGGTGAAAAAGGACGATATGCCGAACGATACCCTCGGCATCCTCGATCTGAGCACCATGGAGCTTCAGAAAATTGCCGATGCAAAATCATTCTCCGTTCCGGAAAAATGGAGTGGCTGGGTCTTCTGTCAGTTGGAAGCCCAGGAACCTGAGAAAGAAGCGGTTGACAGCAGCGCTGTGGCCGTTCCCGACTCTCTGAAAGTTGCCGGAGGCGCAGAGAAAAAAGAAAAAAAGCAAAAGCCCAAAAAAGAGGGCAGAAAGACCGGCACCAAGCTGCTGTTGATCGATTTGGCGGGCAATGAGCAAATCACCATTCCCTATGTGAAGGATTACAGCCTTGCCGAAGAAGGGCAACGCCTGCTGGTGCACACCACCGGCACGCCCGACAGCACCTGGATGGAAGGGGTGTACCTCTACGATTGCGCAGCGAAGAGCAGCAGGCCTTTGTTCACAGCCGAAGGCGAGTACAAATCGCTGAGCCTGGATAAGGCAGGCACCCAGGCTGCATTCCTGGCCAACCTGGACACCACCGATGCACGCATCCCGCCTTTCGGGCTTTTTTACTGGGATGGCAGTGAAAGCCCGGCCACCGTTCTGGCCGATACGGCTGCTGATTTTCTGCCCGATGAATGGCTCATCAGTGAATATGCCCGTCCGGTATTTTCTGACGATGGCAGCAGACTTTTCTTCGGAATGGCGCCGCCGCCCATCTTGCAGGACACTTCATTGCTGGATGAGGAAATCGTGAACGTGGAAGTGTGGAGCTACACGGACGGCCGCTTGCACACCAACCAGAAAACCCTCGTGAACAGGGAAAAGCGCCGCAGCTACGACGTGGTTTATTACCCGAAGGAAAAGCAATTTGTGGCTCTGGCTGATGAGGACATGCCTGAAATGATATTTGCCGAAAAGCGCAATGCCAATGTGGCCATAGGATACACCGAGGAGCCCTACCTGCAGCTGATTTCATGGGAAGGAAGAAGCCGCAGGGATGTGTGGCTGGTGGACCTGAAAACCGGTGAAAGAAAGGAGATCATCAAAGGGCTAAGGGGATTTCCCGGTCTCTCGCCCAATGCCAAATTCGCCTATTGGTACAGTGATTTGGACAGTGCCTGGTTTGCTTACAAAGTAGAAACGGGCACCCTGAAACAGATCACCACCAATGAGGAAGTGCCGTTTTACGACGAACTGAACGACGTTCCGAATTACCCCAGTTCTTACGGGACTGCCAGTTGGACGAAAGACGATCGCTACCTGCTCATCAACGATCGCTTCGACATCTGGCAGGTAGATCCCGACGGTGAAGAAGCTCCGGTTAATCTGACCGGTGGGCGCAGCTCAGGCACCCGCTACCGCTATGTGCAACTGGACCCTGAAGAACAGTGGGTGGAACAAGGCCAGCGCCTGCTGCTCCACATTTTTGACGAAAGCACCAAAGAGACCGGCTACGGCTACCTGGTACTGGGTGCCGGCAAGCCCATCCAGTTGGTGAAGGAGCCATATTACTACAGCTTCAGGCCACAAAAGGCCCGCGACGCAGAGCGGGTGCTGTTTACGAAGGAAAACTTCCAGACCTTCCCCGATTTGCGTTACAGCGACCTCTCGTTCCGCAACCAGCGGCGCATCAGCCATGCCAATCCGCAACAGGCTGACTTCTCATGGGGAAGTGCCGAGCTCTATGAATGGACCTCGCTGAATGGTGAAAAATTGCAGGGCATCCTCGTCAAGCCGGAGGGCTTTGATCCTTCGAAGAAGTACCCGATGATGGTTAACTTTTACGAGCGCAGCAGCGACCGGCTGTTCCGTCATCCGAGGCCTTACCTGCACCGCTCCAGCATCAACTACGCCTATTACGCCAGCCGGGGCTATGTCATCTTCAATCCGGACATACCCTACCGTGATGGTTATCCCGGTGAGAGCTGTCTGAATTCCGTGGTTCCGGGTGTCACTTCCCTGATCGACAAAGGATTTATCGACAAAGACCGCATAGGTGTGCAAGGCCATAGCTGGGGCGGCTACCAGGTGGCCTACCTCATCACCAAAACGGACATTTTCCGCTGTGCTGAAAGCGGTGCACCGGTGGTCAACATGTTCTCAGCCTATGGCGGCATACGCTGGCAAACGGGCCTCAGCCGGATGTTCCAGTACGAGCACACCCAGAGCCGCATCGGCGGCACCATCTGGGAGTATCCCCTGCGCTACCTCGAAAATTCACCGCTGTTCTTCCTCGACAAGGTGAACACACCCGTGCTCATCATGCACAACGACAACGACGGCCATGTGCCCTGGTACCAGGGAATAGAGTTTTTCGTCGCAATGAGGCGCCTGGGCAAACCGGCCTGGATGCTGAATTACAACGATGAGCCACACTGGCCGCTGAAGTTTCAGAACCGCAAGGACTTCCAGACCCGCATGAGCCAGTTTTTCGATTATTACCTGAAAGACGCTCCCAAACCCCTGTGGATGGAGCGTGGCATCCCGGCCATCGAGAAAGGCATCAGGCAAGGCCTGGAGCCGGTTGGCGATGGGAAGTAAAGTGGATTGGAAGCACTTTGTAGTTAATTGAACAGCCTGCCCGGACGTACCGGGCAGGCTGTTTGCGTTCATCGGCATTTTTCAAAATGGCAATGATTTTTCTTCATTCAGCTCAGCTTGCAAGGCCCACCGAATACACCATGGGCAGGTAGTTGCTGAGCACCTGCCAGCTTTCTCCCCGGTCATTTGAGAAGAACACGTTGCCGGTGGTGGTGCCGAACACCAGGTCGTTGCCGGTGACAGCCAGGGCATGGCGATACACGATGTCGAAGGAGTTTTCCTGGGGCAGGCCATTGCGGAAGGCCTTCCAGCTTTTGCCGCCATCGTCCGTGCGGCAGACGCAGAGGGAGAAGCCCACAGCCACCCGGTTGAAATCGCTGACAGCAGGCACCACCCAGGCCTGGTCGGGTTTGTCGTCGGCCACGGCCATGGCGAAGCCGAATTTGGCGGGGCCGTCTTTTTCAGAAACATCGGCCCAGGTCTTTGCGCCGTCCACCGAACGGAAGATGCCACAGTGGTTTTGCTGCCAAAGCACATCGGGGTTGGTGGGAGCAGCCACCATCATGTGCGGGTCGTGGCCGTACTCTGCATGCGGGTCGGGGAGGAAATCGGCACGAAGGCCTTTGTTGCGGCCTTGCCAGCTTTTGCCTCCATCGGTGCTTTCAAACACACCGCCGCAGCTCACGCTGACCAGCAGCCGGTCGCTGTTGCGGGGATCCACGAAAATGGCGTCGATGCCGGGGTGGTCGAAGCCGCCACCAAACCATTGGCTTCGGCTTGGGTGGTTCCACAATGATTCCACCAACTGGAAGCTGTCGCCATTGTCCTCACTGAGAAATAGCCCGCCGGGAATGGTGCCCACCCACAGCCTGTTTGGGTGATCGGCACCGCCGTGGGACATGGCCCAGAGGTATTGGGTGGTGGCGGGCACCCCTTCTTTTATTTCTTTTCCTTCGGGAAATGCGGGCGCTGCCACTTCCTGCCAGTTGGCGCCCCGGTCGGTGGAGCGGTGCATTTTTACGCCCCAGTGGCCGTGGTCCAGGCAGGCCCACCAGGTGCCGTCGAGGGGATTTTCCCAGGCCAGGCTGACGGGGATGCCTTCAAAATGGACGCTGCCGATTTTCCAGCCGCCGGACTTGCGGTGGCAAACGATAAGGCCTTTGCGGGTGCCGAGGAGCAGGTGATTTTTCATATTGATTCAATTTGATCGGGTGAGAATTGGTAAGGTGCCGGTCAACCACCGGAGAGGGCCTGCATGATGAACACTTCGCAATCTTCGCCAATGGGGTCTGACAATTTTTCCCGGTCGGCAATGAGGCTGCCATTGACGAAAATGTTGACGTGTTTGCGCAGCGAGCCCCGTTCATCCAGCACGTAGTTTTTCAGGCCGGGAAAGGCGGCTTCTACCTCATCCAGGAGTTCAGGCAAAGTGGCAGCCTGGATTTCCATTTCCCGAAGGGTTGGAAAAAAGCGCTTCAGGGCGTATGTGAACCGGACGGTGGGCATTTAGGTCTAATTTGAGACTTCCTTTCTCGTATTCTTAGCGACCTTAAGGTCGCTGGACGGGCACAGCCTGTTTATCCGCCTTTGGCGGGAAGGCTGTTTTCCTTTGCACAGCCTAAAGGCCGTGCTACAATGGTATTTGGCTGCTTTTCTGGGGGGCTTTGGAAAATGAATTTTCCAACAACATTGACATCATTCCGGAAACAGGGATGCGTCCAGTCCGGGAATGATGCGCAGGGCATTTTTGTAATACACCTTTTTCAGAATTTCATCGGGTAAATCGAGGCCGTACATTTTCCAGAAGGCGTGGTAGCGCTTGTAATACGGAAAATACTCATCGGCGGTTTCGAGCACCCGGAAGTAGGTGTGGTACTCCTCGGGGTGGTAGGCGTCTTTGCCGAAGAGGATGCGGTCCTGGTGTTTTTCGAAGAACCAGTTGGCCATTCTGGGCTGTCGCCCCAATTCTGCGATGACGGCTCCGAACTCCACGTACATATTGGGGAACTCCGCCATGAGGCTGTCCAGCCGGGCCAGGTCATTGGCGAACCAGCCAAAGTGGGCATTGATGAAGGTGGTGTTGGGATGCTTGCGGAACACATCGTGCTGTTCGGCAATGATGGTTTCCCAGGGGGCGGGGTCGTCGGCTTCCCTTTTGCGGCCCGGGCGCAGCTTCAGCTCCAGCCAGCGCTCGTTGAGGGAGTCGAGGGGTTGCCAGAAGGGCCTGGGATCGGCGGCATGGATGATGACGGGGATGCCCAGTTCGCCGCATTTGGCCCAAACGGGATCGATGCGGGGGTCGTTGATGCGGATGCGGTTACCGCTGCTGTCCGTGTTGAACATGCCCTGGCTTTTGTAAATCTTGAGTCCGCGGGCTCCGTTGGCCACGTCGAATTCAATTTGCTTTACGGTTTCTTCCGTCCAGTCGGGGTCGTCTATACTGCGCAGGTTGATGTTGGTGAAGACCGCCACCCGGTTGGGGTATTGCTTTGCAATGTTCTCGGTCATGGCTTTGAGGGTGCGGCCGCCACGCCCACTCAGGTTGACGATGATGCCCATGTTGAGGGAGTCCATCTCACGGATCAATTTGTCCAGGTTGGCGGTGTCCATGCGCCAGTGATGGCTGTGCACATCTATGAATGGGTATTTGGCGCGGGTGGTGGGATGTTCGGGTACCACCAGGGTGCTGGGCGGGTCGTAGGATTCGAAATCCATGCGGATGTCGAGGGGCTGTCGGCCGCCTTGGGCCAGCAAGGATTCAGTAATGAGCAGTGCGATTAAAAGCAGGATGTTGCGCATGAAAAGGTGATTTCAGTTTTTTCGAAGAAAGACAAAGAAAAAGAAAATGTGTGTATCGACATGGGGTGGGGGGCGAGTCGTTTCAAGCTTGGCTAAGCATTTCGCTAAACGATTGATAAAAGGCTATCAACCCTTAGCTCTTCGCAACTTTTCCGCCAGCTCGAAATCCAGGTTTTGTGCATAAGTTCCGTAGGCATCCACGATGACGCCTTTGGTGCCGTCGGCGGCTTCCAGGGCATACACCACAGCATTGTCGTCGGGGTCGCTCATGCCTTCAAAGCGATACACTTCCACGATTTCAAACTCGTCGGGTTTCAGGCTGAGTTTTTTTGTCTTGCAATGGATACAGGAAGTTTGCAATTCGAAATCGTCAGAGTAACCCCTTGCGTTCAGATCCTGAAGTGCTTCCACCAGTGTGTTGTAATCTTTCATCATGCTTTGTTTTTATTTGCCTTCGGTAAAACATCCAAATTGCCAAAATAATTCGCCGGTGTCACAATTGTTCAAAAGCAATCGCTTCGCAAATGCCATCTAGCTTCCCCCCAAAGATACTAGTCATCAGCGACTACCGCGATTACCACTCAACCCGGCCGGAGGCAGCCATTTACCTGGGCCTGGCCAGGCAGGGCTTTGAGGTGACGGTGATGACCTATCCTGAAGCGAGCTGGATAGCTGAGTTTGAAGCGGCTGGCGTCAGGGTTGTGCCCTGGCACCCCATCCGCAAGTTTGACCGAAGGGAAGTGAAAAAGATCCGGGAATTCCTCGTGGAAAACGAGATTGACATCCTGCACCTGTACAACAGCGTGGCCACTGTGAATGGCATCCGGGCAGCCCGTGGCCTGTCTGTCAAGGTGCTGCTGTACCGGGGTTACACCGGAAACATCCATTGGTGGGATCCAACGGCTTACCTCAAATACCTGCATCCCCGCGTGGACAAAATCGTCTGTAATTCACAGGGTGTGGAGGAGCTGATCCGCAGGCAGTTGTTTTCCAGGACCGACAAGCCCGTGACCATCCACAAAGGCCACGATGTGCGCTGGTACGCAGGGTATGAACCTTATGACCTCCGGAAAAAATTCAGCCTGCCGGCCAATGCCCTGTTGCTGGTTACTGTGGCCAACAACCGCCGCATGAAGGGCGTCCCACATTTGCTGAAGGCCATGACCCTGCTGCCCGAAGACTTGCCTGTTTACCTCTTGCTCATCGGCCGGGATATGGACACAACTGCCAACCTGAACTTGTTGAAAAAAAGCCCCGCCCGTGAAAAGGTGATTTTCACCGGCTTCAGAAATGATGTACTGAATTTCGTTGCCGGCGCTGATGCCTTCGTCCTTCCTTCGGTAAAAGGGGAATCACTGACCAAGTCCGTCATCGAGGCCATGTGTTTGGAGGTGGCACCGGTCATAACGGCCATCCCCGGTAACAGGGAACTGGTGGCGCATGGGAAAAGCGGCCTGGTGGTGGAACCGGGTAAAGCTACCGCCTTGCGTGACGCCATCCTTTGGTTGTTCAACAACAGAGAGGCTGCCTCCGAATTGGGCCGGCAGGCCCGAAGGAGAATCGAAACCCATTTCAACACGGAACAAACCGTGGAAAAAATGGCCGCCTTGTACCGGGAATTATTGGATTCCGGGCAAGGCGGATCTTAATTTTCACTGGTGGATCGCACGGCTGTAACCAGGCTCCGGGGCTGTCCGGTCAAAACCTTTTTATTTGGGGAATATGTTGCCCGGTAGGGCACACCGAACAGCTTGAAAAGCTCTTTTAACGTGGCTTCGCGCAAGTCCTCTTTCAGCAGGTCTTCTTCGTAAATGAGGTGCCGGTAGTCCAATCCCTCGAGAATTTCCTTCTCAAAATCCGTCAGTTTCCGGATTTCGTTTTCCAGTTGCGTCAGTTGCGCTTCGGCAATGGCTACTTGGGGTTTGTTGCTGTTTCCCGATCCCGTGTCGTGCCAATAATCGGTATGCATGGCGTAAGCCACTGACAATGCCTGCCGCTTTTTGTCCCGGCGCTCCAGGTAAATGATTTTGAAGCCCTCATCGGCCAGGCTTTTCAGAAATGCCTTTTTGTCTTTGATGGCATGCTGCACATCCCGAAGCTGGTAAGAAAGCAGCTTGAAACCATAAACACGGCCCTGGCTCTGGTTGGATTTGCTATTGACAAAGCGGAGTGGGTCCAGCATGCGTCCTTTCAGGATTTCGCCCTCGCAATGGATGTCGGGGTGGGAGTTCAGAAGGGTGCGCAGCAGGGTGCTTCCTGTCCTGCCCCCTGTGAAGATCAGAAACCGGCACGAAGGTTTTTTCTTCGGAACAAAGGGCGATCTCAGGTAGTGCCAGGCCTCTGTGGCATAGCCCCTCCAGTAGGAGTTGAAGTAGTACTTCACCCGGAATAATGTGTTCATAGCGTTGACCAATAGTGACAACCGGCAGGCGGTTGATCAGCTGAAGTTTTCTCAAAATTTCGTTCCCATTGAGCTGGAATGCGGATGCATCTGGAAGGTTGGGGGAGGAGCGCAAGATAATGATTTCTGCGTACAGGGTTAGAAGAACATGCAGCACAACCTGTCTGCGCAGCCTGCGATTCGTTCAATTTTATGATCTTTCCGGCCTTCGCTTCGCAAAACTGAATCAGCTATGAAAATACACGATGCATACGACCCTGGCCAATACGTTGCGCACGAAGGGCGCTACGAAAAAATGAAATACCGCCGCTGTGGCCGCAGCGGCATCCTGCTGCCCATGATCAGCCTGGGACTGTGGCACAACTTCGGCCATGTGAACAACCTGGAAGAAGGCCGCCACATCCTGCGAACAGCTTTTGACCACGGCATCACCCATTTTGATCTGGCCAACAATTACGGTCCGCCTTTTGGCGCAGCCGAAGAAAATTTCGGGCGGCTGATGCGACAGGATTTCAAACCCTACCGCGACCAACTCATCATCTCCACCAAAGCCGGTTGGGATATGTGGCCCGGCCCCTATGGCAACTTCGGTTCCCGCAAATACCTCATCGCCTCCCTAGACCAGAGCCTCAAACGCATGGGACTGGACTACGTGGACATCTTCTACCACCACCGCCCCGACCCCTATACCCCACTGGAGGAAACCATGAGCGCCCTGGCTGACATCGTGCGGCAGGGCAAAGCCCTTTACGTCGGCGTGTCGCAATACGATGCGGATCGCACCCGCCAGGCCGATGAGCTCCTGCGTTCCATGGGCACCCGCCTGTTCATCCACCAACCGCGCTACAGCATGCTGGACCGCTGGGTAGAGGACGGTCTGCTGGATGTTCTCGCCGAAACCGGCACGGGCGCCATCGCCTTCTCGCCACTGGAGCAGGGCATCCTCACAGGTAAATACCTCAAAGGCATCCCCGCCGACAGCCGCATCGCCAAAGACGGTCGTTACCTGAAAGAGGACCAGCTGAAACCGGAACTGCTCGACAAAGTGCGAAAGCTGAATGCCATCGCCGAAAGCAGGGGGCAAAGCCTGGCCCAAATGGCCATCGCCTGGCTGCTCAAAGACGAGCGGGTGACCAGCGTGCTGGTGGGTGTCAGCCGCGTCTCGCAACTGCTCGACAACATCTCCGCCCTCGACAAACTGGATTTCGACCAGGATATGCTGGAGGAAATCGAACAGGTGTTGAAGTGAGGAAGAGAGGATTATGAAGATTATGGAGGATTATAGAGATTATGGAGGGTTATAGAGGGTTATGAAGGTTGTCAGTTGTCAGTTGTCGGTTTGGGGGTCTAGCTCCGTGGACCTCCGAGTCAAAACTCTGTGAAACTCCGTGAAATAACTCTTCCTAGAGTAGGGAGTAGAGAGTAGAGAGTAGGGTCGGGATCCAGCTCCGTGGAACTCCGTGACAAAACTCTGTGAAACTCTGTGAAATAACTCTGTTCAACTCTGCGGTTGAAATAGTGTAGGGTGAAGAGTTTACAGTTTGGGGAGCGAAAGGGAAAAACGCTGTCAGGGGCTGCGCTGAGCATGAAAAATTATTTCTACTTCGGAACCATGATGGTGAAAACCGGCCACGCTGATGCCATGGTGGCCGGCGTATCGGTGAATTACCCAGAGGTATTGCGTCCAGCACTGAAGATCTTCGGTGCCGGCAGGGGGCACAAGTTCGTAGCCGGGATGTACATGATCCAGCAGGACAGGAAAAATTACTTCCATGCAGATGCTGCAGTCATCATCGAGCCCACTGCTGAGCAACTTACCGATATCACACTGATGGCCATTGAAGAGTTGGAACGCATGCGCATAGAACCCCGGGTAGCCATGTTGTCGTTCTCAAACTTCGGTTCGGTCAGGTGCCCGCAAACCGAAAAAATGAGGCGGGCTGTCGAAATGGTCAAAGCTGTCCGGCCTGACATTCCCTGTGATGGTCCCGTACAGCCGGATGTGGCATTGGATCAGGACAAGATCGATGCCTACTATCCATTTGCAGACATCCACCGGCGGCCCAACCTGCTTATCTTCCCCAACCTGGACGCAGCCCATATCAGCCTGCGCCTGATCAGAAAGCTAAGCAGCGCCAATACCATCGGCCCCATCCTGCTGGGGCTTGACAAACCCATCCACCTGCTGCCTCGCGATGCAGAAGTTTCCAATATCGTCAACCTGGCCGCACTGGCCTCGGTGGATGCACATTATATGATGGAAGGGGTGGGGGTGTGAAGGTGGAGTTGTAGAGACTTAACTGCATACGTCTCTACAACTCATTTTCAGCATACCTGATAAAATTCTCCAGGATGGCCTGCCAGCCTTTTTACTGCATTTCCGGTGGGTTGGAGTTTTCTGGTTCGAAAACCTCAGTAATGTAAGTGCCGCCATTGGCTGGGTAGAAATCCACCTGCACGAGGCGGACAGCGTCGAGTCTGTAACGAAGCAGGTGGGGAGCTTGCACCGTTTCGAACTCGCCGCTGAAATCGAAGCCCGTTTATGAAGATAAATTCCGACATTGTGCTTCGCAATTTCAATTTCTTCATAAACTCTATCAACCTATGGAAAACCAGGAAATCCTCGATTCAGGTCAATCAACTGATCCGCTAATCCTCAATGACCGCGCAGTCAGCGGACTGGAAACCGCTTCAAAGTGGGCCTTTTTCCTATCCATTCTCGGCTATGTACTGGTCGGTCTGATGGTACTGATGTCGGTGATTATGCTTTTTGCCTCCATCAGCAAACTCGGCGCCGGGATTGGGGTGCTGATCTTTGTGTTGTACATGGCCATTGCCGGGCTCTATTTCATCCCCATCCGGCTGTTGCAACTGTTTGCCGACGGCACAAAAACAGCCCTAGCCAGAAATGACGAGACGGCCATGGGAGAGGCCCTCGAGAAGCTGGGCAAGCACTACCGCTTTATCGGCATTCTGACCATCGTCATAATGGCCCTTTATGGATTGGTTTTCGTGTTCAGCTTGTTGAAACTGGGTGGTATGGGGATGATGTGATCGATTCGTTGAGCGAGTTTGAGAGGAGTTTCGAGGAGGCATTCCCAAACCTTCTCAACGATTTCAGTCAATTTATCCGGTACGCTCGATTTTGCCATCACCGCTTCAGCTTTTCCCTGAAAAATTGGATTGTTCTTTCCCAGGCCAGTTTGGCGGCGGCTTCGTCGTAGCGGGGGGTGGTGTCGTTGTGGAAGCCGTGATTGGTGCCGGGGTAAACAAAGGCTGTATATTCCTTCCCATTTTCTTTGAGGGCGGCTTCGTAATCCGGCCAGCCGGCATTGACCCTTTTATCCAGTTCAGCAAAGTGAAGCAGCAGGGGAGCATTGATATTGGGCACTTCATCCACGGGGGCCTGTCCCCCGTAAAAGGGAACGGCAGCGGCCAGTTGAGGAACCCGGGCCGCCATCATGTTGGAGATCCAACCGCCGAAACAAAAGCCCACCACACCTACTTTGCCAGAGCATTCAGGATGCGTTTTGAGGTGGTCGAAAGCGGCGATGAAATCATCGAGCATTTCATTTCTGTCTCTTTGCCGCTGGAGGGTTCTTCCTTCATCATCTGTACCGGGATAGCCACCCAATGGCGTCAGCATGTCAGGTGCCAGTGATATGAATCCGGCCATGGCGGCCCGCCGCCCGACGTCGGCAATGTGCGGGTTCAGCCCCCGGTTCTCATGCACCACGATGATGCCTGGGAGTTTCTCCTTTGCCTCCACAGGGCGTGATAGCTGGCCACGGATGGTGATGCCGGTGTTCGGTGAGGTGTATTCGATGGTATCGGTATCAAGCTGAGGGGCATCGGGCGGTACTTGTATCCGGTTGTATTTGGGAAGAATGAAATCCAGTATGGCCGGAACTGTCAAGCCACCCACGGCATATACCGAGAGGCGTTCCATGAATTGCCTGCGGTCAAGGCGGTTGTGGGCGTAGTCATCATAGAGGTCAAATACGCCCTGGTCGAGGTCTTCTTTTTTGATTTTTTTCATGGTCGAGTGGCATTGTGATGTCACAAGTTATGGAATAAGGTTGAAAGTTCTGAATTGGCCAGAGCCTGGGTTCAGTTCGAGCTTGTATTGGTGCTTAAACATTCAAAGGGTTGAAATAGCCTCTGCAATAGATAGACGTTATGTAATTTTGCATTTGAATTGCAAAATTGCATAAAATGATACCCAGACTACTTTCCGCCTCTATTGAAAGAACCATGAAATTTTTCCCCGTAACTTTTGTAGGGGGCCCCAGGCAGGCGGGGAAGACCACAACTCTCAAACACCTGTTTCCAGATCTTCCATACGCCAGTTTGGAGAATCCGGATACATTGTTATTCGCAGAAACAGATCCTCGACGTTTTTTGGGCTCCTTCAAGGGAAGCGCAATTCTGGATGAGGCGCAGCGGGTGCCAAAGCTGTTTTCCTATTTACAGGGGCTGGTTGATAATGACAAAGCGCTTCGATTTATATTGTCTGGTTCTCAGAATTACCTCATGATGGAGCGTATTACCCAATCACTTGCCGGCAGAGTTGGTTTGCAAACCTTATTGCCTTTTGGATATGAGGAATTGCCGAAAAAAATTAGGGAAAACATGAGTGCTGAAGAATGGGCGCTGAAGGGAGCGTACCCACCTGTATATGATAGGGATATACCTCCGGAGATGTTTTACCAAAATTATTTGGAAACTTACCTCGAGCGGGATGTAAGACAGTTGGTCAAGATTGGTGACTTCGTCAGATTCAGCCAATTTGTCAAGTTGTGTGCAGGGAGGGCCGGGCAGATTCTCAATATGAGTGATCTGGCACGTGATGCAGATATAAGTGTCAATACGGTGAAGTCATGGTTTTCTATTCTGGAAACGTCATACATTGTCTTCAGGCTCTCGCCTTACTATAAAAACTTCAACAAACGCCTGGTCAAAAGCCCCAAGCTGTATTTTTTTGACACGGGATTGCTTTGCTACTTGTTGGGTATCCATAAGGAGGAGCAATTGCATGTGCACTATTTATACGGTAATATCATGGAAAACATGCTCATGGCAGAACTGTATAAAAGGCATACCCACAGGGGGCAACGCCCCTCGTTTTACTTCCTGAGGGATAGCAATGGCAATGAAATTGACCTGGTAGTTGAAAAAAGCGGTCAATTGCGATTGATCGAATTGAAAGCCGCAAAAACTTTTAACACACGGATGTTTTCCGGAATGGCAAATTGGAAAAAAGTGTCAGATCTTTCCGTCAGTGATTCGACGGTGGTTTATCTTGGAGAGCAAACATTCAATACTGAACATGGCAATCTGGTGCCTTGGAGACCTGCCCTGACCGGAGAACTAATTACCTGATTGCTGCTGTCGAAGGGATTACCTTTGCGCCCTCAGCAGTTGTTGCTTGAGTGAATTTCCTTTGCCGGGGCATCTACTTCAGAAATGAAGATTAACAGCATTACCAAACACCCAACACTTTGAAAAACTACTTTTCCATTTTCCTCAAAGGCATGGCCATGGGCATTGCCGAGCTGATTCCAGGTGTGTCGGGCGGCACCATTGCCTTCATCACCGGCATTTATGAGCGGTTCATCGAGGCTTTGCAGGCCTTCGATCTGGGGCTTTTAAAAACCCTCCGGGAAGAGGGGCTGGCAGCAGCCTGGAAGCGGATCGATGGCAACTTTCTGCTGACCCTGGCGGCCGGCATGCTGGCCAGCATCGTGCTGTTCATCCACCTGATCACTTACCTCATCGAGCACGAGCCATTGCTGCTCTGGGCCTTTTTCTTCGGGCTCATACTGGCCTCAGTTTTTTTCGTCGGAAAACACATACCGGACTGGAAGCTCACCAACGTCATTGCGCTGATAGCGGGAGCTGCGCTGGCTTATTACATCACCATCGCCTCACCGGCCAATGGCAACGACGCCCTCTGGATGATCTACCTCAGCGGGGCGGTGGCCATCTGCGCATTTCTGCTGCCGGGACTTTCCGGCAGCTTCATACTGCTCCTGTTGGGCATGTATCCGATCGTGCTGGGGGGTATCAAGAATCTCGATGTCGTTTTGATCGGGGTGTTTGCACTTGGCTGTATCACCGGCATTCTCTCCTTCTCAAAATTCCTCAACTGGGCTTTCAAACACCACAAAAGCCTGACCCTCTCTGTTCTCACCGGTTTTCTGGTCGGCTCGCTCAACCGGGTGTGGCCCTGGCAGGAGGTCATTTCCCGAAGGCTGAACAGCAAAGGCGTGGAGGTGGTGGAATTCACCCGGAGCGTACTCCCCTCCAAATTTGCGGAACTGGATGCCACGGCCAACCTTCCCTACGGCAACGATCCGCAGATTTTGCCGGTCATTGGGCTCATGCTATTGGGGATTGCTGCTGTTGTGCTGTTGGAGAAATTCGGGAATGGAGGGGAGTGAACATTGCTCATTCAGAGTGATTTTCCTTTGAAAGGAGGTAATTGTAAATCCCTGATAGTTGGTTAGCAATCAAATCCATTACCTGCGGAAAAGCAGGTGCATTCACGAGCTTTGATCTCCTGACAAAAGCATCCCACATTTTTTGCCTTTGTGGGTCTAATGCAAAATCACTTTGAAAAAGCGGGTGATTTTTTGTCAGAGGCGTTTTGCGAATTTTGAATGTTTTTTAATGGCTTTCTTCAGATCTTCCTTGTCTATATTACCACTTATGAGCAATTGCCAAACATCATAAAAGTCCTTCATTCTACTGTTCATTTCACCAAGGTCAATCATTGCCTCAAATTTTTCCGCAATGACCGATACGCTCGAATAAGCTATCACAACAGGTTCCTCCATATCCAATAAAGTAGGGTAGGTCATTTTGACCGGAGCTGGCACCACTTGATCGCTGAACCCAATGTCAATGGTTAGAATTTGTCTCATATTACCAAGGGAAATCGGGATTTTTACTCTGATACCGATATATCTCTTATGCTCCATGATTTCTTTGACTGAAATGCCATCAGCCTGGATTTCAATGTCGTCCAGTGGATATGGTCGGCTGCATATTTTTCTGAAAATAGCTTCTACTTTCTTTTGATCTCTTTGGATGCCAATGGCCAAAAAGTCGATGTCAAGCGTGGGGCGGCCCATCTCCTCCGATATTGCGTATAACAATGCACCTCCTTTGAGGCAAAAATTATTTGTGAAGGGAGAGACCGAAATGCGGTAGAGAATTCTTTCCTGAAAATACCTCGTAAGGATCATTTGGAAATCCTTTCCATGGGCTTTGGCCAGGTTGCGCAGTTTGTCCTGGATGGATTGCTTGAGTTCATTCATGACAATACCTGGAGATATGGAATGAGTGAATTTTGAACCCTTAGTTTCTTTGCATAATTGAAAAGTTTGTTGATGTTACGGTCGGGGCGGTCGAGGTAGGACTTGAGAACCTCAACGGCGAGTTCTCCTGTTTTTGAAGAAAGCCGAAAAAAATCACAAACCGTTTTTTCCGGGTCGTAAACCCTTATCGTTCCACCTTCGAGGGGGTGTTCCATCACGCCAATTTTGTAGGGAGTCTCTTCCCAGAAATACAATTTTACAGGGGCGAAATCTGGAAGGACGTAGCGGGATTTTTTGGGAACCGCCATGTGTTGCTCTGGGGGGACGAAATCGCTCAGCTGATGGATGAAACTGGCGGAGTACAAACAAAACACGCCTGTGGGAATCCGTAGTGCCAGCGCTACCCGCTCGTCGTATTCCTTGTCCGGAACTCTGTAAATGCCCTTGTCTATTTTGATCAGATGGCCTGATTCGACAAGTCGTCGAATTTGCCTGAACGAAAGTCCAGAATCAAGGAGATCCGAGACTCTTACTACGGCTCCATACTTTTCAACGATATTTTCGGGATCGATTTTCATGTGACACAAATCTACGGCTACTTTTTACAATAGCCGTAGATTACTGTCACTTTTAAATTGGAATTTTTTCCAGGCAGGAAGCCGTTCGGAAGAAAATTAAAAAACAGTCAGGGACAGCGGGCCTGCCCCTGACTGTGCCTTTTACGGCTTGATCTTCGCCTTCTGCATGGAATTGCCAGTTCATCCACCATATTTGACTTGGAAATCCTGGAACATGGGCATCTGGGGAGCTGGTGCCATGGTGTTCGATTCGTTCTATTCATGCCACGGCCGACCTACCCCATTGCAACGACCCGAAGACTCTGCCGGTAATCGGATTCATGCTATTGGGTGTGGCGGCTGTGGTGCTGTTGGAGAAATTTGGGAACGGCGAGTGAGTCTATGAGACTCAATGACAGTAATTGATATTCGATTTCCTACTTTTGCGAAAAACCAATTAGTGCGGGTACATCTTCAAACATATCGCACCTTCGCCTCCGGCCTTCTCGCAGCACTATTCCTTTTCGGAATGTTGATGCCGGAAATGCACCTCATGCTGGACCACCAGCACGAAGAGGTGAAGCATTGCGACAGTGATGTGCCTCACATCCACGACACAGATTACGCTCCCGTACAGTGCTTCATTTGCGCAATGCTAATTTCTCCGAGTGAGTCGGACATTGCAGCGCTGAAGTACCTGGACGTCGAAACGGTTATTTCACAACCAGTTTTTTATTACGAGACATTTAGCGATCAACTCCTATTCTTACACTACTTTTTACGCGGGCCACCTCCTTCCCGGGCCTGATGTTTTCCAAAATGATATTCAGATACCAATGAGATGCCTGCCAGTCTGTAAAGGCTGAGCAAGCCTTTAACCATTTAACCAATGAATCGTCGCACATTTCAAAAGGTGCTTGCGTCATGGCTGGTTGCAGGGTTGTGGATCGTGTCATCGACTACCATATCCGGACAAAATTGTTCTGCCACATTGTGCGGAACTGTTCGAGAGGCCAAGTCAGGAAAGCCCGTTGCCTTTGCAGAAGTTTTCATTCATGAAACGCAGGCAGGAGCTGTAACAAATGCAGATGGGCGTTTCCACATCCACGGCCTTTGCGAAGGCAAATACACTGTGGATGTCCGCCACATTGGTTGCCACACGGTTTCAAAAGTGGTGGATATCGTCGGAAATATGGAAGTGGATTTTGAACTCCACCATTCCGCTTTGAACCTTGATGAAGTGGTCGTCAAAGCAAGTGCTGTGGCCCCTTTGGCCATGCAGGCTGAAACCAGAATTGGTGGGCTTCAGCTCATTGCCAGTCAGGGGCAAACCCTTTCCGATGCCCTCGAGGACCTGCCGGGAGTAAGTGTGCTCAACACGGGTCAGACCATCTCCAAGCCGGTGATTCAGGGCCTTCACTCCAACAGGATCTTGATTCTCAACAATGGCGTGCGGCAGGAGGGCCAGCAATGGGGCCTAGACCATGCGCCGGAAATCGACCCGTATACGGCCGGTGAGATTACCGTGGTCAAAGGTGCCAGTTCCGTGCGGTACGGTCAGGATGCCATAGGCGGGGTCATCTTATTGACTCCAAAGCCAATCCGGGAGGCTCCTGGTACCAGCGGAGAGTTGAATCTGGCCGGTTTCTCCAATGGGCGGACCGGTGTGGCGTCAGCATTCGTTGAATCGCTTTGGCAGACGAAGCGTTCAGCGCACCAGCTTTGGTCGAGAATCCAAGGCACCTTGAAGCGCGGTGGCAACTACCACACACCAGCCTACTTTTTGGAAAATACAGGCCTCAAAGAAACGAACGGCTCAGCGACGATAGGGGCTAAAAGAGGCAACTTCCTGGCCGAGGTTTTTTACAGCTATTTTTTCACTGAAATAGGCATTTTCAGAGGGGCTCACATCGGCAACTTGACCGACTTGCAACTGGCCATTGACCGAGGAAGGCCCATTCAGGATGGAAGTTTCAGCTACCACCTTGGCAGGCCGGCACAGAAGGTTGCCCACCATTTGCTGAAGACGAAGGCCGAATGGAAATCGGACCAACTTGGCACTTTCTCTCTCGTTTATGCCAGGCAGTTCAACCGCCGGCAGGAGTTCGATGCCCACAGCCTGGGTGGCCCCTCTCAGGAAGCCCTTCAGGTGCCAAGCCTCGAATTTGAGATCACCACACACACTGCCGATGTCGTTCTGAAACACCGGCCCCTGCTCAGGTACTTCACTGGCAGCGTTGGCTTGCAGCTGATGCACCAGGTAAACACCACCGACAGGGGTGGTTTGATTCCCAACTACGACAGTCAGTCGGGGGGGCTTTTCTGGATCGAACGCTGGCGGAATTACCCCTTTCCGTTGGAAATCGAGCTTGGGATCCGCTACGATGTCAAACGTCTGTATGCCGATCGCCGTGGACCGGATCGCATCGATGAGGAACGGATCTTCCGCAATTTTTCCGGAACCGTCGGTGGCCTTTACCGCATATCAGATGCCATTCACGCCAGGCTCCATTTCGGCACGGCCTGGAGAGCCCCTACCGTCAATGAGCTTTACAGCGATGGCGTGCACCATGGAGCAGCCAGCTACGAACTTGGTCAGAAGGACCTCAGTGCCGAAAAGGCTTTTTTGACCAGCTTCACCTTCGAGGCTTCTCTTCCTGTCCAAAATGGTCGCTCTGCCCAGGCAACGCTATCCATCTACCGCAACCGAATCCGTGAGTTTATCTATCTGGCCCCCATGCCACAGCCCGTGCTCACCATCAGGGGCGCATTTCCCGCTTTTCGATATGAGCAGACCAATGCCATGCTCTCAGGTATGGACTTCGATTTCAACTGGCCGTTGACGACGCCACTGACATTCGACGGCGGGTTGAGTGTGCTCAGGGCCAGAAACCTGACCACCAAAGACTGGCTGATTTTCATGCCTGCTGACCGTTTGTGGGGCGGGTTGGAATATGCTTTCCTAACGTCCGTAAAGGAAGCAGCCGGTCAAGTCGACGACAGGAGAGCTTCGCTAAAGATAGATGTGGTGCATGTGTTAGAGCAGAAGCGAGTGCCTCCGGGCTTTGACTATGCACCACCCCCAAAAGCCTATACCTTGTTTAACCTCGAAGCCAGACTGAAATGGAACTGGCAGGACCTGCCTGCATTTCTGACACTCGGCATCGAGAACATTTTCAACCATACCTACCGGGATTATCTGAATCGCCTTCGCTACTTCACCGAAGAGCAAGGCAGGAATTTCTCGGTCAGGTTCAACCTTAAATTTTAAATCATGAAGACGCATATTTTTTTCAGCGCCAAAGCCATCGTGCTTGCAACCACTTTTGCATTCATTTTCTCTGCCTGCGATGATGACAACGACGTGGTACCCAACGAACAGGAGCTCATTACCACTGTCAGGCTGACCTTCACCTCCGGCAATGAGTCGCTCGTGTTCAACGCCATCGATGCCGACGGTCCTGGTGGCAACCCGCTCGTTGTGGACGAGGTCAACCTTGCTGCCAACACCACCTACCAGCTCTCGGTAGCCTTTCTCGATGAGCAGGATCCTGCCAACGCCGAAGACATTACCGAGGAAGTGAGGGAGGAAAGTACCGAACACCTCGTTTGCTATGAAGCTACTGGGGTGCCTTCTCCCACGGGGCTGGACCTGGATGCCAATGGAAAAACATTGGGTCTTAAAGCCACTTACACCACCGCTGATGCAGCCAGCGGTTCTCTGAAGGTCATCTTGAAACACGAACCGGACAAAGACGCAGCCAACCCCTGCGCAACCGGCGAAACGGATGTGGAGGTCACCTTCAATGTGGTTGTCAACTGATCAGCCATTTGCACCAAAACAGAAGGCAGCACCGGCTCGATCCGGTGCTGCCTTTCTTTTTGCATTTCGGCCAATTCACGGCTTGATCTTCGCCTTCTGCATGGGGTTGGGCAGTTCGTCCACCTTGTGGCCTTTGAATACCTTGAACAGCGTGGGCGTCTGCGGCACCGGGGCCGTGTTGTTGGTCTCATCCACGTCGGCAGTCTGGCGGTAGGGGTCCAGGCGGATGGCGCTGACCTTTTTGTCTTTTACGAAGACTTTGGTGACGGCCTGTTCATTTTTGCGCCAGATCTCCACGGGAACCCTTTCCACTTCCGTTGTGCCGTCTTCGTAAGTCCATTCGATGAAAATGGGCATCACCAGGCCACCCTTGTTGGTGAAGGAGAGCTGGTAATAGTGCTTGTTGCCGTACTTCTCTTTCTTTTCCTTTTTCGTCAAAGTTTCTTCGTAAAGGTGAGTGGTCACGGTCTGCACGGAATCTTCCGTTTCCCAGGGGCGGTAGGTGGTGTAATAATCCACCAGTTCGGGGTCTTGCTCCACGGCGAATTCAATGCCCTCTTCACGGTCTCTTTTCTTCGCAATGTCGTCAAAGGGCTTTTCCCTGCGTTCTTCCCGGGTCACGGTTTTCTTCGGAGGATCATTTTCCAGGTCGGCCTGGTAGTATTCCACTGTGTCTAGCGCTATGTCCACTTTTTCGATGCCGAAGAACCAGCCTCTCCAGAACCAGTCGAGGTCCATGGCGCTCACGTCTTCAAAGGTGCGGAACAGGTCGGCTGGGGTGGGGTGTTTGAAAGCCCAGCGCTCGCAGTAGGTTTTGAAAGCCTCGTCAAAAAGCTCACGGCCCATGATGGTTTCCCGAAGGAGCCAAAGGCCTGTGGCCGGCTTGGCGTAGGCGTTCATGCCAAAGCTGACGATGTTGTCGCTTTTAGTCATGATGGGCTCCAGTTGCTCTTCGGGCAGGTTCATGTAGCCGGTGATGGTGTGGGCTGGGCCTCGGCGGTGATTCCAGTTGTTGTCGAACTCGGCCAGGGCCAGGTATTGCACGAAGGTGTTGATGCCCTCGTCCATCCAGCTCCATTTCCGCTCATCGCTGTTGATGATCATGGGGAAATAGTTGTGCCCCACCTCGTGGGTGATCACGCTGATGGCGCCGTTTTTCATGCGCTCGGTGTAAGTGCCGTCTTCCTCCGCCCGGCCGAAGTTGAAGCAGATCATGGGGTATTCCATGCCGTTGCTGGCCTCCACGGAAATGGCCACCGGATAGGGGTAGGGGATGGAATACTTCGAATAAGTTTTCAAAGTGTGGGCAACCACCCGTGTGCTGTAACGGCTGTAAATCGGGTAGGCTTCCTTCGGATAATAACTCATGCACATCACGCGGCGGCCGTCGGAGTTGTAATGCGGCATGGCGTCCCAGATGAACTTGCGGCTGGCAGTCCAGGCGAAGTCGCGCACGTTGTCGGCCTTGTAGATCCAGGTCTTCAGCCGGCTGGAGGGTTTTGATTTTTCATTCGCTTTGGCCTCGTCCAGGGTCACGATCTGAACGGGTTCAGTAGCGGTTTTGGCCTGCTCCCAGCGCTTCAACTGCTCAGAAGTCAGCACGGCCGGGTAGTTGAGGCACTCACCGGTAGAGCCTACAATGTAGTCGTCGGGCAGGGTCATCTTCACTACGTAGTTGCCGAACTCGAGGGCAAACTCGCCGCGTCCGGTGAATTGCTTGTTCTGCCAACCTTCCACGTCGTCGTAAACACACATGCGGGGGAACCACTGCGTGATGGTGAAAATGTAGTTCTTGTCCTTCTCAAAAAACTCGTAGCCGCCACGGCCCCACGGCCCGTTGATGCGGTCCACCAGTTTGTAATTCCACTTGACCCGAAACTGAAACTCCTCTCCGGGTTTCAGCACAGTGGGCAGGTCCACCCGCATCATGGTACCGTTGATGGTGTATTTGAGGGGTTTGTCGTTGGCGTCGGTCACGGCCTCTATGTTGTGGCCGTATTCGGTGAGGTCTTTCCACTGGTCCATCATGTAGAGGGCCTGTGCGTTCATCACCTCTTCCATGGAGTTTCCGTTGAAGTGGTGATGGTCCAGCTCGCCCCGGTGCTGGTTTTCGTCCAGTTGCAGCCAGAGGTAGCGCAGGTTGTTGGGTGAGAGGTTGTGGTAGGTGATGAGTTCGTTGCCGTAGAGGCGCTGCTCATCGGGTACCAGGCGGGCGTCTATGTCGTAGTCTGCCCGCTGCTGCCAGTATTCAGGTCCCGGGGCACCATCGGCGCTGCGGTAGGGGCTGGGGTCTGGCAACAGGTAGTTGAGGTCTTCGAAAACGTTTCCGTGGTTGCTGCGCTTCTGTGCAAAAGCACCGGCAGCCAACAACATTGCGCAAGCGAAGAGGGTAATTCTTGAAAACATCGTTGATGAAAGTTTTTAAAGTTTAAAAAGTCCGTTCGCCCGCCATAGCGGGCAATGCCTACAAAGAGAAAGTTCCATCGGTTTTGGATGCATGCAGCATCAGGGTGATGCGGTCTTTGCCCGGCGCATTGAGGTAAACCATGTTCACCTGTTTTCGGAATTGTTCAACAAGAATGGTGTTGTGAACACCCAAATGAGCGGGCGACCTGAATCGTGTGCCGGGGCAGGTGAATTCCAGCAATACCTGGTCGTTTTTCATTCGCATGGAGCCAAAGTGCAGTGTGGCGATCTGGTCGTTTACGCTGATTTTGAAATGGTCTGCAATGTATGCTGCTGCTTTTTCTTCGTCAATGCTGGGGGCATCGGGGTTGTCGTAGAGGGCTGCCTTTAAATCGTCCTGAAAGAGGTAGAACTTGAGCTGGAGGTCTTCATTTTTCGAAGGGAAAGTCATTTCACAGACGCTCATTTTGAAGTCGTGAAAGCTGGCCGGCCGTTGCGCAGCGAGGAAAGAAGAGAGCAGCAATATGGTGTGAAAAGCGGTCATGAGTGGCTACGCAAATACATTTTGGACGATGAGCAAAAGGGCGCCGCCGGCTCCGGCACCTGACACAAAGAGATTCCATTCACGGTGTTCGATGGTGAACAGACGGGACATGAAATACAGAAAACCATAGAAGCAAGCCACGATGACCAGTTGCCCCAGCTCTATGCCCACATTGAATGCAAACAATGGTTTCACGATGCTCTCCATGCCTCCCATGAGTGAGCGGAAGTAGTTGGCGAAGCCCATGCCGTGTATCAGCCCGAAGCTCAGCGCCAGCAGGTAATTGATCCTGACAGTTTTTGAAAACAGCCCCTCTTCTTTTTTCCTTGCAACGACGTTGTGCAACCCGGTAGCGACAATGGTGACCGGGATGAGAAACTCCACCAGGTCGGATGGTATTCGGAGAATATTGAGTCCGGAAAGCACCAGCGTGAGCGAGTGGCCAATGGTGAAAGCCGTGACGAGGATGAGGATTTTGCGCCACTCATCCAGCTTGTACACCGCACACAGGGTGATGATGAAAAGCAGGTGGTCATAGGCCTCGAAGTCGAGGATGTGGTTGAGTCCTAGTTGCAGGAAGGTATTGAATTCGCTCATGGCGTCGTACAAATGCTGAGAAATGCGCCAAATGTAAAAGCATCCGCTGAGATTTGGTGGCAACCAGCCTCGCAGAGTACCGCCTTTGACGTTTTGTTCACAAAACGCCCTGTTGGGTTGCAACTTAAAGTTGCAGCAGTTGATCAGAAGATGGACATTTCTTTGGAATTGAGAAATTTTTTGGAAATTGTGCCTTCCAATCATTAGCTGCGACATGATTGCAAGCAATTGCAACCATTCTGAAAGCCCTTCTTCAATAGATCTTCAAGCTTTGCATATCGCAACCTGAATCCAGTCAAGCTGGGAGTATTCGAACATCGGGTTGAGTGGAGGATTTGGACGGCATCCGCCGTCTGAACGGGACTTTAAACTTGTGACCAATAAATCCATTTGCTATGAAAAAAGTGTTGAAAATTCTGGGCATCATCCTGGGTGTCATCGTGCTGGTAGTTCTTTTGGGAGCGGCTACCATTCATTTCGGAGGCATCCCCTCCTACGAAGTCAAAGCTCCTGATCTCAAAGTAGAGGCCTACAGCGCCATGATCGCCGAAGGCAAGCGCATTGCCGGCATGCTTTGCGCCAATTGCCACCGAGGCGAGGATGGCAAGCTGAGCGGCCGCTTCATGAATGACCTCGTTCCGGAATTTGGAAAAGTCTGGGTGCCTAACATTACGCATTCGGACAAGGCCAAACTGCACGGCTATTCCGATGGAGAACTGGCCTACCTGCTCCGCTCGGGTGTGAAAAGAGATGGCCAATTTGCACCGCCCTGGATGCCAAAGTTCCCCTTGCTGAGCGACAAAGACCTGCACAGCATCATTGCTTATCTCCGCTCCGATCAGCCGGAACTGGAAGCATCAGATGTGGTGCAGCCGGCAGCCCAACCATCGTTTTTGACAAAACTGCTCTGCCGGGTGGCTTTCAAGCCTTTGCCCTACCCGGAGGAGCCGGTAGTTGAACCTGATCCTTCGGATAAAGTGGCCTGGGGGCGTTACCTGGCAGTGGCCAAATTTGATTGCTACCAGTGCCATTCTGCCGATTTTAAGACCAATGATAGCTTCGTTCCGGAAAACTCCTCAGGATTCATGGGAGGTGGCAACGTGCTGATCGACCCTACGGATGGTAAAACCCACATCTTTTCCGCCAACATCACCATGGACAAGGAAACCGGCATCGGCAACTGGACCGAAGAGGAGTTTTCAAAAGCTGTCCGTTTTGCGCAGCGACCGGACGGCAAGATACTCCGGCCACCCATGGTGCCCTATGCGGCATTAAGCGAAGCGGAGGTGTCGGCTATTTATGCCTGGCTGCAAACCATCCCTACGATCCATAACGATGTGGAGAGAAACTGGTAGCTGCGATCTCCTTGTACCTGAAAGTAAAGACCAGTCTGATTTTATCTGCCAGGTTAGGGTATTCAATTTGCGCTTCGATGCACTTGAAATGAGGAAGTAAAACGCGCTTATTTTCTTTTCATAGAATTCGAGCCCGGGCTTCTATAAAGATGTCCGGGCTCTTGCTGTTACCTGAGTGTGTCTGTGCGTGAAATCAAATCTTTTTAAATGGGACAAGTCTGCCATTCCAGGCTTGATTGTAACCTTACCTTTGCGGCCTTTTGGAATGCCCGGAGCTTCAATACCGGGGTTTAGTCAAAATTTTAAATCGTTGAAATGAGCCTGGATAAATCACTGGAGGCCCGCAGCGGCGGAGTGTGTGAATTGTGTGCCGGTACTGACGGACTTTCCACAATGACCGTGTTTCCCAAAGAGGGCAACTCTTCGGATGACTGTGTATGGGTTTGCACCACCTGCCGTACGCAAATTGAAAACCCTGAACAAATGGATCCCAACCACTGGCGCTGCCTCAATGACAGCATGTGGAGCGAAGTGCCGGCTGTGAAAGTAGTGGCCTGGCGCATGCTTGACCGGCTAAGAACTGAAGGTTGGCCACAGGATCTGCTGGATATGATGTACCTCGATGAGGAGACCCTGCACTGGGCGGAGGCAGAAGCCCGGGCTGCTGAAAATGCCGTCGTCCATCTTGATTCAAATGGCGTGCAGCTCCAAAACGGAGATACCGTGGTGCTCATCCAGGACCTCAACGTCAAAGGGGGTGGATTCACCGCCAAACGGGGCACTGCCGTGCGCAACATCCGCCTCGTTCACGACAATCCCGAACACATCGAAGGAAAGGTGAATGGCCAGCAAATCGTCATTCTGACGAAGTACGTGAAGAAGTAACAGCGATCTCCTGATTGCTGAATTTCAATTGCAAAGGTGGGTCTGTCGATCGGGAGATCGACAGTACTCGACGGTGCATGCGCATTATCACCTCAACCAAAAAAGCTCGTCATTGATTTAATGGTAGAGCCAGGATAGCTTCGGTGAAGCTTAGGCGGTGAAACAATGCCTTGCAAGATGAAAGTGCCAACCAGAATTTCATGGGGCTTTATCCTGATCTCGATGGTGCTGTCAGCCGTTGTATGGTATCCTGCCTTGGGGCAGACAGGTGAAGAGCGAGACCAGCACTTTTACCGGCTTTCAACGATGCATGGCGAGTTTCTGCCGGAGAACACACCTTTTTTCAACAGCCGCGACGATGAAGGAGATCCCTTCCGCTTTACCCAGTCGTACGCCTTTGAGTTTGGATGGCAAACGAACGGAAGACACCTCTGGCACGAAGCCAACAACTACCCGCGATATGGCATCGGCCTCCATTACATGAGGGTTCTTCGTCGAAATGAATTGGGGCACCCCATAGCCTTTTACGGCTTTGTAGGGGGCAACCTGATCCGCTGGGACTTTTTACAGGTGAACACCTACGCCTCCCTGGGCATGGCCACCGGGATGAAGTACTGGGACCCGAAGGCCCCCTTGCCCAACGATATATTTGCCACGCCAGTAAATGTTTTCTGCGAACTGGGCTCCGGCCTGTCTCTCAGGCTGCGAAAGCACCTCTGGATAGAACCCGGTATAAGGCTGACCCACATCTCCAACGGCAACACCCGTGAACCGCAAAAAGGTGTTAATGTGTTTGGTTACCGCCTGGGGTTGCGCTGGGTGCCCGGTGATGAGGTATTTGCGAAGCGAAACCTAAAAGACCTGAAAAAGCCGGACGTTCCGAAAAATGAGCTTTTCGGATTTATGGGAATCACCACCCGGCAAGTGGAGTTCAATGCCAGCAACGATGACTGGCCACCTGAAACTTACGGTTGGAATTTTCTCATGCTCAACGTATTTGCTGGTTACAACAGGGTGGTGGATCACCGCTTCAAATACGGCGCAGGGCTAGACTTCTTTTACGACGGCACCAACGGCATCAAAGCAGCTGTGCTGGAAGGCAGGGTGGAGAAAAACGCCATCCCGTTTGAAGACAAACTCGGCACCTCGGTTTTCCTGACGGGAGAAAATAGCATCGACCGTTTGTCCATCTACATGGGGCTCGGATACATCCTTCTTCGCAAGCAGTATTTCAAATCTACTCCCCGGCTGGAGCAGCGGCTGGGTGTCAAATACCACCTGAGCGACCACCTTTTTGTGGGATTGAATGTCCGGGCTTACAATTTCTCGGCAGCCAAAGCGCTGGAGTTGAATGTTGGGTACCGTTGTTTTCCGAAGGGAGAAGAAAATTAGATGCCGCCTGATATCTCCTTCCTGTTTCCTGTAGGCATCGAAGGGGAACAGAGATGACGGGTTACGCAAACAATTGAGGCTTCGTCCTGCTTTATCCTTCCGCTCACCATCCCTTCCGGGAAATATGACTATCTTCCGCAATGTTTTCCCGTCAATAGAAACCGCAGCCTGATCAACAGGCAGCATTTTGCTCACTACCGGCTCGCCCATTCCCTTCAGTGCAACCGGCATTTTCACATTCCTTAAAATCATTTACCAATGAAAAACATCTATTTGGTAGCCTCCCTGGCAATGGTAACCTTGCTGGGCAACCACATCTCCACAACCAATAACACGGAAGCCGGGGCAGTAGGGCCGGAACCTTTTATCGGTGAAATCACCCTCTTTGCCGGCAACTTCGCCCCACGGGGATGGGCCTTCTGCGACGGACAGCTGCTGTCCATCAATCAAAATCAGGCCTTGTTCTCCATTTTAGGAACCACCTACGGCGGTGACGGCAGAACCACCTTTGGATTGCCGGATCTTCGTGGACGCACTCCGATCCATGCTGGCACGGGCCCTGGACTGAGCACCTACCGCCTCGGTTCTAAAGGCGGAACAGAAACGGTGACCCTGACCACTGCCCAGATGCCATCGCATTCACACAACCTGGAGGCCCATACGGGTTACGGCGATACTGCAAACCCCGACGGTGCCATCAATGCCAAAACCTCCAGGCCAGCTTACAAATCATCAGCACCCAATGCCACCATGAGCGGTTCTTCCATCAGCAATACCGGCGGAAGTCAGGCCCATGAAAACAGGCCACCTTATGTGACGGTCCATTACATTATCGCATTGCAAGGTGTTTTCCCTTCGAGAAGCTGACAAAGTAACAGCGATCTCCTGATCGCTGAAAGGAAGGGCCTGGCTAAATGTAGTCCATCATGTCAGGGTTTTCAAGTGAAATTGGAAGGACGATGTTCAGTTCCTCTCCCGACGGATGTCGGGATCACTTCTTCACTTCCTCAAATCAAAAAAGGCGGCCCGGAAGCCGCCTTTTTTGTCTCAACCCGGCATCTGCCGGTTGCCCATGAAGGGCTGGTGATACACCCGTTTGCCCGAGGCCCGGTAAAGGGCATTGGCAAGGGCACCCATGATGGGAGGGAAGGGTGGCTCACCGAGGCCGGTTGGGTCGATGTCGTTTTCGACGAAATGCACTTCGATGGATTTCGGCGCCTCGCTGTGGCGGATGAGGCGGTAACGGTCGAAGTTTTTCTGTTCGGGAGCGCCGTCTTTGAAGGTCAGCTCGCTGAACATGGCGTGGCCGATGCCGTCCACGGTGCCGCCTTCAACGAGGTTGGTGGCAGCATCCGGATTGACGACGATGCCACAGTCCACGGCACAGTGCACTTTTTGAATGACCGGTTTGCCGTTTTTCATCTCGATATCCATCACCTGTGCTACATAGGAGTTGTGGCAGTAATAGGCCGACACACCACGGCCCACGCCAGGTTTTTCATTGCCCCAGTCGGATTTTTCCCTGACCAGCTTCAGCACCCCGGCGTAGCGTTCGGGGTCGTAGTCGTTGTTTTCCCCGACGGGGTTGTTTTTGGCCCTTTCCATCAGCTCTAACCTGAACTCGATGGGGTCTTTTCCCATCTCTTCGGCAAGTTCGTCGAGGAAGGACTGTTCGGCACCGGCTATGAAATTGGACCTGGGCGCTCGGAAGGCACCGATGGTGATGTTGGACTCGATGGCCCAGCCCTCCGCCAGGTAATTGTCCACGGCACCTGCGGGAAAGCGGTTGGCGAAAAGCGGGCTTTCGGGAATGCCGCCAGCACGCACGTGAAAGGCCAGCAAGTTGTTGTTTTCGTCGAGGGCGGCACGATAGGTGGCATAATAGGCCGGCCGGTAGTTGCCGAAGCTCATGTCGTCTTCTCTGGTGTAAATCAATTTGACGGGGGCCTTCAGCTTCTGTGAAATAACCGCAGCTTCCACCAGGAAATGGCCGTAAAGCCGGCGCCCGAAACCGCCGCCCTGGCGGGTCATCTGGATGTCGATTTTCTCCAGTGGCAGTCCCAGCCGGGCCGACACGCTTTTTTCCATGAACTCCGGAGTCTGAACGGGCCCGACGAGTTCGGCCTTGTCTTCGGTAACATGGGCGAAGAAATTCATCGGCTCCATGGTGTTGTGAGCCAGGAAGGGAGCCGAGTAGCTGCGCTCGATGATGCGGGCGGCTTTTTTGAAGGCTGCCTCCGGATCACCGTCTTTGCGCACCACTTCAGCCAGTTTTTCTCCGGCTGTTGCCAGGTTGGCAATATGGTCCGCTGTGTTTTCCAGCCCTGACGGAGATTTGACGGGCTGCTTGTTGCCCCAGAATTGAAGGACCTCTTTGGTCTTTTCAGGTGCTACTTCCCATTCCGTTTTGAGGGCCTTTTTGGCTTGCATCACTTCCCAGGTGGATTTTCCGACGACCACCAACAATTCCGTAAAAGCGCTGGTGTCACACCATTGCAGTTCATAGTCTTCCGGGTAGGAGGTAATGGTGAAAACATCCACGATGCCGGGCATGGCCCGTGCGGCGCTGTCGTCGTAAGATTTGAGCTTCATGCCAAATGCGGGCGGGTGCTCTATCATGGCGATGAGCATGCCCTCCCGTTTGTAGTCGAGGCCGAAGAGCGGCTGCCCGGTTACGATTTTTTTGCCGTCCACGTTGCGGCGAGAGGTGCCGATGATCTTGAAATCTTTCAGGTCTTTGAGTTCCACCTCTTCGGGCACTTCCAGGTTGGCGGCAGCCGAGGCAAATTCTCCGTAGCCGGCTTTTTTACCGCTGGCCTCGTGTACCAGGGTGCCTGCCTCGGTGGTGACTTCTTCCAGGGGTACGTCCCAGGCCTGAGCGGCGGCCTGTCGCAGCATGTGGCGGGCAGTGGCCCCGGCCATTCGCAGGCTCTTCCAGCCCTGGCGGATGCTCTGGCTGCCTCCGGCCAATTGGCGGGTGAAAATGTCCGTGTTCAGCGGGGCCTGTTCTACAATGACCTGCTTCCAGTCCACGTCCAGCTCTTCGGCCACGATCATGGGCATGGAGGTCTTCACGTTCTGCCCGATCTCGGGATTGGGCGACATGATGGTGACCACGCCGTTTTCACCTATTTTCAGGAAGCCGTTGAGTTCGTACCAGTTTTCGGGCAGGGCCAATTCTCCGTTGGGGCTGTCGAGCTTGCAGCCGGCCAGCCAACTGAAGCCGAGCATCATGCCGCCACCGGCCAGTACCGTGGTTTTGATGAATGAGCGCCTGCCGTATGATGTTTTTATCCGTGTCATTTTTGAAGGTTTGCAGGTTGTTTGAAAGATTTTGAAGGTTTTTTGAGGAAGGGATCCAAAGCAAGGGATGGAAAGCTGGTGGCTACATTTGCGCCGCAGCCTTGATGGCCTTTTTGATGCGGGTGTAGGTTCCACAACGGCAGATGTTGCCGTTCATGGCCGCCTCGATTTCCTCATCCGTCGGATTTGGATTCGCTTTCAGCAATGCTGCCGCATTCATGATCTGTCCGGCCTGGCAGTAGCCGCATTGCGGAACGTCATTTTCGAGCCAGGCCAGTTGGAGGGGATGATCGCCGTTTTCCGACAATCCTTCGATGGTGGTGATTTTCTGCTGCCCCACCTGCGAGACGGGCAGGGAACAGGAGCGGACGGCCACGTCGCCCAGCAGGACGGTGCAGGCCCCGCACTGTGCGATGCCGCAGCCGTATTTGGTGCCTACGAGGTCGAGGTGGTCCCGCAATACCCAGAGCATGGGTGTTGAAGGGTCCACATCCACTTCGTGCTGTTTGCCATTGATGGAAAGGTTGAATTTTGCCATGGTGTGATGCTGAGTTGGGTGAATGTTTGGGGGATGAAGATAGGTGAAAATTATACTTTTTTCCCGTATCGCATACCTGTCTCTGTAAATTTAAGTGGCTGGTTTCATGTTCAATAGCCCGGTTTGCAGTAATGGGAGGATCAATTAAACTCATGGCCGAGCCTTCCGAGAAATGGCAATTGCGACAACAACCTGAGACGCTGATGCCCTGTTCATGCCCATCCGCTTTGCCCCATACATTTTTCAGGCAAAAAGAAAGAGGCCATACCAGCTTCAAATACCGGTATGGCCCCTTTTGTGAAGAGGGTCAGGAAGTCCTAACAATCCACATCCTGCAACTGCGTGTCCCAGCAGTGCCAGTCTTCGTCCCCGTAGAAATCCGGGTTTTTCACCCTGCCGTTGTGGTTGACACTGTTCCAGTTGATCTCGATCAGGTTGTTGTCGGCTGCGCCAAATACGTCGTAAGCCCTGTCGAATTCACCGGGTACCACATTGCCGGTGCGGTATTCGATGTAGCTGCCATTGTCAGGATTGCCGGGAATGATGTTGGTATAGCGGATGGATGAAACACCATTCCCGTTGTCGCGGAGGTAGTCGATGCTGATGAAAGGTTTGGGGTCGTTGACGTCGAAGTTCAGTGTCCAATGGGCATAAGACTCGTCCAGCGCCGTTATTCCCGTGTACCAGTGTACATTGGAAAAACCACCGGTTTTTGAGATGTACATATCCCATTTCACTTCGTTGTTGACCAGCAATTCCCCATAGAGTTCAGCCTGGTAGGTGCCGGTGTCATCAGTCACTTCGTAAGCCCAGAGCCAGACCCCCTGCCCCTGATAAACCGGCTGATGATTGAAGGCTTCCTGGAAGGAAAGCACCGGAATGGTCAGGTGAAGGCTCAGCAGGGAGTTCCATATCAGCACATTGCCGGCAGCATGGCTCCAGTTGGTAACCGTTCTGGAATCAACTTCCCCATCGTCAAGGCCTCCCATTTCCGTAAATTGGGTCAGGCTCATGACAAAGGATTCTTCAGAAGGTAGGGCCGGAGCTTCCTGCCCGGCCAATGGGTCAATTTCGTTGTCTTTCTGGCAGGACTGGGTAAGCAGGAGAGAAAAGAAAAGGGCGAGCAAAAAACTTAGCTGTTTCATGACTTTCAATTTTTCGGTTAGGAGTTGATCTGAATTACACCCTTGAAACGCCTAACCGGAAATCTACCCTACCCAAGTTCTGAGGAGATTTTTTCATGGTTTAGTTTAGTGCAGTTGGGTGGTGTGGGGGCACAACAGCTGTTGGAGCAAACTGATCTTAAGTACACTGCCAGGAGGCCACTCCTCACTCAATCGCCTGAATCTGCGAGGTATTTACAAACAGCACATTTCCGATCTCTTCATAGCCGGTGAAAGTTTGCACACCCAGCTTTTTGAGGGCTTCGTGCCGGAAGCCGAGAATGGTCAGTTCGGCCATTTCCGACCTGGAGCAAGCAGCAACACTTGGTATAAAAGGGGGCGCCCAAGGTAAGTGTACAGTTACAAAGTCATGACCTGCACATGCAAAAATTGATCTTAGAAAGAATTGGTGGCGATGGAAGGAACAGTTCGGGACTCAAATTCAGCTCATTTTTTCTTTCTACTCGCCTTCGCAATGGGGTTGTAATCCAGGCAGAGTTGGAGCCAATGCGCCAGGTCCTCGTCGGTGTCGAGGCCTGCCGGTTCCACAAAAACGAATCCTTTCATGCTGCGGCCCGTGAAGTTCATTTCCCGGCAGCCCTTTCGTTGCAAAGCCGGTTCCCAGGCATCGGGACCGATGCGTGCCATCAGGCTGTCGTTGGTGACGCCGGCCAGCATTTTGCCATCCACCATGAAGCAGAGCCCACCCATCATTTTCTTTTCTTCGAAAACGGTCTTCTTCTCCTGTAAATGCTGGCGGATGCGGTCGGCGAGAAATTCGTTGTAGGCCATGGTGGTTTGAATTGGTTGTTATGGCCAAAAGTAGTGTAATCTATCCCTGGTTGGGGATTTTTTTCCGGTTCCATGCAACCATTCATTGCAGGACTCCGCCAAAAGTCATTGATGAAGTGGATGAACATCTCCCAGCTTTGACGCTGCAAATCGAACTCAGCGATAATGGACCAACTCCTGAAAGCCTGCATAAAGGGTGACCGGAAAGCCCAGAAGCATCTGTATGACCGTTTTAAGGACAAGATGTTTGGGGTTTGCCTTCGCTATGCCAACAACCGGCAAGAAGCCGAGGACATGCTGCAGGAGGGATTCATCAAAGTGTTCCGGGACCTGAAGCAGTACAACGGCATGGGCAGCCTGGAAGGATGGATCAGGAGGGTCATCGTTCACGCAGCCATTGACTACCTCAGAAGCCAGCGCAATTGGACCGAAATGCACAAAATAGACCCGGCTGTACTTCAACTACCCGCGGATGAAAGATCCGATGATGGGGACCTGGAAACCGGAAAGATGCTCATTGCACTCATGCAGAAATTGCCTCCTGGCTTCAGAGCAGTGCTGAATATGTATGTAATGGAGGGGTTCACCCATCAGGAAATTGCCGCCAGGCTGGGTATTTCAGAAGGAACTTCAAAATCACAGCTCAGCAGGGCCCGGCAGTTGATGAAGAAATTGTTTGAACAGAAGCTGGCCACATAATTGGGCCATTGAAAACGATTGCAAATGGCAGAACACTTACACGACGACCGCTTCGATGAGTTTATGAAAAACTCATTGGATCAGTATTCGGAATCTCCGCCCGACTCGGTATGGGAAGGCATCGAGGAGTCATTTCCCGTTGGTGGCATTCCTTTCTGGGGGCGCTACTGGTGGGCAGCTGCTGTGGTTGTGCTATTGGCCGGAGCATTCGTTTACCAGCATACTTACTACCGGCAGAAGTTGGACAAGCTAGAAATGCAGTTGAAGATTGAAAAGGAGCGAGCCGTTGCTTCTTCTGATTCAGGCGGTGCTCCGGTAAATCCTCTGACCAAGCCATCGGAAAATGCCGGAAATACGGATCAAAGCCTTGAATCTACAATTGCGAATGCACCAAATCGGTCAACCGCTCACCCATCTGAAGAAATGTTGCCAGAAAAAGTAACCGGTGACAAACGTAGAGCAACGGAGCAACATAATGCAGCACCTCCGACGGACCTTTCAGGTGTTAAAAATGACAAAGCTGTCGAATCACCTGGCAATCTGGTTGCGGAACGCCATCCCTTAAATACTACAGGCAACGAAAAGAAAAGCGAAAAAGCGGTTGCATCACCTTCGCCAGTAGCCATAGAGCCGCTCGATATTTTTCTGAAATATGGAGAAGCAAGCATAAACCTTGAGTTGCCCCCACAACAACTGCCATCCAGAGAATTTTGGGCCGGGCCTGCTGTGGGCATGTTCAGTTCACATCGTAAATTTTCCGGGACCTCCGGAACCCATCACCACGGGGGTGGTCCGCATCCTCATTTTGAGGCCCAGACCACAACAAGCGGACAAAGCGTTTCGGCGGGCTTAAGGGTAGAAAGGGAACTGACAGGTGGAATCAGCCTTTGCTCGGGTGTGTTTTACAATGAATCAGAATTTTCCAGCACGCACACGCCATCCTTCAAGCTGGGTGAGTCCATGCCAGGAATGCACGGCTTTGAACACGATTTTCAATACTCGCTTTACACTCCCTCTGGCAGTGCGACCCTGAACCTGCGGGTGGAACAAGTTGATACCTCTGTTCAGGTTTCACCCGATGAAAATATTGGCCTGACCGTTGGAACGAGCCAAAAGTTCAGGTATGTCAGCATACCCCTGGGCATTGCCTGGCGAACCCACAAAGGCCGGTTGGGATTTGGCCTGTCAGCGGGTTTCATCGGGAATTTTCTGCTCGATTCAGGCATGAGCGTTTCAAATATTGAAGTGCAAAACCCAATGTTTCAGGTTCACCATGAAGGCAACAGCTCTTTCGCTTCCGTTAATACTACCGCGCCCTTTTACCTGGAATTGGAGGCGGCTGCTTTGTTGAATGTTCACCTCCGTCAGGGACTCCGACTGGAGATTGGGCCATCCTTGCGCCTGCAACTGACCGATGCAAGTGCAGACCCTCAAAACGGTAGCAGTGGCTATGCAGCTGGCCTGCAATCGGCATTGATGTACCGTTTTTGATTTTTTTTCGCAACGGTGCAACCCTTTTTACATCCCTCTCGCCTTGTTGAGTGTAGAACAGATTTCAGACTCCAGAGTCTGTTTTACACAGAATCGAAACCGGATTTTATCACCAAAAAAGACTTGATTATGAAAAAGGTTGTGATAGGCATTTTGCTGGCAAGCTTTGTTGGCCTTTGGGCCTGCCAAAAGGATATCCTCAATGATTCAACCCTGGGGCTCCTTGAAACCATTGCCAATGATACAAGCTCAGACCCCGTTGGAACTACCGATCTACCCAATTCCATTGTAAGCTACGTCAATGAAAACTATAGCCCGCTGGAAATCGAGATGGTTTTCATGTCTGACGACAATGGGTACCACGTCATTTTGGAAGACGGTCAGGAACTGTTTTTCAACATGAATGGCGATTTCCTGGGCGATGGTAATGAGGGCCAAGGAAATGGTGGTAACCATGGTGGCGGTCACATGGGCAATGGCCCACATAGCAACGGAAATCCGGGTGCAGGCTGTGCTGCCAACTGCATCGCAGGTGATACGCTGGATACTGCCGAATTGCCCCAGGCAGTTCTCGATTACGTGGCAGAGAATTATGCCGGTCTCAGTATCAACGTGGCCGTCTTGAAACCCAGCGGAAAATTCGGTGTGGAACTGTCCGATGGCACTGTTTTGCTTTTTGACGAAGATGGTTCTTTTATCAAAGTTTGCGAAGGCGACGAGGGAATGCATGGCGGAGGCCATCACGGAATGGGTAACCATGGCGGTAACCACGGTCCGGGACAAGGCGGTGAGACAAACATGTGCACCTTTGGCGATTCCCTCACCCTGGCCGATCTTCCGCAAAGTGCCACTGACTATGTAGCAGAAAACTATCCGGGTGAAAGCATCGAGGTGGTAGTAGCCAAACCAAACGGTGATTTTGCGGTAGAACTGTCAAGTGGAACCGTCCTCATTTTTGATGAAGATGGGACATTCGAACACGAATGTGGCAACCATGGTGGCCATGGCCCGGGCTGGGGTGGAACCGAAATAACCGCCAGCGAGCTCCCCGCAGCAGCCATCACCTATATTGAAAGCAATTACCCGGGAGAAACAGTGGTACTTGCCATTCTCACCTTCCACGAAAAGTACTTCGTTGAACTCAGCAATGAGGTAAAGATCATTTTTGATACTGATGGGAATGTGATATTCGATAGTGGCAACTAAAGGAGCATAGAATTTTAGGATGTTTGGTCCGTACGGGAAGTGCCATTTCAGGCGCTTCCCGTTGTTTTTTGTACAGCCCTGATCGAAAAGTTGCATAGCAAGCAATTCCCCAAAGATTGAAGACAATTTCTTCTCTTGCGCAACGTGTCACCGGCCTCGATACCAGAAAACATATCAGAGTCAGCTCCTGAATTCCCAAATTAACCTGAAAATCAGGAGCTTTGAGCGAAAGCCCTAAATAACTCACGTCCAATAAAAAAGGACTCAGCGCAATAGACCCCTTTCAACACTTCAACACTTCAACAAATCAACAACCCAACATCCGTCCTAAATCACCACGACATGAAATTGCTGAAATTCACCTGCTGTTTATTGTTTTTCGTCGCAATGTCCAGCATTACCCACAGCTCCATGGCACAAACCAATGGCAGTGAACTGCCTTACCGCATTATACCTGATTACCCGGATTCGTACACTCCGGAAACCGTCGCCGCCCGTATGATCGACGGACTCGGCTTCCGTTACTATTGGGCCACTGAAGGCCTCCGCCAGGAAGACCTGGAATTCCGGCCCACCGAAGAGGCTCGCTCCTCGTTTGAGACGCTCGTACACATTTACGGCTTGTCGAGAACCATCCGCCTGGCCGTGGAGCAAAAAATCAATGATGGCAGCAACGCCGACACCCCGGAAGATTATGAAGGTCTCCGAAAGGCCACCCTCGAAAATCTCTGGGCAGCCAGTGAATTGCTCAAATCCGGTAAGGTGAAACTGGAAGATTGCAACATGGTTTTCAAACGTGGCGAGCGCACCAGCGAATACCCCTTCTGGAACACAATCAACGGCCCCATCGCCGACGCCATCTGGCACTGCGGCCAGGTGGTCTCCTTCCGCCGCTCTTCCGGCAACCCCTTCAACTCCAAAGTCAGCGTGTTGGCGGGTACGGTGAGGGAGTAGTGTGGATTATAGAGCCTGTCTGCCGACAGGCAGGGATTATGGAGGATTATGGAGGATTATGGAGGATTATGGAGGATTATGGAGGATTATGTGGGTTATGGGGGT